>DATGZX010000165.1:0-8772 GCA_035296965.1 Gemmataceae bacterium
CTAACCCCCTCACCCCTGCCCCTCTCCCCCGAGTACGGGGGAGAGGGGAAAAGGCGCAACACTCCAGGACAAGTGCACTAGCCGAAAATGGCCGTCTTATCCGCGGTTTTCATCAGCCCACCCCCGACCCCTCTCCCCGGAATACCGGGGCGAGGGGAGGACAATCGCTGCCGCTCGCCCAAGCGGCCAACCAGTGTCGAACACCGGATCTGCGAGGACACGGCCTTGCCCCGTGGAGGTTCACGTTGGGTTCTATTTCCCTCCGTTCTGTCACAGTCTCCGGGATCGTGCCATGATCCCGACTGCAGGCCTCCCTGAGCGAGAGGAAACCTGCGGTCCGGCAACTGGCCTGGTCAGGAGACCGGTCCAGAACTTAGGCTCCGGGAACTGAACTTAGGGCACCCACCGGAGAAAAGGCAAAAACTCACAGGCTCGGAATTCGTGAACCAGGGAACCAGCGAACCAGAGAAGCTTGTCGGCGCTCATCTCTTGGCAGGCAGGCCGGCATTCGATATCTCGAAGGCAGGCAGGTGATTGCTCTGGGCCTCGAGGGTGACGTGCAGCAGAGGATGTCGAGAATCCGCATAACGGCCTCTGAGTTTGTCTGGAACACGTTTCGCGAATCCTTTGTTGTTTCCGGAACCTTCTCGCCATTCGATGAGGACATCGTATTCGCCAGGAGGAGCGCCTTTGCCCAGGGAACCGCAGACGAGCTCAAACGTGCCATCGTCCTGAGTAATACCCATGATGCTGGGCTCGTTCACGGGGTCACCGCCTTGGCGGCGGAAGAAGACCGCAGCCCCCGCCGCCGGAACGCCGTCGCACGTTAACTTGCCGTCAACGGGGTACAAGTTGCTCGTGCCGCACGAGGAGCATAAGAGCGAAAGCGCGGCCGCCAGGGAGAAGAGGTTCTTTCTCATTGCCCAATACCTCCGGATGAGATCGCTACGCTCAGGACTGCGGGCCGGCGTGGTAGGCGCGCCGGCCGACAGGCCACACTGCGGGAAACTACCAACGGCAAATTAGTAGTCGAAGCCGATTACCTCTCCGCCGGCTCGACTGAGCAAAACTTGCATCTGATTCATCGTGAGCCCGTTCACCACAAAGCGGACGGAACCATCGCCGAAACACATGTTGCTCCCGCCGGTGTGGAACGAGAAGATCTCGCTGTCGTTGCTGCACCCCTCCGAGCATGTCCACGGCGCCGCGGGCATCCCGTCGAAGTTGCCGCCGGCGGCAATCCCGGATCCAGTCGGATCGGCACCGTTGGTGGCGATGTAGTTGAGTGGATCGGCCCAGGCGCCGCCGCCCTGCGGGGCGGGGCCGTTGGCGTCGCCGTTGTAGGTGCCGAGGTTCGGCGTGTAGCCATTAGGCGGCACAATGCCGGTGCGCCGGTACCAAGCGGGGCGGCCGGCATCTTCAATGAGCATGATCGTGTTGGATGTGCCATCCGTTATGTCCGTAATGCGCACCGGGCGACCAGGAGGCTGGGTGATGATCGATGCGCCTGCGGTGATATTGATGCCTGGAATATCGGCTTCCATGCCGGCATCTGGCGCGTAGTCCGTTCTCCCGAAGATCAAGCCGGGTGGATAGCTAAGGATAATTCCGAAGTTGTTAAAGCTTTGGGTGAGCTCCGCTGAGTAATCGACGGCCGGCTGCCCTGGGGCGGATGGGCACAGAAACGTCTTGATGGGAGTCGAGTAGGCCGGATTATTGGCGGGCGACGGCCCCGGCATGTTCACAGGGTCGAAGAACGACTTGCTGGTGTCGATCAGGTTGTAGACGTTGCCCTGTTCGATATAAGGCAGGATCAAGACGAAGACAGAGGGACCCACTATCAGCGGGCTGGGGGTAGCGGGGCTGACCGGCGTTGGCAGTGTGTAATAGGCAGAGGGTACGGCCGGGTCGGGCTGCGGCAGCGGCAACCATGTCGTGGGGAATGCGCCTGTTGTGGTCTGGTAGTTGTGCAGCGCGAGCCCTAGCTGCTTCAGGTTGTTCGCACACTGGATGCGGCTGGCAGCCTCGCGGACCTTTTGAACCGCCGGAAGCAGCAGTCCGACTAGCACGGCAATGATGGCAATCACGACCAGCAGCTCGATCAACGTGAAACCGGAGTGTAGCGAGCGGACCCGTTTCATTAGCGCCTCCTGATTGACAGAAAAGCCCAATCAAATCTTTGTAGTAGTCTAGCCTAAGCAATGCGATAGTCAAGACTATTTAGACCGATTCGCGATCAGGAGCGCGCAACTGCACGTCATCGAACAGCTTCTCTTTGCTAATCTTTTCCGCTGAGAACGAGGGAAGCTGAACAGTGGCAACCTGTCCATTCCGCATGGATGGTCCACTCGCCCCCCAACGGAGCTAAGCGCGCTGAGGTAGCGCGAGCGGGCACCTGGCAAGCATGTCCCGCCGCCGTCCGTTCGTTGTCATGGCAGCGGCGACGGATGACTGTCTGCCGCGGGAGCAGATTGCCGGGCGTGGCGATGGCGAGGTGAGAGAATTTAGCGCCGCTAAATGAGCACAGCTGCTGATTCGATTTCCAGCGACGAGTGAAAAGTCACCGAATGAGTGTCTCATTTAGAAATGAAGGGAGAAAATTGAATTTTACTCAGCTTCGCCGTCCAGGATAAACTCCTCTTTAACCTCGGCATCGGGATTGAGCAAAACGCATCGCGCGCCGGCATTCTTCACCATATCCACATCAAATCTAGGCAAACTTTGCACAGATATGGATTACTCAGGAACTGTATCTCGCTTTGCATCAACCTAGTGTTGCATTTTGTAAGGAGGCGGTACTCATGAGGCGCCGAACCGGATTTACACTCATCGAGTTGCTTGTGGTGATCGCGATCATCGCAGTTCTTGTCGGTCTGCTGCTGCCTGCGGTGCAAAAGGTCCGCGAAGCGGCCGCCCGCATGAGCTGCCAAAATAATCTTCATCAGATTGCTCTCGCGAATATGAATTATGAGAGTACTTACCAACGATTCCCCGTCGGTTGCTACGTCCCCTACGCCCAGGACGGACGCCACGATTGCCAGGACCTCACGTTTCCATTCGGACCGAACTGGGCCGTTTACCTGCTGCCTTACATCGAGCAGGGGAACATTTATAACTCCGTAAATGTGGGCGCTTACCCCGGGACGACGCTTCCGCCGGGATTCTTCTCCACGCCTTCGATTGGTACGGGTCTGCCCCCCACCACTGCGCCTTTCACCAGCTTCGACCGCACCTGGCGTGCTCTTCGTGGCAACAAGATCAAAGTCTACCTCTGCCCGTCGGATCCCAATAATCAAACTCCTTACGATGATGAAGCAAGCACAGATCCCATGACCTATCCCTACGATACGCCCCCTGAAGCCGTTTGGGCTCGCGGCAATTACGCGGCCACCTCGGGATTCACCGACAATGACCACACGAGCAACGGCGGCAACGCGACTAGCAATAATCCGTACGATGGCAGCGCCGGCGACGGCGTGGTCCCCGGCAATCCTGCAAATCCGCCGGTGAGCAAGGGGCCCCTGTTTTTCATGAGCGGGAACGGCACCAACGGCACGAAAATCGCTGATATTACCGACGGGACATCCAATACTTGCGCGTTCACCGAGATCCGTGCCGGCTACAACCAACTCGACCCCCGCGGGACCTGGGCGATCGGCTATCCGGGTTGCAGCATCGTCAACGCAGGGCGCAGTTACAATCCAACGCCGAATAACACACTCGATAGCCCTGACGGCCAGACCTACGGCGATGAAATGCAGAATTGCTACAAGTTCTGGTTTTATGGCCTCGGCGCTTTGGACTATGGCTGTTTCCCCGCCGTGCCAGGTAATCCGGCCGCTGGCGAAGGTCAGGATCAACAGAATTCGGCGATGGCGCGCAGTGCCCACACTGGCGGTGTCAACGTTGCCTTCGCAGACGGCAGCGTGCATTTCATCAGCAACGGCATCGACAATTTCACCTGGTGCATTCTGCAGTCCAAGAACGATGGATACGTGATCCAGTCGAATAGCTATTGAGTCCTAAGATTTCTGAGCCGGGCGCAAAGTCCCGCCGGAGAAGGCGCGAGGGTTGACGCGCCCGGCTCAGATGGAGCAATGACATGCATCTGGTCAAGCGTCTGGGAGTTTGCTTTCTCGCCGGTTTTCTTGCTCTTGGTTGTGGCGATTCCGGGTTCGTCAAAGCCCGTGGCCGAGTGATCAAAGGCGGCGAGCCATTTCTCGCGGACGAAGGCGAGGGCATGCGCATCGTGTTTGTGCCGCTGGAGGCATCAGGCACGAAATATGATACGTACGCGGCCGCCTACGATCCCTACGATGGCAGTTTCTTCGTCATGGGTAAGCAAGACAAAGGGCTGCCGCCAGGGAAGTACCGCGTCAGCATCGAGCTAATCAAAAAGAAGGAAGACCTGCTCAACGGCAAGTTGATGGGCGCAAAATCGCCACTGACTTTGGAAGTCACCAAGAACAGCAAGGATTTGGTAATCGACCTGGATCAGGCGAATTTTGATAAGCTGCTTGCCAATGCGGCCGCCAAGCCAGCCAAACGCGGGAGCGCGAAAAGGAACTGATCGGCATCAGCAGGAAGCAGACCACGTGTGGGAGACCAGCCGGGGCTTCTTCCTGCCTAACGCATCTGAATTGATCGGTGGAACAGGCGTCCGGCCGGTTGTCAACCAGCCGGACGCCTGTTCCTACTGCTCCCGTCCATGCCGATATATTCGGCCAGTGATTCACACAGCCCGGATCGTTTCCGTCTGCGGATTCAGCTTGGGTTGGCGGCGTGTCGCCAGGCGATTGATCGCCTGGAGGAAAGCCAGCGCGCTGGCTTCGATGATGTCGGTGCTGACGGCGTGACCGCGTTGAATGCGGCCATTGTGCTCGACTTCGACGCGCGCCTCGCCCTGGGCGTCCTCGCCCACGCTGATGTTGCGCACCTGGTAATCGCGCAGTTTGACGACGATGCCCGAGATGCGTTCGATGGTCTTGAAAATCGCATCGACAGGGCCATCGCCGCAGGCGGCATCCTGAAGCTTGCGGCCATCCACGTGCATGAGCGAAACAGCAGCCATCGGCAGCGTTCCGGTGCCGTCGCTGGTGTGAAAGCTGTCCAGGGTCCAGAGAGCAGGGCCGCTGTGGACCTGGGTCTCGGCCAGTGCCTCGATGTCCGCGTCATAGATCAGTTTCTTGCGATCCGCCAAAGTCTTGAAGCCCTCGAAAACCTGCTGCAATTGGCCTTCATCCAGGTGGTAGCCGAGTTCCTGAACGCGGGCGCGGAGGGCGTGCCGGCCGCTGTGCTTGCCGAGCACGAACTCGGTTTGCGTCAAGCCCACGTCCTCCGGTTTCATGATCTCATAGGTGGTCCGCTCCTTGAGCATGCCATCCTGGTGGATGCCGGCCTCGTGGGCGAAGGCATTCTGGCCGACGATCGCCTTGTTGCGCTGCACCTGAATGCCGGTCACGTGAGCCACGAGCCGGCTGGTGGGGCAGATGCGACGTGTCTGGATGGAAGTGTCGAGGCCGAAGTAATCGGCTCGGGTCTTCACGGCCATGATCACTTCTTCCAGCGCACAGTTGCCGGCCCGCTCGCCCAGGCCGTTGATCGTGCATTCCACCTGGCGGGCCCCCTCCCTCACTGCCGCCAGGCTGTTGGCGACGGCCAGCCCGAGGTCGTTGTGACAATGGACGCTGATGACCGCGTTGTCGATGCCGCGGACGTTCTGTTTCAAATGGCGGATGGCGGCGGCATACTGTGACGGCACGGCGTAGCCTACCGTATCCGGGATATTGACCGTTGTGGCTCCCGCCTCGATCACGCGCTCAACCACTTCGGCGAGGAAGTCCAGCTCCGTGCGGGAGGCGTCTTCCGGCGAGAACTCGATATCTTCGCAGTAGCCTCGGGCGCGGGTGACGCCTTCGACGGCCCGGCGGAGGATCTCTTCCTTGGCCATGTGCAGCTTGAAGTCGCGGTGGATGGCACTGGTGGCGAGGAAGACGTGGATGCGCGGCCGGGGCGCATCGCGCAGGGCCTCCCACGCGCGATCGATGTCTTCCTGGTTGCAGCGGGCCAAGCCGCAGATGATTGGTCCTTCCACCTGCCGGGCAATCTCCAGCACTGCATCGAAATCGCCGGGAGACGCGATCGGGAAACCGGCCTCGATCACATCCACTCCCAGGTCCTTGAGGGCGTGTGCAACCTCCAGCTTTTCGGTGAGATTCATGCTCGCGCCCGGTGACTGCTCGCCGTCGCGCAGGGTCGTGTCGAAAATGATCAGCCGGTTGTTCTCGGACATGCTCGTGCTCCGCTCAAATAAAAAAAGCCCTGGGACTTTCAGGTCCCAGGGCCGATATCAGCAAATTTTACTTCGACAGCTGACAGCGTACCTAAGACCGATCCCCCGCTAGGGGGAAGAGAAGGTCCAGAAGGATGTCCGACCGGTACGCCATGAGTCGTGCTCCAAAACTAACACGAATAGTGTAAGGTTAATGGCCAAAGAACGCAACGGTAGTTTCGTAGCTCAAGCTGGCAGCTTGAGCGCCTGCTGGCTCGAGCTGCCAGCTTGAGCTACTACCCGAGCTTGATGGAGAAGGCAATGCGGACCACCTGGACGTTTCATTCCGCGGGGCAGTTACTCTTCGGTTTTGGTGCGGCGGGACAGCTGGGGGACATCGCTCTGAGGCTGGGCGCCAAGCGCGTCTTCATCGTCACCGACACTGTCCTGGTCAAGACCGGCCTGGCGGAGTACATTCGCAGTCCGCTCCAGGCGAACCGGATCGCCGTGGAGATCTTCAGCGGTGGCGAGCCGGAGCCCTCTTTTCGTGCGGCGGAGAGCTGCATTGAAAACGCCAGGCAATTTCGGCCGGACCTTCTCCTCGGCCTGGGCGGCGGCAGCAACATGGACCTGGCGAAGGTCAGCGCCACCGTGCTTGCCCACGGCGGAACTGCAGGCGATTATGTCGGCGAGGATAAGGTGTCAGGACCCATTTTGCCGCTGATCTGCGTGCCGACCACGGCCGGCACCGGCTCGGAAGTCTCGGCTGCGGCGGTCCTTACCGACAGCGCGAACAAATTGAAGGTCGGCATTCTGAGCAATCACCTGCGTCCGCGCGTGGCTCTCGTCGACCCGGAGTTGACGCTCTCCTGTCCACCGAAGTTGACTGCCGACAGCGGCATTGACGCCCTGACGCATGCCATCGAGGCCTACACCGCCATCGACAATGAGATTTTTCCGCTGCCGGCCGGGGAGCGCAGCACGTACCAGGGCCGGCACCCGCTTGGCGACTGCTTCGCGGAGAAGGCGATCTCTCTGATCGGCGCCAACCTGGCGCGCGCGGTGCAGCAAGGCAGCGATCGCGAGGCGCGCGCAGCAATGGCCCTGGGGGCAACGCTCGGAGGCCTGGCATTCTCCAACGTGGGGGTCGCCCTCGTGCATGCGCTCGAATATCCGGTGGGCGGTGCGACGCATTGTTCCCACGGCGCCGGTAATGGTCTGCTGCTGCCTTATGTCATGCGTTTCAATTTACCGGAGCGGCGCGGCGAATTTGCCACGATTGCCAGGCTCCTTGGTGAAGACGTTATGCATTTGTCCGAAGAGGAGGCCGCAGAGGCTGCAATTCGGGCCGTGGAGAAACTTCGGTCGCAAATTGGCATCCCCACGCGCTTGCTCGATCTGGGCGTGCAGGAAACGCAACTGCGCCAGTTGGCAGAAAAGGCCATGGGCATCAAGCGCATCCTGCGCGTCAACCCGCGACCGGTGACCGTCGACGATTGCGAAGCGATTTTGAAAGACGCTTACTAGACCGTTGATAGGTCTGTATTGTTTTATATGTTTTTCTCTCGTTCGTCATTATTCCTCATTCCCAAACTCCCGTAGCGCCCTAGCATTGCGTCGCAAGCCGTACGCCGGCCAATTCATGTCCAGTTCGCAGTCGCCGATGAACCAAGCCAGACGGCTTCGCTGGTCCCCGGCGATCGCACGCTTGCTGGAGGTGCGCAGGGCCCGTATGGATCAAACCTGGCGAGGTTGCTGTCTATCCGCGCTGTCGCAAATCCTGCGGATGCACGGTGTTTTGGAACGCGACAGAGAATGGTATAGTGGCAGCCGGGGCAGAAGATAACGGCACGTATAGACGGTGTAACTGATGCCGTATAATTCGCGGGTCCAGTTTCGCAGACAAAGAGCCTCGGTAGGTTTACCAGTTGGCTTGGCCGACTTCCGTCACAATTATCCATTACGACCATTGATTCATAACCACTGGAACAATCATGACACATACAATCCAGCCGATGTTCCGTTAATGGAGGCGATGCCCCCTTGGACGCAGAATAATGGTGGGATCGTCACGATTCAGAGGGCTGGGGTGTTATCCGAACTGCTGGCTGGCATCAGGTATTATGCTGCTATCCTTGAAAGCATCATTCCTCGCCAGCCGCGCATCATTAGACCAACCGCCGGGGGAGCAGTGATCTACGACCGTACAACGGACAGATTGTACTGCCACTTTCAGCTGGCAACTTTCGCGTCGCAAGCCATTGGAATGTGAAGTTTTAGGCGCAGCTGAACGCCACTGATCGGAATAGGACATCTCCAGGGGGACTTTCTGGAGTTCGCCCTTGGAGATGTCACCATGAAAGACACTGTTAAGGTACGCCCGGTGCGCCCCTATGAAAAGATCAAGCTTCGCCGTTTGAAAAGGCAGAGGCGAAATACCGTGAACAGTCGTAACGCGCGCATCATCATGCTCGCGCTCGGCCAGCGACCGAATCGGGTCG
>DATGZX010000166.1:0-60552 GCA_035296965.1 Gemmataceae bacterium
GACTCGTTTAACCGCGAGCCAGCGGCGAGCGCGTGAACGGACAGCACACCAGTGGCCTTCAGTTTGTGCCGTGAAAGGTGGTTGCAAATGGGATTCTGTGACGCGCTCCCCTTCGGGTCGCGGTTAAACGATTCGACGGCAAGCCTAATTTCGAGGTGAATTGCAATGGCCGATCCTCATATTGAACCTGCCAAGGAACAACGTCTCCTGCGCAACGCCCGCCGCGAGAGTTTGGTCATTTTGTCGCTCTTCGCCGCATGCCTGATCTGGAGCGTGACTTCCGCATACGTCCTTGGCTATGGCCTGCCTGCCGCGGAGTTGAGTTTGATTCTGGGCATGCCGAGCTGGGTTTTCTGGAGCGTCGTATTGCCGTGGGGGCTCTGCCTGGTGTTCTCCGTCTGGTTCTGCTTTGGTTTCATGGCGGACGACGACCTTGGCAAGGATCCAGAAGAAGGCGAGGAGCATGCTTAGTCTTCTGGCAAGCGGAGCTGATGCCGTCACGGCGTCGCCGTATACGCTGGTCGCGTTCGGCGCCTACATGGGTGGCGTCTTCCTCCTGGGCGGAATCTCGCACCACCTGCTCAAACGCGGCTCCTTCCTCAAGGAGTATTTCCTGGGCGACCGCCAGCTCAACGCCTGGGTGCTGGGCCTGACCTACGTCGCCACCTCGGTCAGCGCCGGCAGCTTCGTCGGCTTTCCCTCACTGATCTATCGCAACGGCTGGATCATGGCGCTGTGGATCGCCGGCTACATGGTCGCGGGCCTGGTGAGCAAAGGAGTGCTGGCAAAACGACTTAACCAGGTCTCTCGCTTGTCCGGCTCCATTACGGTTCCCGACGTGCTCCGCGACCGCTTTCAAAGCCCAGCTTTGGGTTTGTTCGCCAGCATTTTTCTGTTGATTTTCTTGCTCTTCAACCTCGTCGGCCAGTTCAAAGCCGGCGGGCTGATCATGCAGCAAGCGTCCGGCGGCGTCACTGAGACCACGGGCTATCAAGCACTTCGTGGAGCGACAGCCAGCACCCTGAAGGCCACCCATGTATGGAGGGAAGACGGCGCCGATGCGGACGGCTTCTATGGACTCCGCTACCCGGACTATGTCCTGGGCATCATCATCTTCTCGCTGACGGTCGTCGCCTACACCACCTACGGCGGCTTCTGGGCGGTGACTTGGACAGACGTGCTTCAAGGCGTGGTGATTGTAGCCGGAGCCCTGCTGCTCATGTTCCTGGCCCTCTCCAAGGTCGGCGGCTTGACAGCAGCCTCGCACAAGCTGCAAGAAGTCGATCCGCGCTTGCTGACCGGGCCCGGCCCCGACGACTATCTAGGCCCCGGCCTGGCAGTCTCCTTCTTCTTCCTGTGGACGATCGGCAATATGGGCCAGCCTGTCGGCATGGTGCGCTTGATGGCTTGCCGCGACACGCCGACGCTGCGCACCTCACTCTTCATGATCGGCTTCTACTATGCTCTCATCTATCTGCCGCTCGTCGTCACGTTTGTCTGCGCGCGGGCCCTCTATCCGACGGAGTACCTGAAACACTCCGACAGCATCATGCCGGCGATGGCCCTGAACGTGACTTCCGAATGGCCGCTCCTTGGAGGATTGATCCTGGCAGCGCCCTACGCGGCCGCCATGTCGGCCGTGGCGGGCTACTTGCTGCTTATGAGTTCCAGCCTGGTGCGCGACATCTATCAGCGCAACATCAACCCGGCCGTGTCGCCGCGCATGGTGCGCGGCATCAGCTACGGCACCACAGCCGTGGTCGGCCTCATCGTTACGATTGGGGCGCTCTGGCCACCCGCCTTTTTGCAGTACCTCATCATCTTCACCGGCGCGGGCATGGCATGCACGTATGTCGGTCCGACCGTCCTGGCCCTGTACTGGCGGCGCGCCACCCGAGCCGGCGCGCTCGCCTCGTTGCTAAGCGGCTTTTTGACGCTCTCGACGCTCTGGGTGTTGGGCTGCATGGGAGTAGGCAAGGAGGGCAAGACAGGTCCGGCCGGCGAAACCTTCGCACCCGTCTATCTGTTCGGCCTCGACCCGCTTATTTACGGTTTGATCATTTCGCTCGTTCTGGGCGTGATCGTCAGCCTGATCACCGCTCCCTTGCCGCAGAAACACGTCGATCGCTACTTCCTGGAAGCGGGTCCCTCGACTTGACTCGGTTCACCGCAGGCCTTATAGTCCCCACCCTTTCCGCCCCGTGGGGATTGAGCATGTTCAGATGGACCCTATTTGTCGTCGCCACCTTCGCCTCGACCGGCTGCTTCAACAGCCTGCTGCTTACGCCCACCAACAGCAGCGGCCCCGTCGAGGAGACCGTGATCACCGACCCGGAACACTGGTACTGCCGGGATAAGGTCGCAATCATCGACGTCGAAGGCCTGATCATGAACGCCCGCAGCAGCGGCATGTTTGGCAGCGGCGACAACCCGTTATCCCTGTTCCGCGAACGCCTCGATGCGGCGGCCGACGACAAGCACGTCAAAGCCGTGGTGTTGCGTATCAACAGTCCCGGCGGCGCAGTCACCGCCAGCGACATCATGTATCAAGAGGTGCTCAGCTTCCGCCGCGATACGCACAAACCGGTCGTCGCCTGCATGATGGACGTGGCGGCCAGCGGTGCTTACTACCTGGCGATGGGCTGCGACAAGGTGTACGCACATCCCACGACGGTCACCGGCAGCATCGGCGTGATCATGAGCCTCTACAACGCCAGCGGCCTGTTCGCGAAGATCGGCGTAAGCAGCGACCCAATCAAATCGGGTCCGAACAAAGACATCGGCAATCCCGGCCGGCCCATGACACCGGAAGAGCACGCCATCTTGCAAGGACTGGTCGACAGCTTCTACGGTCAGTTCGTGCACGTGGTCGCCGAGGGCCGGCGCATGCCCGAAGACCATGTCCGCACGCTGGCCGACGGTCGCGTCTACAGTGGCACCGACGCCCAGAAACTCGGCCTGGTCGATGTGGTCGGCTACCTGCCGGACGCCATTCAAGCTGCGATGGACATGGCCTGCATCAAGGATGCCGAGATTGTCGCCTACGACCGCTGCGAAGGCTACCGAGGCAGCATCTACGCTGCCATGCCCAAGATCCCAAGCCAGATCAACGTGAAGCTCGACCTGCCGGGACTGAGCAACCCGAGCGGGGCGGCGTTCATGTATGTCTGGGAACCGGGCGTTGCGCATTAGTCTCATGTCTCGTTTAACCCCCTTTTCACGTCAAATCTAGAAAACGCCGCCTGGCAGCGCGTTACGTATAACATCTTCGGCCCTTCACTCGGCCCCTTACAGGGCACGGCTCGCCGGCGAGCCGAGCCCCGTGAGGGGCCGGGTGAAGAGATAGCAGAAGATCGACTCCCAAATTCGACCAGTGCACCCGTACAACTGTAGATTGCTGGAGACCTGCAGAATGACGCGCTACAAAACCTGGACTCTCACCGACGCCTTCAACGACGTCTGGCTCGACAGCTTTGCCGTCGGCAACGACAGTTTGAGGCTGCCGACGCCGCACGACTGGTCGATTCGGAAGCGCACGTTGCGCGGCGGGCTCCGCGACGGGATCGACCTGGTGGAAGTGCACAATGGTGCGCTCTCCTACTCGGTGCTGCCGACCCGCGGCATGGGGCTATGGCGGGGGGAATATCGCGGCAACTTCCTCGGTTGGCGTGCGCCGGTGCTCGGGCCGGTGCATCCCAAGTTTGTCCATCTCGACGAACGCGGCGGGCTTGGTTGGCTCGGCGGCTTCGATGAGCTGCTCTGCCGCTGCGGCCTGACTTCGAATGGGCCCCCAGGAGAAGATGTCGTCACGGATAAGACGGGGCAAACGACGCGGAGCAAGCTGACGCTGCACGGCCGGATTGCCAATCAGCCCGCTCACTATGTCGAAGTGCGCGTGAACCTCGATCCGCCGCACGAGCTGAGCGTCATCGGGCAAGTCGAGGAGGGTTGTCTCTTCTTTCCGCATCTGGCGCTGACCACGACGATCACGACTGTGCCTGGCTCGCACCGCATCGTCATCCACGACATCGTCGAAAATCGTGGTGCCGAGCCTGCCGAGCTGGAGATCCTGTACCACTGCAATATTGGACCTCCGTTCCTGGAAGCAGGCAGCCGGGTTGTCGCCCCCATTCGAGAGCTGGCGCCGCAGACGCCGCGCGCCGCGGAGGGAATCGATACGTTTGATACCTACCCCGGTCCCACAGCCGGATTCACCGAGCAGGTTTACGCCTATGAGCTGCTGAGCGATGCGGCGGGGCGAACCCTGGCGATGCTTTACAACTCGGCGGCAGATCGCGGCCTGGCGCTGCGCTGGAACCAGAGCGATTTGCCTTGTTTCACCGTCTGGCGAAACTGTGCGGCCGCCGAAGACGGCTACGTCACCGGCCTGGAGCCGGCAACCAACTTCACGAATTTCAAGAGCTTCGAACGCGAACGTGGACGCGTGCGCCTTCTTCCGCCCGGCGGGCGCTGGGAGAGCAGTGTGAGCCTGGAAGTGCACGACACGGCAGCCGGCGTATCGAAACTGATGGCGGAGATCGTCGCGCTCCAGGCCCATGAGAAACCGAAGATCCACCGCACGCCGTACGCCCGGTTTTCCGCAGCAGGCAGTTGAACCAATACGGCGTCAGAATCCCTCCCCAGCGAAAAGGGCATGATAGCTTCTCTTTTCCGAAATCCGCACTATGCAAAAATCGCGGAAAACACGCGTTTTTTGGCATCGCCTAAGCATATTGAGAATGGGGCCCCCGCGAAATGCCAGGTCGAGGCCCCAGAAAGTGTCAAAAACACGGGCTTTTTGCGTGGTGGTCATTTTGGGACTAAAAAGGCCCTTGGCGCAAAATGTGTTTGGGAGGCGAATTTCACGCGATATTAGGGATTCTTTAATTCTTCATTTTCGGACGGGCCGCTTCTCATGACGAGCTCGATTCCCTGGAAAAATCCGCAAAAACGCTCGGCTGGGGATCTCGTCGATCGCAAGGGGACCGATAGTCTATCCAAGACATGTCGTCTGGGGTGCGTCCGCGAAGGTGCCAATTTTGACCGTGCAAGGCAGCCAGACAGCTGCATAGTTGTCTTGTCGAAATCTGTCCAAGCAGATCGAGCCCGACAGCCGCGATCGGCCCAGGGAATTCTCCGAGCCTGCGCTGATCCCGAAGGATGACCTGATCCAAAAGCTCGACGCCGTGATCCGCGAGACAGACTTGATCCTGGCCTTTTCTCGGCTCCCTTGCAGATTGAGCTTCCGATCCGTACAGTAAGCGATGCTTTCACAGTAGCCCATGAGCTTTACGGCTTGCAGGCTCGTCAACAAGGTGCCCTACGATATTGCTGTGTGGAAGCCTATTGCCTGGACGTTCCGGGCTACATGTGTTCCAAACGACGCACCGCAGGGAGATCTTTCGATGAGACGCATGTTCCTAAAGTGCGCCGGCACACTCCTCTTGGCTGGCACCTGGATGATGCCCGCGATGGGGGGAATCATCGAGTACGGCAACGAAAATGTTCTGAACAGCGGGGCAACCTACCCCAGCGATCCAAAGGCTGGGGCGACTCTCCAGGGCCTGGCAGCAAATGTTGTAACTGACGCCTCACTGTTCCTCGGTCATGGGTTTCCCTTCAGTCCTTCCCCTGGAGACTTTCCCGGCACTGACCAGATTTATGTGGGCAGTGTCCAAACGGCTTCTCATGATGGCTATTCAAGTAGCCCCCAGCGCATCAATGGACCTCAAGTCCTCGTCTTGAACTACAGCAGCCTCGTTCCCGCTGGCCAGACTGTCAGCACACTGACCTTGGGGATTGCCGCTGACGATTTTCAGAATCCGGTTTTCGGTCAGCCTTTCATCGCGACAATCAATGGAACCGTCGATGCGGCCCTCACGGCGAAGCTGAACAGCTTGAACGAAACGGGACCTGTGGTGCACTTCTTTACGATTGGCATTGATCCCTCGACGCTGCTTGGCACGAACACGCTCACGCTGACAATCGATGAAGGCGGCGACGGCGGCGACGGCTGGGCCGTAGACTTCCTCACGGTTGGCGTTACCACTCAGGCGTCTGCCGTTCCAGAGCCATCGGGCATTGCACTGCTTGGTTGCGGCCTCTTCGCGATCGGCTGCTGCAAGTGGCGAAACCGGCGCAGGACTGGAGAGCAACCATAGCGTGCGTGAACCACGCTCGCGCCGACGCGCCGAAAGATGGCGGCGTCGCCTTCTCGGAGGTGCGGGTCTTATCCTAGCCTTTGATAGTAACCGACGCGCAGGCATGAGACCCTGAACTAGTGCGTCGGCGCGAGTACGTTTGCCGCATCTGCCGCCTATTTACTCTTTCTTCAGCACACGAAAGCTATCGCCGATCGAGTTTGCGATATCGGCGTTTTGGTCCGCCTGATCAGCAGTCGTCGTGAGGCCCAGCACAAAATACACCTTATCGGTCACATAATAGTACTGGACGATGGCCAGGTTTGTCGGTCGGCCGTCCAACCCGGCCATTTGGAAGCTGAATCGAATGCGTTCGGCTCCCAGGTGCGGTGTAGTCTTTGGTTCCCGATCAATGGCGCTGGTTAGTTTGAAAACGCTTTGAATTTGTCCGACGTTGAGGTCCGTGATCGAGGCCAGCGTAGCTCCAGCGGGAAGCATTGCCTTGGCGATCGTGACGTTCGTGCCTGAGCCTGTTGCCGCCGCTTGTTTGTCGAAGCCAAAGAACTTGATTCCGGACCTTACTTGTTTGCGAAAGGATTCACCAAAGCTCGCTAATGCCGGGTTGGCCGTCACCAATTTTGCGATCATTTCATCCATGTTCTGCGAACTCACCTCCATATGGACCCAGTCGGGCGGGAGGGCCACGGCAAATCCCTCCGCCGGCACTTCATACAGGGGCCAGTCATTCTCAGCTTTCACCTTGGAAACGGGCAGGGACTTCAACCCAAAAGCGCTTGCCGGGGCCGAGCGCTTATTGCAGCCCCCCACGGCCAGGAACACCAAAACCACAAGCACGAACCACCTGGCCCTATCTGTTACATTCATGATGGGTAAGTTCCTCATTCATTCGAAATACTGGTCGTAAGTCGTGAGTATTGTAGTCGGGCATGGAGCCAAGTCCATTGAGCAGGCCGGGGGCTTGGCTATGTGCTCAGCAGCAATGGAACCGGGCTTTCAGCTTGCTGCCGGAGCCGTAAACCGCACCAACGCCGGCGACCGTAGACCGTAGGGTGCGTCAAGCGTACTTGCGCCGACGCGCCGTTCCAAGCAGAAGTAGGGTGCGACGTGTTCTCGAAGGTGCACCTTTTTTGGTCCAGTCATTGAATGAAAGCGGCGCGAAAGCACCGCCCTCGGAATGGTGCGTCGGCGCGAGTACGCTTGACACACCCTACAAGCTATCCCCAGGCTCGGCAAACAGTTCTTTCAACGGCAATTCAAACCCTGGCAATACTTTGCCGCCTTGGAGAGCTTCCCCTTCGCGCAGCACGGTACCGCGTCCCGGTTTTGTGAACACTTTCACCGTATGATCGCTCGGGTAGACGTACCAAACCAGGCGCGTTCCAGCAGCGAAATAGTCGTGCAGCTTGCGATCCATTTCGCGCGCCGTGTTGTTCGGGCTGAGGACCTCGACGGCAAGGTCGGGCGCCAAATTCGCCATGGGCTTCCGAGGTACTCGTTTGGAGCCGAGCCGCTTCCAGCTCATGAAGGACACATCTGGGATACGCACCAAACCGGGTGCTAAACGCACCATGCCATCGGCCCCAAGCACGAATCCCAGGTCGTGTTGATCGACAAAATTCCCAAGGAGCCTCAGAAGCAGCGCGGCCAAATAGGATTCGTAAAGACCCATGGTCTTCTCCACCAGCACTCCATCGACCAGCTCGTAAAGTCGGTCTTCGCGCAGATGGATTCTTACGACATCCTCTTCTGTTGCAGTGCCCGGAGCCGGATCAAGTCGGATGCGATTCAAGGGTAGTGGCCCAAATTGTTCCAGCAGGTCGGCAACTGTCAAATCTGGAATGGTTGGAGCGTCCATCAGCGGTCCCTCTCCGAAGGAAGAAGCCATCTCATTATGCGCCCTGCGCAGGCAAACGACAATGAGGCTGCTGTTGCTTGAGATAGATGGCCGCCGAACACGGCCATGGCGGAAATTCGGAGGCCCGATCTGGGCAAATCCGCCCCGGCTCGTTCGCTAGTGTGGGTTAGGCTGAGCAGGCAC
Organism: Gemmataceae bacterium; assembly: GCA_035296965.1. Taxonomy (GTDB): domain Bacteria; phylum Planctomycetota; class Planctomycetia; order Gemmatales; family Gemmataceae; genus DATGZX01. The sequence continues at coordinate 8,200 of DATGZX010000166.1, forward strand.
CGGAGGCAGGCTTGGAACCGCCGGCGCGGGCTGGTTGGAAGTGGGTAGTACTGCCGCTCCAGGAGTGGCAGGCTGGGGCGCTGCTCCCTGGCCGTTGGGCGCGGCATAGATGCTCGTGCTCTCTTCCTTGACAACCGGCGCTCCTAAGGTGCTGCTGCGCAGCTCGACATGGAATCGTACGTCCCCAGGTTGCAGCGCCTGCGTTTCGATCGTGTACGTCAAAGTCTGCTGAGGCTGCACTGCGTCCACGGCGGGGAATGTGACTGTATTCTTGTCAACCGCTGCCTTGGTCGGGCCGTCCGTAAATCCTACTTGCATCTGGCTCGGTACGGTAGCGGTCACCACGACCTGGTTGGCCGGCAGCGAGCCTGTGTTCCGCACGGCGATCTTGTACTGAACCTTGCCGCCGACAAGGGCCGGGTCGCCCGTCTTCGTCACTTCCATCAAAAAGGCGGGCAGGCCGAGGATTTGTAGAGTGGCCTCGGCCTGCTCTTGCAGCCCGGGGTCAGCCGTCACGACTGCCGTATTTACCATGGCCGGTGCCATGCGCGCGCAACGGGCCGTCAGTTGCACCACCTTCTGTCCGCCGGCAGGCAAGGAACCAATCGTCCAGCTTACCTGGTTGTTGACGAGCTGGCCCAGCTCCGTGGCACTCGTGAACACCAATTCCGGCGGCAGCGTATCGCGGACGACCACGTTGTTCAGGGCGACATCTCCCGTGTTCTTCACGGTGATGTCCCAGATGGCCGATTGATCCACGTAACGCGCCTTCGGCCCGGTCTTGGTGATCGACAGCCGTGCGGCCTGCACGGTAATTGTCTTCTGATCTTCGCTCTTCAAATTGCCTTCAGCCGTGGCCGTCACATGCGTGATGAACTTGCCTGCCTGGCGGGGAGTCAGCGTGAGTGTTACGGGCGTGCTCAATCCCGCGCCTAGGGGCCCTATTGGAAGCTCAACGGGGTTCGCGTGGGTCGAATGCTCGAGCGCATGATCAAAGTCGGCGCTCAGGAGGACATGACTCAGTGGGGCGCTGCCGGGATTGCTGATTTTGATCTGATACGTGAAGGGCGATCCAACAGCTGCGATGCCGGGATCATTCATGCTTACTTGCAATTGGGCCAACGGCGCCTGCGTGACCGGGGGCACCTGTGTGATGGGGGGCGCCTGCGTGACCTGCGTGACCACAGTCTTCTCGTCGTGGAATCCCTCCAGGGTGGTCACGGAGGCGGTATTGCTGAGCGTTCCGGGACGTTGGCCGCGCAGCACCACCTGCAGCGTATACATCCGGGCCCCGGGCAATACTCCGAGCGTCCAAACCAATTGATTGCCATCCTGAACGGGCCGGGGATCGGCGCGGACTAATTGAGCGCCTTCCGGCAAGGCGTATTTCACGGTCATTGCCTGCGTCTCGACCGTGCCGTTGTTGGTGATCGAAAGCTGGTACGTGATATCTTGCCCAACCCCGGCCACCGGCGGGCCGGTGAGCGCGAAGGTAAGCTGCGGCCCCTGCCATTCCTTGGTCGTTTCGCCTCGTCCAATGATGATGCCCGAGCCGCTGGGCGAAGTCGGGTCCGGCGGACGTATGATCTCGACGCCGATGTGATTGACGCCCGACTGCGGGATCATCTGCACGAGGCTGGCGTTCGCGTTGCCGCTCAGGTCGCTGATGACCACGGTTTCTTGCGTGCGATTCGGCAAAAAGACGGCAGGCGGACCGTCGAGGATGCGATAGCGCACACGGTAATTGGCAAGAGGTTGACGGTCGGTATGCCGGAACACATTCGTCGTGAAAACGTGTTCCGTGCCCGAACGGTTGACCGAGGGCTGCGGCATCACCCATTCCGCATCGACCCAGTGCTTGGTGACGAAGACCTTGTGCTGGTCCCAGTTGGCAATCTCCGGTGCGTAGGCCGTGACGTGCGTGTCACCTTCGACGGCGGAGCTGATCACGCACCAGGTCTGCCCGGGCCGAACGACAAAGTCGTCGTTGGGATCCTTGTTGCCGCGGGTGATTCGATGTTCGTGGTAGGAGGTGTAACTCACGGCGTATTTGTTGTCGACCTTGTAACCGCGACCGGGGAAGATGCCGCTCTCATCCACCTCGATGATGTTGCCGACGCCTTCGAGCATCCACTCCACGCGCCGGTCGCGGCGCGGCAGGCCCTTTTCGTCATAGACTGTAGCGATGAGGACGTGCTGAGTACGGACCGGATCTGTCGACTCCAGCGGTCGGATTTCAAGGTGGACTGCGTGGGGATCGAAGTTTGCGTAATAGCCATAGCCGGCTGGCTTGGCGTGGGTCTGGATAATGTCGCCCGTGGGCAGCAGGTACGGGAAATAGCTGGGATTCTGCGTGACGCCAAAGCAGCCGGGCAAGGCGCACAGGCTTGCTGTCACTAGCAGCGCCAGGCATACCCCCCGTGCCCTCTGCCTCATCGACACTTCTCCCCGTGGCCGCCGGCGGCAGGGAGCAAAGATCAGAGGGCTGAGGCTGCCTCAGTTGCCCATCCTCCCTCCCCGCTGTGGATGTACCACAAGAACTCGTGAATGAATCGGGAAGAGGGCGTGTATACGAGAATGTCGAAAGTTTGCAAGCCGAACTGCCGATAAGGGCGACCCGGCACCCGGCCCCGGACGGGGCCGGGTCAAGCGAACCCCGTTCCACCTCGTCGCCCTCAAGGAGAAATTTGCCCCCAATCTGCTAAACTCTCTATGGATCTTCTCAGCAGACAGGCATCTATTTCTCTGCCTGAAGGAGCTGATCATGCCGGAAGCTGTGATTCTCGAAGGAGTGCGCACGCCGTTTGGGCGTCGCGGCGGCGCTTTTCGTGAAGTCCGACCCGATCGTTTGCTCGCGCACGCGCTGCAGGGGCTTGTCCAGCGCTCGGGAATCGACGCCGGGGCGATTGAGGACGTTGTCACCGGCGCAGTGACTCAAGCGGGAGAGCAGGGAGCCAACGTCGGCCGGCTGGCGGTGATGTTGGCTGGGCTGCCTGTTCAAATACCTGCGGTCACGCTCAACCGCATGTGCGGTTCCAGCCAGCAGGCGGTCCATTTCGCAGCGCAAGCGGTTGCCTCAGGGGACATGCGCTACGCGGTCGGATGTGGCGTCGAGAGCATGACGCGCGTGCCGATGTTTAGCGACATAGGCGGCGGCTTCGAGAAATTGAACCCCGATCTGCGTGGCCGGCACGATCTCATCCATCAAGGCGAAAGCGCAGAACGCGTGGCCGAGAAGTGGAAGATCAGCCGCGCTGAAGTGGACGCCTTTTCCGCGGAAAGCCACCGCCGGGCGGCTGAAGCAGCGAAGGCCAACAAAAACCGCGAGATTCTGCCCACGCCGGGGCTGAATGCCGACGGTCAGGAGATTCTTGTCACTCGCGATGAAGGCGTGCGTCCCGTGATCGATCCGGCCAAGATGGCGAGTCTGCCCACTGTCTTCCGTCCGGGCGGGAACGGCGTCGTTACTGCGGGGAACTCAAGTCAGATTTCGGACGGGGCGGCCGCCGTGCTCATCGGCGAACGCGAGATTGCCCTCGCCGAGGGCTTGCGTCCGCGGGCACGTTTCCGGGCCCGAGTCGTTGTGGGCGACGACCCCACCATGCAACTTACCGGCGTCATCCCGGCCACGAAGAAGGCACTGGAGCGGGCCGGGCTAAGCATGAAGGAAATCGACTGGGTCGAAATTAACGAAGCGTTCGCCTCGGTCGTCCTGGCCTGGGCGCGTGAATTGAAAGCCGATATGGCAAAGGTCAATCCCTGGGGCGGAGCCATCGCGCATGGCCATCCCCTGGGAGCGACCGGCGCGGCACTCCTGGCCAAAATGCTCGTCGGACTGGAAACCACGGAAAAGCGGTTTGGCCTGCAAGTAATGTGCATAGGCCACGGGATGTCCACGGCGACGATCATCGAGCGCGTTTAGCGGTTGAAGGAGTCGATTCATGAAGGTGCAGGATCATGGTTTCCTGGTGAGCGGCGGCAGCTCTGGCCTGGGCGCAGCTTGCGTGCGCACCTTGACAGGTGCCGGCGCCAGGGTAGTGATTGCCGACCTCAATCACGTGGCCGGGGAGAGGCTCGCAACAGAAATCGGCTCGCAGACGCGCTTCGTGCCAACCGACGTTACGGATGAAGCCAGCGTGCAAACAGCCGTGAACGCCGCCGTCAAGGAATTTGGCAGCCTGCAAGGCGTGGTCTGCTGCGCAGGCATCGGCCTGGCGGAGAAGGTAATTGGGAAGAACGGACCTCATCCTCTGGCGGGATTCGCGAAAGTAATACAGGTGAATCTGATTGGCACTTTCAACGTGATCCGCATCGCTGCTGCCGCGATGGCGGGGGGGCCTGCGGCTCCTGGAGGAGAGCGCGGGGTTATCGTGACTACCGCATCGGTCGCTGCCTTCGACGGCCAGATCGGCCAGGCCGCCTATTCTGCCTCCAAGGGAGGCGTTGTGGGCATGACGTTGCCGATCGCCCGCGAGCTGGCTCGCTACGGCATTCGCGTCATGACGATCGCGCCCGGTATCTTCGACACGCCGCTCTTGGCCGGCTTGCCCGAGTCGGCACGGCAATCGCTGGGCCAGCAGGTGCCATTCCCATCTCGCCTGGGCCGCCCGGATGAGTTCGCCTCCCTGGTCCAGCACATCATTGAAAACGAAATGCTCAACGGCGAAGTGATTCGTCTCGACGGCGCCCTGCGCATGGCCGCCAAGTAACGGATGGCGCAGAGATTTGCTCTGGAAGCGAGAAGCCCCGATCACATTCCCTTGGGCGGCGGCTCGTGGTAGAAAATGTCGAGGCCCGATTTGTTTTGCAGACGCTCAGCCAGTTGCTCGCGCTCCTCCTTGGGCGTTTCGATCAGATGATCGCCCAACCAATCCTCGACCGTAACACTTTCCCCGGTTAGCCAGCGCGTCACGGACCTGTTGCGGTCGAAGCTCTTCTTGTAATTGGACGGGCTGATACTGGCCCCCACGATGGCATCCGTAATGGTCTGGTTCGACACGGGATCGAAGATCGTGATCCGCCGGATGGCCTTTTTCGGGATGAAGCCGTCGTAAACGCACACTCCTGTCTTCTGTAGAGAGTCCTTCCATTTCGCCTTGTATTTGTCGAGGTTTTTGCGAAAGCTGTCGAGCCGCTTGTGCTGTTCCTTGCTCGTTCGCGCTTTTTGCCGGGCCGTCTGCTCCAGATACCACTCGCAAGGCAGGAAATTCGCATCGTCGAGAAACGTCAAGTCGATCTCGAGGATGCCAAAGCGATCGTGGTCATTGGTGCTGGCAAAAAATGCGAAAAGGCCAGGGTAGACGTCAGAGAGATAGACAGGATCATCCGCTGGGTTGACGCCGACGACCGGCGCGAGCTTGGCTGTTCTCTCCGTTGTTCCACAATAAAGTCTTGCAGGAGCCTTGGTCGGCTTCGCCATGAAACGGCCTTTCTGTCCGCACTCCATTTTGCGAACAGTCTATGGCAGACGCCTGCCATTTTCAATAAGCGCACCGCCGCCCACCGCCCAAATCGCCGTCCAGGCCCTCCATCATTATGAGACTATTCAAAACAAAAAAGAGCCCCCTAGCAACACAACTCAATTTGCGAAAACCACGTTAAACACGGGCTTTTCTATGCGACTCCAGAATCGTGATAATGGAGCCGCGCAGGGCCGCTTCCTGGGCGTGCGCAAAAACCACGCAAAATACGGGCTTTTTGCTTTTTGGGACATTTTGGGACTAAATCGGGGGTCCCCCGCGTTGAGCGCAAGTTACTGTTCATGCGTATACATTTTGCCGCCCACTGCCGCTCCGAATTCGCTCGTTTTCCGCCTGACATCTGAGCAAGCGAGCACGGCAGCGGAGGTATCGGGAGGTTTCGCGCGGCCGCCGGACTTCGGCGCTGCAAGCAGAATTATGTCCGAAAAGCTCAACTGGGCGGCAGGTGTGATCCATGTTTCGTGCCATACCGATCAGGTCGCTGATTTGAGCGGGCGGAATTTGCTTCACAGACGCGTCCAGGCCATGTACGATTGCCGGTCAGTCTCGGGTGTTACTCACAGCTGGAGGACAGAACATGGCTGACACTATGAAGCTGAAGGTGGAAGCTGATCGACGACCGGATGCGACATTCGGGCCGCACAGGGCGCCTCCCCTTGGCCATCTGCTCGCGGATAAAATCGCGCGCGACCCAGAGGTGCCGAATTTTTTTGCCGGCACCAAATCGACAACTCAGACCGGGAAGGCCCCCGCGAGCGATACGGACACCGACGTTGACTAAGGAACAGGAGCGCGGCCACTTGCAAGCGCTGTAGACGCCGGGAGGGGGGGCTCGGCGAGTCGTCCCTGGGAAAAGTCGACTCTGCATGAAGGCGTGGATCAGGTGGGCCAGGGCGTACTCATCATTGGCCAAGGCACAGACCCTCATGTTCAACGCGTCCAAGGGGCGCTCGAAAACCTGGGGATCTGTGCCCTGATTCTTGATCCATATCCTTCGGATCGTCCATGCAAAATAGCCATTGCATTTGACGAGGGACAGTGCGAGTTCCAAACGGCTTGTCCCGACGTTACTCTTGCCAGACAGGACGTGACAGCGGTCTGGTGGCGGCTCAAACCAGGGCCGGAATGGCCGAACCAGTCTGCCGAAACGCTCGCGATGCAGAGGTTTTCGGAGCGGGAATGGCAGCACGCGCTCGAAGGGCTGGAAGCCGTGCTGGCGAGCGCATACTGGATCAACCCGCGCAGGGCAGACCGGCGGGCGCGGCACAAGCTCGTCCAGCTCATCGAAGCGACTCGGCAGGGTTTCACAATCCCGCCAACGGTGATCGCAAATGATGCGGAGAAGGTTTTACAACGGGTCCGGGCCTGGGATGACCAAGCCATTTACAAGCCCCTGAGCTGGTACTTCCCCCCACCGGACAAAATTCTCTACACCAGTCAGATTGATAGCCAGTTCGTAAAGGCCAATGCAGAGAGCGTCGGCACAGCGCCCGGCATCTTTCAGCCTAGGATCGAAAAGGCTTTCGAATTGCGCATCACGGTGGTCGGAGAGGCGATCTTCCCAGTCAAGATCGAGTCTCAGGGCAACAGGACGACTCAACTTGATTGGCGAAGAGATTACGATGTTCTGAGCTATGCGCTCTTCGAACTTCCCCAGGAAATGGCCGCCAAGCTGCTGCGCCTTCATGCTGCACTCGGCCTAATCTACGGCGCCTACGATTTCATCGTCACCCCGGAAGGAGAGTTTGTTTTTCTGGAAGTCAATCCGCTAGGTCAATGGCTCTGGCTGGAAGACGCCCTCGGCATTGGCGTGACCGGGGCCCTTGCCAGGCTGCTTGGAAGCAGTGGGCGGTAGCTTCGAGAATTGACTGTTTCGTGAAGAGAAGGGAGCCGCTGGGGGAACAATTGACTACAGACTAGCGAGGCTTTGCCTCGGACCAACTAGTCATGGGAAATGAAGAGAAGGATCAAGATGAAGATTAGGAAGAAGATTAGGAGCAGGAGTAAGAGCAAGACGTTAACCGTCTCATTTGTACCTCTTATTCTTCTTCTTAATCTTGCTCCTACTCTTCTTCCTCATCCTACTCTTCATCTTACTCTCGCCTCGGCCCTTTCCCAAAAACTTGACTCAACCGCTATGAGTTTTGAAAATCAAGTAACCTATATCACCGTGCTTGATTCGGCAGTGGCGTAGGACAGATTTCCCAATCTGTCCGGTCAGGTTGGAAACCTGACCTACTGCCAAATCCCGCACGGTCATTTAGGAAGGCGCAGGCTTGCTTTTTAGGCAAGGTCACTCGTAAGAACTCCAGTAAACCAGTGCGTCCTTCGAGAAGTCTCCGAAAAAAAGTGTCCCATCAGGCCTCTACCAGGCACTAATACTACGTGCAGGCAACCTGCCACGTTGAGGAGCACTTCCATGGCCAATCCGCGAATTGACGGACTGCTGCAGCACGTTCGCGCAGCGCTTACGGAACGGAAGTTTGGCTCCGACGCGGAGCTGCTCGATCGTTTCATCGTGCACGGCGATGAGAAAGCATTCGCAGCCCTGATGCAACGGCACGCGCCGCTCGTCCTGGGCGTTTGCCGGCGCGTGCTCCGGCACGATCAGGATGCCGAAGACGTGTTCCAGGCCACGTTTCTCGTCCTTGCCCGGCGTGCCGGGGCAATCCGCCGGAGAGCGTCGCTGGCTAGTTGGCTTTACGGGGTGGCCTATCGCCTGGCTCTGAAGGCGCAAGCAGCGGCCGCGCGGCGTTCCCTTCATGAAAAGCAGCTCCCGCCGCCAGCACCCCGAGACTCTGCCGCGGACGTTACCTGGGGTGAGCTGCGGCAAGTGCTCGATGAGGAGTTGGCTCGTTTGCCGGAAAAGTTTCGAGCCCCGCTGCTCCTGTGCTACTTCAACGGCCAGACTCAGGACGAAGCATCCCGGCTGCTGGGCTGCAAGGCGAGAACCTTTAAAGCGCGCCTGGCCCGCGCTCGCGGCCTGTTGCGCGGGCGACTCGAGCGGCGCGGGCTGACACTTTCGACAGCCCTGGTCGGCCCGTTGCTCGGCCCGGAAGTCCCTTCAGCGAGCACTGTGCTTTGCCAATCCACGGTGCAGGCCGCGAAGCTGTTCGCGGCCAGGGGAGCCCTCAGTGGTGCGGTCTCCGTCCGCGTCCTGGCTTTGGTGGAAGGAGGATTGCGAGCCATGTTCGTCACGAAGTTACTCGTCGTCAGCGTCGCGCTGTCGGCCTTAGCATTTCTCGCTGGTGGGGCGGCGCTTGTCGCGAGCAGGGCAGGGCCGACGACAGCCATCCCGGTTACGGCTCCTGCAGAGAATACAGAACAGGGGCAGCTTACCGACCGGTGGGGCGACCCGCTACCGCAAGGCGCGATTGCGCGACTGGGAACGGTGAGGTATCGATATCAGGCCATTGGTGCTGCGTTCCTCCCCGACGACGAAACGGTCGTCTCCGCGAAGGAGGACGGTGCCATTCAGCTCTGGGCAGCGCACACCGGCCGACTAGTGCGTGAGATTAAACCCGGGCAGTTACAAATACGGCGGGCATTTGCCGTCTCGCGCGACGGAAAAAGCGTGGCCGTGAGCGGCTCCTTGTCCGAGCCACCGAATTTCGTCTGGCGGTCGGTTGTCCGCGTGTATGACGTTTCGACGGGCAAGGAGGTGCGGACCTTCGAGCGAGATCTTCGCGATGGAGTGGAGACCCTTGCCTTGACGCCGGACGGAAAGTTCCTGCTGACATTAGGTGGGGAGGGGAAGCTGCGCGTGGAAGAGGTCGCGACCGGTCTTGAGCTGCTCGAACATCAATTCCCTGGGGATATTCAACCCCACCTTGCCTTATCTCGGGACGGTTCCACTCTAGCCTTGGCTTCTGGCCCTAACTCCCGAAAGCTTTTTGTTTGGAAGTGGCAAACCGCGGAAGAGCCACGAGAATTTCGGACCGCCGCGGGCTACCGAGGCGGAAGAGTGGCTTTTTCAGCCGATGGCAAGCTCCTGGCAGATTGTAGCGATATCGACCCGGTGGTTAGGATTTGGGATGTGCAAAGCGCCCGGTTGCTGCGCAAACTCCAATTGCCGGACCTCGAGTCCTATCGTCATGGGCACATCGTGTTTAGCCCGGATGGCAAAATGATGGCGGCCTCGGGCATTTCCGCCAATGGGTTGAACAGCGCCGTCCATCTTTGGAATCCAGTGACGGGAGAATTCTTGCGGCGCTTGGATCTTGGCGGGGGCCCGCTGGACTTCTCTTCGAACGGCCGCCTTCTCGTCGACGGCTCGCGCGTGTGGGATTTTGTCGCTGGCAGGGAGCTGTCCGCCAACGATCAGGCTCCTTGGGGCGAGGTGCTGCGCATAGCGACGGGTGACAGGGGCTTGGTGGTGACAATCTGCGGCGAGAAGGAAATATGCATCTGGGATGTGGCCTCCGGGCGATTGCAGCGCCGGCTCGCGCAGGATGGTTGGATACGCGACATCGCTCTTTCCCCCTCAGGCACGAAACTCGTTTCGAGCAGTCTAACGGACAATTTGGTTTGCCTCTGGGACACCGCCACGGGAAAGAAAATCTTCGAGCTTCCAGGCCACGGCCGGCTCGGCGGACGCCGAGCTGTCGCCTTCACTCCGGACGGTAAGTTCTTCTTCTCATGGGGCGACGACATGTACTTGAGGCAATGGAGTGTAAAGACGGGAAAGGTCTTCTTGGAAAATGCAATCCGCCCAACAGGTATCCCTGTGCCTGGCGAGGACGAAGAGGAGGCTATCAGGAGGCATATGGTGTTCGAAGGCATTATGAACGGCATTTTCTCGCCTGACGCAAAGCACTTGGACCTGCAGTCCATGGACCAGGTTTTCGTCTTCGAGGTTGCCACCGGAAGAGAATTGCGGCACTTCTCCCGAGAAGGCGGTTACTCAAGTGGGCAAGCCGTCTCTGCCGATGGCAGGCTGCTTTTGACCAGCACCTTCGGCAAATCTGTACAGACCAAGCTGCCCGATGGCATGATCCAATCTTCGACCCCCATGTATCACCTCGTCTCCTTGTGGGACCTGGATGCGGGCCAATTGAAGAAGCAACTCAGTGTACCGGAGCAGATGGCTGGACCGGTCGCCTTTTCTCCCACCGGCAAATTGTTTGCTGAGGCATCTTCCAAGCCAGGTGCGCACATCCGTGTCTGGGATCTATCGGGACAAACGGTGTGGGCGGCCGAAGGTTTTGCTGGTGTCGTGCGCTCGCTGGCCTTCATGCCTGACGGCAAGCAATTGATCTCCGGCATGGACAACAGCACTGCGCTCGTCTGGGATATCACGCAGAAACCTTAGTTCGAGTTTCGCAGATTTTGGAAGGGAAAACAAAAGCGGCGGAAAAGCGCCGCACTCCAAAAGTGACTTCTTTGGACTGCGGCGCTTTTCCGCCGCTTTTGTTTCTCTGTTTTGCAGGCCCCTAAGTCCGCGTTTCGCACATTTTGGACAACGATGGCTGACCGGCTGGGAGGGCTTTCGCTATGCCTTATGGACATGTCGTGGTCACGCTCCTTCTCTTCACTTTCTCACTCGCAACGGACGACGCGCCCGAACTCTCGCGCCCTGTCCAAATCCAGTGCCAAGGCAAGCCGCTCGACGTGCAGCGCGAAGGTCATGCCGCACCCTTCCTAGGCGACTTCTTCGAGGACGGCACAATGGCGCTGCTTGTCGGACAGTACGACGAGGGTCGGCTGCGCATCTACCGCAACACCGGCACACGGACCAGGCCGAAGTTCGATTCCTTCACCTGGTTCGAAGCCGATGGTAAGCTCGCGCGCGTCCCTGAAGGTTGATGCATCGGCTTCACTCCACAGTTGGTGGACCTGGATGGCGACGGCCGCAGCGATGTCATTTCGGGCTCCTGGCCCGGCGAGATTTATTTCTTCAGACGCAAAGGCGACGGGACCTTCGCCGCCGGGCAGAAACTGGCGGACAAGCATGGAAAAACGATCAACGTCGGCTCGGCCTCGGCGGCCTTTGCCGTCGACTGGGACGGTAACGGCACGATCGACTTGATCGTCGGCAACGTCCTGGGCGAGGTCTACTTCATACCCAATGAAGGCAAAGGTAAGACACTCGCGTTTGGGACGCCGCGCCAGCTCGAAGCCGGGGGGCAACCCATCAAGGTCAACGGCGATGCGGCCCCTGTCGTCGCGGACTGGGACGGCGACGGGAAACTCGATCTGATCCTCGGCACGGATGAGGGGAGCGTTCTCTGGTATCGCAACATCGGCACCTCCCGCGCGCCCAAGCTGGAGGCGGCTCGGACACTGGTCGGCAAGAGCCCCTTGGGTTGGGGCAGTGATGACCAACGCCAACCGGGCGACTGGGGCCTCCGCGTCAAGCCATGCGTCTTCGACTGGGACGGTGACGGTCGCCCCGATCTTCTTCTCGGCGATCGCTGCGGCAGCTTCAGCGCGAAGCCAAATCAGACCGAGCAGGAAAAAAATGAAGAACGAAAAGCCAACGACCGGCTGCCCGAGCTGCGACGTAAATGGGCCGACGCCTTTCGGCGCTATCGACAGGCGAGCGTGATACCGGTGCAAGAATCGCCAAGCATGAAGCAGCAGCGGGAAGAAGCTCTAGTTGCGACACGCGCGAAACTCCAGCGCTTCAAGGACGAGATTGTGGTTGTGCAAGAGATACAGGGTCGCTATCGACCGGGCTATCAGTCGCATGGCTTTGTTTGGTTGTTTCAGCGCACGACCTCCGCCAAGAGAGGACCTTGAGGACGATGAAACAGATTTCGAAACTACGCTGGCTCAGTTTGGGCACGCAGCTCTTTCTTCCGGGAGTTGTGGTAAGTGTGGCAACGGTACTGGTCTCGGCGGCTCGCGCGCAGGGTCCTGATCAGCCTCATGTTCGCACCGTGGCCTTTTCGCCGGATGGCAAGCTGCTTGCATCTGGCACGGGTGAGCCGAAAGAACCGGGCACGGTGACACTCTGGAATATCTCCATGCGCCGGCCTCTTTGGACGTACCGCGAGAGTGCTGGGGTTCCAGCGGTCGCCTTCTCGCCTGACGGCATGACCCTCGCGGCGGCATCATTCAACAACACGGCCACACTACTGGATGCGGCCACGGGCGCGGTGAAGGCCACGCTCCACCATCCCAAGGAAGTCCGTTCGCTGGCCTTTTCACCCGACGGCAAGTCGCTCGCGACGGCGTGCTGGGACCGCCTTATTCGCGTTTGGGATGTCCAAAGCAGCTCGGAAAAGCTCACTTGCAAAGGCCACAAGGACCGGATTTCCACCGTCGCTTACTCGCCCGATGGAAAACTCTTGCTTTCCGCCGGCGGAAGCGACGGTGCCAAGCTCTGGGACGCGGCAACCGGAGCCGAGAAGCAAACCTGGAAGCACGGCGGGTTTTATGTTGCCTGTGCTGGATTCTCCCCCGACGGGCGCTGGGCGATCACCGGCGGATATGATGGAACGGTGCGCGTCTGGGGCGTCTCCACGGGTGAGTTGCGCGCCCGCTTCAGCGGTGTTGGTGGCGTTTATAGCACTGCTTTTTCTCAAGCCACCCGTACCCTCGCCGTTAGCAGTAATTCCCGGGAAATCGGCCTCTTCCCCTTGTCATTTCAAGAACCGACGCCGAAGGAATTGGAGCGCATCCATATGTTCCTGGTCAAGCTGGACGATGATTCCTACGAGGTGCGCGAGGCCGCTAGCAAGGGTCTGGTGGAAACGGGTTTCGTTGCCGAGCCCGAGTTGCGCCGGGCCGTGAAGGAATCCCCGTCAGTAGAAGTGCGCATCCGGGCACGGCGCGCGCGCGAGGAGATGCTCTCCAAGCCACTCAGAGTGCTCCACGGACACACTGACCAGGTGGAAACTGCAGCCTTCTCTCCGGAAGGCAGCGTTCTGGCAAGCGGCAGCAAGGACGGCACGGTGCGCCTTTGGGACATGGCAACCGGCAAGGAACTCGGCCGGTTGACGCCGCCGAAGTGATAGAGCAATCACGGCATTGCTTCCCGCGCCGGGTGCCATGCTTTCAGGCCACGGGTTGGCCAAAGAAATATTGCTCGCTGGAAGGCCTGAAAGCATGCCGAGCAGCCAGCAGCCCGTCCGCCTCCATGGGGCACAGGCGGTCAACGAAGTGTCCTCCTGTCTTGGGGCACGAACATGCTTTCGGCCCGTCGGCGTGTAGGATTACTTTCAGCAGTTGGGGGCCGAAAGCATGGCACCCGGCGATAGGCCTCAAGCTGCGTTTCCTGGACGACATCCGACGCGTCAACTCGGGCCTGGATGCCAGGGTCCAGGCGGCGGGCGACGAAGCGTCGCAATCCGGCCCGGTGATGGGCGAAGAGCCGGTCGAATGCGGTCCTGTCGCCGCCTCGGATCACTTCCAGCAGGCGCCTGGTCCGTGCCGAATCGGCGTCGGAATCGGTCATGCCGGCCTCCCGTAGTACTACCTCCCGAGTCTTGGCCGAATGTGACAGGGCGATCTGCCCTAGCTTCGGCGCGAACCTGGTGAAGAACCGGATGATGTGTATTGTCGCGACCAGGCGGGCGTACTGCAATCCGTGACATTGGGCGGCGCTGGCGGTCGGGCTGGGAAGCGCCTCGGACGATATCGGGAGGATCCTCGGGCCCGAAGGCAAGCGGAATGCACCCAGTTTTGCCGAAGTGGGTCTGGTCCGGGTTAGCGCATGACCTATCTCTACCGAACCGTGCGCGCCAGCCGGAATCCATCGTTCATGCGCTCCTCCAGAGGCTTTAGATAGTTGCGAGCCGCGGAGCGGAGGAACTTGCCGGTGCTGAGAAACGAGCCGCCACGAATGACAAGAAGATCCTTGTCCTCGATAATGAACTCCCGGACATCCGGGGCTTGGTGGCTCCGAGCTGGTTCATAGATTCCATAGCGGTCCTGGCACCAATCCATGACGTTGCCAAGCATGTCAAAGAGGCCCCAATCGTTGGATTTTAGATCGGCCACCGGCCAGCTCTGATTGGCAGAATTGGCAAAGTACCAGCCGTAGTGCTTCAGCAATTCCTCCGATTCCCCATAGAACCGGCTGGTGACTGCCTCCGCGCGACTGGCGTATTCCCACTCCGCTTCCGTGGGCAAGCGGTAGCCCGAGCGCTCGAACCAACGGGGGGCGAGCTTCATGCCCTGCTCATACCTTCCGTCCTTGTTGGGCAGGTAACACCACTCCTCCTCAGGCAAGCCTTCCATCTGGCTCATCCAGTTACAGTACTGGGCTGCCAGATACCAGGATACATTGTTGATAGGGCAATCCTTCCTGGGAGAGAACTGGACGGCATACGGATGATCCTTGCGAAAACGCAGAAACTGCTCGACGGTCACCGGCGTGGCGGCGATGGCAAACGAGCGCTCGATGCGCTCCCGGTGTTGTAGCTGGTCGCTCGGGACACGGTTTGCCTCGGTTAATGGCGAACCCATGAGAAAGTCCGTTGGTCCGGCCAGGACCACCATGGTCTGCCCCTGGGAATTGACGTACCACTCTGGACCACGGGACTGACCCGGCACGATTGCCAGAGCGCTCCGAATGTGCTCGATTTTCAAAGCACGCTTCCCCTTGTCTTGCGCCCAACCCATCTGGGTCTGTTCCAGCCAGGATTCCTGATTCCAGCGCCTGAGCACCCATTGGACCGCGCTATGAAGGCCGGCGTCGGGGGCGGCGATGTACAGCTCTCGAAGCTTGTCGAGCGCTTGCGCACGCTCATTCGGAGAGAGCGTAGCACTGTCAAACTCGCCCAGGGCCAACACCAGCGCGCGCTTGACCGACACGTCGGGTTCTACATTCAATCGCCTTAGGATGACACTCGGCGACACTCCGAACTGACCAAAACTGTGAATCAGAAAGCTCCGCAAGGTTGGATCGGGACTGTGCCGTAGGTGAGGCCAAATGCTGTCCGGCCTATCCATGCGCAGAAGCGCCACGGCTGCCCTTACTTTGCGCTTGGCCAACTCCTCCTTGGCCGACTCCTTTGCGCCGGGGGGCGGCTGCCTGGCAAGTTCCAGCGATAGCGCATTTAGCGCGGGCTCACTGTGATCCTTAAGTTTTGGAAACAGCACGGCGAACTGCCTGGGGTCGGCATCCAGGAGCAATTGGACAAAGAGGTCGGGTTGCAGGGAGGTATAGTCAGCCAGGATGTCGGCAGCCTGGGATCGTTCGGTCTCGAGCCGCTTCGGATTGCGAAAAATGGATTCCAGGGGCGTAAGTAATTTGGCACGCACCGGCCGAAGTGAATCCATCCAGGTCCCGAGGTAGACCGCCGGCACGTTGACCAGATGGTTGGCGGTCTGCACCTGTACTTCGGCCCAGCGCGGGTTGTCAGGGTCGAACTTGGCGAGCGCGCAAGCCGCACGCAGGCGCTGCTCCTTCTCCCCGCTGGCGGATTGTGCCATTTTGAGCCAGAGCGTGTCCAGCAGCTCGGCTTTGTATGGCGTCAAGGCATCACACAGGGTGGGGACCTCCTGGGGCAGGGCAACGAGCAAGCGGTCATAAAGATAGCCGGCCTGAGCAGGATCCACCGGCAACAGGGCGAGACTCGTATGAAGTTTCTGGGGCGAACCGTCGGCTGCTCGGGCGTTTTCTTCCTTGAGCAAGGGGTCGATCCGGGGTCGCTGATTCTCCATCTCGACAATGATCCCCGGCACCTGGCTGATATTGGCGTCGAGAAGTCGCTTGACCAGCCCAGCTGCATGGGCGGCCTGCTTGTGTTCGGTGATCTGCTGAAGAATTCCCATCCCAAGCGCAGACGCGAGCAGGAATCCAGCCAGTAGAATGAGGCAGCGCAGCGCATGATGCCGAGTTGCCTTGCGCATCATCGTCCGTTCCGACTCTGTCCAGCTCTTCCTCTCGGTAAACCAGAGAAGGCCCACCCAGTGCAGAAAGGAAGGCAATTGGCGGTTCTCGGGCCGAGCACTCCAGACCGAGGCACGGTCCGCGAGCGCTAACTCTGCCCGGCCGCGTCTGGTCTCCTTTTGCTTGCGTGTCAACCAGTCGCGTAACGAATGAACCAGATAATCATGAGTGAGCTGGTAGTGACGAGTGGCGAGTGGCGAATCATGAATGCCGAGAGAATTGCCTTTCCCCTCGCTCGCCACTCGCCACTCCCCACTCGCCACTCCCTCACGGTCAGTCGGCGTGATGAGGCGGACTTCGCCATCGAGGATTTCGAGCACGGCGTCGAATTCCTTTGGAGAAGCTGCATAGCCTGAGGCTTCCAGCAGCTCGGCGTAGCTGCGCATGTGGCCCTTGATATCTGAGCCTGATTCCGGAAGCAGGGCCTTCAGCACTGCTCGGACGGCCTGCTGACGATAGCGATGTTCGGGAGGAGCGGTGGGGGCGCTGAAGGTTTCTTCGAGGTAGGTCGCGCCGACGCCCTCGGCGCCGCCTACTGCCCGCAACGACGCAAGGGTCCACGGTTTAGCCTTCATCATCTCCGCGAACACTGCCAGCCGCACGCAGTTGACCTTGCCCTCCTGAGCCAGGCCCAGCGTGGCCTGTTCCAGGAATTGCCGCTGTTCCTTGCCGAACTTCTCGCCGCCTGCGGGAAGGGCACCAAATGCCTGTCCAAGGAGAGCCAGCACTTTCTCGGCATGCCGGATCGGGAACAAATCCACGGCCGCGGAGTTCTGTCCTTCGACGAGACGAATCTCCAGATCGCGCATGAAACGGGTCGAGGCCATCCAGAAGTCGTCGCGCACCATCAGGAGGCACTGCACTCCACCGCCATCGCAGTGGCGCAAGGCTTGGGCGAGTGGGCAATCCTGTTGAGCCCGATTGGCGTGCAGCCATTGTTCGAACTGGTCAACAACGATCAGCACCTTCTTACCCGGCGGGCGCACTTGCCCCTGGCGGAGCGAGGCCAGCGTCTCTTTCAAATCCAGATTGGCCGACAAGGCGGGGCAGCGCTTGCGGAGCCCGTGAAGAAGACGAGTTTCGGTCTCGGCGGCGGTAGCCTCTAGGTAGACGGCCAAGACATTCTCGGAGAGGCGAGGCATCAGTCCCGCTTTCACCAGTGACGACTTACCGCAGCCCGAGGGGCCGTAGATCAAGCCGACCGAGAAGGTGCTATCCGGATCGGTTTCCTCGATGCGCGTCTTCCAGAAGCGGATGCTGTCGGGAAGTCCGTCCCGGTCGCGCGGCCCGGGGAGGAGTTCGAGAAAAAAGTTGGCGTCATGGGCATCGAAAGAACGCAGCCCTTTGGGCACGATCCTTAAGAGCGTCACCGAGTCCATGAACCGCGCCCGGCTGTCCAGGGTTGCTTGACCGGAGGATGGAACCGCCAAGGCTGCCGTCGCGGAAGGTTGGCTCGCGTCCTTTGCATCGGGCGAGTGAGTACGGAGCGCGGACCACTCCCGCAGGTCGTCTGCCATATCTTTGGCAGTGTTATACCTCTCAGAAGCTCGTTTCGACATGGCTTTGAGGCAGATGCGTTCTAATTCCTTGGGAATGTTGTCATCGATCTGCCTGGGTGGACGCGGCTCGAAAGTTCTGATCTGCTCCAGAAGTTCATCTACAGATTGCGCGCGAAAGGGCTTGCGACGCGTCAACAGCTCATAAAGGATCACGCCCAGGCTGAAGATATCGGAACGGCCATCGACTCTGTGACCTTCGCCGCGCGCTTGCTCCGGGCTCATGTAAGCGGGAGTGCCGGCATATCTGTGGTCCTGGCCGACGCTTCCTTCCCGAAGCGCCAGTCCGAAGTCGACGACATACGGCTTACCGGCGCGATCGAGCAGGATGTTGCCGGGCTTGATGTCCCGGTGGACCACCGCAAGGCGATGCGCGTGCTGCAGCGCCTCGGCCACCGTGGCCACCAGCTCCGCGGCCTGGGCAACGGAAGGTGGATCATCCTTGATCTTCAGCGCCAGCGTGCCGCCTTCGATATATTTCGAGACGACGAAGAAGACGCAATCCTCAGTCTGTCCGATATCGAAAACGGGAACGATGCTGGGATGATCGAGCCTAGCGGCAGTTCGGGCCTCGGCCAGATAAGCGAGGGCGTCACTCGGTCGATGCACCAAAGTGGCGTGAGGCACCTTGATGGCGACCTGACGCTCCAATTGATCGTCTTGAGCGAGATAGACGACACCGAAGCCACCTTGGCCGATTGTCTTTTCGACTCGATAACGTCCGATCGATTTGGGCAGTTCGGAGGACGCCGCCCCGCCTGCCACGGTTTCGGCCATTTCCTGCTGCCAGGGACCCGTTTGCTCTGAATGGTTTCTCATCGCTGCCGATGGGCCCTGGAGCCCGCCCCAAAAGCGGCCAGAAGACACGTCTTAGAGGTGCTCAGCCGAGTCAGAAGCGGCATGTCCGTGAACGCCGCAAATCACGAGGTCGTGCTCCCCAATTCCCTGGGAAGGCCCCACGTGACTAGGCCAATGTCCTCGGCGAGCGGTCCTTTATTTGAGCAAGCGAGTACTCCCGCGCGCTGCGTTCGGCCATGCAACCGCCCGCAACGATATCATTGTAGCCGCGTGCGTGTCAAAACTCACGCAGGAGACGAACATCCCCGCCGGGTGCGCAACCGTTGCCCGGTAAAGGTGCCAAGCGCATCGACAGAATTTCCTTGCTTTGTCTCCGGGCGCCTTCGTACTCTACAGCGCAGGCAGGAAGGAGTTCGCCATGCGCGATGATGATCCAGAGGATGGGCTGTGCCGTTTGGAGAGCTGGGCGGGAGAGGTCCGCATCAATTTGATTCGCCTGGTTGCCATCCTGCTTTTCTACGGCAACCACCTCGTGAATTATTACTGGAGCAGCAACGACGCGGTAAGGCCTGAATACCACACGGCCATAACCTTGATTACCCTTCTCTGGGGCATCTCGGTCTTGCTGCTGTACCAGATGTTGTCTCAGCGCTGGTACCCGGCACCACTCAAGTACCTCATCACGGCCTGGGACCTTATCCTGATCACTGCCATCGTGTCCCTATCCGGAGAAGCCAGGACCACGCTGGTTGTGGTTTATTTCCTCGTCCTTGCCGCCGCACCATTACGGCTTTCGTTAGCGTTGGTCTATTTCGCCACGTTGGGCAGCATGGCGGCAGTTCTCTTCTTTCTGGCCTACATCCGTTTCTGGTTGCAATTACCTGCGGAACGGCGTCTCTCCCGAGTAGAGCAGATCATCATCCTTCTGGCACTCGGAGGGGCTGGACTCCTGGCCGGTCAGACCGTTCGGCAGATCAGGCGTTTGCTGCGGGGTTATCCCGTCACCATGGCGGAGCCAAGGGAGACCGAACATGCCGCATAACGCTGCCTGTCCGGGATGCGGGGCCAACCTGGTGATTCCCGAAGGGACGAAGTCTCCATCTCTCACTTGCCCTCAGTGCCTTGCAGCGGTAGCCGTTGCGCGCGCTGTGCAGGCTCCGAACCAGCCCGATGGATCGGGACTGCGGGCGGGCGCTGCGCCCCAGAATACACCATGCCCTCAATGCGGCTACTCCGTACTCGGGACGTGGCGCGTCTGTCCGCAATGCGGCAATCGCCTGCGCCAGCTGCACAACATAGATGAGCATGATCTACCGGACCTCGACGTCAGCCGGGATGAAGGGAGAGTGCGCATTGGGCTTACGCTCCTGGGAACCCTCGCCGCGCTTGGGACCCTGGGTGTGGTTATCCGGCTCATCTCGGTGGGCGAGCCCGGGCTGGCGATCCTCACGGGCGTGTTCTTGTTGTTCTTCCTTGGAGTGGCGATGGGGGGAGTGCTCCTGGTCAAGGGCGCTCGACGCCTGTCTGCCGACAATAGCGGCTGCGCCGTGGTGTTCATTGTTGTGGGAATCTGCGTGGCGGTCTTTGGGTTTGCACTGTTCGTGTTGGGTTTTGCCGTGTGTGGATTCGCGCCGATGTAGTTCGGCTCATGATGCGCCATTCTCTCTTTTCAGAAAGCCTGCATGGACTCCAGCATGGCCTTGCGTGACTATACCTTCCGTGGCACGACGCGCAGTTTGTGCCCCCATTGTCGCCGCCTCGTGGACGCCAAGATCATTGTGCGCCGCGACCGCGTTTACTTCCGCAAGCACTGTCCGGAACATGGCGTCATCGAGGATTTCGTGTGCGCGGACGTCGCCTACTATGACCGGCACGATTTCGATCAGCCGGCCCGCCTGCCGCGCGTTTTCGGCGTCGAGCCGGAGCGCGGTTGTCCTTACGATTGCGGGCTCTGCACCGAACATGAGCAACACACCTGCATCGCCCTGATTGAGATCACCTCGAGCTGCAATCTCAAATGTCCGATGTGTTTTGCGGAGTCCGGCCCCGGAGGCCAACATCTCGATTTCGCCACCTTTACGCGCATGGTTGACCGGTACGTACATCTGGAGGGCTCGGCCGACGTGTTGCAGATCTCGGGCGGCGAGCCGACGCTTCACCCAGACCTTGCGCGCATGGCCGCCTACGCCTGCAGCAAGCCGATCGCAGCCGTAATGATCAACACCAACGGCGTTCGTCTCGCCAAGGATCCTCGGCTCGTGGAGGCGCTGGCCGGCATGCGCCAGAAACTAGAAATCTATTTGCAATTTGACGGCTTCGAAGCGAAAGACGCGCTCGCACTGCGCGGGGAGGAATTGCTCGACATCAAGCTGCAGGCGCTCGAAAACCTTCGGCAGCATGACCTGCGCTGTACGCTTGTCTGCACCGTTGAACATAACGCGAATCTGCATCAACTCGGCCGTATTGTCCAGTTCGGGCTGGAACGCCCGTGGGTCCGGGGTGTGAGTTTTCAATTGGCCAGCTACTGCGGCCGGCACGTCGACCCTGTCGACCTGGAACACCGGGCAACCATGCCCGACGTCGTGAAAGCCATCGCCGCCCAGACAGACCGCTTGTTGGTCGAGGAGGACTTCTACCCGCTGCCGTGCGCGCACCCCAATTGCCACATGCTCGCTTACCTCTACCGCGGCGGCGCTCGGCCGGTTCCTATCTCCCGGATCATCGATGTCAAGAAGCATTTGAGCCTGGTTGCCAACAGCGTCGTCTACACACCTGCGCGGGCGCGTGGACTCGCGCTCAAATACCTGGAGGGGGCCGGCGGCTGTGGCTGCGGGCCGCAAGGCTGCGGGCCGGCCGATGCGTCGCTCCAGGACTTCATCGTCAAAGCGCTCGAAGAGAAACTGAGTGGGGCCGATGTGTTCCGCATCGTGTTGACCGCCTTTCTCGACGTGCACACCTTTGACACGCGCCGCGTCATGAAATGCTGCCTGGCGCACCTGTTGCCGAGCGGCCACATGGTGCCCTTTTGTGCTTACAACACGCTTTACCGCGATGGACACGTGCCTCTGCCGCCGCTGGGCGCTGCACGACAGAAGCTCCATGTCCGTGCGTGATCTTGCAACAAGAGCGCGCTGGGTGGCATGCTTTCGGGCCCGAACCACCGGCGGAGACTGCCAGGCGCACAGGTCCGAAAGCATGGAGCAGCCGGCGAACTGTTCCCTTGCGTTGGGGCACGACATGCTTTCGCGGCCCCGACATGTACGCATGCGCGCGTTCGGTCCCCGCTTGGGCCGCGAAAGCATGGCACACAAGTTCAATCTCTTGTTGCTGATTTGGGCACCCTGATTTAGATGACGCCGCGTCTCCTTTACGCCTTATTCATGTTCGCAGCGCTGGCGGTATTCGTCGGCGCTCGTCGCTGGGTTGCCAAACCGCCGGAGCTGGAGCATCTCCCCTGGTGGAAGAAACTTGTGCTGGCCACGGCAGGACTGGCAGGCGGCGTCCTCGGTGCCAAGCTCCCTTTCGTCCTTACCGGCGACTATGCTGTCGCGTCCGCCCATGTTTGGTTGAGCGATGGCAAAACGATTGTCACGGGCCTGATCGGGGCATACCTTGCGGTGGAACTCGCGAAGCTGGCCCTGGGAATCCGCATTAAAACCGGGGATACCTATGCGGTGCCCCTGGCCCTTGCCTTGGCAGTGGGGCGTTGGGGTTGCTTCTGCAACGGCTGCTGTTACGGAACCCCGACCTCGCTGCCCTGGGGCGTAGATTTCGGCGACGGCATCTTGCGCCATCCGACGCAAATCTATGAAAGCATCTTTGACCTTGTCATGGCGGTGATTCTTTGGGCGCTGGCGAGTCGCGCTCTCCTGCCTCGCCAGCGCCTGAAACTTTTTCTGATTGCGTACGGGTTCTACCGCCTTGCCACCGAGCTGATTCGGCCGGAACCAGTTTGGCTCTGGAATTTGACCTTCTACCAGGCGGCCTGTCTCGTCTTGATTGTCGCGTTGCTGGTGCAATGGATCATCGACAGCCGGCGGGCCGAGCTAGCACTCAGCGCACCTGCCGTTGGGTCGAACAATGGTTGCTGAGCCTGACTTTCCAGATCGCAAAAACTCGACTAGACTTACCTGAGAAGTCTATGAGGATCTCTTCTACATGAAAACCAAACGCATCGGCTGATTCATCTCTGCGGATCCGAACGTATGCCACGGCAAACTCACGTTCCGGGGAACGCGCATCCTGGTGAGCGATGTCCTCGAGTTGGTCGCGGCCGGGATGGACTGGGACGACATTATCAAGGAATGCCATGGCAACATCTCGCGCCCGGCGATCGCCGAGGTGATCCGCATTGCCGGCCTGGCTATCGTGCAGCATGCGGACGAGTACCTGGAAAGGCCGATCTGAGCGTGATCGTTTTGGATGAGAACGTTTTCGAGAGTCAGCGCGCGCAACTGCGCTGGCAGCGGATTCGCCTCTGCCAGATTGGCCGTGATGTTGGTCGCAAAGGGATGAAGGACGACGAGATCATTCCTTTGCTGCAAAGCCTGCGGCGCCCCACGTTCGTAAGCCGTGACCGCGACTTCTTCGAAAAAACGCTACGCAACGATAGGATCTGTTTGGTCTACCTCGATGTTTGGCCGCTTGAAGTTGCTGAATACACTCGCCGTTTGCTGCGCCACGAGCATTTCAAAGCCTGGTCCCAACGCAAGGGTTGCGCCATCCCCGTCGCAGCGAGTGGAATCTCGGCTTGGCGTACGAGAACACCGCAAATTAGCCGCTACCGCTGGGTCGATTGATTCCGACCCCCTCGGAAGGCGGGCCTTGAGTCGCTGCCGCTGCTGACTGGCTGATCCATTTCTTTACCCCCCAGCACTTCGGACTGCTGGCAATGCAGGGTCGGAAGCATCGGCTCCGCTACGTTTAATAGTGGTCGGTGCTATTGCGTCGGATTCAATCCATAGCGAGAACAAGACGTGTGCCTTCGAGTAGTCGAAGGTGCATCGTGAAGAGGCACCTGGGAGCGCTGTGGTGCTCGTTGGTTGGCAAGGTGCGTCGGCGCGAATACGCTTGACGCACACTACTGCTAGCAGCACGGCCATTTCAATTCCCACGCGATTAAGATCGCGCTTTTCAGGACGGCTCGCTTCTCCACCGTATCGCAATCGGCGAAAAAACCGTACCATTCCGCTCCTCCTGCCCCACTATTTAAGATAGATGACTATCAGCATGGGGGTCCTCATGGCTGCGCGAGCGCTGGTTCAGGTGGTTCATTGGCTGCGCCGGGTCGGTGCCGGGCCTTGCGCCGGCACCGACGCCGAGCTGTTGCAACGCTACGCCACGGCGCGCGATGAGTCCGCGTTCGCCGAGTTGCTGCGGAGGCACGGTCCTTTGGTCTGGCGTATCTGCTTGCAGCTTCTCTGGAACGAGCAGGATGCGGAGGATGCCTTCCAGGCCACGTTCCTTGTCTTGGCCAGCAAAGCCGCGTCGATTCGACGGGCCGAATCCCTGTCCGGCTGGCTGTTCGGCGTGGCGCGCCGGACGGCCCTCCTGGTCCGCACGCGCCGACCGCGGCTGCCAGAACCCGATCGCTCCTCGACGCCCGAACCGGACCCGGCCGCGATCGCCGTCTCTGCAGAACAGTGTGATCTCATTCTCGATTGTGTGCGCCGGCTTCCGGAGAAATACCGGCTGCCGCTCTTGCTCTGCGGCATCCAGGGTCTGACCAAAGCCGAGGCGGCCCAGCAGCTCGACTGGAAGGAGGGGACCGTCTCCGGCCGGCTCGCGCGGGGCCGGCAACTCCTCCAGCTGCGGCTCGCCAGGCGCGGCATTTTGGTACCTTCGGGAGCCCTGCTGGCGAGTGGCAGTGCCACTCCGGGCTTTGTCCAGGCTTCCGTCTTGAATGCGGCACGATTCTTCGTCGCGCCGGACTCGGTCGCCACTTCTTTTCCCAGCGTCATCGCCCGCGAGGTTCTCCAAACCATGAAGCCAGTCTCCTGGAAAGTGATGGTTAGTGTAGCGTTGCTTGGCCTGGCCATCGTGACGGGCGGAGTCGCCTACTATCGCTCAAGCGCGGAGACCACGACCGCCAGCCCTTATGCGCTTGAGGAACCTGTCCCGGAAGGCGCGCCCAGGTGGCAAGAACGCCTTCGTTTGCGCGGCTATCTGGGTGCCGCCACGGGCGATTTCTCCCCTGACGGGCGACTCTTTTGCACCACCGACGCCAAAAACATTCCGCAGTTCCTCGACACGACAACCTGGAAGGTGCGGAGCTGCAGCGAGCTGACCAAGTTCAAAGCGCAAGGGCCATGGCCCAACCTTTCCGGTTTCTCGGCGGATGGCCGCTTCTACGCCCTCTGGTACGGCATCCGGGGCAAGGGACCCAAGGGTAAGACGCTCCTGGAAACCTCACTGATCGAGGTCGCAACCGGCAAGGAGTTGACGGTCCTTCCCGGCTCTATGCCCGAATTCTGTCCCGGACGCAGCATTCTGGCGACCAGGTTGGACAATACGGTCACGCTTTGGGATTGCACTACCAAGGCAACCGTGCACAAGTTCGAGGCCGGAGCCGAGATTAAGGGATGTGAGTTCTCGCCCGATGGCAAATTGCTGGCCGCGACTACGAGCAGCGGCCACGGCAAGCTTTGGGAAGTGACCACCGGCAAGGAAATCGCCGGGTTCGAGGGCTTTAATCTGGTTTGGGCGAAGGATAGTCGCACTTTTGCCACCTTGTTGCCTATCGGGCGCGTCATCAAGCTATGGGACGCGGCCACCGGCAAGCAGCGCTTCACCATCGGCAATTTCAACCTACCTGGATGTTACGCGGCGTTTTCGCCCGATGGCCGGTTTGCTCTGGCGAGTGGGTGGGACATCGGGCTGAAACCGAACGGCGACCCGGATTTCCCGTCGCCCCCACGACCATACAAGTCCCCCAAAAAAGTGCCACTGGACCTCCGCCTTATCGACATCTTCACGGGTCAAGAGCGCGTTCGCTTGCCAGGTAAGATCCAGCTCGGCCGCGTCGGCAGCTTTTCCCCGGACGGCAAAACCGTTGCTTATCAGCGCCTGACCGATGGTCCCGGTTCCAACATGGAGGTAGTGTTTCCCAATATGGAAGTAGTGCTATGGGACATTGCCGCGGGCAAGGAGCGACTGGTCATCCGCGACAAAGAGGGCATCGATAACGTTGTCTTTACCCCCGACGGTACCTACCTGGTCGGTTCCGTCGGCAGGAATCCCCGGCAGTTGCTGCGTTTCTGGGACACGGATACGGGAAAGGCACGGTCGCTCATGTCCGATGCTACCTGGGGCTGGCCGACCTTCGCGGGCGACGGCAAGACAATGGCTGTGTCGGTTGCCATGCCGACCGACGACGCAATCCTGCCTCCCGAAGGCATCGCCACCCGCATGGAGATGCGCCTCTTTCAGTGGACGGCCACGCCGGCGACGCTAGAGACGCGCGGCGAAGAAGTTCCCTACGCCAAGAAACCCGCCGAGCCGAAACCGCTGTCGGAGGCTGCCAAGCTATACGGCACCTTGCAGAAAGAACACGAAGCCAAGGAGAAAGCGTTCGCAGAACAGTACCAGGCCGCGAAATCGGACGAGCAGCGCCAATCTTTAGCCGACCAACACCTGGCTGAGCTGGCCGGGTTCGTGGAGCGGGCACTCGGCGTGGCCCGCCAACATCCCAAGGCTCCGGAGGCGATCGATGCGCTGGAGATGGCCCTACGCTGTACCAATGGCGGCATGAGCGGCCGGCTCGGTGGGCTGGGCAAACAGGCCGTCGCCCAGGTTCGGCAGGAGCACCTGGAATCTCCAGCCCTCGACCGGCTGGTTCCCTGGCTGCAACACCACTTCACACCGGCCGCAGACGACCTACTTCAGCTAATCTTGGAGAAGAGTCCGCACCGAACGGTTCGTGCTCGCGCCGCCTACTGCCTGGCCACGGGACTTGCCGGCCGGGCCGAGGCCGCGCGCGTTGTGCGTCTGATGCCGGAGCTAGGCAACCATCCCCAGGTCAAGAATCGCCCTGAGTACTTCCACCTTCTGGAAACGACCGACTCGGAAGCCGTCAGCCGCCGCGCCGAAAAACTGTTCGAGTTGATCCATGCACAATATGCCGATATCAAGCAGGTCGATCACCAGCCCGCTACGCTCGGCGAATTATCGCAGCAGGCATTGTTTGCGTTGCGGAACCTGGCACTCGGCAAGACCGCGCCCGACATTGCAGGCACCGACCTCGCCGGCAAGAAGTTCAAGTTGAGCGACTATCGCGGCAAGGTCGTGGTGCTGATCTTCTGCGGCCACTGGTGCGGCCCATGCAGGCAAATGAATCCGCACAAGCAGTTACTGGTGAACCGCTACGCCGACAAGCCGTTCGCTTTGCTGGAAGTCAACAGCGACGACGATGCCGACGACTGGCAAGACATCATGAAGAAGGAAGGGTACACCTGGCGCTGCTGGGCCGACGGCGGCAAGGAGGGCCCCATCGCCAAACAATGGCATGTGACCGGCTGGCCCACGATCTACGTCCTGGATAAGAAAGGCGTCATCCGCTTCAAGGAACTCCGCGACGAGCCCCTCGAAAAAGCCGTGCAATCCATCCTCCGCGAGTAACTAGAGCGAGCAGCGGGCTTTATGCTGCATAAAACCCGCCGCTCGATGAACGATCTCGCTACGCCGGGAGCGAGTCGCCAGGTCAAGGCCCCAGTGCGCTGAACAGGTCGCGGATCTCCGCTTCGGCTCGAAACGAGACATGGCCGCATCGTAAGCCAATCCCCAAGTCGCACAAGCGCGTGAAGGAATCGGGAGTTCTTTCTCTTGCCGGCTCCTGCGTTTTGGGCGGCCTTGGCAGCATGTCAAGGCGCCTAAGCCATGCTATCGGCGGCATTGCTTATCATGAGGCCCATTGTGCGATTGGCCTTTGGCCGACGGCAAAGTGTTTGTTCGTGACGACCTGAACAATGGCCGGTATGATCTGACGGGAGAGCGACAAGCTCGATACGCGAGCGAGGGGGCGACGAACAGCAAGTGTGCCTTGGAGGAATCCGGGCATGGCGATGCGCTGGGGACCCGGGCCGGTCTTCGCATATGAGTGGTTGATGCTCGCGCGCCGCTGGCAACTTTACGCCGGGCGCGGGCTGTTTATCCTCATGCTTTTTGCTGGCCTTTCCATCGTGTGGCAAACCGAAGTCGCGCACAACCCCACCCCGTCGATCCGTCAGCAAGCGCTCGTCGGCGAAAAGTTCTTCTATGCACTCATCGGCATCCAACTGACGCTCGTCATGCTGGCCGCGCCCGCCGCCACGGCTGGGGCGATCTGCCAAGACAAGACCCGCGGCACCCTGGCCCACCTGCTGGTCACGGACCTTTCCAACTGGGAAATCATCCTGGGCAAGCTGGCGGTTCGGCTCGGACCGGTCCTGGGACTGATCGGCTGCTCGATCCCCATCTTGTTCATGGGTAGCCTGTTCGGCGGCATCGACCTGGAGGCCTTGATCTTCGCATACCTGATCACCATCGCCGTGGGGATCTTGGGCTGCGCTCTGGCCTTGTTTCTCTCGGTCTGGGCCGCAAAGACGCACGAAGTGTTGGTGGTGGTGTACCTGACCTGGTGTCTCCTGCTTTTGGCTGGACCTATCTGGCATGTCGCCGGCTGGTACTTTTCCATCGGCACTCCTCCCAGCTGGTTTGACGATCGCAATGCCTTCTGGTTGGCGTTCGCCCCCTATTCCGACCCGAAGGCCACCGATTGGCGCGACGATCTCGGCTTTGTCGGCGTTTCCCTGGCGCTGTCCGCGCTCCTGGTGCTTCTGGCCGTCTTGCGCGTCCGCGCGGTGGCAGTCCGGCAGATGAGTCGCTCCGAGCAGAAACGTGGATCGCGCCCATTCCGAAGCTTCTCCGACTTTTGGTGGCGTTGGCTACCCGGTCCATCCCTGGACGGCAACCCGGTACTGTGGCGCGAATGGTACCGCAAGCGCTCCTCGCGCTGGATCCGAGTAGTCTGGACCTTGTACGCGGTCTTGGCGGTCACCTTCACGATTTTGGTCTTGAGCCAGATCAGCAGCCAGACGCGCACTTTCGGGGCATTCGCCACGATCGTGAGTGCCCTCCAGGTAGCGATTGGCCTGTTGCTGGTCAGCGTCGCCGCCGTTACCACCTTGGCCGATGAACGCAGCCGCAACAACATGGAGGTGCTGCTGACGACACCCTTGAGCTCGCGCTCTATCCTTTGGGCCAAGTGGCTCGGAGCCTACCGCGGTGTTCCTTTGTTGGCGATCTTGCCGGCGGCCATCAGTTTTACGCTTGCATGGAATTGGCAGGATGTCTCCAGCCGGCCTTCCTTGCCTAAACAATTGGTCTACGATGAACATCCGTGGTTGAACGCCATGTTGATCGTCGCCATGATCTTGGTCCCTGGTGCGGCAATTGTCAGCCTCGGAGTCGCACTGGCAACCTGGATCCCGAAACTGGGACGAGCGGTGACCTGGAGCGTAAGCGCTTACGTTCTTCTCAACATCGGTTGGCTCATTGCGGTGGAGACGATGTATGCCGGCAGCCCGTCACCTATGTCCGATTACTTGGCCCTCGCCAGCCCTTGGTTCGCGGCAGCGAGCCTTACGGAGGCCTTGTCCATCCTACGCGCATGGCCTGCCGGTGACTCGCACTTGTTATGGGGCGCGGGTTGGACCGTCCTGTTCGCGTTCTCCGCCATACTCCTCTTCCTCGTCACATTGCTCACGTTCGACCGCTGCCTGGGCCGGATGTCTCACCAACCCCGCCGAAAGCAAAGTTTCTCCAGGCCGGACACATCCGCAGAGCCGCTGCTGACCTCCAAGTAATGCTTGTCGCCGGAGGGCCCTTGGAGACTGCCGGCCCCGTCTTCATGCACGAGAAGCGATCGAAACCTACGCTTCGTGCGGCAAAAGTCTGACCCCTTTTTGCGCGATAACGCGCCCGCCTACAACTCGGTCACCGTCTCATTGGAATGCCGATCAAGGATGATGTCACGCTTGCTGAAGGGCCGGGTCAGGTCGGCGAAGAACCAATCCCGGCTCAACAGGCCGCCGATCAGCACGTCGGGGCTGGCATCTGCGTGGACGGTGCTCGTATTCAGGAAATACTGTCCATTCTGACGCTGGTTGAAGCCCGGATTGGATGTCGTGCCCATGATGTCGGCCACCCGGGTGGCGTAACTGTCGTTCGATGCCCACTCGGCCATGATGCTGTCCAGGGCCGGCGCATTCTGGTCCCAGGCGGTCGAGCCTGCAATCTGCAGGTTGTCGCCGAGGCCGCCGATCAGCACATCGCCGCCAGCAGACCCGCCAATGAGGATGTTGCGGCCCAGGCCGCCGGCCAGGATGCTGTGGCCCGTCCCGCCGACCAGGATGTTATTGCCGCCGCCGCCCAGCAGTATGTCGTTGCCCGAACCGGCGTAAAGTTCGCTCGTGAGGGTCAGGAACAGTGATACCCGGAGGACATCGTTGCCCGCACCGCCGTAGATCCGTACCCGGTCGAACGTGGTGCCCGCCGCCGCGGCAATGTTGTCCTGCTTGACGCCGTTGATAATCAGCGCCAACGTGCCGGGCCGACTGCCCGGAGCCACAGCTATGGTTTCGTTGGAGGGGCTACCGCCCACTACCAGAACCGATTTCGTAGCATTCAGTGCGTCGGGGATGATCTGGTAGGAATTGGCGACGATAGTGAGCGTGCCGCTGACGTAACTGATCGTGTAATTCGGATCGACTGCACCACTGGCGGTGATCGCGTAGCCGCCAACAGGGCTGGCCGGGGTGGCGGTTGTGGCCAGCGTTGGCGACGTGGTCAGGCTAGCCGACGTGTCGCCGTTGACGAAGCCGCTGTAGCTGGCGGTCAGCGCAGGCAGCGCCGCCCCGTACACCTTGGTCTGGTCATTTGCCGTGATGGTCAGCGTTGCGGGACTCACTACCTGCGTCAGGGCGCTGGATGTACTGGAGACGAAAGCGGGAGTGCCATTGTAGTTCGCCGTGATGGTATGCGGGGAGTTTGCAACGTCGAGCGCGGTGGTGGTGAAAATGGCCACCTGCTGGCTGTCGACAATCGCCAGCGTGACCGGGCCGCTGATATCCGTTGTGCCGTCGAAGAAATCGACGGTGCCTGTCGGCGCCAGCGTGCTGGGCGCCACCGGGTTGACGATCGCCGTGAAGACCACTGGTTGACCGTAGACCGTACTGCTCTGCGACGTGCTCAGGGTAGTGGTCGTGGTGATAGGGCCAGGCGATCCCAGGCTGCCGGCGCCGCCGCTCGTGGCGGTCGCCTGGTCGTACTCGGCAATGTTGGGGGCGCCCAGGGAGCCATCGGAGGTGATTGCGCTGTAGGACTCGGTCACCCGGCCGAAGTGGAGCTGGATCGTATCCTGTGGGGCATCGCTGCCATCGTCGTTGGTCGTAAAGGAGGTGATCGTGACGTCCGTGAGCGTGTAGGTGAGGTACTCGGTTTCCAATCCACCAAGGAGTTGGCGGACGTGGATGGTGGCCGAGTCCAGGTGGATGCCAACGGTCAAGTGCCCCCACAGCCCCGGCTCGGCGCTGCTGGGCGCCAGCGTCAGGGTGAAGTCTTGCAGGCTGGTTGTGCCCGCGCCGGCACCGGTGCCGGTGCTCCCCAGGGTGGTCGAGTTGGTCGCGCCCCAGGAGTAGCTCAGGACCGGCAGCTCAGCCTCGGTGACGCTGGCATCGACGAATGTCAACCCCACTGCCGGCGTGCCTGAGGCAGTCGTGGCCAGGCTGCCGGCGCCGCCGCTGCTGGCGGTCGCCTGGTCGTACTGTGCAGTATTGGCGGCGCCCAGGGTGCCATCTGGGTTGATCGGGCTGTAGGACTCGGTCACCCGGTCGAACGTGAGCTGGATCGTGTCCTGCGGGGCAGCGCTGCCGTCGTCGGATGTCGTAAACGAGGAGATGACGACGTTCATGAACGTGTAGGTGAGGTACTCGGTTTCCAAGCCGCCATCGAGTTGGCGGACGTGGATGGTGGCCGAATTCAGGTGGGTGCCAACGGTCAAGTGCCCCCACAGCCCCGGCTCGGCGCTGGTGGGCGCCAGCGTCAGGGCGAAGTCCTGCAGGCTGGGTTTGGTCGAGCCGCCGCCGGTGCCGGTACTCCCCGAAGTCGGATTGCTCGCGCCCCAGAAGTAGCTTTGGACCGGCAATTCGGCCTCAGTGACACTGCCATCGACGAAAGTCAGCCCCACCGCCGGCGTGCCTGAGGCTGTCGTGGCCAGGCTGCCGGCGGCGCCGCTGGCGGTCGCCTGGTCGTATTGGGCAGTGTTGGCGGCGCCCAGGGAGCCGTCGGAGTTGATCGGGCTGTAGGACTCGGTCACCCGGGCAAATGTGAGCTGGATCGAGTCCTGCGGGGTATCGCCGCCGCCCTCGCTCGTCGAGAAGGAGGTGAGGAAGACCTCCGTGAATGTGTAAGTGAGGTACTCGGTTTCCAAGCCGCCAACGGGTTGGCGGACGTGAATGGTGGCCGAATTCAGGTGAGTGCCGGCGGCCAGGTGCCCCCACAGCCCCGGCTCCGCGCTGGTGGGCGCTAGAGTCAAGGTGAAGTCGTCCAGGCTGGGTTTGGCCGAACCGCCACCAGTGCCGGTGCTCCCCGGGGTAGTCGGGTTGGTCGCGCCCCAGGAGTAGCTCTGGACCGGCAGCTCGGCCTCGGTGACGCCGGCATCGACGAATGTCAACCCCACCACCGGCACGCTTGAGGCTGTTGTGGCCAGGCTGCCGGCGCCGCCGCTGCTGGCGGTCGCCTGGTCATACTGGGCGGTGTTGGCAGCGCCCAGAGAGCCGTCGGGATTGATTGGGCTGTAGGACTCGGCCAGCTGGCCGAAGGTGAGCTGGATCGAATCCTGCGGGGCAGCGCTGCCGCCATCGCCGGTCGAAAAAGAGCTGATCATGACGTCCGTGAGCGTGTAGGTGAGGTACTCTGTATCCAAGCCGCCGAGGGACTGGCGGACGTGGATGGTGGCCGAAGCCAGGTCGGTGCCGGCGGCCAGGTGTCCCCACAGCCCCGGCTCGGCGCTGGTGGGCGCCAGCGCTAGGGTGAAGTCCTGGACGCTGGGTATGGTCGCGCCGCCGCCGGTGCCGGTGCTCCCCTGAGTAGTCGGGTTGGTCGCGCCCCAGGAGTAGCTCAGGATCGGCAACTCGGCCTCGGTGACACCAGCATCGACGAATGTCAGCCCCACCGGCGGCGTGCCTGAGGCGGTCGTGGCCAGGCTGCCGGCGGCGCCGCTGCTGGCGGTCGCCTGGTCGTACTGGGCGGTGTTGGCGACGCCCAGGGAGCCGTCGGGGTTGATTGGGCTGTAGGACTCGGCCACCTGGCCGAAGGTGAGCTGGATCGAGTCCTGCGGGGCATCGCTGCCGTCATCGCCGGTCGAAAAGGAGGTGATCAAGACGTCCGTGAGCGTGTAGGTGAGGTACTCGGTTTCCAAGCCGCCAACGGGTTGGCGGACGTGAATGGTGGCCGAATTCAGGTGAGTGCCGGCGGCCAAGTGTCCCCACAGCCCCGGCTCCGCGCTGGTGGGCGCCAGCGTCAGAGTGAAGTTCTGCACGCTGGGTATGGCCGTGCCGCTACCGCTGCCGGTGCTACCCTGGGTAGTGAGGATGGTCGCACTCCAGGAGTAGCTCAGGATCGGCAGCTCGGACTCGGTAACGCCGGCATCCACGAACGCCAGCCCCACGGCCGGCGTCCCCAAGGCTGTCGTGGCCAGACTGCCAGCGCCGTCGCTGGTGGCGGTCACCTGGTCATACTGAGCGGTGTTGGCGGCGCCCACGGAGCCATCGGGGTTAATTGGCCTGTAAGACTCGGTCACTCGGCCGAATATGAGATGGATCGTGTCCGTCGGGACATCGCCGCCGCCCTCGCTAGTCGAGAAGGACGTGATGAAGACGTTCGTGAGCGTGTAGGTGACGTACTCGGTTTCCAAATCGGCACTGGCTTTGCGGACGTGGATGGTAGCCGAATTCAGGTGCTTGCCGGCGGCAAGGTGCCCCCACAGCCCCGGCTCGGCGCTGGTGGGCGCCAGCGTCAGGGTGAAGTTCTGCAAACTTGTTTTGCCCTCGCCGCCACCGGTGCCGGTGCTCCCCAGCTTACTCGAGTTGGACGCACCCCAGGAGTAGCTCAGGAGGGGCAGTTCGGGCAGGGGACCGCTGCCCTCGTCGAACGTAACCCCGAGGGCCGTGGAGAGGAGTGTGCGATCCTCAAGGACTTCAAGGAAAAGCTTCCGCCCCCGCACTCCCTCTTGCGAGGTTCGCCTCGCGTTGGCGCGACCGTTTACCCACGATTGTCTGAACGTGGAACCCATTGGATACCCCTTTGTTGAGGAATGCGGTGAAGTGTTGTCTGTGACGGATGGAGCCCGATCTCGAGTCCTTGATTCTCGTCGCAGAAGCCCCACTGACTCGTGCTGATGCCACAGCTGTTGCCAGATTGTCCGCGAGTTCGCGCTGGCGGTCAACGCAAATCGCATTCTGGCCGGCACGCCGCTTTGGCAACCAGGCGCTTCCGGTTAGGCGCGAGATCTTTGAAGAGCTTTGCAAAGCGCTCGAGCTGCTTCCATTTCGCCGGATCGCTGTTGAACTGCGTCGTCCGCTTTGCGAAGAACCGCCATGTCGGCCGTGACGTGTCGTGACCGCGCATGACATTCCCCTCCGCATGAATCTTCAGAGGCACGGCCCATGAGAGTGGGAGGTGAAAAATGATAAAAGAGGCGCCCCTCCTTTTTGATTCGGGCGGTGCCGAGTTGATATGATAGTCGCGTGCGGTAATCCTTCCGGTTCGCTCGTTCAGCCACAATCAGAGGCGTTTATTCCTATGCGCACCTTATCGATCGGACTG
The DNA here is from genome assembly GCA_035296965.1 of Gemmataceae bacterium. Lineage (GTDB taxonomy): Bacteria > Planctomycetota > Planctomycetia > Gemmatales > Gemmataceae > DATGZX01. The sequence goes on from DATGZX010000166.1 coordinate 42,738, forward strand.
CGATTGTCCCTGGCGCTCTTCTCTATGGCCTGGTTCGATCTGGATGTATCCGGCGGACCGTGGCCCCGTTTCCGAGGGCCCAACGGTACCGGCATCTCATCGGAGAAGGACATCCCCGTCCGCTGGGGCGAAAAAGACGGAGTCGTCTGGAAGACCAAGATCCCGGGAGTGGGAAATTCCTCACCGGTGACGTGGGAAACCTTTGTTTTCCTGCAATCGTCCAGCGCGGATGGCAACGAGCGCCGGTTAATGTGTCTCGATGCAGGGACCGGCAAGGTCCTCTGGTCGCGCTCGGTCACCGGGGCCAAGGCGGCGATGCACCCCAAGAACTCGATGGCATCTTCCACGCCGGCAACGGACGGCGTGCGCGTTTACGCCCTGTTCTGGGCTGGCCAGGAGCTTACCCTGAATGCTTACGACCTCCAGGGTAATCCCGTCTGGAACCATAAGCTGGGGACGTTCACGGGCCAGCACGGGGCAGGGGCCTCGCCCGTGGTTTATGGCGACAAGGTATTCCTCGCGAATGACCAGGACGGCAGCGCAGCCCTTGTGGCCCTGGACGCCAAAACAGGCCAAGAAGCATGGCAGGCCCCGCGCCGACCGTTTCGGGCCTGCTATTCCACGCCATTTCTTTTGGAAGAACCCGGGCGGGCACCCGAGCTGATCGTCAGCAGCACGGCCGGCATCACCAGTTACAACCCGCAAAGCGGCGCCCAGAACTGGGACTATGTGTGGAAGTTCACCGGTATGGCGTTGCGCACCATCGGTTCTCCGCTCTACCACGACGGGCTTATCATCGCCAACAGCGGCGACGGCAGCGGGGCCCGCGACACCATTGCCATCAAGATCCCCACCGCCGGCAATCCAGCACCGCCGAGCCTGGTTTGGCAAAAACAAACTCGTTCCTTCCCCTACGTGCCAACGATGCTGGTCTATGGCGACTACCTCTTTTTCGTGAATGACGTGGGGGTAGCGAGTTGCTGTGACGCCAAGACAGGCAAGGAAGTGTGGACGCAGCGTCTGGGCAGCCCGGTCAGTGCATCGCCCATCCTGATCGACGGCAAGATTTACTCCGTAAACGAAGACGGTACCGTCCATGTTTTCGAAGCGGGATCGACGTTCAAGCTGCTGGCGAAGAATTCCGTCGGCGAATCCGTCCTGGCGACGCCGGCGGCGGCCGACAATAGGTTATTCATACGGGGGAAGACGCACCTATTTTGTATCAGCAAAACGCCGGACAAGGAATCGGCCCAGCGCTGAGCGGACGCACGCGGACATCGCGCACCGTCTCGCCTCCTTATGGTTAAAGATGACGGCCGTTGGCGGTTTCTCTACTGGACGCCCCCTACGAGGAAACGATGGCCCGACTCCGCGAACGCACGACACCTCCCGGCAAATATGTGCTGCTCTACGACGGCTGGTGCAAATTCTGCGCTGCTCAGGCAAAGAACCTGGTCGCTCTCGCGCGGCCGGGAGCCCTCCAAGCCGTCAGTTTCCAGGACCCCGGCGTGCTCGAGCGCTTCCCGAGCCTGACGCACGACGAATGCATGCAGGCCATGCATGTCGTTACGCCAGACGGCACGGTATACGGGGGCTTCGAAGCGGCAGTCCGGGCGGTGTTGACGAGGCCGATTCTCGGTCGGTTCGCCAACCTCTATTACATCCCCGGCTTGCGTCAAACTTGCGAGCGGCTTTACGCCTGGATCGCAGCGCGCCGCTACCGCATCCGCGGCAAGACCGAGCAGGCGAATGCCTGCACGGATGGAACCTGTGCATTGCACGTGCCGCCGCGCTGACGGACACGTTGTAGCTCAAGCTGCCAGCTTGAGCTACAACCCACGCTTCTGACGCATTGCCTGCCCTGCACCCGTCTGCTAGAAAAAGAGCAGACAACCGAAATCCAAAGCAAGGAGTATGCTGTGAATCGCTTTTTCTTTTTTACGCTAGCCGCTTGTGCCATCGGGTGCTCCCAAGGTGTGGCCGCTGACAAAAACCCCGTTGTCCTTGTGGACACGTCGATGGGCAAAATCAAGATCGAGCTTTATCCCGACAAAGCGCCCATCACGGTCAAGAATTTCCTGGACTACGTGGACGACAAGTTCTATGACGGCACCATCTTCCACCGCGTCATGCCCAACTTCATGATTCAGGGCGGGGGATTCAAGCCCGGGCTAGATGAGAAAGATACCAAGAAGCCGATCAAGAACGAGTCGACGAACGGACTCGAAAACCAGCGTGGCACGATTGCGATGGCCCGTACAGGCGTGCCTGACAGTGCTACCGCTCAGTTCTTCATCAACGTCAAATACAACGATTTCCTCGACAAGGTCAAGGCTCGGGACCGTGTCGGCTACTGTGTATTCGGTAAGGTGATCGACGGCATGGATGTCGTTGACAAAATCGTAGAGGTGCAGACAGTGACTCGCCAGGAACCGAAGCACAACATGCCTATGCAGAACGTGCCGGATCAGGACGTGATGATCAAGTCGGTTCGTCTGGTGGACAAATAAGGCAAACATTGGCGACCTCAAGGGAAAGGCTGCCGCAGGCGCCTTTCCCTTTTTTCTTGGCGGGATTCGTGCTGGAGGGCTCGTGATGCGTTGCCGGCGGCCGTCGCTTCTCCTCATCGCTTTGCTCGCTCTGCCGTTCGCTGCCGGGCTGGTCGCTCAACAGCCCGCTGCCAAAGCTCCCGTGCCGCCACCCATCGCGCCAGGCCAGGCGAGGCTGGCGCAAACGCTGGGCGGCCTCGATGGGCCGGGATTTGCCATCACCTACAGCGCTTCGACAGGAATCCTTGCCGCCGCCTGCGAGCAAGGAACGATCCATTACTGGAACAAGGGCGTAACGCTGGGAGTGCGCGCGGGGGACAAAACGCCCGATGTGCTCGTGGGCCACAAGGGCCCGGTGACTGCCCTGGCGTGCGGCCGCGGGGCCGTGCTCGCCTCCGCCGGAGTCGATCAGAAAATCCTCCTTTGGTCCCTTCCCGAGGGTACGCTGCTCCATACGCTGCCGTGCACGGCGATAGTCCGTGCCCTGGCGATGACGGCGGACAGCAAGTACCTGGCGGCAGGCGGCGATGATCTGGCGATTCAAATCTGGAATGTCGAGACCGGGAAGCCGGGCCCACAACTCGCGGCCAACCTAGATTGGACTTTATCTTTAGCTTTCAGTCCCGACGGCAAGTTCCTGGCTTCCGGGGGATACGACAAGGCAGTTCGACTATGGGAAATACCTTCCGGCAAGAAGCTCATGGATATTGCCCCGCAGCCTCCCACGCCCGCCAACACTGCGAAAGCGCCGGCCGACACCATTTACGCACTTGCCTTCAGTCCGGACAGCAAGCAACTCGCCATCGGCGGCACGGATGCACAGATTCACCTGGTGAACCTGGCCGACGGCAAGATAATTCGTTCCCTGGCCGGGCACGGCAGCTCCGTGACCGGGCTGGCATTTCACCCAAGCGGGACCCTGCTCATCTCGTGCAGCAAAGACCATTCGATCCGGTTATGGAATCCCACGAACGGTCAGCCCATCAAAACGCTCGAGGGCCACACGTCATGGGTTGAGGGCATAACCCTCATGGTACAGGACACGCGCCTGGCGTCGGTCAGCGCCGACGAGACCGTGCGTCTCTGGGAGTTGCGATAAAAGACCCCGTGCATATCGGCAGATACTAGCCCGAAGCGTAAGCAAGGACCTCGTTAACCCTTCCTTCGATACTAGCCCGAAGCGTAAGCGAGGACCTCGCTAACCCTTCGGGCTAGTATGAGCGGAAGGGTGCCGATGATGCAGATTTCATTTCGACCGGCGGTTCGCTGCTCAACCCGGTGCGGGTTCGATGGCGGCTGACATGGAGCCTTGGCAGCGCGGGATGAGCGGATCCGGGCCGTAGGCGTGGATTTGATCGCGTTTCAGCTCGGCCAATTCCATGGTCGTTGTCATGACGATGACCCGGCCGGTGTTGTCCACCTCGCAGGCCATCAGGAAGCCCTTCTCCGGCGGATGGCCAAACAGCTTTTGCAGCATGAGGATGACGTACTGGTAGCTGTGATCGTCATCATTGAGGAGGATGACGTTATAGGGCGGCTGCTTCTTCGTTTTTTCCTCTTTTTCTTCCTTGGCGCGTTTGGAAGTTCCCGGAAGCGTAATCGTCTCACTCATCTTCCCGGTCCTCGTAAATCCGACCGCATGCTTGCTGACCCACCATGCTTTCTACTTTAGCACGCAGCCCTTGTTCATGGCGACGGTAATCTCTACAGAATCGGACATCGAGATGTGCGTTCAGACAGAGCGCAGCTGGCAAGGCAGCGCCTGTACTCAGGTTGTCCGGCCGAAGGTCACGAGGGTGATGTCGTCGTACTGGCTGTGGCCGGCCGCGTGTTGCTCGACCGCTTTCATGATCCGCTCACCCAAGGTCCGGGGCGTCAGCGGCTCGGCATTCCGCAAGGTCGCGTGGATGCCATGAATTTTGAAGGACTCATTCTGAGCGTTGAGAGCGTCAGGCACGCCGTCTGTAAAGAAGAGCAAAGTATCGCCGGTTTCCAGCTTCACCAGGCCGCGACCGTATACCGGCTGCTCAGCGACGCCCAGGGGCACGCCCGAGACGTCTTTACCGATGGCTTCCTCCAACTTGTTGATGCCGCGCCGGTAGAGCAGAGGAGTGCAATGCCCGGCGTTGACGATGGTCACCGACTGCGCGGCGGTATCCAGCACCGCCGCCGCGAAAGTGACCCAGCGATCGGTCTGCCGTAGAAATCGATAAAGCAAGGTGTTCAGCTTCGTGAGCGCGGTTACGGGATCTTCCTCGGTCAATAAACAAGTGCGGGCATCCGAGGAAAGCTTGGCCATGAGGATGGCGGCCGGCACGCTCTTGCCAGCCACGTCCCCCAGCGTGATCGCGACCCGCTGCTGGGGCAACGAAATGAAGTCGAAATAATCTCCGCCGACTTCGAGAGCCGAGGCATAGTGCGAGAAGAACTCGTAACCGGGAAACTCGGGGAGCCGCTCCGGCAAGATGCTGCGCTGCACCTGGGCGGCCAGTTCCAGGTCGCGCTCGATCTGCTCGCGTTTCTGCATCTCTTCATAGAGCCTGCCGTTCTGGAGGGCAAACGTTGCCTGGCTGGCCAGTCCAACGAAGAAGCGCAGATCCTGGGCGCTGAACTTGCGCGCGGCGTCGAGCGTATCGAGCTGGACGGCGCCGAGGATGTGATCGCCCTCGGTGCAAAGCGGCGTGCACATGACCGAGCGCAGGAGGATGTCTGTGTCGGAACGGGTGCTGGCGCGTTTATCCAGCGACAGGTCGCCGCCCAGGAAAGCCTGGAGGCGGTCCAGGCACTGGCGGACAACGCTCCGGCTGAAACGGGCCGTCGGTTCATCTTCCGGCAGACGGGTCTTGGCCACCTCCTGCACCAGGTTCTCGGTAGCCTCGTCCCGCAGGACGATGAAACAGCGATCCGCCTGCGGAAACATCCGAAACATGGCATCGGCGATCTTGGGCAGGAGCTGGTCCATTTCCAGCGTCGTACTCAGGCTGTTGTTGACTTCGATGATCTTGCGCAAGTGCTCGGGCGTCTGCAGGTCCAAGACCCTGCTGCCGCGGATGGCAATGGTCGTGAGGGTGGAGGAGCTTTCGAGTTCATCCTCGGGCTCCACTGTGTAGGCAGGCACGTCCTGGCTGACCGTCATCGGTGCACTAGCGTCGTAAAAGACGGCCTCGAAATCGCAGATGCGAATGCGATCGTTGCGCTTGAGAACGATTCGAGCCGTGATTGGTTGATTGTTGATGTAGGTGCCATTGCGGCTCATCATGTCTTCGATGTGCCATTTATCGTGGAGACGCACGATGCGGGCATGCTGCCGGCTGATGGAAGGAGAGGGAATGACAAGGTCGCAGTTCTGACTGCGGCCCAGGATAAAGGTGTCCTTTTCCAGGGGCACGCGTTGGCCGGGATTCGCTCCCTTGCGGACCAGCAGATGAGCCATGCAAGCACCTCAGAGAGTTTTGGAACTGGGATCCAACCCCCTGGCACTTCCGATCACGAGATCCGAGAAATGAGCAAAGCGTTTACTCCCGCCAGGGCGTTGAACCACGCTTCGAAAGCCTTCAGGCAGCGGCGTCGATTCGGTGTCGTCCGCAAATCATTGCCTGCTGAAAAAGGGGTCTGACCCCTTCCACGAAGGGCGCTAGATCCCCAAGAAAGCGGGAAATCAGTGAAGCTTCATAGGGGGTCAGACCCCTTTTTCAGCAGGCTCCATTGGCGGAGGGGATGTCACCTGGACGGCATCGAAGAGCGCTCTCGCGTTTCAGGAGGAAGCCTTGTTCTTGGCCGCAGTTGCACGCTCGCCTACGCGGCCAAAACAGACCATAGTTATGTCGTCATGTTGGCTGCGCCCGCTGGCGTGCTGCTTGACGACCTTTATGATGCGCTCGACAAGAGCTTTCGGCCCCAATTGTTTAGCTTCGACTGCGGAGTAGAGCGCCTTGATGTCGAGCTGGTTGTTCTGCTTGTCCATCGCCTCGGTAACGCCGTCGCTAAAAAGGAGAACGGCATCGCCAGGACCAAGTGTCGCCTGCACCGTGCCGTACTCCACGCCTTCCATGACGCCTAGCGGCAAACCCACCAGCTCCTTGGTGGCCACCTCTTCCAACCCACCTTTTGCCAGCCGATAGATGAGCGGCGGCAAATGCCCAGCGTTCACGAACGTGACCGTGTGCGAGCCGGGATCGAGCAGAGCGGCAGCCAAGGTGACGAACCGGTCCATCTGGCTGGTGTTAGGGTAGAGCAGGTCGTTCAGCACCGTGACGGCAGTTCCGGGCTCCTCCTGGCTGAGGAAGCTGAAACGCGCGTCGGAAGAGAGTTTGGCCATGAGCAGGGCCGCCGGAACTCCCTTGCCCGCGACGTCGCCTACCAGGATGGCCAGGCGGTTGCGGAGAGAAACCGGAATGAAACCGTAGTAATCTCCCCCAACTTCCTGGGCCGGCTCATAGTGCGCGTAGAATTCGTAACCCGGAACCTCGGGCACTTGCCTCGGCAGGAAGCTGAGCTGAACCTGATGGGCTAATTCCAAATCCCGCCGCATTCGCTCACGTGCCAACGAGTCCTGGAGCAGGCGGGCATTCTCTAGCGCCATCGACGCCATCCTGGCCACGGCCATCAAAATCGTGAGGTCTTCCTTGGTGAACTTCTTGCTGCGATCCTGACTATCCAGCTGGATGACGCCGAACGCCTTGTTATCCTGGCTCCACAACGGAGCGCACATCACCGAGCGGATGCGAAAATCGGCGATGCTCTGGGCCATGTTGAACCGCTTATCGGTGCTGGCATCGTCACACAAGAACGCCTGCACCGTCTTCAGGCACTCGCGGACAATGGACCGGCTATAGCTGGCGCTCGATTCGTCCTGCGACCGCCTGGTCTTGATCACCTTGGGGATGAGACGCTCCAGCGGTTTCTGACGATCGGTCACTTCCTCGCGCAAAATCACGAACAAGCGGTCGGCCTGCTTGTAGAGCTGGAAAAGGCTGTCGACAATTTTCGACAAGAGACGATCGATCTCGAGCGTGTTGCCCAGGTCGCTGCTGATGTCCAGCAAGGCACGCAGCTTTTCCGCGGGCTGAGCCTCGAGGATCATGTGGCTGGTGTGGCTGACCGAGGCCTCGAAGCTGGCTGGACCGTCCGCGTCGTCGAGCGTCGGATCGATTTCGAGTTCCTGGGCGAGAGGGTGCTTTGCCGCCGGCGCGCTATCGTGAAAGCTATAAAGGAAGTCGCAAATCCGGATCTTGTCGTTGTCGTTGAGCTGCGTCCGCTCGCTGAGCTGCTGGTTGTTGAGAAACGTTCCGTTCCGGCTGCCCATGTCTTCAAGGAAGAACTTGTCCTCGACGCGCAAGATACACGCATGCTCTCGGCTGACGGCGAAGTCGTTGGCAGGAAAGACGATGTCGCAACTCGCGTTCCTTCCCAGGAGAGTCCGCTCCTTGTCCAGAGCGAAACTCTGCTTGGCGTTGAGTCCCTTCAGGACGAGCAAATGGGCCATGATCTCCCTCCGGCGTCCGCGTCCAACGCAACGGCCGAGTCCTGCCTGTCGATTCTGAGATGGAAAAAATGATCGACGGCTCAATTCTAACTGTGTGGAGAGACAGTTTCAAGAAAGCTGCCGAGACGTTCGTAGCTCAAGCTACCAGCTTGAGCTACAAGAGAGCTGATACCGGCCGTTGTAGCTCAAGCTGGCGGCTTGAGCCACGAGAAATCTGATAATCTGAACGCACATTCACATGAAAGCAGCCCAATTGGGTCGGAGATTGAAATGGCTGGGCCGCAGACCATAACAGCTGTCGCGAATGGCTCGCAAAATTTTCCTGGACCGCCGGCACCTTTGCAATTGACCGAGCGCGCAGTGGCAACGTATAGTCTTAGGAAGCAATTGCCGTCTGTAATTCATCGCTCAGGGAGCGTGTGCCGTGGCCAACAAGCCAGAGAATAAAGACCATCGAGTTGTAGGATTTGTTGGCATCGGTCTGGATAACAAGGACGGTCACCAGCGGCTCACGCAAAACGAACACTTTTTGCTGGTGGGCGGCTCCAGCGAAACGCACGAGCGCATGCAGGATACGGCCATTCGATTTACCGAAGCGCTGCAGCGCCGGGGCAAGGCCCTGGAAGAGACCGCTGTCGAAGAAGTCATCGAAATCTTTCACGAAACGCAAGAGTAATCCCCCAAGCCGCTTTCTCCGGGAAAATAGGCTCGACCGAAATGCGAACAACTTTGAGTGTGTGAAACTTTCCGCGGATCTTCCCGGTATCCCTTTCCGAGTCCATGACGCTGGTAGGCGGACGTGTCTGTCGACGAAGCCGGTTTGGTCGAATGCTGCCTGCGGGGCGACCCCCAGGCGGTTCAGACGCTGGTGGAACGCTTTCAGGCGGACGTGTTCGGTCTCTGCCTTCGCATCCTTAGCCACCGCCAAGACGCCGAGGACGTGACTCAAGAAGTCTTTCTGCGCATTTTCCGCAGCTTGACACGCTGGGATTCGTCCCGGCCTTTGAAGCCGTGGATCATAGGCATCACCGTGAACCGCTGCCGCACCTGGTTGGCCCAGCGGTCGCGACACCCGGAGAGCGCGGACTATCTCCAGGAGACAGCCGCCAGCGCGCCGGCCGACGATTCGGCCGAGTTGGTCCGCGAAATCCAGGATGCGCTGCGTGAGCTGCGTCCTGAGTATCGGAGCGTTTTCCTCCTGTTCCACGAACACGGACAACCTTACGAGGACATTGCCACCGCCCTCGATAGGCCGGTGGGCACCATCAAAACGTGGCTGCACCGCGCCCGGCTCGAAGTGCTGGGCCGCTTGCGCCGCCGCGGAATGGTCGCCGAGGTAGGACATGAATTGTCATGAGTGCCAGGAATTGACGCAGAGGTTCCTGGACGGCGAATCGATCGACGACTTTCATGCGGATCTCGATCTGCACCTGGCGATTTGCACCCCTTGCCGGGAGCAGCACGCGGCCGGTCAATGCCTGATCGAAGGCCTGCGCCTGCTCGTTCCTCCCCTGCCGCCGGCCCAGCTTTCAAGCAAGATTACCTGTGCGGTACTGACACGCCATCGACGGGTTCAATTCCAGCGACGCTTCACGGTAGCCGGAGCGCTAGCCGCCAGCCTGCTCCTTGCCCTGTTTGCCGGCTACCGCACGTTTGGGGTCAAGGAAGTACAACAGGGTGAACCGGCGCTGGCGCAGGATTCTGTTCCTTTGGATTCTTCCGATACCATGTCGTTGGACCAGAGGGTGCAGGAAGCGGGCGAGGCCGTCGTTGCGCTCACGCGGCGAACCGCCGATGAGACCGTGGGCCAAAGCCGGGTGCTTCTACCTAAAGTTACCCCAGAAAGCCTTGCTGCCCTCACCCAAGAGACGATGCATCAACAGTTACCACCAAGCACCTCTTTACGCGAGGTCCAGCAGTCAGTCGCTGTTGGATTCGAACCGGTCACAACCTCCGCTCGCCGGGCCGTTGACTTATTCCTCCGTGAGATCCCACCCGTCGGGTTCGAGCAGAAACCGGGTCTATGAGAGAATGCCGACTCGATCACGATTGACTGGATCAACAGCGGGGAAAAGCGTGACCGGCGCACCGACCTCAAGCTTAAGAAATCAGGATAAGGCGATTGGCAGCGCTTCTTCTCCCCTCGCCCCGGTACTCCGGGGAGAGGGGTCGGGGGTGAAGGGCCTTGGCCGGGGATCGTTCTTCCCCCTCACCCCCGACCCCTCTCCCCCGAGGCGGGGGCGAGGGGAGATTATTGCCTGCCCCTCGCCTAAGAAGAACCTGTGGATCAAGGGCGCGGTCCCTGGCCGCGATCGGCTGCGCGCAGGCCGCTTGTCCGGGTTCCTTATTTCCATTTTCTCGGCATTTGTTCTTGGCAACGCGTTGGCTTCTGCGGGCACACCGCGCAACGAGCTGCTGCGGCTCGTACCCGAAGACGTGGGCTTTTGTGTCCTGATTGAAGACCTGAGCGGCCATGGCAATGCTCTTGTCAATTCTCCATTCTTGAAGCTATTCCTCGCCTCACCTGCCGGCGCCAAGGTTGCTCACGGCGAAGAAGCGCAAAAACTCAGCTTGGTAGATGAATTCCTGCAAAAGAAATTGCACCTGAACGCCATGCAATTGCGCGACGAAATCCTGGGTGACGCCCTGGTGCTGGCATACCGGCCTGGCCCGGTGGAACAACCCGAGCAAGAGCAAGGCCTGTTTCTGATACGCGCCCGCAATTCAAAGCTCCTGGCGGACCTCATCGACCGTCTGAACGAAATTCAAAAGAAATCGGGCGATCTTCAGGGTCTGGAAGAGTGCACCTACCACGACAAAAAATACCAGCGCCGCGTCGAGAAGAAAGCGACGAACTACTACTATCTCCACGGGCCGGTGCTGGCGTTCGCCAATGAGGAAAGGATTCTGCACGAACTCATAGACCTTGATGGGAAGACCTCCTCGGCCGCTGAGCCATTCATAGCTCGCCAACTGGCCATGCTCGGCCCGAAAAAGCCTTTGGCGGCTCTGTGGCTGAACCCGCGGGCCTTCGAAAAGGCGCTTCAGAAGAAGGCCGACGCTGCTCAGGGCACTCAAGCCGCTTCCTTGAAGACCCTTCTCAAGTACTGGAAGGCGGTCGAAGGAGTCGTTTTCGCGATCACGCTTCAAGAAGACTTCGGCGTCTCAGTCGCGGTTCGGTCGCGAGTGGAATTGCTGCCGGCCTCTGCCCGCCGGTTTCTGAGTACAGCGGCCGAACGAACTGATTTGTGGGAACGTGTACCGAAGGACGCCATTCTCGCAGTTGGCGGACGCATCAATGTTGCGGCACTGCTGGAAGTCCTCGGCGAATTCATGACGGAGGAAGCACGAGGCTCCGTGAGGACAGTCGCGGAAGGAAGCCTTGGGGCGGTGTTTGGCAAGGACGCCCTCAAGGGAATCTTGCCTCAAATCGGCCCTGACTGGGTTTGCTTCATGGTCGCTCCGCCGCCCGCGGATAAGAATTGGTTTCCGCGCTGTCTGGCGGCGATCCGTGTCGGCCCCGGCAAGGGCGAGGCTCCCGCCGGTACGGCGCTCGGGAACGCGCTCAACTCTCTGGCAACGCTGGCCGTGTTCAGCGTGAACGGCGGCCATCCGGGCGCGCTGAGTCTCAACTCGACCATGCAAGGCAAGGTGGAGGTCAAGTACGTCGTGAACGACGAAGACTTCCCACCTGGCCTCCAGCCCGCCTTCGCGCTGAATGAAGGACATCTCCTGCTTGCCAGCTCGCCCGAGGCGATTAGCAGCTTTTCACCAACACCGGCGCCAAGCGAGAAATCGTACCCTGCGGAGACGCCGATTCTACGTTTTTCCTTTCGCGAGCTAGCCCGGTTCATCAAAGAGCGCCGCGAGCTTCTCGTCGCTTTCCTTGCCAAAAAGAATCAACTCTCACCGGAAGCTACCAGCCAGGGCCTGGATCAATTCCTGGCAGCGATCGAATTCTTGGACGCCATCGAGATCAATCAGCGCTGCGAGCCGGGCCAGGTGATTTTCTCGCTGCGCCTGCGCACCGCACAGCCGTTGAAGTAAGCGGCCGCTGACTTGGCCTGCTCTCCGTTCGCCACGCCCTCCGCATTGCTCTGAGCGCGCCACTCGGTGCGCTGACCGATCTTGGGTGCCTTGCAAAGGGACGCGAGTCCGATTGGCCCCAGGACCTGGTCGCTGTTGCCATTGCCGAATTCACTAACACCGGCCTCCCGACCTCTTCGACTGGCCGCCGCCGTCCAAAAAAGCTCAGCAGGCCTTCTACAATTCCGAAAATCGCTACGACTTGCAAAAACAATGCAAACTGCCAATAGCCCCGAAACTTTCTCATATGGTAAATCGTCGATGATCTAGCAGAACGAATAAGCCCGGTCGGCGGAGGTCGGCACCGGCGTCTGCTTTTTGCCGAGATGACGAAAGCCATTGATTGAACGAGGCTTGCTTCAATTCCCTGGCAGCGCGATGGGTGCAAGCCATGCGGCGACGCTTCTTCCAGCGTCACCTAGAAAAATCGTCTGGCAGTGGCAAGGTTTGACAATGGCGCGAGTTTCAGAGAAGATCGCGGTTAACGGAAAGAGAAAGTTAGCAGGCGTAGCGCACGCGGTAGCCTCATGCAGCCCCTACGACCTTGCTAACCAGGTTTTCTCATCAGCGCTTCAAATCCGGCATTTTTTCGCAGGGTTCGTTTGTCGTGCGCGCCCAGTAAGCTATACTCGCGCGGGGTGCCGTTATATCCTACGGTAGTTCAACGGTTTGCCCGAGCCTAGCGCGCTGCCCCACATGCTGGTGCTGAAGCTCACCTGGTGGAGGCTACAACGAGGTATCTAGCCATGAGCGCCGACGAAAACGTAGAATCCGAATTGGTGGTGACCGATAGACGGGAGGGCGACCGCCGCGGAAACGAGCGTCGTCAGAAGGCTATCCCGGTCGCCGTCGAACGGCGCAGCGGCCAGGATCGCCGCAATCTAGGAGAGCGGCGCCGCCAAGTCGATCCCACGACGTGTGAGCGCGATTACAGCGACGAGGAAATCGTCTTCATGAAGGCGATGGATCAGTATAAGCGCGACAATCGTCGCCCCTTTCCAACCTGGAGCGAGGTGCTGGAGGTGCTTTATGCCCTCGGGTACCGCAAGGTCGCTGAATCGACCACGCTGCCCGGACTGCCGCCCGCGGCCGGGCGGAGCGTGCCTCCCAAGGGCTAAGCCTCCGGACCTTGTCTCCCTTGCAAAGCCATACGAAGTGCATGCGATGCTTTGATGTGTCGTGGCGCTGCGTGATGCGCTGCCAGCTCACGGAGTGACCCGTCTGCCTGTATTCCTGCGCATGCGCTCGCGGTGCTCAGGCAGCAGCAGCCGAGTGAGCCGCCAGCATCGGCCCCTGATCCAACACTTCCTTGAGCAGCCGTCGGTATTCATCCTGCATGGCGCAGTGCGTGCCCGGCCGGACCTTGGTCACCGCTCTCACCGTCATTTCCGTTGTACTGTAATTGACCAGACCGTGGATGTGGGTCTCCGCCAACACTTCACGGTGTGCCTGGCGCAGGCGCCGGCCTGCCTCGGCCATCGCGCGCATGGTGGCTTCGAGATCGCTGCCGGTCGGCACACTCAGGTCCACCACAGCGTTGACATAACCCTTGGAATAGCTGACCACACCTTTGATCTGGCCGTTGGGGATGATGTATACCTTGCCCTGCCCGTCCCGCAGGTGAGTGACGCGAATGCCAACGGCCTCGACCACTCCCGCGGCGTCGGCAATCTGCACGTAGTCGCCAACCAGGTACTGGCCTTCGAACAGGATGAAGAATCCGGAGACGACGTCAGTCACCAGGCTCTGCGCGCCCAGACCGACTGCCAGGCCGAGGATGCCGGCCCCTGCGAGAATTGGGGTAATGTCATAGTCCAGCTCCTTGAGAATCATGAGCGCCGAACCAAAGTAGAGCACATACTGGCTCATGGAGTAGATCAGTGGAGCAACTGTCCGCTTCTTCTGATCGACGGTTTCTTCGTCGGCGTACAGCCCGAAGATTTCACCGAGGAGAACCTGCAGCAGTTCAATGAAGACACGCGTCGCCATGACGATGCCGATGCACTTGAGAATGCTCGCTGCATGGGAATCTACTTTCAAAGGGTTCATGAACTCGCGGACGCATAGCCAAACACCACAGAAATAGACGGCCACTTCGAAGCAGCGCTGGCCGAACGGAAAGAGCTTAGGCATTCGCTCCCAGTAGTGGCGGAATGGCCCTTCGGCCAGGCGACGATTCCCGAGGTCTTCCAGGGTTTGGAACAACACGCGCGAAGAGAGTGCCACCAGATGGGCAATCACGAGAATCGTGATCGTGCTCAGGATGAAGCTGTATATCGGGTTCGCAACCAGGCCGACCCGGCCCAGACCAAAAACGAGCCAGAGGGCGGTCAAGCGGAGCGCGCCGACGAAGTAGTACTGGACAAGCAAGAAACCCCTGTGGAGAACAACCTGATGCTTGTGCGGGCCAAGCCAACCCTGCAGATGGGCTTCAAGCTTTGGCATGCCGCTGCGGACCACGCGAACCCCCGCCAAAGAGAGGAGGAGCACCACAACCATGGTACCGCAGCGCAGCCCCAGCTTCAAAAGATGGGTGAGGGTCAGCTTGTCATACCAATACCCCAAATCCTCCCGGACGTCGCGCCCTGCAAAGTGATAAGCCACAGCCGCACCAATGGTGAGCACCACAGCTGCGACGGTCAGCCACAAGATGAGCGCGCGTACGCGTTCTGCGGCATGTTCCCCGGCACTCTCGAGCCAGTGCAGCTTCGTCCAGCGCAACAGCCTGCTCGTACCCTGGGCCACGACATGGCGCAGCGACACTGCTAACAGGACCAGGAGCGTGATGATCCCATGCGCCGCAATCAAGTTGGCGCTCACACGGTGATCGGCAATAGATTCGCCGAAGCTAGAAAAGAAATCCATGGCGCCCTCCTGGCGGCAGAGACGAAGGCATGAACCGGATAACGGGTCCCAGTATCCGGCGGCGAGAATTGCACAACCTCAGGGAGAAAGTTAATGGCCTACTGAAAATGTGTCAATCGAGCTTGCCTTTACTGATCGTTTGCACAGATAGAGTCTTGGCCAAACGGTGACAATTTCATAAGATGCTTGTAGGAGGCCGCTGACTGGTCCAAGGCATCATCATGGAATCACCGTTCTTTTTAGGAGTGATGCTGTGCAGAAGTTTACGCGCCCGATCACTCGGGAAATCGAGTTTGCCGGCCTGCGGCTAGCAGTTACGTTCGGTGAAACTGGAATTGAAGTTCGCCCTGTTGGTTCGCGGAAGCCGCCGCGTGAAGTTTCCTGGCCTTCTTTCCTAAGCTTCCTCACCGGCCATGCCGTGCCGCTCGGACAGGACTTGACCGCCGAAGAAGTCGCGGCGACGGCCGAAGCGATCAAATCGCCTCCTTCGCAGCCGCGCCCTTCCGCGCCGACGCATGAAGTCCTTCAGCCACCCCATCACGTGCATGAGGAGCCTGTGGCCGCTGGCGGAGCCTCGTCGTCGGCTGGGGAGTTTCACAGCCCTCCTCACACGCCTTGAACGATAGCTCTCCGTCCATCAGGCACACTTTCTCTCGACTCTTGCCTATTGTGCCAGGCGACAACCGGAAAGACTCACTGTGGCTCAAGCTGGCAGCCTGTTGTAGCACAAGCTGCCAGCTTGTGCTACGAGAAGGCACCTTTTTGTGCATGGGCTAAGCGGTGCCACTGGCCTGCGGCGGCGCGACCTTGTCAGCCAATGCCAAACGCTCGCGGATGGGGGGATGGTCTTCGAACAGCCAGACGACGAGAGGATGAGGGTCAGCGTCCGCCTTGTTCATGCGTGCAAGTTTCGTGAAGGCCGACCGGTACGCCTGCAGCAACCCCGTTCGTTCCAGAGCATAACGGTCGCACTGGCGCTCGAAGAATCGACTGAGGCCATTCTGCAGCGGAGAGAGGACCAACCCGAACACTGACAGCACAAGCAGAAGCAACGGTAGAGCCGCGGGATCCTCGTAGGCGGGCAACGGATCCGTGGGATAGTGCAACGCCTCGGCTGCGTGGCGCAAAACCACGTCGGCTAGCCAAAAGCTGGCCGCGGCGAGCACGACACTCCAGGCCACCAGTTTCACCAGATGCCGGTGGACGTGGTGCCCGACCTCGTGAGCGAACACCACTTCAATCTCTTCGGGCGTGAATTCCTCCAGCAACGTGTCACCCAGGAGCACGCGCCGGGTACGCCCCAACCCGGCCAAGGCCGCGTTCGCCTTCTTGGTTTCTTGACTCAAGTGCAGCCGATAGATCCCGTCGAAGCTCAGACCGGTGCCGGTGGTGAGGCGGCGCAGGCGTTCAAGCAATGCCGGCTCTTCCAGGCGCGTGACTTTGTAGAAAAGCGGCAAGATGACCACGGGAAGGAGCTGGCCCAGCACCAGCGATACCACCAGCCAGCCGGCCGCTGTCCAAAGCCACCACCAAGGGCCGCTGTACCAGATGAGGGCATACAAGCCGAGCACCAGCACCAGCCCGATCGGACCACCCACCAGGTAACCTTTGACGTGCCGCCAGACCCAGCGGCCCAGCGTTTGGTTGCTCAACTGGTAGCGATGTTCGAGGACAAATCCCGACCAGAAATCGAGGGACACCGTCAAGAGTTCCAGGGAGGCGGCATAGATGAAGGCGAGCACGATGAGCCGTATCCACGGATTGGACCCGACCCAGGTTCTCAGTGCCTGATCCAGCCGCGGGCCGCCCAGCAGCGCCATGGCGACGAGGAAGGCCAAGCTCAAGACCATCGAGCAGATGCTCGCGGTCAACTTCTGCCGCTGATAACGCTTGACCTCCGGTACGGTGGTTCCTAACTCCCCGATCGAATCATTGTTTGGCGGCGCGGATGCCATTTTTATCCCGTAGATGCGGAAGTAGCTCAAGCTGACAGCTTGAGCTACCTGAAGATATCAACTCGTCGCTAATTCACCGGCCGATGCAAGACTTTCTGCGATTCGACATGCTTGAGCAACTCCTCCTTGTTCAGGAAGTAAGTCGGTTTCATCTTGCCCGGGCTGAATAGCTTTTCCGCTTGATCGTCCCAGTGTTTGGAGTTTGGATGATCGCTCTCACCCAGGGGCAGCAACGTCCAGGATCGTGGCGGCTTGGTGAGCTGCACGACCTGGGTCGATGTTTGGCCGCCGTGTCCCAGGAAGGTCTTGCCATCGCTCATTTTGTCAAACCCGATCGCCCGCGGCGTCGACATGTTGATAATCGAACCGCCGCCCACCGGCCAATTTCTGCTCCCGCCTTGCCTGCCTACGCGATAGACCTCGCCATACGCAACTTCCAGGCGGCCCCAGCGCTTCTGCAATTCCGTGGCGCCTGTGACCAAGGCGTGAATGAGTTGCTCGTCCGTCACATCCTTGGAAGGCTCTTTACCGGCGCGATCCTGTTGCTGGATCTTCTCGCCGAGCTGATCTTTCCAGAACTGGTAGGCGATGGACCCCGTCGAGTCGGCATCCGCCCGGCGATTCCAGCGCACGACCATGTCGTACAACCTGGCCGCTTGAGCGTCGGCCTTGATTTGGGCATTGGCTTTGCCCCAGGCAGTGACGAGCCGGGCCTGCCACAGATCAGCGTTGTAAACCTCCGGTGAAAGTGCGATGGCGATGGCATCCTCCACGGTCATGCGACTGTTGTTATTCAAATTGTGGAGCACCGTGGCCGCGCGCTGATGCAGGGGATTGTCCTCGTTGTACAGATAAGGCCGTTCCGTATAGCGCTC
>DATGZX010000167.1:0-8018 GCA_035296965.1 Gemmataceae bacterium
CGTCAGGGGCTGATGCGGCGGGGAGCAAAGGTCGGACCTCGCATCATCAATCGCTGGACTTATAGTTACACGGGTGAGGAAATCGCGAGGTGGTGTCGTCACTGCGAACATGGAAGGCAAATACGGGGGCTCGCTGAGGATCCAAATCAGAAGCCTCGACCAGTGGATCGACCTAGTCCCTCAGCCTCGACATTTCGGTGGACGCCAATGGTACTTCGAGTGCCCTGTCACACATCGACACTGTTCGGTGTTGTGGATGCCTCCGGGCGCGACGCGCTTTTGCAGCCGCCAAACACGGCGAAGGCAAGTCGCCTACTCTTCACAATTTGGAACACCCGTCGATCGGGCACACCTCGGTCAATCCAAAATCAAATCGCGATTGATCGGCAATCTTGATCCTGACGAATGGGACCTGCCGCCTAAGCCTAAATGGATGCGCTGGCACACCTACAATCGGCATGAGCATAAATTTGATACCTACGAGAACGTCCTCAACCAGCACACGTTCGCGGTAGTCGCGCGCTTCATGGCTCGACGTTAGGCAAGAGATTTCGATTTGCGCCAGAGCGAAGGGAGCCCGAAGCCAAACGCACTTGGACGAATCAGAAAGGGCCGGCTCTGGCCGGCCCTCCTGGAGACACTCATGCGTAAAGTCGAGCTATGAGGCTTGTGCACGGGGGGGTGTCATCCCGCGGCCACCGAGGTCTTTCACGAGTATTCTTACCAACACAATAAGCTCCTCAAGCTCACGAACTACGGGACGAGGACTGACGGGACGAAGATTGACAGGACGAGCCGCCATGGCCCCGCCAGAGACGGTTCGCAGCTCAATGCCGGTTAGTACACGCATAGGTTTTCCTCCTGGTCGGCTCCCCGCCGAGCAAGTAAGCACACGCCCCATTTTTGGTGCCTAGCGATGAAGGATCAGGGGTGGCTAATCAGCCGAGTACGAATTCGTTTGAGAAATAGACGTATTCGATTCGGTTTGTTCGAACGACGGACGGTCCCAAGTCCCAGGAGAGAGGGCTAACGATGGTTGGCTCCGGAGCGCTTGCCTGCAATTTGGGACAAAATGTTCGAACTATCAGGGCTGGATCTAAATACCCACGGTGCTAAGCAACTACCGTGATGGAAGTGCATCCCCATCACGTTCCCCAAAGAAACCAGAAGCCCCGCTCGCCCCTTGCGGGGCTTCTTCTTTCTCAGGGCCGTCGGCTTCGGCCCGGCGCCTCTTTTGTTGTAGCATCGGCAGATGCCGCAGACAGAGTTGCGAGTCGATGAGCGTGAGGGCGAAATCATCATCTACTCGCCGGAAGCCGGTTTCTGTGCGGTCTACACCAAACTCGCCGATCAGCGACAGCTCATCCTAAGGCGTCGAACGCAAACCGATGACTATGAGCTATTGGCTCGGGCATGGAAGCTCGCCAATGACAAGGCGAGAGAGCTGGGGTGGATCGTCTAAGGTCGGCTTTGCGGATTTAGGTATGCGCCGAACCTCCGATCAGCCGCAGAATCGGACCCCTACTAAACCGAACGGCGTCCCGCGCACATCTTAAACTAGACATTGTTCCCGCCTGGCTCTTAGCAAAAGGCGCCAGAGGCATCGGCTTCGGGCCCGGCGCCTTCGCCAAAAAAGGGAAACTCGATGCGTGACTGAAGCGGCAGCACGTCATCATGACTGTTTTCGTTTGTCGCCGGAGCAGTTGCGGCGATTAGAGGAAAAAGGCGAAATGTAGCCATTATCGAGGGCTACGCGCACGCTCGATTATTCATTGGTCAGAGCGCAAATTCACGTCCTGCTCTAGTTGGAAACCATGCTCCCCAAGATGTACGCAATTTCCAAGGGCAACAGGCCTGAGCCATGGATTCTTATTAATGCTTGCGTGCTGGGAGCGTGCCTTCTGTTTCTTGAAACTCCTGCGTCATTGAGCGCTTCTCAGGGATGTGCCAAGGCGCCCACCTCCTCTTTTGTCGTCAACGTCAAAGACAAGGGTGCGAAAGCCGACGGGCAGACCGATGACGGCGATCCAAGCGGCAATTGACCAAGTTGCGGGGAATGGAGCGACTGTGTTTGTGCCCGATGGCACATACATGGTCAACGCCGTGGGCGAAAATCGCCTCACTCTCAAAAGTGATATGACGCTCAAACTCTCGAGCGATGCGAAGCTCAAGGGGGGCACGACGACAAGATCAAACATGCACTGAAGGTGCTCCTCGGAGCCAGACTTGCTGAAGGTAGGCACGTCGGTTCCCCGACGTGGGGTGATGCCGATGACCGGGTGAAGACAACAAATCTGGCGCTGTTGGCTACTGACCGAGATACCGAGCGCGCCGAAACCCTAATTAACGAAATGATCCAAGAGACGCGCAAGCTCGTGGAGCAGCATTGGCCAGAGATCGAAGCGCTGGCACAGCGGTTACTCGTCAACCAGCGCGTCAACTTCTTAGGAACCTCAGAGAACCCCGGCTCCTGATAACAAATAGCGTGCCTCTAAGGTGTGCAGGGGCGCTCGTAGACGGCTGGAAGGCTGCCCATGAGGGAATTTGTGCGCCTTGGCTATTCGGTCCCCCGCCAGTATTCTCAGGAGGACTAAGGACGATTATACCGCGACCTGCCGGAGGCGCTATACGGCAACGTCGGGAGCGCGGCGAAAGGTGCCACTAATCGTAGGCGGACTTGATCTCAGTCGGCTTCAAGGCTTCCAACTCTCTTCTTAACCAACGGACCTCGTGCTCAAGGAACTCGATTCGTTCCTTCAATTTCAGGTAGACCCAAAAGGCTGTGGCAGCGACCAGAGCTAGCGCCACGATCTGAAAGGCTTGCATTCGAGGCTCCCTCTGATGCAGCGAGCGGGTCCCAGCCGCTACGAAGCTATAGGTGGGCGATACGCCCTCGGCACGTCAATCTTCGCAGCGGTCGCTGTACACTTCAAGGTGCAGGAAGCATGGGCGCTACAGTAAGGCGGCAAAGGGCGAGCGCCTCTTCGTTGAAGCGGCTCCCAAAGGATGCCTTGAGCCTTCGGAAGGAACGAGTGAGTTGGCGGAGCTTGAGCGCAGGGAGCAGGACCTTGCGGTCACAGCTTCGGGCCCACATCCCGGCAAGGGGGAAAAATACACCGGCGAGGCTTGAAGTCTCACGCGTGACTACCAGCGCCTCCTCAGAAAAGCTCGCGCTGAGAGATGACGGTCTGTCTAGGCGGCCTTCTTGGCAACCCTATGCGCCGTTTTGTGGGCCTTCCAATAGGTTCTGCATTCCTTCCGCCAGGCAACCCGCGCCTTGTGGTCGGCCGGGAACTTCGCCGCGTCAGTTTTTTGAGCGCCGCGCAGTAGCGCAGTCTAGTGACGCGCCTCGTTCGGAACGAAGAGGTCGCAGGTTCAGATCTTCCCACCCCGAGCATCAGCCACTTATTCGGCGGCGGTCATGAAGCGCTCGACCGTTGCCGCGAAGTGACCGCACCAGTCTTTCGTCCCGACGACCGGCCACAATCCATGATGGGTGCCGGCGGATTGTGGCATGGGCGGATTGTAGCGGCACAGGCCAGAGTGGTCCTTTCTTGCCTTCGCGGCTGCTTGGCTCTGATTGTCGAAGAATTGGCAATTATCGCAAGCGCAGGTGGTCATAGGATTGCTCCTTGTGCTGGTTTGTGAATTTTCTCATCCAGTCGCTCGATCGCTCGGTTTGGCTCGACCGCTTCAACCCGACTTGATTCAGTCGAATTATCGATAGCGCGGTATGTGAACGAGCAGAGTCTATCGGACCCTGCTCGTCATTTTTTCGATAAAGCCTCTCAGGAGGCCTTCACGGTGATCTTTTTTTCCGCCTTCTGCGTTTCGGATGCCTTCGGCAGCGTCACGGTGAGCACGCCGTTTTTGAAGCTCGCCTCGATCTTGTCGGTATCGACGCCTTCTGGCACGCGGAAGTAGCGCTGGAAGGAGCCGAAGTGGCGCTCATGGAGATGGTAGCCCTCCTTCTCCTCCTCCTTCTCTTCCTGCTTTTCGCCTTTGATCGTCAGCCCGCCGTTTGCAAGCTTCAGCTCAATAGTTTTTTCGTCCATGCCCGGCAGCTCGGCCGTGATCTCGTAGGCCTTATCGCTCTCGGCAATGTCGACGGCTGGTTCAGCGCCCCACGCCCATTCGCGCCGCCAAAAAGGCTCGACAGCGAAGGTGGAGCGGCGGAAGGGAAGGCTCCAGAAGCCTCGACCGAAATCGTCGAACAGACGGTCGACCTCGCGGCGAAGGCTCTCGGACGGCCACCAAGCCTGCAGCGCAGGACCAAGCGTGGAAGCCTTTTCCTCAGTCTTTACGGGCAACTTGGTTGCAGCCTCGGCCATATCCAGATCCTCCTGTTAGATTTTGAAAAGTCAGTATCAAGGATTGAAAATAAATTGCATTGACTCAGGTCAACATCTCCCTGGGTGGCGAGTAGCGGACTCAGGCGGCCCAAACCGGATCTTCCCGCGCCCACCTTCTCTTCATCATGGTAGATCCGCCAACCGCGCTCTGCGATCCTTTGTCGAAAAGAACCGAACCGCGACCCCGCCCACCTGAGAAGGTAGGTCAAGACGGCAGGAACTGCTGTCGAGCAACTGGGGCAGCAGAAAAGTCGGAAGAGCACAGTTCCAATAATTCGCCGACCCGGTCTTTCAACGCTTCTCAACAGACGGCAATTGATAGAGCTCGCCATACTTCGCGCGAAGGTACGCGAGGTAGGGTCCGACGCTCATCTGTCCGCCGGTTGTCCGCTCGACAAGTTCGTACGGCTTGAACTTGCGTCCATGTTGATAGAGCTGTTCGCGCAGCCAGGCGTGCAGTGTGCTGAACTCGCCTATTGCGACCTCACGCGGGATATTGGGATGTGCCTTGACGGCGGCAGCGTAGAACTGCGCGCTCATAATGTTGCCGATAGTATAGCTCTGAAATCCACCACCGAGGCTGCCGGCATACCAATGGACGTCCTGCAGGCAACCATCTCGATGGTCGGGCGGAACGATCCCGAGATAGGCTTGCATACCTGCGCGCCAGGCCTCCGACAGATCTTTGGCCCGCAAGCGGCCCTCGAGCAGTTCCAGCTCCAGTCCGAAACGCATCATGATGTGAAGGTTGTAGGTCACCTCGTCGGCATCGGTGCGTATCAGAGATCGTTCGACTCTGTTGATAGCGCGATAGAAAGTCTCGGGTGGCACTTTGCTGAGCTGGTCCGGAAAGGCGCACTGCAGCAACGGATAAAAGTGCTGCCAGAAGCTACGACCACGGCCCACCACGTTTTCCCAGAGCCGGGACTGGCTCTCATGCACGCCGACGGAAGCTCCCCGTCCGAGCGGGGTGCCTTCTAGCGCAGGATCGACGCCCTGCTCGTAGAGCGCATGCCCGGCCTCGTGCAAGGTCGAGAATAGGGCCTGCCTGACATCGCTCTCGTAGACACGGGTGGTAATTCGGACGTCGCCCGCCGAAAGCCTAGTGCAGAAGGGATGCAGGGTCTTATCAAGGCGGCCACGGTCAAAGTCGTAGCCAATCCGTTTGACCACGGAGAGGCCAAAATCAAGCTGTGCTGGTTCTCCAAAGGAGCCACGCAGGCACTCATCGTCTGCCGCCGGTTGATTGCATATGGTTCGCACGATCGGCACCAACTCGCTCCTCAGCTCCGCAAAGAGTGTGCAGATCGAAGCCGTCGTCATACCTTCGTCGGCATCATCGATGAGAGGGTCGGCGACATGCTCATAGGGGGCGAAGAAGTTTGCGTACTCGCGACCAAGATCCATAGCCCTTTCGAGGAATGGCACCATGGTCGCAAAGTCGTTCGCCGGCCTGGCTCGTTTCCAGGCGTCGTAGGCCGTAGCACCGAACGCGCTGACGCGCGCCACGTAATCGGAGGGCACTTTGATCGTTTTCTCGAAGTCGCGTCTCGCGACGCGCAAAAGGCTCGCTTCGTTGGAATCGTAGGATAGACTGGCGGCGTACGGCTCCAGGTCCTCGAGCAGATTGCCGAGCTCCGGAGCGACCGACTTCTCATGGGCCAATCGGCTCACAATCGCGCCCTGCCGAGCCCGCGCAGTCGCTCCGCACTTTGGCATGTAGGTGGCGTGATCCCAGGCGAGCACGGCACCCGCTGCGCTTAGGTCGTTGATCTCCAGCAGGCGCCGCCTGAGCTCCGCAAGTTTGATCTCGGCCGATTGGGGGTTGCGCCTGCCCCTGCTGGCGACGGCTCGAGCTCTCGTCGTGTGCCCGCCCTTAGCCTCGCTGGTCTTGTTCATGTGAGACTGGCGTTGTTGATATCGTTCTCTTGTCGCTTTGACGCTTTAAGAGCAAAGTGGATCGGCGGACTATGGTCACAGCACGATCGCCCTTCGCTCGTCTAGATCGACCGGGTGGAACATGTTCGGCCGCAGGGCAAGACAGTGCCAGAGATCGTGCGTCAAATGGACCTCAGCAAGGCAAGCGTGTATCGGGCACTTGGAGCGGGCAAGGCTGCTCGGGCGAATTAAGGCCACACTCATAAGCGCTACCAGCACCTCACATGTCCGTTTTGGAGGGTATTCCGGACGAGTCGGAGGAGGCATTGTATGTCTCAGAAGTGCCAGGAGCGGACAATCGCGTTGCTTTTCCCGTTAGGCTACCTGCCGCTCAATGCGTTGGAAAGAGGAAGGTGAACTGAGCGCGCAAATTGCTAATTAGAGCCAGTGTCGTCGGGTGTCACGACATTGTAGTAGGCGTTTACTTGGGCATTGACCGGTTGGTCACCGATCTTTAAGACGCGCCCAATGCCACCGCCGACGGGAAGTGTCCAGCGGTTGTTACTATCGGCTTCCCAATTGGCGGTGATGATGGGGCTCGTCGTCAGATACCAGCCCTCTGGCAGGTTATAATTGAAGAAGGGCTGTAGCGTCATTGCATTGACGTTAGGACGGTCTTCATCTCCGGCAAAGGACCAGAGATTGTTGATCAAGAAGCCAGCGGCAAGGACGACGGCAACAAATGACGGACCGGCCGACGTCCTGACCCCAGGCGTGGGTCGGTCGCGGTCGGAAGCGCAAAGACTGGCCCCACGCCCCAAGTCAGGAAAGCCTCCGTCATCGTCCGATCAAAAAACGCGATTCCGTGTTCGTCAATGAGCCGCGCATTGAGTTGGTCGCCAGGCAAGATGCAGTTATGCGTAGTCCGGTGCCCGCGTCCGCGAAGAAATGTCTGGCGTCTGGGTAGGTGAACACCTGGACTGATAGCCCGGCCCTTGCCGCAGCGGTCCGCCAGTGCGCTTTCGGTGGAGACGATCGACCGCGTCACGCGAACGCCAGACGCCTCATTCTAGCCTATCTCGAATTTTCTCCAGTCCAGCGCGCGCGCAGGTGTCATCCAACTTGGCTCCTGGAGCGCCGCTCGCGCCAATTGCACCAACGGTTTCGTCGCCGAGCTTGATGACAACTCCGCCGCCAAAAAACAAGACATGCGGGAGCTTGGACAATGGCGCGATCTCACCTCGACCGCGCTCATCTAAAGCAATCGTATCGCTCTTGAACGAGACGCTGGTGTAGGCTTTATCGTGTGCACTATCGAGGGTGTGTATACCGGCGCCGTCGCCACGCAGGGCCACGATCGTCGCGCCGTCAGCATCGACAACTACGGCGGTTTCTAGGTACCCCTGCTTGGCGCAGACCCCGATGGACTCGCTGGCTGCTTCCACGGCAAGCACCGCGGGGATACGATGTGTGTTCAAAACTTCCGCAGAAGCCATCGGTGCTCCAACCGCAAAACTCGCGAGAACCAATGGCATTATAGGGGTGAGATGCATGGCTCCTCCTTGTGACTGCCTTATCACCACTTCTGGGGCTACTGTATCTCCGCTCTTGGTCAAGGCTTTTGCCTTCGTCGCCGCCACCCCAGCGAGCCGTTTGTCGCTGATTAAAGATTGTTGGCAGTGAGACCTGATGAACCCGGGCCGCAAGCCTCTTCACCTCCGCGTTGACGGCATCCAGCTAATTTGCTGTTCCAGTCCTGTGTAGCGGATCTCTCTCGCATCCCAGCCG
>DATGZX010000168.1:0-7598 GCA_035296965.1 Gemmataceae bacterium
CTCGCCACAAGCACCGGCCGGGACCGCTGATGCCCATTCTGCAGGAGGTCAATACCGCCCTCAACTATTTCCCCGAGGGCGCTCTGCGCTACGTCGCGCAGGAGACCGGCTACTCGGTCGCTGACGTTTATCGCATCGCGACGTTCTACAGCGCGTTCAGCGTTGTGCCAAGGGGCAAGTACCTGATCAACGTCTGCATGGGAACCACGTGTTACGTGCGGGGAAGCGAGCGGCTGATGGACCGTTTTGCCGATACATTGAAGATCCGGCCGGATGAAACCACACCGGACATGCTCGTCACGCTGAAGTCGGTCAGGTGTATTGGATGCTGCGGGCTGGCGCCAGCCGTGATGGTGGGCGATTCGGTCTATGGAAAGCTCACGGTCAAGGAAGTTGCCGGCATAGCCAAGAAGTACGCTGGAGGCAATGGCGATGGCAAAGCTAACGCTGGATGAGCTCAGACAAAAACGAGCGGAAGCACAAAAGGGTGTCTACCTCCGGGAGGGTGAGTTCCGCGGCAAGATCATTGTGCACATGGGCACATGCGGCATTGCCGCCGGGGCGAGAAGTATCGTCGCCGCCTTTCTCGAGGAACTGGAACGAAGCGGGACAAAAGACATACAGGTCACGACCTCAGGATGCGCCGGACTGTGCTCGAAGGAGCCGATGGCCACGGTCGAGATGCGGAATTCGGCTCCCGTAAGGTACGGGGAACTCACGCCTGAGAAGGCGAGAAAGATATTCAACGATCACGTTGTCGGCGGCACGGCTGCGGCCGAATACGCTCTTGGAATTGGTTCAGAAAGGGGAGCATAAGGCAATGCCTGCGCGAAGGATTGAACTGATGCTGTGCACTGGCACGGGCTGCGTGGCGGGCGGCGCGCTTCACATCAAGCAGGCTCTGGAAGGAGAACTTGCACGCCACGGCCTCCCGGATGAGGTCTCTGTCGTGCCGACTGGTTGCAACGGTTTCTGCGGCCAAGGGCCGTTGCTGGTCGTGCTGCCGGATCAGATCTTCTATAGTTCTCTCAAAACGGACGACATTCCATTCCTTGTCCAAGAGCATTTCTTGAAGGGCAGACCGGTCCCGCGGCTGATGTTCTTGCCCCCGGAAAAGAAGGAGCGGATTCCGCTGCTTGGCGACATCCCGTTCTTCAAGAAACAGATGCTCCTGGTATTGCGCAACAAGGGAGTCATTGACCCGGAGAAGATTACTGAGTACCTCGCCCGGGATGGCTATACGGCGCTGGAAAAAGTGTTCACTTCCATGAGCCCTGAGGATGTGATCGAGGAGATCACCCGGTCCGGGTTGAGAGGTCGCGGCGGTGCCGGTTTCCCCACCGGCGTGAAGTGGAGGGTATGCCGCGCCGAGAAGAAGACGCCGAAGTACATCATCGGCAACTGCGACGAGGGCGATCCCGGCGCCTACATGGACCGCAGTCTGATGGAGTCCGACCCGCACGCAGTAGTGGAAGGCATCACCATCGCGGCGTTTGCCATCGGCGCTTCGCAAGGATTCGTGTACATCCGGACGGAATACCCCCTGGCCATCCAGCGCCTGCAGCTTGCCATTGAGCAGGCTCGCGAGTACGGGCTGATAGGGAAGGACATTCTCGGCTTCGGGTTCGACTTCGAACTCGAGATCCGCCAGGGTTCGGGGGCGTTCGTGTGCGGCGAAGAGACCTCGCTAATCCACTCAATCGAAGGCGAAAGCCCGGAACCGCGCCAGCGGCCCCCCTTCCCTGCACAGGTTGGCCTGTGGGGCTGCCCCACGGTCATCAACAACGTGGAGACGCTGGCCAACGTGCCGCAGATCATCAGCCGCGGCGCGGACTGGTTCGCGGGCATCGGCACGGAGACCAGCAAGGGAACCAAGATCTTCTCTCTGGTGGGAAAGATTAACAACACGGGTCTGATCGAGGTTCCCATGGGGATCACACTGCGCGAGATCATCCACGACATCGGCGGCGGCATCCCGGGCGGCAAACAGTTCAAGGCGGTGCAGACGGGCGGTCCTTCGGGGGGCTGCATCCCGTCTAGCCACATCGATCTCCCTATTGACTACGAGAGCCTGAAGGAAGTGGGCTCCATGATGGGTTCCGGCGGAATGATTGTGATGGATGAAGACACCTGCATGGTCGATGTCTCCAAGTTCTTCGTTCAGTTCACCAATGACGAGTCCTGCGGGAAGTGCAGCGCGTGCCGCGACGGCAGCGATGCGCTGCTGGAGGTCTTGACACGAATCACTGAAGGAGAGGGGCGCGAAGGCGACGTGGAGTTCCTGGAAGAACTGGGGGCAGCGGTAAAAGATGCCTCCATGTGCGGTCTTGGGACCACGCTTCCCAACCCCGTTCTCAGCACAATCCGATATTTCCGCGATGAATACGAGGCGCACATCAAGGAAAAGCGCTGCCCGGCGAAGGCGTGTAAGAGCCTGACCGCCTACTGGATCGATCCGAAATTGTGCCAGGCATGCCTGATCTGCATGCGGGAATGCCCCGGGCAATCGATCTACGGGGAAAAGAATATCATCCATGTCATCGAGCAGGGCAAATGTACGAAATGCGGAGTTTGCTTCGACGTCTGTCCGCCGCGTTTTGACGCCGTGAAGAAACTCTCCGGCGTGCCCGTGCCGTCGGTTGAACACGGAATCAAAGTGGAACGGAAGAAGAAGGGGGATAGGCTGGAAGGGGAACACGTGCAAGCGTGACCTCGGGCACAAGGACTGCGCATGAAGCTTCGAGAGATTATTGAGACACTAGAGGCCAAGGTAGTGCTGGATAAGGTTGGAGGTGAGGTGGTGGTGGAGCGGGCGCGTGCTTCCGATCTGATGAGTGACGTGCTGTGGAAGGGAGGCAAGGCCAGGGCGTTGCTGTTGACCGGACTGACCACTCGCCAAAGCGTTTATACGGCCGAGATGGCCGACGTGGTGGTGGTTTGCTATGTCCGCGGGAAGAGGCCAGACGCGCAAACGCTAGAACTCGCTGAGCAGAGAGGCATCGTTCTCCTCAGCACAGACCTCCCCATGTATGAGAGCTGCGGACGATTGTACCGGCAAGGTCTGAAAGGTGGCTCGGAAACATGACGAGCAGCGACCTCAACCAGACGCCCGAGGCAACCCGAACCCAGGAGCTGATCTATGAGGTGCGGGTGGAGGAAGCCATGTCGAGGGAGGTGATCACGGTTGAACCGGAGAGCTCGATGGCTGAGGTCCTTGGGATCCTCAAAGAAAAGCGGCTAACCGGAACGCCCGTTATCAAGGAAGGAGATTTGGTAGGGATCGTCAGCATTGCGGACCTTATCCGGTCCCTGCTGGCGGGAAATGGCAAACAACTTGTGAAGCAGTGGATGAAAACAAACGTCGCTACACTGTTTGCGGATGAGCCCCTGGTTCACGCGGTACGGAAGTTTGAGCGGTATCGTCACGGGCGGTTCCCAGTGGTCGACCGGAAGACCGGGGCCATGGTCGGCATCCTGTCACAAGGAGACATCCTCCGCAACTTGGTCCGCCATTTGGAGATGGATTTTCGCCAGCTAGAGGTTCGGCGATACAGACCCTGCGATTGGTTCGAGGTACTTGTATCCGACCGAACCACTCTGACGATGCACTATTGCATCAAGGGAGGGAACTTCGACCACGCAGGGGAGGCTAGCAGCCAGCTGAAGCGGAATCTGCATGCACTCGGCATCTCTCCCGATTTTGCCCGACGAATCTGTATCGCCTCGTACGAAGCCGAGATGAATCTCGTTGTTTTCACCGAGGGAGGTGAGCTGGTTGCCTGCGTCGAGCCAAGGAAAGTGACGATCAACGCCGTCGATATCGGCCCGGGAATCCCCGATATCGAGTTGGCTATGCAACCGGGTTATTCGACTGCGCCGGACTGGGTGCGCGAGCTCGGCTTCGGCGCCGGCATGGGACTTCCCAACATTAAGAAGTGCTCTGATGAGATGAAACTGGAGTCGAAGGTCGGAGTGGGCACCAATCTCCAGTTTACGGTCCATACGTGATGAAGACGCTGCAGGATATCGCGGACGCACTGAAGCTTGCGGTGAGCACCGGTGGGGATCTCTTGTCGTCCCGCACCGTACCCGGCGGATATGCCGGGGACATGCTGAGCGACGTTCTTGCCCATGCCCGAAAAGGACAAGTGTGGGTCACGCTGCAGACCCACACCAACATCGTTGCGGTGGCCAGCGGTAAGGAGCTCTGCGGAATCATTGTCGTCAATGGCAGGACACCAGAAGCAGCAACGCTCCAGAAGGCGGAGCAGGAACACATTCCTATCCTGGTCAGTCCGCTCTCGAGCTACGACGTTGTGGCCCGATTGTGCGAGCTGGGAGTCACGAATCGTGAAGGAGTTTAGGGCCGATTTGCACATTCATAGTTGTTTGTCACCCTGCGCGGGCTTGGATATGTCACCACGCAATATCGTGAGCGAGGCGAAGCGAAAAGGACTGCAGATGATCGGCATTTGCGACCACAACTCAGCCGAGAACGTCCCCGCCGTCGAGAAAAACGCCGCGCGAGAAGGCATAACCGTGATTGGCGGAATGGAGGTGACGACCCGAGAGGAGGTTCACATCCTCGCTTTGTTCGGTACTCACGAGAGCCTGTTCTCTCTTCAGGAAATCGTCTATGAGAATCTTCACGGAACCAACGATGAAAAGCTGTACGGAGAGCAGGTGGTTGTCGACGAGGAGGAGAACGTCCTCGGCTTCAGCGACAAACTCCTCATCGGAGCCACGGACATCACTATTGAGCAGCTTGTTGAATTGATCCACGAGCGGGATGGTCTGGCCATTGCCGCGCATGTGGATCGGGAGGGTTTCGGCATTGTCGGGCAGTTGGGGTTTATTCCCGAGGGTCTGCTCCTGGACGCCCTGGAGCTGGCCGATCCGTCGAAACGGGATAGCATCCGGCAGGCAAAGCCCCTGCCCTTCATTAGCTCCTCTGACGCCCACAAGTTGGAAGATGTCGGGAGGAGATCGACGAAGTTCTGGATGGAGACGGCGGACACCGTCGAGATAAGGCGGTGCTTGTCCGGAATGGAGGGAAGAAGGATGAGGATCTAGCGATGGAGGATGTATCACTACATATCCTCGACATCGTTGAGAACGCCCTGAGGGCCCGGGCCAAGCACATCGTCATACGGCTGGCCCAGCGCAAGCAAGCGGATCGGCTCGTGCTCGAAGTGATCGACGACGGTAAAGGAATGGACGAAGAGACCAAAAGACGATCTCTGGACCCCTTCTTCACGACGAAGCAAGGCAGGCGAATCGGTCTCGGCTTGCCATTGCTGGCGCAAGCCGCGGAAGAAGCCGGGGGGACTCTCGAAGTGGAGAGCGCACCGGGCCAGGGCACGAGGGTGATTGCCACCTTTGGGCTGAGCCATATTGACCGCAGGCCCTTGGGGGATATCAAGAAGACGCTGTATTGCCTGGAAGCGACGCATCCCGAGGTTTGCTTTCGCTTCGAGACTATAGAAACCGATTGAGGTGGGTGCGATGGTACGTCTCACAATCAATAACGCGCAGATAGAAGTTGAGGAGGGGACAAAACTCCTCCACGCCGTAGAAAAAGCCGGCGTCAAGCTCCCCACCCTCTGCCACCACAAAGCACTGACGCCCTATGGCGCCTGCCGGCTCTGCGTCGTTGAGGTCGCCACTCCGGGCAGGCCGGCCTCTGTGCAGGCTGCCTGCTCCTACCCCGCTTTGGACGGGATCAGTGTCACAACCCATAGCGAGAGGGTCTTGCGCGCACGGCGTATCGTGGCCGAGCTTCTGCTGGCGCGCTGTCCCGAGTCCGAAATCGTCAAGCGCATCGCCGCCGAGCTGGGAGTCCTGGATACTCGGATCAAGAAGAAAAACGACGACTGCATCTACTGCGGCCTGTGCGTTCGCATGTGCGAGGAACGGATGGGAAGGGCCGCCATCGGCTTCACCGGCAGGGGACCAAAGAAAAAACTACAGGCGCCCTTCGGCAAACACAATTCGGTCTGTTGGACCTGCGGGGCATGCAATTTCATTTGCCCCACCGGCAAACAGGTTTCATCCCTGGCGACGGCGGGTACTTTCGACCCCATTCGCAACATCTTCAACCTGAATCTCGACTCCAGGCCCGCGACCTACATCCCCTACCCGCAGGCCGTTCCCAACAAGGCCATTATCGATCGCGACACCTGCATCCATTTGAATTACGACGACTGCGGAATCTGCGAGGAAGTGTGCGAGGCCGAGGCAATAAATTTTGACCAGAAACCGTCAACCGTTGAGCTTAACGTAGGGGCCATCATTCTCTCTCCCGGCTACCAGACCTACGATGCCCGGGGCAGCAAAGATCTGGGATATGGCCGACTCCCGAATGTGATTAACGCCATGGAGTTCGAGCGGATTCTGTCGGCGTCGGGACCGTATTCCGGTCATGTGCTGCGGCCGAGCGACGGGCAAACCCCGAAGCGCATCGGCTTCATCCAATGCGTCGGGTCGCGGGACTCGGAGAGGGATTACTGCTCCTCCGTCTGCTGTATGTACGCCACCAAAGAAGCCCTCATCGCCAAGGAGCATCTCGGCGAGAATCTCCAGTGCGACATCTTCTTCATGGATCTGCGCGCCTTCAGCAAGGGATTTGAGCAGTATTACAACCGCGCCCGGGAACAGGGCGTCCAGTATATCCGTTGCCGCGTGCCCAAAATCGAGGAAGTACCCGAGACCAAGAACCTCATCATCAAGTATCTGGCCGAAAACGACAAGAAAGTCTCGCGGGAGTACGACTTGGTCGTCCTGTCTGTGGGCATGCAGCCTCCGAAAGAGGTGAAGGCGTTCGCAGAAACATTCGGCATCGCCCTCAATCCCCACGATTTCTGCCACACCTCCGTGTTCAAGCCCGCGGAATCTTCCCGGGAAGCGATCTATGTGGCGGGCCCGTTTGCCGAACCCAAGGACATCCCGGAAACAGTGATGCAGGCATCGGCAGCAGCCGGGCAAGTGCTTTCGCTGCTAAAGGACGCCCGCGGAACGCAGATGACACCCAAGGTATATCCCCCGGAGAGAGATGTGACCGGAGAAGAGCCTCGCATCGGGGTCTTTGTCTGTCACTGCGGAACGAACATTGCCGGTGTGGTCAACGTCCCCTCGGTGACGGAGTATGCGAAGACGCTGCCCAATGTGGTATACGCCGGGGCCAATCTCTACACCTGCTCCAATGACACGCAGGAAGCGATCAAGGAAAAGATCGACGAACACCATCTGAACCGCGTGATCGTCGCCTCCTGCACACCCCGTACCCACGAGCCCCTGTTCCGGAATACCCTCCGCGAGGCGGGACTCAATCCTTATCTTTTCGAGATGGCGAACATCCGCGACCAATGTTCCTGGGTCCACATGCAGGAGCCAGCGAAGGCGACCGAGAAATCCAAGGACTTGGTGAGGATGGCGGTGGCCAAAGCACGGCTGCTGGAGCCGCTCGCCCAGAGGTCGATCCCAGTCAACAAGTCGGGCTTGGTAATCGGTGGCGGGCTCGCCGGCATGACGGCTGCGCTTTCGCTCGCACATCAGGGATTCAACGTTCACCTGGTCGAAAAGCAGAACGAACTCGGCGG
>DATGZX010000169.1:0-38901 GCA_035296965.1 Gemmataceae bacterium
GCCCGAATGTCAGCGGCCTGAGCTTCAACAAGCCGTTGCAGACGCTGGCACTGTGGACACGACTTCCGTGCGTGCTTGCTCATACAGCTGCATAATAGGAATTAGCAGCTGTAACGTGAATACTATCGTGAACGGGAACCAAAGCGACATGAGTCCCAGTGTCGAGGTGTTACAGCCCGGCTTGAATTTCGCCATTTCGAGCGAGAGTTTCACCCCTCCTTCACAAACGAGCGATCTTGCGATACACTTTCTCTTTCCAGCCCCTCGTCCGTAGCCGTGGGCCCGGTTCGACGGACTGCGGGCTCTGGATCGCAAACTATGCTTATCTTTCCAGCCATCGATATACGGGGCGGACAATGCGTCCGGCTGCGGCAAGGTGATTATTCCCAGGAGACGGTGTTCGGCAGCGACCCGTCGGCGATGGCGCAGCGCTGGGTCAGTCAAGGTGCGGCCTTTCTGCATATCGTGGATCTCGACGGCGCCAAGGAAGGGCAGCCCGTGAACGGCGCCAGCGTGCGCCGCATCGTGGATGAGGTTCGCGTTCCTTGCCAGGTGGGGGGCGGCTTTCGCACCGAAGCCCATATTGCTGAGGCGCTCTCGTGGGGCGTCGACCGAGTGGTCATCGGTACGCGCGCGCTCAAAGACCCCGTGTGGTTCCGCATGGTTTGCGAGCGCTTTCCGCACAGGATCGTGGCGGGAATCGACGCGAAAGAGGGCCAGGTAGCCACCGACGGCTGGCTGGAGGTCTCGCAACAACCTGCGTTTGAATTGGTCCGCCAATTTGAGGGCTGGCCCCTGGCCGCACTGGTTTACACCGATATTAGCCGGGATGGCATGCTGCAGGGCCCGAACCTGACTGCTATAGCAGATCTTGCTAGCGCCGTCCGGCTGCCGGTCATCGCTTCGGGAGGAATCAGCTCACTCGAGGACGTTCGGCAACTCGCCGGGCTTGGCCTCGCGGGTTGCATCATCGGCCGGGCACTTTATGAAGGAAGGTTCAGCCTCACGGATGTACTTGAAGTCACCCAATCCACTCTCCAAACGAGGAATTCATGGCGAAGTACCGTGTAGAAGACATTCGCAACGTTGCACTGGTTGGGCACGGAGCGGCAGGTAAAACTTCGTTGGCGGATACGCTTTTGTTCAGGGCGGGTGCAGTGGACCGACGCGGCAGCGTGGATGACGGGTCGAGCGTTTCCGATTACGACGAGGAAGAGAAGAAACGGCGTTTTTCCATCGATTCCAGCGTCTTGCATTTCGATTACAAGGGAACGAGGGTCAATCTTCTCGATACGCCGGGCTACCCCGACTTTGTCGGAGCCGCCCTGGAGGCCCTTGACGCCGTCGAGAACGCTGCGGTCGTCATTTCCGCTCCCAACGGCATCGAGGTCAACACCCGGCGCATGTTCACGGAAGCGGGCCGGCGCGGATTGGCGCGCATGCTCATTATCAACAAGATGGACACGGACAACATCAAGTTCGACACCCTGGTCAATACGATCAGCGAAACCTTCGGCAAGGGCTGCGTCCTTCTCGACGCGCCGATCGGCCAAGGGGCACAATTCACAGGTGTCGTCAGCGTCCTCACACCACCTGATCCCGTCCCGGCCGGCTGCCTGGTCGATCTGGCAGAGGCACGATCCAAACTCGTGGATGCGATCGTCGAATGCGACGAGGGCCTCATGGAAAAATACCTCCTGGAGGGCAACATCAGCGCCGAAGAATTGGCCGCTGCTCTCCCAAAAGCTTTGGCTGCCGGCACTGTCATCCCTATCTTCTGCGCTTCGGCAAAAAAAGATGTGGGTGTCGCCGAACTCCTCGATTCGCTTTGCACGTACGCCCTGTCTCCTGTTCAAGGCAAGCAGCGCACTGCTACCAAGGGGCAAGGAGACAAGGCGACTCAGGTGGTCGTGGAGCCCACCGACTCAGGCGAATTCGTCGGCCAGGTCTTCAAGACCCTCTCGGATCGGTTCGTCGGCAACCTGAGCTTCATCCGGATTTATTCGGGCAAGATTACATCGGAAAACCCGCTGGTAAACGTCCGCACCGGGAAGTCATCACGTTCCGGCGGGCTATTGCAAATGCAGGGAAAGCAGCAGCATACTGTTCACGAGGCGATCGCCGGGGACATCGTGGCGGTTGCCAAGGTGGAGGATCTTCACATCGGCGATACGCTGGCGAGCCACGCTCACGGGTCGAAGCTGCCGCGACCGACTTTCCCGACACCCATGTTCGGGCTGGCGGTTGAGCCAAAAGCCCGCGGTGACGAGCAAAAGATCTCGGGTAGCCTGGGCAAGATCGCGGATGAGGACCCCACTTTCCATGTCACGCGCGACAACCAGACCAAGGAAATGGTGATTACCGGCATGAGCCAGCTGCACCTGGATGTGATCCAACATCGGCTCAAACGGCGTTTTGACCTCGAAGTAATCACCAAGGAGCCCAAGATCCCGTATCGGGAGACCATCACGAGCCATGCCGAAGCCATGCACCGCCACAGAAAGCAATCCGGCGGGCGCGGTCAGTTTGGCGAAGTTCACATGCGGGTCTTTCCTTTGCCACGGGGAATAACCTCGGAAGAACAACTCCTCGAGCAATTTGCCAACAAATCGCGCTTCGAGAAGATGCGCTCCGCTCACTATGAACCTGGGCATAATTTTGCTTTCATCGATTGCATTGTCGGCGGATCCATCCCGAATCAGTTCATCCCAGCCGTCGAGAAGGGCTGCAAAGAGATGTTGGAACGCGGGGCGTTGGCGGGTTATCGCATTCAAGACGTGGCTGTCGAAGTTTTCTTCGGCAAGGACCATCCTGTGGACAGTTCTGAGGCTGCCTTCAAGACGGCAGGACGAATTGCCTTCAAGAACGCATTCCTCCAGGCACATCCAGTGCTTCTCGAGCCTATCGTCACTCTGGAAGTGACGCTTCCGTCGAAATATACCGGTGCCATCCTGGGCGACCTGAACACCAAACGAGCGCGGATCGAAAATCAGGATAGCTTGCCGGGCGACTTGGCGGTTATCCAGGCGAAGGCGCCTCTCGCGGAAGTAACTCGCTACGCCGCCCAGCTAGGCAGCATCACGCAAGGACAGGGCTTCTATACGATGGAGTTCAGCCACTACGACCTCGTGCCAGGCAACGTGCAGCAACAAATCGTCAGCAAAGCGAAAGTCGCAGCCGACGAAGACGAATAGAGGCGGCCAGGAGTGCTTTGCAGCTTCTTGGATCTAGACCATGGGGCAGACGACCGTTCGGTTGCGGCCGGTTGACTTGGCCTTGGCCAGTGCTGCCGCGGAGGTGTGTTTGAGTTGCTCGTAGTCGGCGGCCATGCCGGCGTCGGCGACCGCAAAGCCGGTGCTGACCGTTACTTGAATTTGTTCACCCTTGTACGAGAACGGATGCTCTGCCACAGCGCTACGGATGCGCTCACCCAGAACAACGGCCCCTTCCAAGCTTGTTTCCGGTGCCACGACGATAAATTCTTCCCCACCGACCCGGCCGATCGCGTCCACGGTTCGGACCGAAGCACCCAGGACCTTGGCCAAATCCATGAGAACCTGATCGCCGCCCGGTAGGAGGTAACGGTCGTTAATCTCCTTGAAATGGTCCGCATCTATGAAGCCCAGGGCCAACGGGCTAGGATAGCGGGCTCGGCGCCGAAGCTCGGCCTCGGCCAAGCGGTCGATCGCCCGGCGATTGGGAAGGCTGGTCAGCGGGTCGGTCAGGGCCAACTTCTCCAGCATGAGATTCTTCTGTTGAAGCTCGTGGTTCGCCTCTTCCAGTTTGTGCGTGCGCTCCTGCACGCGCTGCTCCAGTTCTTGGTTCAGTCGCTGGAGCTTCTCGAGAAGTTCTTCGTTATGGCGTTCGAGGTTGAAAGTGCGGCAGGCGTCGCGCAAGATTTGCAGCAGCTCTTCGGTGCGCCAGGGCTTGAAGAGGTAACGGTAAACCTTGCCCCGGTTTATGGCATCAACCGCATCCTCGAGCTCTGCAAACCCGGTCATCAGCAGCCGGACAGTCTTGGGAGAGCGCTCGCGGACCCATTCCAGGAGCTGCACTCCGCTCATCCGGGGCATCTTCTGGTCCGTCAGCATTAGATCGATGCTGCGGCGCGCAAAGATTTGCTGGGCGGCTTCTGCCGAGTCAGCAGTCAACACTTCGAATTCTTGCGAGAGAAAAACCGAAAGGGTCGTGAGGATGTACGGTTCGTCATCGACGACCAGAAGGGAACACTTGTGGTTGCTAATCATCGAAGGCCCCGAGCGCCAGCCGCCAGCCACAAGGACGGGTTGTGGTCAGCGAACCGCTGAGACCACCTGTTATTCTTATAGCTTATATTTGCATGGAATCCAAATGCCAGGTCGAGCGCTCGCCTGGAGATTGCCCCGAAGAATGCAGGTTCTAGGAGCTGGGAATTCTGCTTGGGCGGTTGCTCGAGCCGCCTTCATACCGACCAGAAATAATGCCGCAATTCCAATAATGACTCTTGATAAGGCTGTCCAAGCACTTTACAATTGTGGCTGACGATAGGGGAAGTTGGTGACGGCCAAGCTTTAGCGCTGAAGCAGCAGGATCGTTCACTCCTTCACTTTCATCGTCAGGCACCTTGCGCAAGTTGGATTCGCCGGAGCCGGAGAACACGAGGACTGTTACCTGGCGGCGGGCAAAGTGGTGCGAAGGGAGACGAACTCGTCTCCTTTTTTTGCTCTCTGCGAGGATCGGTTCGTTGTCGATCGAGGGGCACTGATCGGCAAGCGTGGTGCATCACCGCTGCACGGGCTCAACAAACACTAATTTGGACATATTTGGGAAGGACGGCTATGAAGGCTCAACGTCGAAAGCGCCGCACGGCGCCAGGGAGTCCCATTTCCATCGCACCCACCACCATTTTCTCTTCCGACCTCCTGACACCTGAGGAGGAACGAGAGTTGCTCACAGGCTTTTGGGAGTGCAAAAGCGAGCTGGTGCGGGTATTGATCCGCCATTTTCCGCGGCTCCGATCTCATCGCCCCCCGCTTGAGCCCTGGCCGATGGCCCAGTTCATTCGAGACTACTGTGACGAGGAAACTCGCGATGTTGCAGCGGTTCGCCGCCTTCATGACCGCTATGTCCATCACAAACACCGGCTCGCTTCCGCCAATATTCGCTTGGCAGCCCACGTCGCAAAACGCTTCCGCCACCACGCCCTGAGCTATGCGGACCTTTTGCAAGAAGCGGTATGTGGCCTGATGCAGGCCATCGATCGCTTTGACGTGAGTCATGGCACGCGCCTGGCAACTTACGCAACCTGGTGGATCCGCCAGACGCTGCAAATCGCTGTGGCTCGGCAGAGTCACCTGGTCAGCTTGTCTCCGCACCACCTTCAAGAACTAGGCCTCTTGCAGCAGGAATCCGAAGCCCTCGCGCACGGCGGCAAACACCTCCCGAGCCCCCAAGAATTGGCGTCGCGCACCGGCAGCAGCCTCGAACACCTGACTCATTTGCAAACCGCCACGCGCGCTCCCGTTTCGCTCAACGCAGTCCTTGATGACGACAGCGATTTCAAACTGACTGAGGCGATGCCCGATAACGAGAGCTCAACGTTACGCCAGAACTCTGAGCGTCAGGAGGCTCTTGGCTTTTTGATGGAGAATTTGCGACCTCGTGAACGCAAAGTCCTCGATCTTCGCTTTGGACTTACCGGCAACGGCACGCACAGTCTCCGGCAGATCGGCCATCTGCTACGCATCAGCAAGGAGCGCGTCCGTCAAATTCAGAATCGGGCGCTGGAGAAATTGAGAGCTTCGGCCGAAAGAGTCGGCTGGGAATCGAGCTTGTTGTTGGGCTAGGTTGATCTAAATACCTATTTCCGGCCAACGTCATCCAGGAGGCGCGTCACCAGAGAAGTCCATCCGGTCTGATGAATGGCCCCAAGGCCGCGGCCGTTGTCGCCATGGAAGTATTCGTGGAAGAACAGCAGGTCGCGCCAGTGCGGATCCTGAAAGAAGGCTCCATCCCCCCCTTGGAAGGGGCGCCGACCTGTTTGTTTATCTGGGAGAAAGAGTCTTATCAGTCGGGCCCCGATTTCGCGTGCGACCTGGCTCAAGTTCATTTTCCGACCAGAGCCGGTGGGGCATTCGATTTGGAAACTATCGCCATAAAAGTGGTGATAGCGCTCCAGTGCCTCCAGTAGGAGAAAGTTCACCGGGAACCAGATAGGCCCTCGCCAGTTGGAGTTTCCACCAAACATTCCGCTGTCCGATTCGCCGGGAAGGTAGACCACGCGGCTTTCCGAGCCACCCATGCGGCAAACGTATGGATGATCTTTATGAGCGCGGGACAGCGAGCGGATGCCGTAAGGGGAAAGGAATTCGTTCTCGTCGAGAACATAACGCAACACGCGCGCCAGGCGTTCCCGGGACGGTATCGCCAAGAGACGATGGATATGCGGCGCTCCATCGGGGCCGTCTACCTCCATGTAAGAAATGTTCTTCGCCAGATCGGCTCGGTGCTCCAGGAACCAGAGTAAGCGCCTGCGAAACCCAGGCAGTTTTTCGATCACCTCGCTTTCCAGGACCTCGACCGCAAAAAGCGGGATGATGCCAACTATGGAGCGAATGCGCAGCGGGATCATCGTTCCGTCCACCTGGAGCTGATCGCAATAGAAGCCTTCCTCCTCATTCCACAATCCTGAACCACCTAGAGAATTCATGGAGTCGGCGATGGCAACAAAGTGTTCGAAGAATTTCGACGCCACGTCCTCATAGGCGGGATTCATGCTTGCCAACTCGAGCGCCATGGCCAGCAAGGTGGTGCAGTAAAACGCCATCCAGGCTGTGCCGTCCGCTTGCTCGAGGTACATCCCTGATGGTAAAGGCTTGGAGCGGTCGAAAATGCCGACATTGTCCAGGCCGAGAAAGCCGCCCGCGAAGACATGCTTACCCTGAATATCCTTGCGGTTCACCCACCAGGTGAAATTGAGCAAGAGCTTCTGGAAAATGCGAGTCAAGAAGAGCCGATCGCGCGCGCCGCGCGCTCCGGTCATCTTGTAGACGCGCCAACAGGCCCAGGCATGCACCGGCGGATTCACGTCCGAGAAATTCCACTCGTAAGCCGGGATCTGGCCGTTGGGGTGCATGTACCATTCACGCAGGAAAAGCACGAGCTGTTCCTTGGCGAGTTGTGGATCGATGCGCGAAAAGGGAATCATGTGAAAAGACAGGTCCCAGGCCGCGAACCAGGGATATTCCCATTTGTCCGGCATCGACAAGATGTCGCGGATGTAGAGATGGGGCCAATCGTAATTGCGGCCTTCCGCTCTGCCGGGCGGCGGCTGCGGCTCGTCGGGGTCCCCTCTCAGCCAGTGCTCGACCACGTAATGATAGAACTGCTTGTTCCAAAGTAGTCCGGCGTACGCCTGGCGCGCAACCCGACACTCCTCCTCCGACGCGGCAGGCGAGGTCTTGGCAGCGTAGAAGGCGTCCGCCTCGGCAATACGCTGTGCAAAAACGGCGTCAAACTTGGGGCCGAACGCGGGAATGGGCAATTCCGTTTCAGCGATTAGCCGAAGGCGTACGACCGCCTCCCCCGCTGCGGGTATGTCCAGAACGTAGTGAAAAGCCGCTTTCGTGCCAATTCCCTTGGGATTCACCGCCCCTGTTTGTCCGTCGATTAGGTAACGATGAAACGCATCCTTCACCCAGGGGCTCGCACTGGGAGTGTTGAAAAGCCTCTCCTGGTTGGTTTCGTTTTCGGTGATCAAGACCGGCGGAATTCGCCCGTCCGCTGCGGGTTCGACGAGAAGATGGTAATTGCCCAGAGTAGCGTGCCGGGCCAGGAGCTGTGCAGCGCCGGTTAATACCAGTTGCGGCTTCACCTCGCAACCTTCGTGCGTGCAACCCCACGACCAGGTGTTTCGGAACCAAAGTGTTGGGAGGAGATGCAGCCGCGCGGCTGCGGGCCCGCGGTTGGCAGCTGTAATACGGATGAGTATGTCTTCCGGGCCTGCCTTGGCGTATTCTGCCGTGACGTCGAAATAGCGACTTTCCGTGAAAACGCCGGTATCGAGCAGTTCAAATTCGGGATCGAGCCTTCCGCGATGGTGATTCTCCTCTACGAGCCGGTCGTAAGGGAACTCGGCCTGCGGATACTTGTAGAGGGCCTTCATGTAGGAGTGCGTTGGTGTGGAATCGAGATAGAA
Source organism: Gemmataceae bacterium (assembly GCA_035296965.1). Lineage (GTDB taxonomy): Bacteria > Planctomycetota > Planctomycetia > Gemmatales > Gemmataceae > DATGZX01. Next base: position 8,177 of record DATGZX010000169.1, read on the forward strand.
GTAGCATTCCTTGACGTCTTCGCCGTGGTTTCCTTCAGGCCCTGTCAGCCCAAATAGACGCTCTTTCAGGATCGGGTCCTGGCCGTTCCATAGAGCCAGGGCAAAGCAAAGCCGGCACTGGCGATCGCAGATGCCGAGCAATCCATCTTCCCCCCAGCGATAGGCGCGGCTACGCGCGTGATCATGCGGGAAATACTTCCAGGCCGATCCGTCCGCGGAATAGTCCTCGCGGACGGTTCCCCACTGTCGCTCGGAGAGATACGGTCCCCAACGCTTCCAGTTCTTTGTTCGCTCAGCCTCCTCCTGCAAACGGCCCTCTTCGGCTGTCAGTTTCGCACTGTCTTGCATGGATCGGGCCCTTAACGATACTGAAATCGTGATTGAAAATGTGCAATTTTCCTTCGTTCACTATATCGGGTGACGGCAAGGCGTGACGAGAAGGGTTTCAGTCGGAGGACCAGCCGGCAAAACGACTAACAGAAAGGCTGGACAGAAACAGGTCGACAGCCTCCCAAAGATTCGGCACGATACGAGCCATGAGGTGCTTGTGTTTCTCCAGAAGCCGAGCGTGCGCGCGGCCGTGTCCTGTGTGCACAAGGACTGTCTGGCAGCCGGCGGCTTGACCGGCTTCAACATCGCTAAGTTTGTCGCCGACTAGCCAAGAACTTTGCAGGTCAATGCCCTCCTGGAGGGCCGCCTTGTGCAACATGCCCGGATGAGGCTTGCGGCAGTGGCACTGCCGACGATAGGGTTCCAAGCCTTCGGTGGGATGGTGGGGACAATAGTAATAGCGGTCGATGCGAGCGCCGCAGGCGCTGAGAAGTTTGTCGAGATGATCGTGCACTTCGGCAACGCGGGCTTCAGGAAAATACCCGCGGGCAACTCCCGCTTGGTTGGTGATTACCACGACCGGGATGCCGCGCCGGTTCACACGGGCAATGGCTTCGGCGCCGCGAGGAATCAGCGCCAGCTGCGAGGGGCGGCTCAGGTACTCCACCTCTTCCACGATGACGCCATCGCGATCCAGGAATAGTGCCGGTTTAAGCAGCATCGATCGAGGCCTGCTCTACCAAGTCGCAGATGATATGCCACGCCACTATATGTGCTTCCTGAATAAATGGTGTGTGCTTGGTTGGCACGCACAGACACAAATCGGTTTCCGAAGCCAGGGGCTGTCCAGGGCTCCCCGTAAAGCCGATCGTAACGGCCCCTATTTCTCGGGCTGCCCTCAGTGCTTGCAATACGTTTGCGGATTTTCCGCTCGTGCTGATCCCCACCACGGCATCACGCTGCGTGACCTGGGCGCGGACCTGCCTGGAGAACACCTGGCTGTAATCGTAGTCGTTGCCAATAGCCGTTAGAATCGAGGTATTCGTGGTCAGCGCCACGGCAGGCAACGGCCGGCGCTCGCGCAAGAACCGCCCCACGAACTCCGCTGCTACGTGCTGAGCGTCGGCGGCACTGCCCCCATTGCCACAGAGATAAATCGTGCCGCCCGCGCCCAAGACCTTGATAAGGCTTTGACTTATGCGCGCGATGACCGGTCCCTGCTCCTTCTCCATCCGAAGCTTTGTCTCAATACTGTCCTTGATATGCTGCTGAATCAGCTTTTGCATGCTTTCCATTGCACATCTCCAGGTAATAGTCAGTGAACGCTCGCCAACTGTCGGGTGTGCCGATGTCGAAGAACCGGCTCGCAGTTGTGTAGGCGGCAATCCTCAGGTTCGCTGCCAGCGCGTGTGGAAACACATGGTGCTCGAGGGAACAGGGCTCGTTGGCTGGCACCAGGTCCAGGAGTTCGCGTTCGATCACATAGGCGCCGGCGTTGACCCAGCAGCCTGCCTGCGCGGCAGAGGAGTCCTTCTCCCGGAACCCGGTCACGAATTGTTCAGAAGCATCCAGAAGTACGTTGCCATAGCGGGCTTCAGCGTCCGCCGTCGCAAGAGATAGCGTTGCCACGATCCCGTGTCGGGCGCGCATATCGACGTGGCGCTGCAGAAGCCGGTGATAATCGAGAGCGAAGTAGGTATCGCCATTGACCACCAAGGCCCGAGGCGCGAAGAATCGTTCCGCCAACTTGAGCGCGCCCGCGGTACCCAGAAGGCGCTCTCCTTCGGCTGAGTAGTCGATTCGAACCCCCCACGTCTGCCCATTGCCCAGCGCAGCTTGAATCCGGGCTGACTGGTAACCCACGCAAAGCACGAAGCGACGGGCGCCCTGTTCCCGAAACAGCCCGAGCTGGATTTCGAGAAAGGATTGTTCTCCTATCGGGGCCAATCCCTTCGGCCCATCAGGTAGCGCGGAGCGCAGTCGCGTGCCCAGACCTCCGGCAAGAATGACGATTGGCGTGTGATCGAAGATAGAGCAAGCCACTCTCTGTTCCTTTCATGCGGCCTGTTGCTGCCGGCGCCGTGAAGTGGTCGATTGCCCGGTCCCCGCGTGAACAACGTAAGTGCCCGGTGCGCAGGTCCTGAACTGAATCTCCGTCAGATGGCTGAGCCGCTGGCGAACGGCATCCTTCCGCTCGGGCGGTACGAAGAACAACATGAAGCCTCCCCCTCCGGCTCCTAACAATTTGCCTCCCAGGGCCCCTGCGGCCATGCCCTCTTCGTAAATCCGATCCACCGCATCGTTGGAGATCCCAGGATCTAGTTGACGCTTGTGCAGCCAGGCCTCATGCAGCAGGGCGCCAAACGGCGCCAGACTGCCAGGGCTTACGAGGATGCGAAAGCCATCATCAACCATCCTGCGCATGGCAAGTAAGTGGTCTGCATTCTGCTGGACGCGCTTGACTTGACGCGCGGCCAATTCCTCCGCGCGGCGCCGGATGCCGGTGAAGAAGACCAGCATATGTTCTTCGAATTCTTCCAGCCGATCCTGACTGAAAGGAATGCGATGAACAGTAAAGTTATTCCAGCCCCTGAATTCGATCACGTTGAAGCCGCCCACGGCCGCAAAGGTCTGGTCCTGGCAGCCGACCGATTCTCCGAGCACCTTTCTCTCAATCTCGATCGCCTCGTAGGCGAGTTCGAGGGCCGGGATCAGCCTGCCCTGGAATGCGTAAATCGTGTTGAGAAGACCGACGACAAAGGACGAGGAGGAACCCAACCCGGTCAGCGCCGGTAGTTCTGCCGCGTAGTGGACCTCGACGTCTTGCGAGACTCCAGCCCAGCGCAGACATTCTCGAAAAGGAGCATGTTGAATCTCGTCGAGTGCTTTGACGCATTCCACCTGGCGATAGGAAATGCGGATTGCGTAATCGAAGAGCGCGCTCTGGAAGCGCGACATCGACAGGAAAGCAAACTTATCTACCGCCGTACCCAGCACAGCGCCTCCGTGACTCTCAAAATACTCTGGGTAATCTGTGCCGCCGCCGAGAAAACTAATTCGTAGCGGCGTTTGGGTAATGATCATAGTCCACTTGACTCCGAACGTGGCACAGACGGCCAGGCACGGCAAGCACGCCTTGGTGTCCCCCGTTTTAGTGCTCACGGTTGCGAGCAGTTCCGCGAGCATTCACCATTGCCGACAAACTGCGTGGAACGAGTAAGCCCTTCCGGCTTTGCGGGCAGCAAGCGGGAGTGCAATACAAATGGGTGTTTCCCAGCAATGCGCGAACAGCCCTTTATTTCATGGACCGGCTTCCCTCGCCACAAATCGATGTACGGTCAGGACCGAAAGCCCCTTTGAATAATGTCAGATTCCGATTGTGGATCACGAAGCTAAAGAATGTGCAATAAATGACCACGCTTCCTGACGAAGAAGTTAGATGAATTGCGCCCCCTCAGGTTCCCTTGAATGGCAAGGCAGTGAAAGGTCGTCCACCGATTGCTGTTGGGCCGCCCACCAAACGATAAGATGCAGAACAGAGCGCTTTCAACAGCAATGACCGGCAACCAATGGCTCAAGAGCATGCCAAGCCTCGGTCTGTGTCGCGCGCCTATTCACGGCGCGAGTTGGCTGCTTGCGGCGAGCGCGCCACAGAGTGTTGCTGAACGTTCTGGAGATAATTGAGTGTGGGCCTTTAGCACACACCGAGCGGCAGTGCAAGCCCAGATGACCACCACGTAAATCACGAGGTATGCACACGATCAATGAACTTGTATGCGTTCCTTGTCGGAGGAATGTATTGTCCGCCCGCCCCCTGGGCAACTTCGTCGATGACGACCGCTCTTCTCGGATCTGAGCTAGTGATGTGTGCAGGTGGCGCCGACCGACTAGCGCTCCAGGTCGTGCGCAGAGGATGAGTCAATGCAGGCAATTTGGGCTAAGCTGAAGGAATCGATACCACTTCGCAACCGGCTAAGAAGACCTATCGACTGGTTCCGAAGACGGTGGCACTCCAATCTGCTCGACGGGATGAATTCCCGTGCAACCGAACTGGGAAAGCGGCTCGATCTGTTGCAGCGGGAGTCTGAGGCTCTCAAGGGCCAATGCAATCGCCAGGAACAGGCCATCGATAATCTCGCGAAGCAGCATATCCGACACCTGGAGACCGAGACAGCGCGCGTCCTGGAGCAGATGCAGCATCACCACGACGCACTGCTTGCGCTGCTCGACGAGCGAGCGGCACAACTGCAGCGCGAAACGGCAAGCTTGTCCGCCGGCCTGAGCCAACAACAAGCAACTCTCGACAAACTGCTTAACGAGGCTGTGACAGGCGCATTGGCCGGAAGCGGCAAATTTGTCCTTCCCTCCTCGAGCCACGCACTGCGGCCAAGATCATCCATCGCGCAAGGTGATTCACGAATGACAGGATCGGCCGACGTGCCTGCGGAAGACGAGATGCAGAAGCTCGACCGCCAAGGCCTCTTCGTAATAGGAAGTGGCCGCTCGGGCACCACGATTTTCGTCAACTGCATCAATTTGTCGAAAGAAGTATGCGTTCTCGAGGAACCGGACCTCTTCGTTAACTTTGAACAGAAGGATTTTGTCAGGTTCTTCAACGCCCGCCATCGGTCGTACGACAACCTGTTCCGCAAGGGCGCGTACATTCCTCCGTCACCTTACGGAGACGATGATGCGTTCTCTTTCCTCTGTCGGATGAACAGGCGATATCGCTACGTGGGTGAAAAACTGGCCATCGCGCCGCAGCCAAATGCCTACGGCGAAGGTTGGCAACCAAAGTGCCTCGATTTCTATTCGAGATACTTTTATGGATCCACCTACTTCTTAACGATGCGGGCGCCCGCAGAGGTGATCTGGTCGATGAAAAAGAAATTCCCCGATCGCACCATGGTGGCACTCTTCGAGTGTTGGTTGCTCTCGGTGGATTTCCAAATCGACATTTACCTGGCATTCGAGAACACCTACGTCACGTTTTTCGACTGGTTCTCGCCGGAAATGATGAACAACGCAGCCGGAATCCTCGGAATCTCAGTAGACATTCCAGCCGGCATGATAGCTGACCGATACAAGAAATCCGCGGTCGCTACCGGCGAAATGCCCGCATTCCTCCGACCCCACGCGGATTTTCTCCAGCAGTTGCACGCGCTTTACGAACTTTTGCGGGAAAGTTTCTGTCCGCGCACCTTCCGCTATCTCCGTGAGGAGCACTCCGGAAAATTCTTCGAGCGTATCAAACCGAGGATTGCAGAATTGTTAGAGGAAACGCGGGCACGCTACGGTGCGAAGAAGGAAGCTGCCTGAGAACTGCGACCGGCACGACGCGCCCTTGGCGCGAGCGCTCTTGCTGGCCTTTTGCTGGAGATGAGCAGCGACCGGTCCATCTTGCCGATTCGAATGTCTGGCGGCCACCAGGTTCATTTCGCCAGAATTCATGCGGCGGGCCGAGCTCGTCCAACCTCCCCATTGGTGCCGCCCAGCTCCTGCACCGGGCCCCTTGGATATTCCGCGGGATGCGCCCCAACCTTCGCATTTGCCTCAAACTTTCCAACTTCTGCTGATAGATGCTCTCCGCGCTCCACAAGCCGATGAATTTCGCCAAGGCTATACTGGATTTCCGGATAGCGTGCCTTGGCGTCTAGTTGCTCCTCAAACATTCGGCCTGATAGTTCGGCCAACGCGCTCAGAACAGTCGTTTGTTGGTCTGCTCGGCGCTGTGTTGCCAGCGCCACTTCCCTGAGCTGGCTCAAGCATTCGTTGACCTGAGCATTGAGCGCGTCCATGGAATTCTGCATGCGCATATGCTCATGGTACATGCGCACAATACCGGTGTGGCGGGCGACGAACCGCTTGATCGTGCGAAAAACTGCTCGTACCATATGCATCTCCCCGGGCAGCAATGGCTCCGGCACTCAATATCTTGCCTAGTTTAGCTGGCTTTCGTCATCTTTCAGGACAAACCCGACAAGCTGGGCTTCTCGCCAAAACAGTGCACTTGCACGTACATGCAGAAACGTATGTACGTCAATTAGCAAAAGGATGCAAGCCGATGGACTGCATCATCCGGTCCATGGCGGCGAAGAATGCCGCCCGGCTATGATGCTTCTCCATGTAATCAATCGCTTGCTCTTCCAGTCCCGTGCGTGCCTGATCGCAGTTCAGAAGATGTAGGATTTTCTCTGCCATGGACTCTGGCGCCCCCTGCATGTCCACGCAAGCCAAGGCCTGCGACGGATCTTCCAAACCCCGAGCACCTACTGGCGTCGTCACGACGGCTCGCCCCATTGCCAGTGCTTCCAACGTCTTGATGGAAATCCCCGTGCCTTCAAGGATCGGAACGACTACGAGCTTCGAAGCATAGTAGACGTCCTTGAGGGCGTGCGGAGGTGCATTCACGACTCCAAGCATGTCAACATAGGGGGAATGAAATTTCACGTGATCGCAGACCCGGCCCACGATGGCCATCCGTATCTTGTGCTTGCTCAAAAAGGGCTGGTACACGTGCGTCAGGAACCGGTTGATGCCTTTGCGATTGGGAATGTGGTCGCTGCCAACAAAGAGAATGTCGTAAGCATGCTGGGCGTGCCGCCTTGCGCCTGGGGCAGGTTCCGTCGGACACATTCTGGGAATGTAGTGTGCGTTGCGCACCTTGGCGGCCTGTACCATCCGAAGCTCTTCGGGTTGTACCATCAGGGTTGCGTCGTAAAGGTTGAACAAGTTTGTTTCAAGGCGAAAGAGGTAATCCCTACGCGCAGGATTCAGTGGGTTGGGTGGAGTCCCATCCTGGTGTCCGGCAGCGAGCTCCTGGGACAGAAACTGATCTGTGCAGATGTCGTGTGTTTCGAGTATGCGCATGCTGGATGTAGGTAACAAATCAAGCATTGGCGCAGAGAAGAAATAATTCGCGAAGAACAGGTCAGGAGGTGCCGCCAGGGCACGTTGCAGATCGGGCGACGACTTGAGCTGACAGTAGGCGGACAAAACCCATTCGAAGGTGAAGGCGCGGACAGGTGGCACATCCAGGAAGGTGATCTCATCCAACCAATCATAATGCGAACGAAAACGCTCTACGATGCTGGAGCTTTGCGATGACCAGCCTATGAGGCATTCGACCTGGCAGCCTCTCTCGCGGAGGTATTCGAGCTGACGGACGGCAGTGGTGTCGGCCCCGCACGAGCTGGGATAGAAGCAACCCCAGGGATAATAATGAATGACGCGCATAGTTCGTCCTTCGCCAGGTAATCCCTAGGCAACCAATCCTGGGGCTCCAACCTTCATCCGAGTGCCGCTGCCGCATCCGACCAATCTGCGAATCAGTGTCTCTGGGGCATGGTGGAAGCGATACATCCGTCGATAAGCTTGGGCGCAGCGCCAGTATTGCTCGTAATTGTCACACACGCGTTTAATCGCCTCCACGAATGTCCGCTGGTCTTGAAAGCACTCTCCCGCTCCCGGAGGCTGCTGGCGCGCCATCCAGCCGTGGATGGGAACGATCGTAGGCTTGCCAGCGACGATCGCCTCAATCAGGGTTCCGGAGCTGGAGTTGCGATAGCGGTAAGCATGATGCGGGCAGAGCACCACGTCGGAATCCGAAAGAGTTCGATAGTAATCGGTCATGGACAGCGGACTACCCAGGCCGACAAGGTTGACATGCTTTGGATCGTAGTTCAGAAGCCGCGGCAAACAGTTGGCGCTCAGCGGCTGGTGAATGGCCGGCTGCCTAAGCGTCGTTTGAATGCGGAAACACATCTTGCCGGGGATAATGTAGTCCGGCATGAGGGCATCGATTGCATCGGGAAGCCAGTGAAATCCCTTTTCGTCACGAGCCTCGCCGACATAGGCAAAGCAGAGTGGATGCCCTGCCGACCTTTGCCCAGACAGGATTGAATTTGAGCGGAACGGGATCGGCAGAACCTCAAAATGAAATCCGCTGAGCGCCCGGTATTCCTGGGCCAGCTCCTCCGTATCCGTATAGAGGTGAATCCGCGCCGACGGACCTGCCTTGGCATAAGCAGCAAAATAGGCCCGGTGCTGCGCAAGATAGGGTCGATCTTGAACTGGATGAGCGACGGGGTCGGCCAGGAAGACAGAATGCCGGAATTCCAGATGAAAGGTCGGAGCAAACTCCTCGCCGAACCTGCGGACAACGAGCGCTGCCGAGAGCAAATCACGTCCATGGGCCGTGGGCAGAAATACGTGGTCCGCGCGGCTGATCCCAACAAGGCTGAGAAATCGCTCCAGGTCTTGCTTGAATATCATGGCCAGTTCGATGTCGGCCAGGCAAGCAACGTCTGTCAGCGCCCTCACAGTCTCCTGGCTAAGGGTCTGTTCGACTGGATGTTGCAAGCTGCTGTCTGTCAACGTGCTATGCGTGGCGGCCGCGCTCTCCGGAAGTTCGACATGCGCCCGGACATAATCCTCGACAGTCGCCTTGCCGCTGCACACATCCTCGATTGTCAACCTGCCCTGGGCGTAGGGATCCGCGCGCAGACCCGGGATCTCCGGAGCCACCTGTGCAGCATCGACTCCAAAATGATCGACGCGGAACAGAGGATAGGCATGAATCCATTCAGGGAGAATGTCTGTCGGGCACGAAACATGTGTTGCCAACGCAGGCAATAAGCCGATGGCCCGAGCTGCTTCCGCCACGGAAATGGAACTCTCGTAGTAGTGGCCCAAGAGATCCTTCAGGCCATTGTTGAGGAGCAAGAACTTCGCTCTCACTGGACATCTCCGAGCGCGTCATCTCTGGCGCACATTGCCGGCTAAGCGGCGTTGTCGACCGTAGCTTGGCGAACCAGTTCAGAAGTTACAAACGAGAGAACAGTCTTGCGTGTGTCCGGCACCCATGTAAGCCCGGCCAGCTTTTCTATAGAAACTTCGTAGCGAACGCGCGGGCTGTTCGGCCTTATGGCGACGGGACGAGAAACCAGGCTCAAGACTTCAGAAAGGGCGACGACGCCCGAGCCGCACAAATTGACGATCTCGTGGTGGATGCCACTCTCCAGAATGCGAAATATCATGCCAGCCGCATCGTCGGTATTCAGGAATTGCAATTCACTGCCTGGGTCAAGCCAAAGTGGCTGCCCGTGCAGGATGTCATGGATTGGATTCTTTTTCAGGCCATGGCCCACGAATCCTCCCATGCGGAAGATCAGCCAGCGGCCGGCCGCGTGCCGGACGCATTGCTCTGCAAGATACTTGTGAAAGCCGTACGTACTCTGTTTGGCGACATCCGGCTCGCCAGTTTCCCGGGTGGCTGCTGGTGACGAGCAATTGGGATATATATCGCACGTTGACAGATGGACATAGCAGCCGGCGCGGAAATCCTGCAAGCTTCTGCGCACGCTGCGCACGCTCGCATCGAACTCCTCCAGCGGCTCTTCGTTCGCCAAAAACTTCTTGGAATTGCCATTCGCGTTGATGAGAATGTCCCACTCTCTTCCCACCATCGCGATATAGTTCTCCCGATCGATGGTCGCATGCGCAAGACCGACGCGTTGGCAATGGCGGACGAACGCCGAACCGACAAAACCGTTTCCGCCAATGATGCCAATCATTGTGGGGCCCTCACAAGCGAATACCGTCGCCACGGGTCTCATAATGGGATGAGAACCAGGAAATCGTCTTCTGCAGTCCCTTCTGCAAGGGAGTACTACAAGACAGACCCAGGCCCCGGAGTCTGGCCACGTCAAAGATCTTGACCATTTGCCCATTGGGCTTAGACGTATCCCAGTGAATGGTGCCAGGGAACTGCATTTGCTCCTTGATAGTTTCAGCCAACTCTCGAATCGACGTTCGCGTCCCTGACGAAATATTGACTGGTTCGCTGGAGTTGTAGTTTTCGATGAAATGCGGGAAAACGGCAGCTACGTCGGCGGCATAAACGAAGTCGCGCACTGCCTCGCCGGTGCCCCATATCACGATCTCGTTGACTTTGCGACGCTTGGCTTCGTAAAAACGCCGGATCATGGCTGGGATCACATGGGACTCGCTTGTCCGGAAATTGTCGTACTCACCGTACATGTTGCCCGGGATGATGACCACCGAATTGAAACCATACTGCTGGCGGTAGCACCTGCTGGCCACGATGCCCATCTTCTTGGCTGTGGAATAGCCAGAGCTTTCGGCCTGTGGAAAACCGTTCCACATCTGTTCTTCATCGATGGGAGATGACGCGGTTGCCGGGTAGCTGCACCCTCCCATCGGGTAAATCAGTTTCTTGACGGCGTTGCGCGCTGCTTCATGAAAGACCAGGGTGGTCAGAACGGTGTTGCGATAATAGAAATCCGCAGGGAATGCCTGATTGGCGCCGATCCCTCCCGAGTAGGCTGCCAAGTGGACTAAAATCTCCGGCTTGAGTTCCGCAAAAAGACGCCGGACTTGTTGCTGCTCGAGCAAATCGTAATCTCGACTGGTCAGAGCAACCACATTTTGGGCGCCGTAACGCGCTTGCAGCAGGGGAGTAAGATGGCGGCCGAGAAAGCCGCTGGAGCCGGTGACAACAATTCGCTTGGCATTCATGGCAGATTTCCTGGAATGGCAATCCACGATCGTGGGGGCCCGACCACTCTTTAGATGTTGCCGTATTTCTGATTGTTGAGGATGGTGTAGCCCTTTGCCAATTCCCTGATGCCCATTTCAAGAGTAAACAGAGGCTTAAAGCCCGTCCGTTCGATCTTGTCATTGGAGACGATGTAGTCCCGTTTGTCGGGATCTTCACCGAACGGCGCCTCGAGGAACACGAAGCCGGGAAATTGTTCACGGATTTTGGCACATAGCTCGAGCTTGGAAAGGTTGGCGTTGCTGAGGCCAATGTTGTAGGGCTGGTCCTTCATGCGCTCGAAATCCGAAATCGCGTGGTGGAACGCCCGCGCAACGTCGCGTACGTGAATGTAGTTGCGCTTGGCATGCCCCTCGAAGACCACGACCGTCCTATCATGAAGCGCGCGGTAAACGAAGTCATTCACGAGTAAATCAATCCGCATGCGGGGCGACATCCCGAAGACGGTGGCCAGGCGAAACGTGATCGCGTTGCCCGCATCGAGGACAGCGCGCTCCGCCTCGACCTTGGTTACGCCATAGAGCGAAATCGGCCGTAGGGGCGACTCTTCCGTGCAGAACTTGTTTTTCTCCCCGATGCCGTAACCACTGTTTGTCGTCGGGTAGATGATCCGTTGCGAACGAGACCGGAATGAGAGCAGCAGCTTGATCGCGTCCAGATTAGTTGAGATCGCCGCAGTCTGATCCGCCTTGCAAGCGGGGGCGCCGACAATTGCGGCCAAGGGAATGATAATGTCCGTTTCCTGGACCAACCGGCGCATGGTCGCCTTATCTCGGCAATCTCCGCGAATGACGGTGAAGTTTTCCTGCGCGCAGCAATCCGCCAGGCTCGTCTGCCGGAAAAGAAAGCTATCCAGGACCGTGACGTGATGTCCCTCGTTGAGCAGCAGCGGAGTCAGCACGGAGCCGATGTAGCCGGCGCCGCCTGTGATCAAAACCCTTGCTCCCATCGGGCCATTCTCCTTGGCCTGGAATCAGAAAAGACTGCGTCCAGGCAAACCAAAGCAGCGGAATCGACAACCTGAGCAACGATGAGGAAGCGAGAAAGTCTCCGAGGTGCCGGACGAAGTATAAGAATCTGCAACCCGGCTGCAAGAGCAGTTGCCTGGGGCAGTAAGCCCTCTTGGCGGAAACGGAGGAGGCCGAGAATCTGCGCCTGCAAAATGAGCGAGGCGAATGGGGCGGGCATGGGGTAGCGGCGTGGAATAAGCAGGTAGGTCGCGATGGATAGTTTCTCTGACAAGACGCGGCCATGACTCAGACGGAGCAGTGGCGTTCCAGGGCTTCGAGCCGGAAGTTGGCAGCGGCCATTTTCGAAATAGTACGGCCAATGCTGATGCTCGCCGTAGCCGCCGGCGACGGGGCATTCAGCACATGAATCATGCGCTCCACCTCGACGATGCGGAAGTCGTCGACAAGATTCCCGTCCTGATCAAGAGCTTGCGCGCGAACTCCAGCCCCAGCGCGCTGAATGTCGTCGAGGCCTAGTTCGGGAATTAGTTTCTGCAACGCTGTGACAAAAGCGCGCTTGCTGAGCGAACGGAAAAACTCGCCTGCGCCGGTTCTCCAGTACTTCCACGCCATCCGCCAGAATCCCGCATACTTGGCCATTTCCAGCGCATCGCGAAAGGAGAAGCTGCCCCGTCGATAGCCCTCGCGCTTCAGTGCAAGAACGGCATTTGGTCCTGCTTCCACGCCGCCACGAATCATGCGGGTGAAGTGAACGCCGAGGAAGGGAAACCGGGGGTCGGGCACAGGATAAACCAAGTTGCGAACAAGCGAGCAACGCGCCGGCACCAATTGGTAATACTCCCCTCGGAAGGGCACGATCCGCACCTTGGGATCGACGCCGCACATCCGCGCCACTCGATCCGCATAAAGACCGGCACAATTGATGACATTTCGACAGGTGATATCGCCATTCGAGGTCTCCAAGACGAGACCGACGGATGCCCGCTGACACCGGAGCACGCGCGTTTGAATTCGAATCGTGGCTCCCGCAGCCCGAGAGAGGTCGGCATACTTCTCCGTTACCTGGATGTAATCGACGATTCCAGTCTGCGGGACAAACAAGCCTGCAATTCCTGCGGCATGAGGCTCGAACTCTTTGATTTCTGCTGCGGTGAGGCGCTGCAGGCCTTGCAGGCCGTTGGCCGCGCCTCGCTGCGCTAAGGTCTCAAGTGCCGGCAGCTCCCCCTCGTGAGTCGCCACCACGATCTTGCCACAGCGTTCGTGCCGAATCCCGTGTTCCTCGCAAAAGCGATACAGAGCCTCGCGGCCCGCAATGCAATTACTGGCTTTCAGGGAACCGGGCTTGTAGTACAGCCCTGAGTGGATAACGCCGCTGTTGTTGCCCGACTGATGAGCGGCAAGTCGGTCTTCGGCTTCCAAGACGATGAGCGAGACGCGGTAGTCCGACGCGAGCGCTAGCGCCGTGGCCATGCCGACGACGCCTCCGCCGATAATTGCAATGTCGTACATCGAAGGTGTCCGGAAAAGGATAAGGCTGAACGATCGCCGCTGTTTAACCCTTCGCGTTTGGGGAGAAACCAACGGATTCCATCACAGTGTCCATGCTTCTGTAGAAGGCCTCGCGGCTATGATGCTTGCGCATGTAGGAGAGAGCAGCAATTTCCCAAGCATGCCGCTCGGTATCCGAGGCCAGGAGCCGGAGGATCCGGTCTGCCGTCGCCTTGGGATCGGCTTCCATATCCAGGCAGACCATGGCCTCCTCGGCATGGCGAAGCCCGCGGGCGCCCACCGGGGTCGAGACGACCGCACATCCCATCCCGAGCGCTTCCAGGGTCTTGATCGAAACGCCTGTGCCCTTGCGCATGGGGACGATCACCAGCTTGGCCAGGTCATAGACCTTTCGGAGTTCCTCGATTCCTCCTCGGATGAGACCCATCTTGCAAACATTCTGCCCGTCGAACTTTACCTGCTCGCAGATCCGGCCGACCAGGGAGAGCCTCACGCGCTGCGCGCTCAGATATGGCTCGTACACATGGCGGTGGAACCAATTGATCCCATCCTGGTTGAAGTAATTGTCGCTGCCGACAAACAGAAGGTCAATCGGTTGCTCCGTCTTCTGGTGCGCGGCTTGCTCGGCAAGTGGATGCATCCTGGGCACGTAGTGGAAATTGGCATTCTGGGTAGCCCGCGCCTCAGCTAGTTCTTCCGGTTGGCACATAATCGCGGCATCATACAAGTTGTACACGCTGGTCTCGAACTGGAAGAGGTAGCGTTTACGGACTGGCTCCAGAGGATCGGGAGGCGCGTCGGGGGCGAAGTGGTGTTCCTGAGCGAGGAACTGATGTGTCCACAAGTCGTGTGTTTCCAGGACCTTCTTGCACCGAGCCGGCAAGAGATCGAGCATCGGCGCGCTGAAGAAGTAGTTTGCGAAGAAGAGGTCCGGAGGTTCGAGCAAGGCTCTAGCAAGGACCGGCGAGGCCCTGATCTTGCAATAGGCGGCCAGAATTCCCTCCATACTGTACGAAACCAAAGGCGGTATATCGAGGAAGGTAATCCGGTTTACCCATGAATACTGCTCCCGAAACTCGTGCAAGGCAGAGGCATTGCTGGGAAGCCAACCCACTAGGCAGTCCACTCGCCAACCTCTCTCGCGAAGGTACTCGAGCTGATGGACTGCAGAAGTATCGGCCCCACACGATGCCGGGTAAAAGCAGCCCCAGGGGTAAAAATGGACTACCCGCATTCCTATCCTATCCCATTGAGTGTTCTTGCCAGGAGCTTCTGGGCAACAAGCTCCAGGATGACTGCCGCCGGGTAAATTCTGCGCTGTGCTCTACGCAGCAATTCTTTGAGCGAACGTCATGGCCGGCGGACTCGCCTCCTTTTGCAGGATTCTGGCAACAAGCCGTTCGGGAGAATGTGTCAACCGGAAAAGACTGCTGTAGCGCTCGGCGACGCACTTGTAAGACTGGAACTGATCGCAAAGTTGCTTTACTGCCTCAATGAAGCTGGCCTGGTCGACGAAGCGGCCTCCAGAACCGGGAGGCTGTTGTCGGGACAGCCAGCCTGTGGAAGGAACAATCGTCGGTTTACCCGCGACGATCGCTTCCATGAGCGTGCCCGAGCTGGAGTTCCGATAGCGATACGCATGGTAGGGACAGAGCACGGCGTCCGACTCGGAAACCATTGCGTAGTACTCTTCCATCGATAGTGGGCCTTCAAGCCCGACGAGCTTCACGTATTTACGCGGGTGCCGGAGAAGGCGGGCGATGCTGACTGCGCTCTGTGGCTGCCTGTTGCCCATTGGTCCCATGGTCGCTTGCAGCACAAACCGGATCTTGCCAGGTCTGATGTAACCGTCCATGAGCTGATCCACGGTGTCAGCCAGCCAGTGGAAGCCTTTTTCGTCCCGCGCTTCACCGAAGTACGAGAAGCAAAGGGGTTGGGCGGGGTCTTTCGGCTTATTCGCGATCGCATGTGATCGAAAAGGAATCGGCAAGACCGAGAAATCGAACCCGGCCACAAAACGACATTCTTCGGCCAACTCCTCGGTATCCGTATAGAAACGAATGCGCGGGGACAGGCCGCAATTGCGGTAGCTTGTGAAATAGGCGCGATGCAGCCTTAAGTACTCAGAATCGGCATCGATTTGCCAATTGGGGCTTTCGAAGAGGGAGTGCCGGTACTCAAGATGAAAGGTTGGAGCACGTTCGCTGCCGGCTCGGCAGACAAACAGAGCGACGCCAAGAAGATCACGGGCATGGGCAGTGGCCAAGTAAACGTGGTCCTCGGAGTTGTAACCGGTCAAACTCAAGAGTCTTTCCAGGTCCCGCTTGAACATCAATGCAGGCTCAAGATCGTCCCCGCATCCCACCATTTCGAGCATCCTCTTCGTCTCCTCCACCAGGGGACGCTCCACGGGGTTCCGCATGCTTTGCGCGGTTAGAGTTTCATCCGCTGCAGGCTGTCCCTCGGGCAACTCAATGTATGCTCGGATGTAATCCTCGATCGACATCTGACCGCTGCGCACGGCTGCAATCGTGCAATTCTGTTGAGAATAGGGATCCGCGCGGTGACCTCGAATCGCGGGAGGCGTACGCGGAGGATGGTCGCCAAGCCAATGGTGGATGCAGAGGATCGGGTAGGAATCCAGCCAGTCAGGAATGATATTCGTCGGACAATCTGCATGCGTTGCCAGGATGGGAATCAGACCTTTGGCACGAGCGGCGTCGGCAACCGAGACAGCGGTCTCATAGTAATGACCAACCAGGTCCTTCATGCAGTTGTTGATGAGGATGAGTTTGGCAGGCACGCCGCTGCTCCTTCAGCCAACTGGATAATCTCCGGTCTTTAACCCATCCTTGGCCAGTACGTCAGGCCGGATTCCGCTCCGCACTCGTGCAGGCAACGCATGGGTATAGTGCCCCCTGGCCGTCTTTGCAATACGGGAACCTGCGATGTTGCTCCGTTCGGGGCGCCGCAGCCAGGCACAGGCATGGGTCAGGCAACTTGGCGACTCTCGCCGATCGGCGTTTCCACTGAAGATCCATGAAAGAGTCCCGGCTTCGCCGTCCGCGGCCTTGCTGCTTGGCGACGAAGTGTCAGCCAGGATTCGAGGAAAGCCTCATCCAAACTCGGGTCGCATGCGTCAGCAATGGCACTCACGGCATGGTCACGCCAATTCTCATCCATCGAGTCGCGGCTTGCACTTGCCTCTTCAATCAACAGGGAATAATGCGCCGCAACCCGTTCCAGCGAGTGGCGATCGCGCACGTGACTTTCCGCGGCCTCGCCGAGACGACGACCTAGTTCGGGATGGTTATGGAGGCGCTGCAGGGCACCGACGAGGTCCGGGATTTCATATTGCGGGGTGCGCACCTTCCAAGTGACGTGGTCCGGAATTTCGGCCATGGGGCCTTGATCGGATGTCACGCAAGCTGCGCCTGCGGCCATGGCTCGAAGCAGGGCGGCCGACGTCTCGCCGTGGGTCGGGTAGCGCAATTGAACGCACACGTCCGCGGCTCGGGCATGCGCGGAAAAATCGGAGAGAGAAACATGATGGGTAAAGTGCAACAGGTCGGCGATGCCTAGCTCCCTGGAGAGACGCAGCATCATCGCCATGAACTCTGGCGATCCTGTCCCGACAAGGACTAGACGCGTGCCTGCGCGCATAGCCGCGGGCAATTGAGCAACCGCACGCAGGAGCATGTCAATTCGCTTCGAGTGGCCCAAGTGACCAAGCGTGCAGATCAGGAAGGCGTCCAGCGGCAATCCGAGGCGGAGCCGTTCTTCCTTTCGCGATTTCAGTCGGGGCAGGGGCATGATCTGTGGGACCAGGAATACGGGCGTATGGATGGTGCGCCGCAAACGTTGCCAGGCCCATCCTGAATGGACGACGACAGCTGACGCCAGCTCTAGCACCCGGCGATTCAAGGGAGCAAGACCATGGAGTGCCCAGTTTGCAATCGCTCCCGTTCGCAGCCAATCGGCAAATTGAAGCTCGCCTTCATATTCAAGCTCCTCGACCGCGGGGTGAGTCCAGTGGCGCGCGTTTCGGGCGGAGTCCAGCATGCCGCCCAAATAATAATCATGCAGGACAACCAGGCCATGAAAACGGCTGAGCAGGTCGAGCATGTAGGTGTGATAGTGGCTATTGCCCATTTGATAGACAAACAGATCGTATGGTACTGCCGCGTGCCTCTTAATCAGCTCGTCAGGACGCAAAACGCGGTATTGGACTTCCCGGGCGATCCCCACTGGCGCCTGCGCTGGATCCACGACCAATTCGATTTCAAAGCGGCTCTTGAGCGGCTCGAGCAGCTCGGCGGAGTAGTCAGAGATGCCGGAAGGGCACGGCGGCAATGGCGAGGCGAAGGCGAGGCGCCGACGACGGGGGCGGACGAAAGAATGGCTCCGCCGAGCATGGCAGAGATCATCAAGGGCTCCGGCGGCCAGCTCCGCCGATTTTTCCCAGCCAAAGCTGTTCGCGAAGGCGAGCCGTTCGTGCAGCCGGGCGTCGCGCGGCTCCGCCAAGGCATCCAGGACTGCGCGGGCCATCGCTTGCGGAGAGCGAGCGTCGGCCAGCCAGGAGCTCGGGCCGGCGTATTCAGGAATCGAAGAGACATTGGAAGCAACTACGGGGGCGCCGCATTGTAAGGCCTCCAACACAGGCAGCCCCATTCCTTCATAGAGCGAAGGGAACAGGAATAACCGGCAGCGCTGGTACAGCGCCCTCAACTCGAGATCGGTCACGAACCCAGTCAACTTCACATGAGCACTGATCCCCAGTTCCGCCGCAACTTTCTCGAGCCAGCCGCGTGCAGTGTTGGACAGGTGGCAAACCACGACAAGATCGTGGGTGCGGCGGCAGCCATCCGGCAGGCAGGCAAAGGTTCGCAAGGCCCCGGCCATGTTCTTGCGAAAATCATCACCGCCTACATACAAGAAGAATTCCTTTTGGAGCGCCAGGCGCTCCTTGAGAGGCGTCAGAGTCGCCTGAAGTTCGGAGATGGATAATGGCACAAAGGTCGGCTCGGTGGCGCCACCGATCTTCAGCAGCCGGGGCGATGCGTCGGGGAAGAAACGGCGAAAATCATTCGCGGAAGATTGCGAGATAGTCATCACCGTATCAACGCCGGTCAGCCGCCGAAGCTGGCGGGCGTACCAGGTGAATATGCCGCGGTCGTCCAGATACCGATTGGAAAAAATGAGAGGAATTAAATCGTAAAGTACGCACGCGAGCGGCGGCCTGGAGCCAACAAACCAGGGATTCACGCCTTCGCGTTCGAAGGGGCTCAAAATAAGCATGCAGCGCGGCTTGCGTGCACACAACCAGTCGCCGTAATGGAGTTCGTTGACCCCTGCATTGCGCTCAGCGATGGCCAAGGGAGGCCGAAAGGTAAGAATAGGTAAACCGGCAGTTCGCGTGGCCTCGATCGGACTGAGTCGCCCGTTCTGCACGATCTCGATGTGCCAATGCGGTCGGGCTTTCACGAGGGCGGCAAGTAAATTGCGCGAGTACCGGCCTATGCCACGGTGTCCCGACGACGACGTTTGCAGAGCTTGCACATCGACCAGCAGGTCCATCTCAGGACTTCTCCGCTAGCACGAGGGCCAGCATGTTCACAGGATCTTCCTGAACGGCATTTCCTATCCGGCTGCCTTCGGCGCTGAACCACCAGATGCCGCCTGCGCGCATTCCATAGACGCGCTCGACTACGTGCAACGGCTGCAGGAACGATTCTAAGCACGCGCGCTCGTGGATAACGGCACGACCGAACGGGCCAGTCTCATCGACCGACAGCGTGAGCAACAATCGTCCGCCGGGGCGAAGAACCCTGGCGATTTCCGGAACCCATTCTCGTTCAAAGGCCCCTGAGGCAGCGTGCAGATGGCCAAGCGTTGCCAGATTCACGACTGCATCAAAGTGATTGTCTTCAAACGGGAGAGCCGCAGCCTCTCGCGGGCCAAGACAGCAGCGGCCCGGATCGACGCGCACGACCTGGTAGCCCAGCGCGGTCCGATCCAGGGTGTTGCCGCTGTCGGCGCCGGTGAGTTCCAACACTCTTGCCGGGGGGGCAGGCAGGCGCGCGTTGACGAATGTTTGTTCGAGGATGTCCACTGTGTCCTCTTGCCGCAAATGCTGGACGCCATTGCAGGAATCAGCGATGCGGGCTTCCAATGTTTCACGCCAGAGATGCATTCGATGGTGACAGTCGTCGATGCGTATGTCGAGTTCGTTGCGCTGTTGGTGGAGGGCGTTGTAGCATTCCTCGATGGTTCGGCATAGCGTGACCAACATCTCGGAGTTTTCATTGAGGCGCATGGCGAGCTGGTCGAAACGGGCCTGAATGGCACCAGTCGAATTCTCCAGACTAGCGATCGTGGCGTGATTGAAGCGCGTCTGGAGTTCCAGCCAGGGACGAATGAACGCCTTAAGTCCACGCCGCGCCAGGCGAATCGCATGGCTCAAAAGGCCCGGCCGCGCTGTGGCGGGGTGACCTAAGGTGTTGCAATAGGGATCCAACAAGGGCCGGACGCTGGGCAGCGTTGCCACGGAGAGGGGCGCTGTTCGCTCGAGATGGAACGGCACCTTGGCGTACAGCTTGTCGTCCAAGACAGAAGAACGATGCACCTCGAGTCCGGTCTCCATAGCGCGAGCCAGTTCGAGAGCCGCACCACAAGTTCCTGCCTCAGCTTGGCTGGCATAGACGGACATGGAAGTTCCCGTCTCTAACTTCAATGGAAGTTCCCGTCTCTAACTTCACACGTGCGAGTCGGCTTGGATATCTCAGCGAGGTCCGCGCCGCGATGATGTAGAACCGGGGCGTGTTGTCAGGGAACCGTCAGCCTCGAACATGCTGACGATGACACGGACTTTGAAATGCTCGATAGGCACGATTCCTGAGTTTCCGGCAAGAAAGTGGGAATCTGCCCCAGGCTATCAAGCGGCGCTGCTTATAACAAAGCGTGGGGTTCGTAACAATATCACTCTCGGCTCGCCTTTAGGACTGCGCGGGCGGAGGAAGGGTCTGCCGCGCTGACTCCGCGCCAGTCGGGTCGGTCTCGATGACGGCAAAGGGCGCCTCCGCGCAAACGTCCTGGATGCGAATTCCGCGGCGACCTTCGAGAATCGCCAGCAGCGACGGCAGTACATGCGCACGCCGCCATCCTTGCGTAAGCGACGACTCCGCTGGAAGTGATTCTCCTTGCAATCGGGCACGCACTAGAGAGCGCACATCTTGATTGTTGGCGACCAGGTTTGCTGCCAGATGCTCGCGCGTGCAGAAGTCGCCAAGCACCGCCGTTAAAACATTGGCGATAAGTGCAACTTGTGGTGGGTCCTGTTCTCGCTCGGCGGCGGTCGGGCATTGCTCAATAGGTAAGGCGCGGGCCCGCTCCACGGCGCTCAGGATTTCCGGCAAGTCGCGGCGGCGTAAGCCACGCATGACCTGCAGATCGCGTTCGCGCGTCGGTGAGCGGCGGGCAATCTCAATGATGAGATCGTCACGGACGATGGTCCGCGCCGGCCGGTTCGTCCGTGCTGCGGTTTCTTCCCGCCAGCGGCTCAACTCGCGCACGATCGCCAGCCGCCGGCGGTCGAGCGACCCCAAACCCCGCAGTTTGCGCCACTTCTCCAGGGCCGGTTCTTCCGGCGCCGCGTTTGCCGACAGCCTGGCGAATTCCTGGCGTGCCCACTCCGGGCGCCCCAGCGAGTCTAATCGCTCCGAGACGCGTTCCCACAAGGGCAAGAGGTAACGCACATCGTCAAAAGCATAGCGGATTTGTTGCTCGGTGAGGGGTCGATCACGCCATTCCGTGAGCGTTTCTGCCTTGGCAAGGTGCACGCCCAGCACCTGGCTAACCAGTGCGGCATGTCCCAAGGGATATGCCAGCCCCACCAGGCCGGCGGCGATCTGCAGGTCGAAGAGGTTGCCCGGCGTCTGTCCGGTCCAGAGCCGGCACAAACGCACCTCTTCGCGAGCCGCGTGAACGATCACGAGATTTGCAGGGTCGGTCACAAGCCGCCAGAAGGCATCCAGCGGTCCAACTGTCACGGGATCAATCAGAATGAGACGATCGGCTGTGGCGACCTGGACGAGGCAGAGACGGGGATGATAGGTGTCCTCCCCTACAAACTCCGTGTCGAAGCCAAACTTCCGGCAAGAGGCCAGGTATTCGCAACACGCAGCCAATTCGTCCGGCCGAGTGACCATCTCTTCCATAGGATCGGGAATTGTCATGAAGAATGCATTGCTATTTGGGAAGCGAGTATTGCCCCTCACTGACGCACCAGCCGCCATCGACCGGAAGAACCACGCCGGTAATGAAATGCGCTGTGTCGCTGCACAAAAATACGGCCGCCTCACTGCAATCATCCGGCTGCCCTGCACCGTTGGTCAAGGGCTGTTTGCTGCACAAGAACTCTCGAATGCTCGCGTCCTGCACCGCCCTGCTCGCCATGGGCGTGTCGATCAATCCCGGCGCGATCACATTGACACGAATCCTTGCTCCAGCATAGCGCGCAGCCGCCTGCCGGCTCATGGCGATTATTCCGCCTTTGCTGGCAGTGTATGCAAAGGTGTCAAAGTACCGAGGCGAAGGAGCAATTGCGAGAACGCTGGCCATATTCAATAGCGCTCCCGGCTGACCTTGCTTCAAGAACGAGCGCACAGCCGCCCGGTTCGTCAGGAAGGTGCTTTTGAGGTTGGCGTCGATGGTTGCTTGCCAGCCCTCCTCAGTGCATTCATGCAAGGGGCCGTCGCCCGCGTGCCTTCCGCTGCTGCCAGCTGCATGGTACAGCACGTCAAGCCCGCCCAGCCTGTCCGAGGTCTCTGCAAAGAGTTTGTCGACTTCTGCTGCCTGACGCGCATCGCAAGCGAGCCAAGCGATCAGTCCATTTTCTGTAAGTAATTCTGCATCGTGCTCATCCATTGCCAGACCGGCAACCAAGAGCCGGGCACCTTCCGCGAGGAATCGCTTCGCCGCGGCGAAGCCAATCCCCGACGTGCCTCCAACAATCAAACAGCGTTTGTTCTCGAGACGACCTGCCATGGCAGAAGAAAGAACGAAGGGTTACTTTATTCCATGCGATCCTTCTGATTGCGGGCTTGCCGCCCCTTGCCTGGCGTAGAGCGGGCCAATCCTGCGTGCGTATTGAGCATAGAAGTATTCAAGCTGCTCCTCGACGCTACGACTCCCGACAAACTGGTGGCTCGGCAAAAACACCGGTTCGATGCCCCGGTCGACAAGTCGTTGGGCTACCTCGCAGCGCAGCATGTTCATGATCATTGCTCCGCCGAGGGTGCTGAAAGGACCGGTTTTATGCTGGCTCCCGTCCAGAGACAACAATGTGTCGCCGACTGGGGCGCCGTTGTCAAGGATCACGTCCGCTACATCCGTTAGCTTGTTACCTGAATGGTGAGCTGGCCGCGCCTGCTCGCAATGGGCCCGGCTCACGACGCCGATGACGCTCAACCCGCGCCGCTTGGCTCCTTCCGCCATTTCGACGATGATCTCGCGGATGCCGCTCGTGGAAATGACAATGAACACGTCCAGGGGTCCAAAGGCGAAGTTCCTGAGGATTTGCTCGGCGTAGCCTGGCGTCTTCTCCAAATGCAAACTCTGCCTCAGGCCGTTGGGACCGACGATGGAGTTATGGTACGTCAGCGCCAACTCCACAATCGTGTGCCAGCCGACGAAACAGCCCTGCCGTGGCGTCATCTCCTCGCAGAGCACTCGACTGTGCCCGCAGCCGAACAGGTGCACCAGGCCTTCGCCGGCAATGGCATCTGTGCACAAGGTCGCGGCCCGGTCGAGCGCAACTCGTTGCGGATTGATGAGTTGCTGCAGGCGCTCCAGCGCGGCATGATAGAATCGTTCGGCAGCCGGCAGGGATGGCGTTGGCATGGAGAACCAGGTGACTAGATCAGACGAGGCCGGCGGTCACTCAGGGCACGCGCCCCGATCAAGGATTAAGATAGCGAGAGACAGACCAGCCGGGTACCCAATGCGAGCGGACTCCGCCGGAGTAGATCATGCTGCAGGAGTTAATCGGACAAAAAGTGGTGGTCGACATGCGCAGTACCTACGTGTGCCTCGGCACGCTTGAAAACGCGGACGAGCATTTCTTACAGCTTCGCAGTGCCGACCTCCACGATTTCCGCGACACGCAAACATCTCGCGAAGCCTATGTTGCCGAGTCCAACGCCACGGGGATCAAACGCAACCGTAAGCGGGTGCTCGTCAGTCGCGCAGACATGGTGGCGATCTCACGCCTGGAAGACGTGGTGGATGACTGAATTGCCCTCATCGAAGAGACCATCGCAGGCGCTGGTTTTGCAAACTTCATGTCCGCTTGGCCGGCGGGGCTTTTCCGCCGGCAAGCCGCTTTCGCAGGATCTCCAGGTGATGGCGCGTATGACCAAGGAGGATGTAAGCCAGGGCACGAACGCTTACGCTGTTGCCGTTGGCCACGCCGCTCCTGGACCACGCAGCAGCTGGCAGCTGCTGAAAGTGCAGCACATTCGCGCGGCGCACGAGTTCGAACTCCGTGAGCAGGTCGCTGAAGAGGCTGTCATCGAAAGCGGCATTGCTAACATACACATTCTCGTCGAATCCGGATAACGGCGTCGGATCGTTCCGGGCAAAGCGAAAAGCCCGGTGGCCAAACACGCGCTCCGCATCGGTCAGATGCCCAACCACTTGCTTGACGCTCCACGTGTACGGTGCGTGGCGAGTGTTGGCTATTGACTCCGGCAGGCCTCGGAGCAGACCAAGCATCTCTTCCAGCTGTCTGGTCAAAGCCGGCAGGACATCGTCTTCGCTCGCCAGAGACATGTAGTTCGCATAAAAGGGCGCGTATTCTGTTGCTTCGGGCCGAGAGGGGCTTGCGATTGGCACGGGGGTCTCCTTCGCATGAACGAGCCATGAACTAGATTCACTCTTTACCAGGCTCCGCCTGCTCAATGCGACCCATTGAGGTGGAAGCGAGCCAGATTCTTCAGCATGAGACACCTTGAGTCAGAGCCGACAACCAGGCGTCATTAAGAATAAATTACTGAGTTTTCCCTCTTGGGGAACAGACCTTCTCAAAACCCTCCGATTGAGGCTCCGCTGCCGCCTGGCGTTCTGGCGGGTCAGCATGGGTACGCGAAAATCGTCCGCTTTCAAGCGGCTTTCCCGGCTAAAAGCTCATCAATTCAGACTCGACAGAGCACTCAAGCGCTCAAATCAAAACGCCAACAAGGCAGACCCTCTGGCCAGCGGTCACGCCGAGGCCGTCGTTTCGTCGTAGCGACGAATCGGCTAGGGTGCTCACTTTGGATTCCAAACGATAACTTCCGCCGGATCACGGCGCGACGCAACGGCCGCTTGCTGGCATTATTCGTTGCCTAAACGTTCTCCCGATCCAAGAATGATTACCGTCGGTCCAGATGGTTTTACCAGTGCTTGCAGATACCCCGCGCTTGGCGGTTGCCGCTGCAAATCGTCCCGTCGCGGCGGCGGATTCGTAAGCCGCGCGCAGGCTCACATTCCAGGCGCCATCTCGCAAGTGAGCGGCTGGAGCTTGGTTGTGCGAAAACGCACAGCCAAGTTCATCCGCAATCTCGCAGCAGACTTGTTTTGCAGTCCCCCATCATCGATATGCACCGTCATTGAGCAAAAGTGCGTTTTGGCAAGCGGATTGCTACAAGAGAGGTGGGGTTTTGCTCTATCCCTCAGGTTTCGCCCTAAATCGGGGAGATCGGGATGCGACGCTATCTACTATGCAGCGGCGTCCACGGCCAAACGCGAAGCTTGGACTGGTTAAAACAAGCCGTCGATCAGCGGCGGCCGGACGGCATTCTGTTCGTGGGCGGCATTTTGGACCCAGGGCGACATTGCGCCGTGCGCACGACTCCTTGGAGCATTTCGAACGAGGATTCACTGTTCGTTCTGAAGTTCTTTCGGACGCTGGGGCAGCTTGGCGTCTTCAGTGCCGTTATTCCCGGTCCGGCGGGAGAACCCATGGAAGAATTCTTGCGGCTGGGAATGCAGGCAGAGCTGGAATCGCCCTATGTCCACGTGGCCCACGCCACACTTGTCGAGGAACAAGACACCGCCATCTGTGGGATTGGCGGCTCTATTGCGGAACGTCCCTTGATTGGCATGGACTCGTACTCGCGGACTCAGGCCGAGTATTTTCTTCGTTCGTTGCAAACGACACAGCGGCCGCGCAAGGTTCTCTTGCTTTCAGCCCCTCCTCCAGGCCTGCTCGGTGGAATGGAGGGTAATCCTCTGGTCGGTGACTTGATCGATAGCCTCCATCCCAACCTCTGCGTCGTGGGCGGAAGCACTGAGCGAAGAGGCGTTGCCCATGTGGGCCGGACAACAATCGTCAACCCGGGTTGGCTGTGCGATGGATGGGCAGCTTGGTTTGATTGGGATAAGCCCGCCAAGGAGCAAGTTGAATTCCTAAACTTGTCAGCATTTGGCCCGGAAGCCCATGTTGAAGATTTGCCACAATCCTTTCAGCCGCTGAAGGGATGACTGCTTCGCATGGCCAGGAGTTTGGAATGTTACCAATCCACACGATTCTCTTTGCCACGGATTTTTCTGAGAGTGCCCAGTGGGCTTTCCCGCTGGCCTGTTCGCTTGGGCGCGATTCTGGTGCGCGCGTCGTCGTTCTCTATGTTCTCCGCCCTCCTCTTTGGGATGAGGAAATCCAGGCTGAGCGCCATCCCGAAGAGTACTACGAGGGCGCATGGGAAGCGCTTCGTCGAATGCAGGCGCCTGACGATAATGTGCGGGTCGAGCACCGCCTGGAAGAAGGCGACGCCGCCAACGTGATCCTCGATGTCGCCCAGGAGATCGAGGCCGGTCTGATCGTCATGGCATCGCACGGGCGCACCGGGCTGAGCAGGGTGCTTTTTGGCAGCGTCGCCGAACAGGTTCTGCGCAGGTCAGCCTGTCCGGTCTTGACCGTAAAGCCGCCCGCCCCCAGCACTGTGGCATCCCCACCAGCCACCAAATAATGCGTGGCAAGGCTGGACCTGTAGAATGCGACTTTTCGCGAAGGGGGACTTACCCATGCAATGCTACAAGTGCGGAGCAACGATCCCGGTCGAAAAAAACTCTTGTCCTTTGTGCGGTTCTCCTAGGTCGAAGCTGATCTATGTCCACCTCTGGGGAGTCGTGGGGGGAGTGGTCGGCAGCTTACTCGGTTTCACGTTCTCGAACACGGCTGGAGCACTCGTAGGCGGCCTGCTGGGGATCGTCGCCTGCGAGGTAGGTGCGCGGCTCTGGTTTCAAACTCGCAGTAAGGCGTGAGACGGGGGGACATGGGCTGCTTGTTTTGCATGTGCGGTCTGCCGGGACAAGGGCACAGGCGCTGTGCATGTTCGCACACAAAGTCGACGGCTTCCTGTGCAAGAAACCGCGTACAGCTTGAGCGAGCCGCAGCCAGGGGTGCCGGCACGGCGTTTGCCATGTTATGGCTGGCGGGTAAGTAAGTGAGCGCTTGCTTGAGGGAGTTCAGCCATGTTTCACTCGATCCTTGTCCCACTCGACGGTTCTCCTTTCAGCGAGCAGGCCCTTCCTCTGGCGCTAAGCATAGCTCGGCGCGCCGGAATCCCCCTCCAAGTGGCGCACGCGCACGTGTCGCTCGCGCCACTCTACGCGGATCCGAGGGCAGGTTTTGAAAACACGCTCGATCCAAAGTTTCGAGCGCAGGAACAAGTCTATCTGGACGGCGTGATCCAACGACTGGCGAAGGTGGCACCGCAGTTGGTCAGTTCGGCACTCCTGGACGGGCCAGTGCCGGAGGCGCTGCTCGAGCATGTCGCGGCGCGGGGCGCTGACCTGATCGTCATGAGTTCGCACGGCCGCGGCCCGCTGTCCCGCGTCTGGCTTGGGAGCGTGGCCGACCATATTGTCCGTCGGTCTTCCGTGCCGGTGCTGATTGTCCGTCCTCGCGAGGAAAAGGCCGACGTCGCCAAAGACGAATCCTTTGAGCACGTCATCATCCCGCTCGATGGCTCGGAGGAGGCGGAATTCATCATCGAGCCGGCGGTTGCCTTGGGCCGGCTGCTCGATGCCGACTATACGTTGCTACGCGTGGTCGAACCGCCCGTCCCCGTGGGCTACGATCCGGTGACCGGGGGTATGGCATTGGCGGAGCTGCCGAGTCAAGAAGAGGAGGAAGCCAGAGCCAAGATCTATCTCGACCGGCTGGCAGAACGGCTGCGGCAGCGCGCATTCCGTGTCCATACCTGTGTCGTTACGAATGCTCACGCCGCACATGCCATCGTCGAGGAATCGGACCGTCAGCCCGGAAGTATTATCGCCATTCAAACGCATGCCCGTCGTGGTCTCGCCCGCCTGCTCCTGGGCAGTGTTGCCGACAAGGTGCTGCGCAGTGCCTCGGTCCCTGTCCTGATCTCTCGCCCGCACGTCAAGTAAATGGGAGGACGTCATGGCTACCTCAACACGTTCCAAAACTTCAGCCTGCATGACCCTAGAGGCGGAATACGCCGCGGATCTCATGAAGGCCAATCCCGTCTCGATCCGGGAGAACGCGACCATCCAGGAAACGGCAGCCCTGCTGACGGACAAAGGATTCAGCGCGGCGCCGGTGATCGATGAGGCCGGCCGGCCGATTGGTGTCGTGAGCCGGTCGGACATCATCGTCCACGACAGGGAGAAAGTGGAATACATGGCACCGGTGCCCGAATTCTACGAAGAGGCGGAATTGAGCGCTCGCGTTGGGGCCTCTACTCGGACCGGGTTCCAGGTCGTGAGCGTGGATCGCACATGCGTGGCCGATATCATGACGCCGATCGTCTTTTCCGTGACACCGGAAACCCCCGCCCGCAAGGTCGTCCAAGAAATGCTCGACCTGAAGGTGCACCGCGTCTTCGTGGTGGACAAGGCAGGAGTTCTGGTGGGCGTCATCAGTGCCTCGGATATTCTGCAGCAACTCAAATGAACGATCGGCATGTGCCCGCGGGCAGAGGGCCCGCGGGCCGGCCGGGCATCCATCGTTGCTGAAACCATCAACGAATGACCCCAGCGATCACGTCGTACAGGTTGAAAAGCAACATGATAAGGAATCCGATGATCCAAATCTTGAACGCGATCAAATCGCCGGACCAGATTCCACTTTTGGTACTCTGCGTCTCGGCCGCATCAACGGAACATACTTCTGCTGGGTGGTTCAACTGCGACGGGTTCTGAACGGTGGGCTGCATGGTTACAGTTGCCATTGGCAATTACTCCCCGATTGACGAAGTTCCAAGATCGTTCTCGTGCCGGCTCCTGCGATTGCGGTGCCAGACGTCCGTGATTTGTTTGCCTAACCATGCGCTCTTGATCGCAGTTTGCGCAACTCGCAGTTTCTTCCGAAAAAATGGGCCTAGGAGTGCCGGCTGAACCGGGGTCGCAATTTCCTATTTCCCTTGGGTGATGTCGGTTCGTCGTCCGGAAAAGTGTGCTTGGCGTGCGGAATGAGAACAGTCTGTGGGCGGATTCGGCACAGTACCATCCGGCCCCCAGGCATGTGGACTTGCCTTGGCGCCCCATGTGGAGTACTTTTTGCGCTGATTATCAGAATTCATAGCAGTTGGAGCATCAAAACGAACTCATGGCGGGCAGAGATTCATCGCAACGAATTCTGCCGCGGTTCGTACGAGGTATAAGACATGGTGTGTCAGGCTCACCCTCTCCGCGGTGTTTGCACAGCGCTGCTCGCCCTGTCGCTCTTCACGGTGCTCCAGGCCCGGGCCGAGGACGATCCCTATCTCAAGGCTCGCCTGAAGATGGTGGAGGAGCGCGTTGAACGCGAGGGCATCCGCAACAAGGCCGTTCTGAATGCCGTGCGCGAGGTGCCCCGCCACCTGTTCGTCGCCCCCAAGTACGAGTCGGACGCCTACGCCGAGATGATCATACCGATTGGCTACAGACAAACGCTTTCGCCGGCGTACATCGTCGCCTACATGACGGAAGCTATCGACCCGCAGCCTAGCGACCGCGTGCTCGAAATCGGCACCGGTAGCGGTTATCAGGCTGCCGTGCTGTCCAAGCTTGTCAAGGAAGTCTACACGATCGAGATCGTGGAGCCGTTGGGCAAACAGGCGGCTGAGCGGCTCAAGTCGCTGGGCTACAAGAATGTGAGCGCAAAGGTCGCGGACGGCTTCAAAGGATGGCCCGAACATGCCCCCTTTGACAAGATCATCGTGACCTGTTCTCCCGAATCCGTGCCGCAACCGCTGGCCGAGCAGCTTCGCGAGGGGGGGAAGATGATTATTCCGCTCGGCGAGCGCTACCAACAAACATTCTACCTATTTGAGAAACGCGATGGGCTACTGGTCAAGACCAGACTCTTGCCGACATTGTTTGTGCCCATGACGGGCGAAGCTGAGGACCAACGCAAAAAACGACCGGATGGCGCTCACCCGAAAGTGGTCAACGGCGGCTTCGAGATCAGCACCGATGGCAAGGAAGCCGACGCCTGGTTCTACCAGCGCCAGGCCACGCTGGAACACACGAAGGCCCCGGAGGGCAAATCGTACATTACCTTCAGCAATCTCGAACCGGGCCGGGATGCTCATGCGTTTCAAGGCCTGGGCATTGACGGCGCACGCGTGCGAAGCGTCAAGATCAGCCTGGCGGTAAAGGCCGAGGATGTGGTACCGGGCAGTGAATCGTACGAGCGGCCGTCTCTGTATATCCGTTTTTTCGACGGTGAGAATCGCAAAGTTGGTGATGGTTTTTTAGGTCCCTGGCAGGGGTCCTTTCCCTGGAGACGCGTCTCGGGGGAGATTCCTGTGCCGCGCGAGACCCACATGGCAATGATGCAAATCGGGCTGCGCGGCGCCACGGGAAAGATAAGCATGGACGATATTCGGCTCGTCCCACATGCTCGGTAGTCTTGCCGGCAGCAATTCATTCGACAAACGTCGCAATTGCAATGCGGCGGCACGGCAAGGGCATCCGGTCCGATCTTGACCCGGCTTCCTCAGATTTGTTATACGCGCCCAGACCCGGAGAATATCGCCCATGCTCCCTCTTAGCCGGGCGGCCCGTTGCGATGGACCCAGAATGGCGGCGAGATCCAGTGATGATAATTCTTTGGACACCGAGTCCAACCCCATCTTCCCGGCTCTAAGGCCCAGGATTGCATTCTTCTCCCCCCTCCCGCCGAAGCGCTCGGGAATCTCCGACTACTGCATCTGGCTCCTTGAAGAACTTAAGAACCATTACGCCATCGATCTCTACCACGACTCCGGCTACGTTCCTCACCTAGGCGAGTCGTGGTACGAATTTGGCTGTTACGATTTCCGGCTCTTCGAGCGCCGGGCCTCGAT
>DATGZX010000170.1:0-5427 GCA_035296965.1 Gemmataceae bacterium
TAGTAATCTGAGGAGTGTGAGTAGTGATCTGAGTGTTACGAGCGCAGCGGCCTACAACAATCGCGGCGATGCGTACGTGGGCAAGGGAGACAAGGACAAAGCCATCGCTGATTATCGCAAAGCGCTTTCAATCAACCCTTCTTATCAACCTGCCAAAGATGGGTTGAAGAAGATCGGAGCGTCTGAGTAAACCCAAGGCACGGTACGCGGAAGGAATACACGTCAGCAAAGCGTCCGACGACCAATGAAGTGATCGCCAAGGCGCTGGCGGACGGCGAGCACGAGGTCGAGGGCGTTGTCTGGTTGCGGTTTTCCCCAGTGAGGTTGGTAGAGCGACCTAATAGCAGTTCACGACTGTCCCGGATTGCACACAAGTCCTGGGACCAGAGGCGGCAGCGGCCCCCGCAGACTCCACCGCAAGCTGGCGCTGGGCGTTTAGTTGAGCAGTGCGGAACTCGATCCACTTACGCTGCGCTTCCGCCTCGCTCATCTCGTGTCGATTGACCGAGATCACAAGGCTATCGGCATAAGCCACGAAAGCGTTCCCATTGGCTGAACAGCTCTTGTGTTCTTGGCAATAGATGGTTCGCCGTTGCTTTCCGCATGCGACCATGGCCGCGAACGAGGAATTTTCAACGGCACACTCATCATAGTGCTGGAAGACGTTTTTTTGGGCAGCGCAGCCGCTAATCGCAAACGCCAAAAGGAGGACTACGGAAATGAAATCCCCGCGCATAGCGCCACCCACCCCTGAAGGCCCTTGGAACTATGCCCCATTCTTCGCTTGGTTGTCGACTGGCGGTAAAGCGCGCGAGAGTGGTTCGGCGGCAGCGAAAGTAGGGCTGGGGTTTAGATATGGCCTCGCCGAACCGAAAATTTCAAACCGAGGCAAGACCCGGCCGTCGCACGTTGCCGAGCGCGTCAAACGCTAGTTTCAGAATGTGTACAATTTGATCCAGGTAAACGTGGTCGCCGAGGCAATCACTTAGCTCGTACGCGACCAGACGAACCCGAGTTCATCGAGCCGCGCCTTGCGCTCCGAGGACAGCCTTTTCTCCTTCTCGAGATCGCGCTGCTGACACACCCACCGACCTAGTTGAGGATTCTCCCCCCATGCTTGGGGAACGCTGCAGTGGCCGAACCGCTCCTTGTAGAGCCGCAGTATGGCGAACATGCTTTCCCAGGCAGCGTCGAAAGGCTTCCAGTCGAACCCCAGATCGTCGAGGCGCGCCCTTCGCCCCAAAGATAGCTTTTGCTTACGTCCTCGCTGGTTGCTCACCCATCGACCGAGCTGCGGGTTCTTCGCCCAATTGAGAGGGACATTACAGTGGCCGAACTGCTCCTTGTAGCTTTTCAACTCTTCAAACCTGGTATCCCAGCCAGTCAGCTTAGTGTCCCAAGCGAACCCCAGTTCATCCAGACGTTGCTCATGTGCTGAGGACAGCTTGCCAGTCTTCTTGGATCTCCGCTGTCCACTAATCCATGTGCCCAGTTGGGGATTCTCTCCCCATACCTTAGGCACGTTGCTGTCGCCATGCTGGTCTCTATAGCGCTTAAGCTCGGCGAACCTGGTTTCCCAGAGGGAGTCGGATGGCCCCCAATCGAACTCCAGTTCATCCAGACGTTGCTTATGTGCTGAGGACAGTTTGCCGGTCTTCTTGAATCCCCGCCGATGAGACACCCACTTGGCCAGTTGGGGGTTTTCTGGCCATTTTTGAGGGACGTTGCAGTGGCCATGCTCATCCCTATAGCGCTTTAGCTCGGCGAACATCTTCTCCCAGGCATCATCAATCGGTGCCCAGACAAACCCGAGCGCAGTGAGCCTAGCCTTTCTATCCAGCGAAAGAGCCCCTCGTTTCTCCCGCGCACGCTGGACTCCCACCCATATGCCTAATTGGGGATTCCCAGCCCAGTCTTGGGGAATGTTGCAATGGCTGTGCTTATCCCTGTAGCGCATCAGCTCGGCGAACATCTTCTCCCAGGCATCATCAATCGGAGCCCAGACAAACCCGAGCGCATCGAGCCGCGCCTTGCACGCTGACGTGAGCTTTCCCTTATTCTTGAACATTCGCTGTGTTACTACCCACGAGCCCAATTTTGGATACTCGGCCCATCGGTCGGGGACGTTGCAGTGGCCATGCTCATCCCTATAGCGCTTTAGCTCGGCGAACATCTTCTCCCAGGCATCATCAATCGGAGCCCAGACAAACCCGAGCGCGTCGAGAGGAGTCTTTCGGTCGGCCGACAGCCATCCCTTTTTCTGCCAAACTCGCTGAGTAACCACCCATGATCCTAACTGGGGATTCTCCGGCCATGCCGCAGGCACGTTGCAGTGGCCGAACCGCTCCTTGTATTTCTTCAGCTCGCCATATCGCTCGTCCCAAGTGACACCAAGCCGATCAATGAGGACCGTGCTGACAGCATCACGCAGGCCCTCAAGTGAAATTTCTGGCCCTAAGACCTCAACCCTCTCTCGCAATCTGCTGTCGTCAAACCCGCCAAGGTGTCCTCTTTCCTCGCGCATCTGGCGGATGACCTCCGCAAGCACGGCGTCCTGCTCCTGCATCGCCTGGAGTACATCCCAGGCTTCTTCAAAGTCGGTCCGCTTCACCGCCTCTTCGAGGCTCTCGTTCTCATGCGTCTCCAGAAACAACGGAAGCAGGACGTAACCTGTCTCCTTGCCGGGAGCTGTCCGCATGGCGCGTCCTGTTGCCTGAACGATGTCCACTTTGCTCTTACGCGGGGACAGGAACGCCACGATATCGACCGCCGGGACATCCACGCCTTCCGTCAAGCACCGCGCGTTCGACATGATCCCGCGATCAGCCTCCCGAAACGCCCGCATCCGCCTCTCGCGCTCGGCGGTCCGCATCTCACCATTGACGTGGTAGGTCGCGTAGTCAGGCAGATGGGTCTTGATGGCACTCGCCGTTTCTCCAGTGAAGTCACGTGCTGATGCCACGCTGCGGTGGAAAGAGAAGATCTTCTTGAGGTCGTGCCCTTCGCACGCCTTCTGTATCGCGATCTGGTTCGCGACCGTGCGGGCACGTACCACGTCGCCTTCAACGAGTACCTCTGCCCGGCTCAGGAGGTCGGCATTGACCATCTCGCTGGTGACGACAGAGATGATAATTTTGTAATTGCAGATGATGCCGCGACTTGCAGCCTCGGCGAAAGACAGCGTGTAGACGACGGGGCCGTAAGTCATAGGCTGATCCATCGAGTAGACCAACGCCTTGTCGCCCTCCTTGTCGTTCTTCCGCACATCGTAGTGGCGGGGCGTGGCTGTCAGGAAGACGCGCTTGCCAGCGGCGATGTTCTTATCCTGAAGTCCGTATCCGAACTTCGCGCCTTCGCGTCCGGCGGTCTTGTGGGCTTCGTCGAAGATGGCAAGATCGAAAGCGTGCATATTTCGAGCCGCTTCGCCGACGACATTCGCGGACTGATAAGTCGAGAAGACAATCTGAACGCCGTCGCCAGGGGCTGCGAGGAACTCACGCACCTCGGCCTTATCGGTCGTCACCGGGAAATCCAAATCTCGTTGATGAACGATCAGCGCGTCTTCCACGCGTTGCGTGACGGTGGGATCGGAGCACACGGCGATAAATCGGGGCTGCTCCCATGCCGTCTCCTTGAGCCATTCGTGGAGGGTCTGGCGGATCAATGCCAGCGACGGAACGAGCACCAGGACGCGCTTGGCCTTTCTGCGCTCGGCCAGCCATAGCGACACGAGCGTCTTGCCTGTAGCGCACGCCATCACGGCGGTAACGCGATCATGCTCTTCAAGACCGGCGAGAATGGCTTCGAGCGCTTCCGCCTGATGAGGACGCGGTGCCTTTCGTTTGGGCGTGAAGGCCGCCCCTCTAAGCCACTCGGCAATCGCCTCCACGTCGTCCTTTGTCAGTCTTTCGAGATCGGTTCCGCGAAAGCAGTGGAAGCCGCTTCGAGCGTCCATGACCGCAGGCAGGTCGTCGCAGTTTGTGAACAGGACACGTTCGCCGACCCGATCGGTCAGGCCCATGAAAGTGGACAGTTCCTGCCAGGTCAGCGCCGGTCGGCCCGTGCGGAACTTCGACTGATAGGCATTGTATTGACCAGCCCATGTCTTGTAGACGCCGTCTGCACCCAGGTCCTGGACGGGCAAGCAACAAGTCTGCAGCACAGCGATTGGAACTTGGTCGGCGGGCCAAACTTCTTCGGCCCCCACGATCTTCTGAGTGGCTAAGTAAGCCTCGGCGAAGACCTCGAAGGCATCGCCTCGATCCTGCTGGGTCGGCAATGCGGCGATGCGAATCTCTAAGTCTCGGAAATCGCTGAGCGCACTAAAAAGTCCGCGAGCAACGAAAAAGCCCGCACGACGGTGTCTGGGGCCGCTTAGGCTGACCTCAGGCTGTCCGCAGAGTTTTTCGGTTGCTAGTTTCAAGGCGTCACTGGGATGCTCATCTATCGAGAAGCCAACGTGACTGGGCTACCAACCTCATCGTCTCGGGGCAGCCTTTTTTAAGATTTGCCCCACGCATAGCCCTTCTCACCCGCTCCGTCGCCACACCACTCGTAAACTTCGTCTGTCAGCGTCAATAAAAAATCGACCCCAAATTCAGTTTTAACCGCGCGCCCCTCGGCGCACTCTTGCTCACGACGTGTTCTGCGCCAGTCCTTAAGTATTCCCTGAAGATAAGATGGCTCGGACTTTGTTACATGAAGCGCGACGTAGGCGCCTCTCTTTGAGCCGTGTTCGGCGTGAACCTTATCAACGACCCAAGTCCCGGTCCAAACAGTGCCGTCTCCATTGGTTGTCACGCCCTTTCCCTGGGGGCAGACAAAATGAAATCCGACAACAACTTCATCGGTACGTGGCGCTGACGCCCTTTTGACACGAAGCGATCTCTCGCGAGAAGGTCCACGCTTGGCGATTGCCTCGTCGCATAGAGCAGCGACAGTATCGTTCGCACATCGCGCTGCATTTTCTCGAAGAATCTTGATCTGTGCGGTTGGCAACGCAGCGATGCGTTCCGCTGTCCAGTCAGCCATTGCAGCTCCTACCCTGCCACTTCTTCGTTCCTTTCTCGACTTTTTCAGATCCCAGGATAGTTGCCAACAGCCGTCGTAGTCTGGGTCGTGCGCCAGCGGTGATGGCAAATCTTCGCTGATGAGCAGCCGAAGAGGAGTTTCGCGGCTTGCGCACGTCTTCTTTGTCAGGAGCTGGAGTTCTCTGAGGTCTCTAAGAAGTTGACCCGTTGCTTGACGAGTAACCGCTTTGCCAGCGCTTCGATCTCTGGCCAGTCACTGCTCCACGAGCTTGCGCGTCTCCTGGATCATTTCGTTAATTAGGGTTTCGGCGCGCTCGGTATCTCGGTCAGTAGCCAACAGCGCCAGATTTGTTGCCTTCACCCGCTCATCGGCACCACCCCACGTCGGGGAACCGAC
>DATGZX010000171.1:0-60692 GCA_035296965.1 Gemmataceae bacterium
GTCTATTAGCCACCGAGACAAACGTCCAACGAAACCTAAGCTGCTGCCGAAATGGCGTTCGAATTGTACCCACGGCACATCCACTCGGACGAAACCCCAATTCGGTGCCAGTCGCGGGCCCCCGACCAGCTTTAGAAACCAACTCGCAGTTGGCATATCGGCCTCTTTGCCGCCGCCGATTCCGGAGAGCCTGAAGAGGGGGGTGCGCTGTCCCGGCCGAAGCCCGAGCAAGGTCCGCCAGCCCTCCGCATGGAGATTGGAGCTCACGCGCTTGACGATGCCGACGAGAAGTGGCCGATCCGCAGCCCTGTTGCTGCCGATGCGACCGGCCAATTTGCCGTCCACCAACGTAGGTGTCATTGAATCCGAGGCCAACACCAGTCGCTCTGCATTCAACATCTCTTGCTCGCAGCGATGGTATGCTTGCGCGCGCATCACCTCGTAGTCAAAAGGACTTCGCTCCGCAGGCGGGCGGTTTGCGGGAACGAACCGGGCCGTCAACTCCGCGTCATTCACGACAGCCCTGGCAAACGCTTCGATTTCAGCCCAAGGGAACGGATCGGCGACGAAGCTCAATACCCGCTCTACCAATGCCAACTCGCGAATCAACGACCGCCCTGTGAGTCGCAGCGCGACTGCACCAAGTTCGGAAACCAGCACTGGGATTGGCCAACCTTCTGGTGGCCGCAAACATAACACCGGCAAAGCCGACAGGCTTCCGTCGATGAACCGGACCGGATGTTCGCCAGTCTTCGCGGGTGCCTCGCTGACGATGCGCCCAGCCCACTGCTCCGCGGGCATTTCAATGTTCAGGTCCATGGTGTCCGGCGAATCTGTAGTTTCTTCGTCGTTGATTAACGGCAGGTACGGCTGAGGAGGCGTATCGCCCACTCCGGACGCTCCGTAGGTGCGGAAAAACCGACCGATCACCATGCGGTCATCCATCACCCACCTCAAGGCCTAGGAGTCGATACCGCATAGCTTCCCGGCTCACGAGCAATTCACTGGCCAGCCTATAAGCTAGGACGCCGCGCGGGCAGCAGTCGTACTCCTCTTCCAATTCCACAGCACGCATTCGGCATATGTCAGCCGGCATCAACAATTCAGCGGCGAAACGGTTTGCCTCGCGCTCCATTAGATCGGCTACTTCTCCGTCCGCTTCGCAAAGGGTCGCATCCGTATCCGCGCGAAAGCGGCCCATCGTGTCGCGATGGAGGAGGAAGTGACCTAACTCGTGGGCTGCACTAAAACGACGGCGCGGCACTGGGTCGGCGCCGCTGACGAATGCCCACCCAACCCGGCCAGCGGTGAATACGAATCCGGCAAGGACATCAGCAGGATCGCCTATCGCATTCGCATCAATGCCTTGCTGCCGCAAATACTTTGCGACTTCGCCCACCGTTAAGACCGGCAACTCTACATGATCAAGGTTCGTCTCTTCGAAGTATCTGGCCAATGGTACCGGCCCGCGTTGGTGCACATTGAGCGCCCCGCGGCAACGCAGCCCGGAAACAGCCTCCGAAATCCGGCCGAGGTCAAGGGTCACGGCTTGCCCTCCGGTTGCGGCGTCCGGCGCGCGGCAAGGCAATACTCAGCTTCCGCTGCCTGGCGTAGTTCGAGCTTCACCGCAGCCTGTCGGAAAACCTTCCAGTATTCTGCAGGCGCAGCTCCGAAATGAGTCTCACCCCAAGCCACCAACTCCGATAGCCCGAGGTCCGCTGGCAGCGGTTCTCCGGACTGACGCAATAGTTCGTTAAGTAGGTGAGCATCGATTGGCAATCGGTCAGGGGTATGGCGGTACAGTTCTTCGGCAACGGCGGCTGCGGTGATGGGACCCGCCACTACTCGAACGATTTCTGCACTGGGCAAATGTGATTCGATGGCGGTAGTTATCACGGCCTCGACCGCAGCAGCATCTTCGTGGACCTGTACCTCAAGCAATCCAGCATGGACCTCACGCAGGATCTGTTCCAATTCAAGGTCCGCCTCCGCAGTCCGCCAAATGTCCTCCATCGCGGCAAAGTCATCCCGCTCCAACGCGTCCAGATAGCGGGCGGCGGCGAGATCAAGATATGAGCGGCGCTCGACTGGGTTCATTGCAGGTCCTCCCGCACGTTGCCCACTGCAACCGCCTTCATCGCGTTGACGGCCCTACACAGCCGCACTCGTGCATTACCGGGACTTACTCCCATGCGGCAGGCGATCTCCTCGTGACTCAGGCCCTCGAAAAACCGCAGTTCTATCACTTGTCGATGTTCACTCGGTAACTTCGCCATAAAGCCGGCTGAATCGAGCCGGCTCAGCACGGTTTCAGCAACGTCCGGTGTCAGGTCGACGGCGAGTTCTTCCCAGGCGGCCCGATCTTCCAATTCCTGGGCCGGTAAGCGCCGAACGCCTCGTACCGTCTCCCAAAGAACGTTGTTCATGATCCCATGCAGCCAGGGTCCCACAGGTAAATCCGGATTGTATGTATGCCGCTTTTCGAGGGCACGGACACAGGTCTCTTGAAAGGCTACTCCTGCGGCGTCGGTTCGGTCCGTCGTCGGCCTGT
The DNA here is from genome assembly GCA_035296965.1 of Gemmataceae bacterium. Lineage (GTDB taxonomy): Bacteria > Planctomycetota > Planctomycetia > Gemmatales > Gemmataceae > DATGZX01. Next base: position 2,552 of record DATGZX010000171.1, read on the forward strand.
CGCGCAATCGCCGTCCGAGGATCGCCAGTGCGTGGTTAAGAAGTTCGTCACGCAGCTTGGAATCGTCCAGCGCCATGCGAACTGGGTCTGTTTGCGGAGCTGCAGCAGGTTGTATGCCAGCTGAGGTCATAAGAGACTGCCGCTCCCTTCCAGGATTTCCCTACAGACGACTTGTTTCGGGATGCTGCAAACGTTACACAAGAATCACGAATAATTTCCGGCGCTCTGCGGGATCCTCGCATCGCTGCTCGACACTGTTCTCTTCGGAAGCACTTGGCGACCTCCCAACACGCGCAGGCGTGATGCGCTTCCGCAAGCTTAACGCGCCCACCATCCGTATCAAGCGCGGACTGGTAGGTCGAATAGGTTTATGCAGCGGTCTGATTGGAGAGCAGGGCGTCCGGGCGATGCTCTATTTTCAAAGTGAAATCTACCAGGTATCCTGGAGCTGATGGCGGCGCGAGCCGAATCGGAGGCCGCATGCGACAAGCGCTGGATCGGACGGAGGAGAGATTTTGAAGAACTCGAATGAGTTACGGGCAAAGTGCACGGTGTGAGCTACAGGAGCAGGTATCACGCGTGCCTGGCATCATCCGAGTTTTCTGCAATTCTTCTGCAAACATTGCCGGTGCGACTGCAACGCGACTATAATCTCACAGAGAAGCGTGAAATCATTAACCTCTTATTTTTTAAGGATTTGCAACGTCAGAGTAACGTGACGCAGACATCACAGCAGGGGGTAGATTCTAGGTTCGAATCCTAGTTCCCCAGTTTAAGTCATTAAATGGCAACGACTTAAGATTTTAATATTTGCCCCCAATTCTGACATCGTCTTCCGTAAGCCCTTTGAATGACACGGGTTGCATGTCAAGCGAATGAGTTGTCGACCATAAATCCTAGACAACTCGTATGTAATGCGTACCCCGGCCTCCAATCACAAGATCAAAGCGCTTCGGTGTATCGGACCGAGGCGCGCTTGAAGTGGTGGCGCTGGGCCAGGAGCTCCAGACGCACAACGGCGGTGGGCGGCCGAGGGAGGGTCTTGCACCAGAAGCGATTGGCCCGACTTACGCCCTCGTCGAGGATCCGGAGCGCGGGATCAGCCCTGTCGAGAGTCACACGCTACAGCACGCCAGGGTGTAGACCCGGGCTACTTCGGCCACAGAATGAATTCCCCGACCGGATTATTTCCGGAGAGTGCTTTCCCGGTTCGGAAGGCAATGTAGGCAGAGATCAGATAGGTATCGGCCAATTATTTCTTGCGATATCGGAGGTCCGCGCGTTTACTTGCCCGCGTCAAGAGTGACGCGAAGAATTAAGCTGCTTGCAGTGCGATTGCCCTGTAGGAAACCCCTTTCGCGAGGGAGGAGAAGTGGGCGCTCCGCGTACTCTCGAAGGTGTTCGTCGAAGCTTCTTCAAGAAGGAGGTTTCCCTCGGTGACACCCGACTCACGGTCGACCCTCGCCATGAATCCCGCCTCACTCCCGTTGAGCGTCCGCAGGTCCCACGGAAAGAAGCAGGCGCTGCGCGAGTCCCGCGCGATAGAACGGTACGGCCATCCCTGGCCCTTCGCTGGCGTTCAGCGCGCGACGGCATTTACACAGACCATCAATAGGCGTTCTCGGCGGTATTGATCTCGCCGCCTCGTGCCGTGACCAGCGCTGCAAACGCGGCAGGAGTCATATTCTCGGTGAGAAAGTGCACCGAACCGTCGGCAAACACCACGTTGGCTCCGCCCGTGTGGAAACTGTAGAGTTCCCCGTTGTTGTTGCCGTTAATGAAGACTGGTGTACCGCTAGGGGGGATGAAGCCGCCGGCGCCGTCGGAGACTAGGCCCGCATGTGGACCATCGTGCTGGATGATGTAGCCAGTCGTCGGGTCGCACCCATTGATGCTGTAGGCAAATCCGGGGTCAGCCCAACCCCAGTCCGGCGTGGGTGTTCCAACGCCTTCGGTCTTGATAAGGTTCTTGCCGGGCGGCCGGACTGTCGAATCTGGCTTGCCCAACACGTAGCTCTGGGGTTCCCCAGCATCCTCGGCAATCATGATTGTGTTGGACGTGCCGTCGGTGATCCAAGTCAGCGGCGTCGGCGTGTTGGGTTGCAAGGGACCAAGGCATGTGGTGGGGTAGCCAGCGGGAACGGGCAACCCATTGGCTATGTAAAATCCATCAAAGACCTGATTAACGGCGCCGTAATCGATAACGCCCATCATGGCAGGCAGCTGGTTCGCAGTGCCGTACTGACTGGGCGACTGCGTTATTTGGAAGGTGCCGCTCTGGCCAGGGGCCGAGGGACACACAAAAATCTTCATTGCGGTCGGAATGATCGCCGCGTTCGTGCCTTGATCGTAGCCGATCCCGAGCGTGTACTGGTTGTACACATTGCCTTGCTCTACGTACGGTAAGGTCATCGCCGTCCAGCCGTCGGTGGCGTTATGGCTGGGGGGCAGAGCGTTGTGGGCATCGTGATAACAGTGGATCGCCAACCCGATTTGCTTCAGATTGTTTTGACAACTCATCCGGTTGGCCGCCTCGCGGACTTTTTGCACAGCCGGCAGCAAAAGGCCGACCAGAACGGCGATGATTGCGATGACGACAAGCAATTCAATCAGGGTAAATGCTTTGCGCCTTTGCCCAGCATCCATGGGAGCTGCCTTTCTTAGAAGTTGACCATAGGGTTGTTTAATTGGGGAATGTTAGTAATGCGATGTGTTCATCTGGTGTTGATTGTGCGAATATCTGGTTAAGAAGGCGGTTTTTCGTGATCGCCTCAACCGGGTCGCTTCCCCTTGTTCGGCGGCGAGTTGCGCGAGTCGGTCACATCGACCGAAGCGTCGATCGGCACGAAGATGTGCAATAGATCAGGCCCGATTCAACCTCGATGCCGGCCATTCGAGAAGGACTCTCAATGGCTGGCCTCCCTCCCAAAACTAACTCGGTTGTTTTGAAGCATGGAGGGGACGATGTACCCTGGCGTCTACGGTTCAGCGATTTGCAGAAGCAGCAGCCTGGCGCGAGTAAGCTGAATCGCGCCCGGGAGCTTCCTCCTTCGAAGGCAGCTCCTGAAACCGGCCGACCCCCAGCGCGAATTCCAAGGAGTTCTCAAATGGCGGCAGACATGTTCCTGTATCGAGACTAGCTCCTGCCGGTTTAACGGCCCTCCCTTGGAGCGTAGCCCGGGGTCGGCTGTCCCGGGCTAGGATCGCTGCTCGCGCCGGGCCGAGGGCCAGACACAGGATCCGCTGGCGGCGTGGTTCCCTGGTTCCGTAGCTCGGGAATGGGCTGCCCAAAGAAGAACCGCTTCGGGGACGTGGCCTCAGGTGCGTCCGAAGGCGGAATGTCGTTCCAGCGTCGCAGGAACTCCATAAGCTTGGCGTATTCCTTGCCCGTGAGGTTCGCCCGAACGCGCATGTGCGCAGCTACATTTCTGAAATTGGCGAAGGGCCGCTCTGCCAGTGCCGGGGCATTATGGCAGTAGCTGCAGTACATACTGAAGATTTGCCCGCCGGTGAGCGAGTCTTCGTAGCTGCAAGCTTCCCCCTCCTTGGCTGGAGACGGAGCGCGCAAGGGGACAGGGCCTTTGGCGAATTCAGAAGTGTCGACCGGCGTATGGTAGCAACCGATCGTTGCCAACACGCCCGTGAGCACAAGCACTAATCCGGCCGTCCAGGGGTTTCGCATTTCCCCGTTCTCCTTGTGTTTCTAACCAAGCAAGGTCCTGTGTGCTTCGCGGCATCGAGACATGATCGTCCTCGGCCACTACACTTCGGCGGACGAGTCGTCCGCTACCAGCCCCAGTCCAATTCGGCGATAAACTGGTTGTCGTGCAGGTGGAAGCCTGGCTCATCGTTAATCTGGTAAGCGAGCTTCATCGCCAGTCGGGGATAGAACCAGTAATTAATCCCGAATTCGTTCTGCTGTCGTCGGACCGGTACGTCGATGGGAGATGCGTAGGTGGATAGATTCAAGGTGGTGGGATCGATCCCGCGGAAATCGACGTAGCTATAACGATAGACGTATTCGAGCTTCTGCAGATACTTGTTAATCGAGTCATACGGGCGGTAAGCAACCTGGGTGTAGAAACCCTGGCGACGGATATTCTCGCCAATGAAATCCTCAGCGTGCTGCCAGACCATGCCGTATTCCGCGCGCGCGTCCCAGTTGCCTTTATGGTAGTTGAGGTCCACCGCAATGAGATTGATGGAGTCTTCAGACCCGCCCGCAACGTAATCGCCATTCGTCATGGCGGAGAAGCCAGCCTCTAACCCCTTTTCGGGCCACCACAGGCCGAGACGGCCCCCAATCGCCTTATCGTTCGAGATGATGCTGAACGTGTCGGTCATGTTCTCAAGGTTAGCCAGTTCGTCGATCGTGGGCATGCCCGGCGTTGCAGGAGTCAGGTTCAAACCGTTGGAAATGTACGCGTTGTACTCCAGCTTGAGGGGAGAACAGCCGAGGTAGAACGAACCTTGAGCCTGCACCCCGAGCATCGACATAGCGGGCAGTACTTGCAGCCATAGCAGCGGCGCGGTGCCCGCCGCGTCCGTGGGAAGCTTGTTCACCCAAGGATTATTCAACCGCTCGTTGTACCAGCCGATGGGCGCGACGAATCGGCCGGCAATTATCGTCAGCCAATCGTTGACGAAGAAATCCGCCTGGGCGAACGATCCCGCGCTCACCGATCCATCGGAACCAATCCCAATCTCCGCCTCTAAAAGGATCCAGTCGTTCAGCTTGAGGAGAAAGTCGGGAGTAAACTCGCCGAAATAAAAGCCGCCCGGGGTGGCATTCTGAATCTTCTGGTAGCCGACCGAGAGCGCGCCGTAAATGCTCAACGGCGTTTCATTGTTTCCCGAAGGGAGGAACAGCTCCTTTAGCATCGATGGCAGTTGGGGGCCATTTCGCTCCATCGCGTCAGCGTGCTCGTTCAACGTGTCAATGGCTTGTCCGATGTCCTGGTCGCGCCGGGCGGCTTGAAGAGAGCGGGACTCCAAAATGGCTGAGTCCATCTGTAGTTTTTCTGTGGCTGCTGTAGAGGGTGGCGGCGCGCTCTGCTGCTTTTTCATTTGCTCCGTGAGCAAATCGATCATTTTCTGCTGCGTTTCGATCTGTTTCTGGAGGAGGTCGAGCTGTTTCTTCTGTTGGTCCTGCGGAGTAGTCGTTTGAGCAGTCACTTGTTCTTTGCGCAATTCCTTTGCATCTTGCTGGAGAGCCGCAAACCTCTGCACTGTTGAGGCCGGCGCGCCCTGCGTGGAATCGTTACTGGCGGTTTGCGTTGGCCTGGAATCCTGAGCGGCTGCCGGATAACCGACCGGGGCCTGAGAATAGACTTCACCAACGCTTAGCCCCGCGAAAAGCAAAACGGCGCCGAGCGGGATGCAATCAAGGAGTCGCATGCTGAACCCCCGAGAACTGCTTTCTTGACAGATGAGGCCCGGAAACAGCCAACATCGAACAGTGCCCATGAGCACGAGTGGGCAGATGCCAAAGCCGACCGTAAACGCTGGCCGTAGGGAACATTGCTGAAAATCATGGATCTGCCGGTTGTATCGGCAAACAGGGATGTGCGGATTGAGAAAACTTTGCGGGCGCATTGAGAGAAGCGCGAAGAGTCGGCGAACTCAGCAATGGTCAGCGAACTAGGCGGAACAGGGCATTGGCTGTGTTCACAGTCCGCCGCCAGCGGCTATGGCGATAAATTGTCCAACTCCCCCGTACCCCCAGAAGTGGGAAAATTGCCGTCGCGTTCCGCTGTCATGCGCTCACAACGGACTCTTGTCGCACTACTGAGGCCGGGAGGCTCTCTGGCAGAAAAGGATCGCCCAAGGGAACCAAAGCTGCCCTTCCCAGCGCAGTGAAGAACACCAGGCCGAAAAGGCCCGCCGCGCCAAGCATCGAACCGACCTCCCAAGCAGCGGACGAGGGCGTGGGGTTGCCCGAATAGGGCAGGATCCCCAGATACAGGTCCAGCCAATGCCCCGCCAGGACGACCAAAGAGACTATCGCCAATACGCCCATGCTTTGTTTCGTCGCCTTGGGCAAAAGAATCAGGAAAGGGATTCCCCAGTTCAAGATGACATTCAGGAAGAAGAGCGGGCGCCAGTCACCCTGTAGCCGGCGCGTAAAGTAGCTGGTCTCTTCGGGGTTGTTGACGTACCAAATGAGCATGTACTGGCAGAACCAGAGATACATCCAGAAGCTGCTGAAGCCGAACAAGAGCTTTCCCAGATCGTGAAGGTGCTGCTTGGTAAGAACGTCACGAAAGGGGCCGAGGAAGTAAAGGCAGGCCGACAAGAGAATGATGGCCGCCAGACCGCTGACAAAGAGGCCGGCGAACTGGTAGACCGCAAAGATAGTGCTCGACCATTCCGGCTCTAAAGACATAAGCCAATCCTGGCTGGCCAGCCAAAAGCTCACGCCAAAGACAACCAGGAAAAGCGCCGACAAGCGCACATTCTTGTGAGTGTAGGCAAGGCTGCTATCGTCGTCCTGACGGCGCGAGTTTCGCACGAGGGCCGACCCAAGGAGGAGCCAGCCAGCCAAGTACGCGGCCGCGCGGACGAGAAAAAACGTTTGGCTAAACCACGCCTGGTGTAGCGGAGTCTGCACCTCCTCAGAGAGCGTAGAACTCGCCCATGGATACAGCGATGGTTTGGCTAGGAAGACAACCAACAGGCCTAGCCCAGCCACAGGGATGATTGCGGCCATGGCTTCGGGGACCCTGCGCAGAGCGACGGCCCAGCCGGCGCCGGTGACGTATTGCAGCGCGACGAAGACAAGGCCGGCAAGGCCCAGGCTCAACAGGAAGAAGCTCGCGAGGAGCAGGTTGGGCCAGAATCGCTCCGGGGACTGGAGCAGCACGGTAAGCAGCGCCCCGCCTCCCAATACAGCCAGCAGGCCGCAGATATAGATCACGACTCGAGGTGTATGGAAAGGACGGTTCATGGTCGTTTTTCTCCTGCCGCCTTTTGCTGTAGCGAGCGGACGTACAGAATGACGCGCCAGCGATCCTCTGGGGAAAGCTGAACGGCGTGTGCGGACATGTTTCCCTGCCCGTAAGTGAGCACATGAAACAGTTCGCCGTCTTTCCTCTGCACCGTCTTATCGCCTAGAAGAGTAGGAGGCAGCGGGACGCCGTGCTGCGGCACGGGGCCGTCGCCCTTGCCTTCAGGGCCGTGGCAGATCTGGCAGTAGTTGGCGAAGACGAACGCGCCCCGCTCCAGGACGTGCGCATCCTTGGCGGAGTAGGGATTCGTCAGCTCAACGCCGGCGCGGGTGGCATCCTCGGGCAAAGGCCGGTAGTGCAGCGGCATCCGGCCCCGCGCAATTGTCCCGAATTCGGGGAGCTGCAACGTTTCTCCATTCGGGAAATTCGGGTTGGGCGAGTACGTGCTATACGCGGCCGAACGCACCATCTCCGGCATGAACTCGTAATTGCGCTGCGTGTTGTCCCTTTCGATCGCGACGTGAAGGCCCAATGATCCAAGGAAGACCAGGAAAAGCAAGAAATTCACCAGACGTCGGGACATGGCAGCGTCTCCTTATTCTTCCCGTTCTTCCGCGCGCACGGCATGAAAATCCTCAAAGAATTGCCTGGCGACATCCGAGTCGACGGCTGCCTCGGAGTTATCCAGGACCAGCACGAAGCGGTCATCGGTGGCCTCCGGAAAGGAGGGCACCGATTCCTTTCCGGGAAGCAGCCGGCAGCGGAGGAGAAAGGTCAGCACTATCCCCAACCCAGCGAAGAGCACCATGCACTCGAAGGCAACGGGAACATAAGCGGGCAGGGAATTCCAAGGCTTGCCGCCAACGTTTAAGGGCCAGTCAACAGCCATCGTCCAGAACTGGAATCCTAGCGCGGACGCAACGCCAAGCAACCCGAACACAAAACAGGCCCATGGCAGCCGTGAGGGGAGCAAGCCCATCGCCTCGTCCAGACCATGGACCGCGTATGGCGTATAGATGTCCGCGATGCGGAAGCCGCGCTCTCGCGCCGCTCGCGCTGCCCCCAGAATGTCTGCCTCGCTTGCGAAGCTGCCGATCAAAATACGCCGTCCCATGGTTTTACTCCTTGCTCCCTCGGCCATAGCTCAGCACCCCCTTGATCTCGGCCATGGCGATCATGGGGAGGAAACGACAGAAGAGTAAGAAGCACGTGAAGAACAATCCAAAGCTTCCAGCCAAGGTCGCAAGCTCGATGGACGTGGGAGCGTAGCTGCCCCAGCTCGAAGGCAAGTATTCGCGCTCCAGCGACTGGACAATAATGACGAACCGCTCGAACCACATCCCGACATTAATAATCAAAGAGAGTATCCACACCGCCAGCAGATTAGTCCTTATTCGTCTGAACCAGAGTGTCTGAGGCAATAGGACGTTACACAGCACCATGATCCCATAACCCCAGCCCAAGGGGCCAAGCGCGCGGTTGACAAACGCGTAATACTCGTAGCGGTTTGGAGACTGCAACGCGGTGAAGAATTCGATGGCATAAGCCAGCCCAACCAGGCTGCTGGTGGCCAGGACAATCTTGCCCATCGCGTCCACGTGGCGGACGGTGATGTAGTCTTGGAGACGCATTACCTTGCGGGCGATGATCATGAGCGTCAGCACCATGGCCATGCCTGAAAAGATGGCCCCGGTAACGAAGTACGGCGGGAAAATGGTCGTGTGCCATCCGGGCAGCACCGCCGTGGCAAAGTCGCTACTGACGATGGAGTGCACCGAAACGACGAGTGGAGTAGCCAGGCCGGCCAGAAGCAGGTACACGACTTCGTAGCGGTGCCAGGTGCGGTAGGACCCGTTCCAGCCGAGACTGAAGAACGCCAGGATCTGGCGGCGCCAGCCGGGCTGGGCGCGCTCGCGGATGGTGGCCAGGTCGGGGAGCAGGCCGACGTACCAGAATGTCAACGAGATCAGGAAGTAAGTCGAGATCGCGAAGAAATCCCACGTCAAAGCCGAGGAAAAATTGATCCACAGTGGACCACGGGTGTTGGGATAAGGCACCATCCAGTAGAAGAGCCACGGCCGCCCCATGTGGATCACCGGGAACAGGCCGGCACAAATGACTGCAAAGATAGTCATGGCTTCCGCCGAACGGTTGACCGCGGTTCGCCACTTCTGTCGAAACAGGAACAGAATGGCCGAGATTAGCGTCCCAGCGTGTCCTATGCCGATCCAGAAGACGAAGTTCGTGATGTCGAAAGCCCAGCCAACCGTGCTATTGAGTCCCCAGGTGCCGATCCCGGTGGCGATTTGGTAAGTCACTGCCGTCACGCCGAGCAGAAGCAGTGATACTGAGGCGAGGAATGCAAGCCACCACCACACGGTGGCCCTCCGCTCCAACGGTGCGCAAACGTCCTGGCTCACCTGCCCTGGTGACTTGTCGCCTATGACAAGTGGTTGCCGCAAGGCCGAATAAACTTCACCCATTCGAGGGCTTCCTGGCTCCTTTGCTCCGGTTGCTGACGGCGGCTGCCGCAAGGCCGAATCGACCTCAGCCATGCTGTTGCTCCTTCTGGCTCTCAGCCCTATTGCGGACGACCTTCAAATAGCCGACCGAGGGGCCAATGTTCAACTCTGCCAGCACCTGGTAATGCCGGGCGTCCTTGCGCTGGCGCGCGACATGGCTTGTCGGGTCGTTCATGTCGCCAAAAACGATCGCCTGAGCGGGGCACGACTGCTGGCAGGCAGTCTGGAAGTCGCCGTCATGGACCGGCTCCCCCCGCTGCTTCGCTTCGATCTTGGCTTCCTGAACACGCTGGACGCAGAATGTGCATTTCTCCATGACGCCGCGTGAACGGACAGTCACATCGGGGTTCAGCGACAGGTTCTGCAATTGATCGTTGTGGGCATAAGCGAACCAGTTAAATCGACGCACCTTGTACGGACAGTTGTTCGCGCAGTAACGGGTGCCGACGCAGCGGTTATAGACTTGCTCGTTCAAGCCTTCGTCGCTATGGACGGTGGCGAGCACCGGGCAGACGGTCTCACAAGGAGCGTGCTCGCAGTGCTGACAGAGCATCGGCTGATGGGCCACTTGCATTTCGGCGCCGATTCCCGAGTAGTAGCGGTCGATGCGCAGCCAGTGCATCTCGCGCTGCCTGGTCACCTCGTCCTTGCCCACAACGGGGACGTTATTTTCGGCCTGGCAGGCAATCACGCAAGCGGAACAGCCCGTGCAGGCATTGAGGTCGATGACCATGCCCCAACGGTGTCCGGTGTAGGCGTGATCGGCAGGCCACAGATCCGGCTGCTTTTCGGCGTGCGCCGGGTCGCCGGCAGCGTGCCCAGCCAAGGCAGCCAGCGTAGTCTCTTCGATGATCGGCCGGCGCTCCAGGCCAGGAGGGGCAAGGTGGCGAGGCACCGTAATGGCGTTATGGGTTTGCGTCGAAGCGAGCGTGTGCTTGGCATTCGTCTTGGTGAGTTTCACGTCCGCCCGCGCGTACTGAAGAGTTCCACCCTTCCACGCAAGTAGTGGTGCGGCATTGCTTCCTACCAGCCCGTTTTCTCCGAGCGTAGGTTTAGCCTCCAACCATTCCGGTCCCACCTGGGCGAAACGCTTGCTGGCGATGCTGCCGTATCCCAGGGCCACGGCAACCACCCGGTCGTGTTGCCCCGGCTGGATGAAGACGGGCAATTCGACCAATCCTGTCTTTCCTTCACGATTCGGCACTTCCAGGGACACTACGTCTCCTTCCGCGACACCCATCTTGGTGGCAGCTTCCGGCGACAGGCAAGCGTAGTTGTCCCAGGTCACTTTGCTGATCGGATCCGGCAGTTCCTGGAGCCAAGGATTGTAGGCATGGCTGCCATCCGGGATTCCCACCTTGGGGTACAGCACCAAGATGGTGCCGCTGTCCGTCCCGCCCGCCGCCTGTAACGCAGGGCGCACCGCGGCCAGATCGAAAGGCTTCGCCGACAGCTTAGCCGGAATCACCTGGGCGTAGCCATTGTGGACCGCCTGATCCCAGAATGCATCGAAATTACGTTCTTTGCTCTGCCGCGGAAAAACCTGTGCTTGCCAATTGGCACGCAGCAGATCGTAGGCAGGCTTCGCATTTCCCGTCCATGCGGCCAGACTCTCGAGCACGCTGCGCGTATCTCCCAAACGTGGAATTGTCGGCTGACGAAGACCAACGATTCCGCTCACCGGCTCGGCATCGCTCCACGATTCCAAGTAGTGGGGATGCGGGCAGACAAACTGGGCCAGACGTGCGGTTTCGTCAGGCCGTTCATTACTGCACACGAAGAGCGGCACCTGGCCCAAGGACTTGGCTAGCTTCTCACCTTCAGGAAGGTCGTAGACTGGATTGCTGTCAAGAATAAAAAGTGCGGCAACCTTGCGCGCGTTAAGTTCGCCAATCAGCACTTCGAGATCCCGGTCGTTCCCCTGGCGCTGGAGGGATGGACGTTCGACGTCCAGGGTTGCGCCGTAGTTATCTAGCAGGTGATTGATGAAATTGCACAGAACCTGGCTAGGAACATCTTGAAGCCCGCACAAGACCAGGCTGTGCCCGCGTGCCTGCCAGAGTTGTTTGGCCAGCACGTCACAAAAACTAACGACGCCGGCGGGCAAACCATTGGCCGCGGAGCGCGGGTCGCCTGCGTCCAGCACGCCGGCCTGGCGTGCTAGTCGGCCTGCCAAGTGGGCAAGCGCTGCACGCATTTCGTCGGGCGCCAGACAGACACGCTGATCGGCTTTGCTTCCACTGAGCGATAGGCGGGACTCAAGCTGGACATGGTAAGAGGAATGCAGCGGATTGCCCGTAAGCTGGCGTCCCTCCCGGTAGCCGCGGGCGTACTCTACCGGCGAAATCCAGGTGCCGAGGAAGTCCGCGTCGAAGCTGGCGATCACCTCGGCTCCCGCGAACCGATAATGCGGCAGCACGCGGACGCCGTGAGTCCGCTCGTGAGCGTCGAGCACGGCGGAGCAGGACACAGGGTCGTAGGTGACATGGCGCGCGTCATTGAAGCCGCTGAGAAAACGCTGGAGGAATTCACGGGTTGTGGGGCTCGTGATCGTTCCCGAGAGCACGCGCACCGCGCCGCCTTGGCGCCGGATGCTGTCGAGTTGACCGCGGATGCCTCGGTCCACCTCATCCCAGGGGACCTCGCGCCCCTGATGCAGGGGGTATTGCAAGCGCAACGAGTCATAGAGTCCAAGGAGGGAAGCTTGCCCAGCCGCGCACAGGCCGCCCGCCGACAAGGGATGATCGGGGTTGCCTTCGAGCTTGATCGGCCTGCCGTCTCGGGTTTTTGCGAGCAGGCCACACCCGGCAGTGCACGCACCACAGGTGGAAGCATAATAGGAGGCCGTGCCAGGAACGGTTTGCCCGGATTGGACAAGCGGAGCGATGGCCTCCTCCGTTGGGGCGCGGTGGCAACCGGCCAGGAATGCCCCGGCAAACGTGAAGCCGGCCGCCTTGAGAAAGCTGCGCCGGTCCGGCCCATATTCGGCGTCCGCAGGCAGCTCCGAGGATCCATTGGCGTCGCGAAGCGGCAGGCTCTTCAAATAACGCCGCGCCTGAGGTTCGGACATGAACTCTCCCATTTCAATAGTGACACGTCGCGCAGTCATTGGATGCGCGGACCTGTTTTCCCGCCACGCCGTGCCGGTTCGCATCCCGGTGACAGTTAACGCACCACCCCATGGATAGGTCCTCCACCTGCCTCACTCGCTCCATCGTCTCGACTGGGCCATGACACTGCTGACAGGCTACACCGGCCCGGACGTGCGGCCGGTGATCGAAGTGAGCGAAATCGGGGAGATTGTACACTTTGACCCAATGGATGGGGCTGGGGGTTTTGCCCGGGTCCCGCTGCAGCTTGTCATCCAAGGCCAGGGCGGTATAGAGTTTCTCCAGCTCGGGAGAGACCAGGCTGCGGGAGGGTCGTTTTTCCTGCCTGGCCAGATCATATTCGGCGCGGACAGCCTGGAGAGGAGCGCTGACAAAGCGGTGGCAGTTCATGCAAAGCTGGGCGGCCGGGATTCCCGCTTGGGGGCTCTTCTCGGCCCCCGAATGGCAATACAGGCAGGCGATCTGCATATCGCCCGCGTGCTGTCGGTGCGAGAAGGCAATGGGTTGGGGCGGCTCGTAGCCTTGGTCGTTCCCGGGAAGATGGGCGCTACGCAGACGAGGGGCCATCCCGAGCAGACTGAAAACCAGGCCAACAAGAAGCACGGTCGTCGTCACGCGGCTGCCGGCCTTCTTGGGCATCGTGTCCCAGTCGGCCACGATGAGTGGACGGACCAGGCGAGTGAACGGAAGAAAGCCGATCAACACATAGGCGACCACCACGTGAAGTTTAATGGGTGCAGGCATCGCGCTGATGTAGCTGATATCGGGATCGAGCCGCAGGACAGAGCGGAGGTAAGGCACCGCGGACGTTGCATACCACGAGGTCCCCCACGGGTAGAACAGGGCCACGAAGATGCCATTGCCGATTTCTACGAGCAATAGGATGTAGAGAACCCAGTCGGGAAAACCCGTTGCCGCCCGCGCCTTGGCGTTGAACAAGGAAGAAGCCACCGTCAAGAACAGGCCGACCAGCGTCATCAGGGCGAAAACGAGCGCGCTAACCTCAAGTATATACACCCCGCTAACCTCGAGTATATACAACCGCACTGGATGGGTATTCCAAAGCAGCACGCGCTCGGGGATCAGAAAGGCCAGCACGTGACCGGCCAGGATGACGAGCAGACCATAACCGAAGAGGACCCGTTCCCCGAAGTTGTAAGGTTTTGGTGCCGGCTGGGAGGAAGTGCCAAACGGCGGCAAGCGGTAGCGCCGTGCGATCACCAGCACGAGAAAGGTAACCACCGCCAAGTACGGAAGGACCGCGAAAAGAAAAGGATCAAGCTGACGCAGCAGGCTCTCCATCGTTCGACCCTCGTAAAAGCGAATCCGGCAGGGGAAAATGCAGGCAACTCTGGTTCGATTCGCTGCCTACCATCCTCAACTCTCCGAACCTTCGCGCCGTCGGAAGCCGCTGCCCCAAACGAGATTGACAGCCAACAATCCCAGCACGGTTGCCCCCAGTCCCATTAGCAAGAAGTTCAACGGCGGCCCCGATCCCTGCTCGGTCCCTTCGCGAGCGGCCTTTTCAAGGAAGGCCACCAGGGACAAAACCTCTTCCTCCTGCAACGCGTGCTGTTGGTACAACGGCAGCATGGTCGGCGTTACCGGCGTCCACAAGCGAGCGGTCAAGGGTGTTCGGCCGCCCACCCGTTCGTATACTTTGGTGAGATCCGGTCCTAATTTGCCTCCTTGTTCTCGCGTTCCGTACGCGCTATGGCAGCCAATGCAAGCCGGCCCGCCGTTGGTGAATAGCTTGCGTCCTGTAAATAGATCCACCCCGTGCTCGGCATCCTCAGCTGTCAAGGGTCGGCCGGAGATCGGCAGTTCGGAGAACCAGGACTTGGTCATTTGCGATTGCGTGTCAAGGAAATCGAGCAGGGTCTCTGCACGCTCTCGGGTCATGCCGAAGATGTTGGGCATGATGATTCCACGTGCCTTCGCCAATAAGTCGAGGGCATACGGATCGCCGCTGTGCATCACAGAATTGGGATTCAGTAGCAATTTGATCAGCCAGTCCCGATCTCTGCGTTTGGTAACGTCTTTCAAGTCGGGACCGGTCAATCTGCCGCCGCCGATGGTGTGGCAGCCGGCACAGTTTTGTCCAAAGAAGCGGCCAGCTCCAGATGTTGGAGTCCCCGTTGGTGGGGGGGGCGCAACGGCAATCGGCAACGCCTGCGCCTCTCGCTGGAGTTCGTTCCACTGCTGCCGCAACTGCTTCAATTGATTACCGTAATCGGTCGTCGACCCGGCGGTGTTGGTCGTCACCGCGGGCGCGGGCGCAGGGCCAAACGCACGAATGCGGCTTACCAAATCGGCAGCTTGGCGGTCGTTGATCCGCCCCCACCAGGTTGGCATCAGCCGGCCTTTCCCTTCCAGGATGCTGACGACTAACTGAGGGTCGGTGTGGCCTCGTTGCCAGGTGCCATCTGTAAAATCGGGAATGTCAGGCATGGTGGGCCGCGCCGGACCTCCCTTGCCATCCGGCCCATGGCACTGGAGGCAGTTCTGCACGAAGAGTTGGGCCGCGGCGCGGGCCCGCGCGGTCTGCAGTTCGGAGTTAGCCGGTGGGGGCCCGTCCGCGCCCCGCACAAGCCCTGAGAGGCCGAGAACACACAACGTGCACAGCAGGCATTTCGCCTTGGCAGACTGGAATGTCGGCATAGCTGGCATCGATAGGAACCTCCCGCAAGCCAAATCGTGACAAATTCGCCAGGGGACATGGCAACTTCTGTGCCTGGAACTGCCCGAAACGACCTGGTCGCCAACGGCATGGTATCCGATGTACTCTGCAAAAAGGACCCGAGCAAGCAAAATTGACGAAGACAGACGCAGTGAACGGATGGGGTGGAGGCTGGAAAAAACTTTCGAAATCGTCGTCAGGGCATGGTTCCGGCCTCGCCTCGAGCCGCGCGAGCAAGAGCGGTCCACGCCGGCCAAGTGTGCGGATCTGGCATTTCCGCAGGGCCGGGCACTAATTACGCACATTCCTATGCAGGGAAATGAAGGAAGCAGGCGTCGGGGACGGCAATGCCGTCCCTCGGCGTCTGCTTTGTGAAAGTTTCAACGGAAAGGAGGGCTACTTCGACGGGGCCGGTGCGTTGGCGGGTTTCTGCGGTTGGCCCAGATCAGGTTTTGAAACCTCGGTGCCAGGTACGAAAGTCCGCAGATAGCGAGCCATGGCCCAGGCCTCTTCGAGATTGAGAGCTCCGCGGAACGGGGGCATAACCGATCCACGGCCTTCCATGACGATGCGTGCGATCTGAGCGTCTGAGCGCGAAGCTTGCCAGCGAACGTTAGTAAAGTCCGGCACGCCAGGGATGTCCCAAACGCCTCGTCCATCGACGCCATGGCAGCGGATGCAGTACCTGTTGAACAGGCCCATCACGACCCGCTTCTCGTCTTCAGGGCTTCTCATCCAATACCACGTGCCGCCCACTTCGTCTCCAGAGGGACAATTCCCAGCGGCGCAAGCGTTACCCTTGCATCCCTGGCAACCCCATAGCCTATCAAAGATCGACGCGTTCGAATCCCGCGTGGCGACGGTGAGCGACGCCAGAATCGCGGTAACCAGGGTCAAGAATCCACCGGTTAGCGAAGCCACCCGCCACCATCCTCTGCTTGATCTCATGGTATTTCTCTCATGAAATTCCCGGTTTTCCTATTCTGCCAATTGATCCTTAATGAGCGGTCCTGCCGCCTGGCAAGACTTATGCTCATGATCGGCTATTGACGACTCTGCAGAATACTAACAATCGGCATTTTTCGATGATTGTTGGCGACTAGCCTGGATTCCAACAGCCCCCAGGGCCCTAACAAAGCTGGCTCACCGGCCGGCGTCATTAGGCCGCAACTTAACTCCAGGGGCCCTTGGCCGAAGGCCAGTCGTAAAAGTCTGCCTCCGAGCCAGAGAAAGTTGCAATCGGTTTGGTCGAAACTAGCGGCGAACAGCAAGGGGTTGTGGGCTCTTTTCTGGAAGCGAATCGCGCTGAGTTTCTCTGCTATTTTCACTGCGGCGTTGGGTCAATTAAATCGCCGGACAGGTCGCGCGATTTAGCTTTTTCATAATCGTCAGGCGACCAAACGGAAAACTTCATCGTTGTACTGTTTGGGGATTTTGGCGAAACTGGTGCACGAGGCTGCGGAAGCTGCCGGGAGCATAGCAGCATGCGGAAGAATCTGCTTTACCTGGAGGAAACCAGGAGAAGCGCACAACCGTAGCGGAGGCAATCCGCGCGCCTGTTTTGTTAGCGCCTGGGGAAAACCAGGCTAAGCGATTCCGCTGTCCTCCGCGGTCAGTCGCCGTCTTTCGGGCAAGATTGTCAGTCAATGGCGGCATTCATCATAGCACGCGCGGAGTCTGGAGTGAACGTGGCGGAGGTGCTGCGCCGCCGGCTGGGGTTGTCCCGCTCCAAGGTGGGCAAGCTCATGCAACAGCGCCGGATTTTTCTCAATGGCAAGCCATGCCTCAGGGCAGAAGGGCGCGTCAAACATGGCCAACGCCTCGAGGTCCGCGAGCCGATTACGAAAGAGAAAAAGCAGGCCGCCGACGGACCAGTCATTCGGTACGTCGATGGGCAAGTAGTGATTGTGGAAAAGCCCGCGGGGCTCACGACCATGCGTCATGCCGAGGAGGTTTCGGAATTTGGCGCGCGCGCCCAGCGGTTTCTGCCTCCCACCTTGGCTGATCTGCTCCCTAGCTTGCTTGCCAAGACTTCACCGGGCAATCGTTTGCAGGTTCGAGCAGTTCACCGGCTCGATAAGGAAACTACGGGGCTCGTCGTTTTCGCGCGCACCGTTGCTGCCGAAAGCAACCTTGGCCGGCAGTTTCGCGCGCATAGTACCGAACGCTGTTACCGGGCCATCGTCCGCGGTCGGGCGAAAGCGGGGCGTATCGAATCGTGCCTGGTCAGAGACCGAGGCGACGGCCGCCGCGGAAGCAGCACCCAGCCCGGACAAGGTCAGCGGGCGGTCACTCATGTGCACATCCTGGAAGAGTTGGGGGATTACACGCTGGTCGAGTGCCGGCTCGAGACAGGCCGTACGCACCAGCTCCGCATTCACCTTGGGGAAAGCGGCACTCCCATCTGCGGCGAGCGCGTTTACGATCGGCCCGTGCACGGCAAGCCAATCCCAGACAAGAGCGGCGCTACCCGCCTGGCACTGCACGCCGCCAGCCTTGGTTTCGACCATCCGGAGACAGGTAAACGCATGACCTGGCATTCCCCCTTACCCCGCGACCTCCAGGATCTGCTGGCCAGGCTGAGAAAGTCCGTCCGTGGCAGCCCCGGCCAATAGCCATCTAAAACGCGTGCAACTTCCTTATTGAACTCCTCGATTCGGTCCCCCATGGGCAGCGTGTGAACAGACAACGCGTTCCCCCTCCAATCATGCTCCCATCGGCTCCCTGGAAGCCGATTATTTCGCACCGCATGGGCCTCCACGCCCTTCTCGAAAGAATCTCTGTCGCAATCTTTCCCGGAATTGAGTAAACTGTTGAAGATCAGAAATAAAGAAACGCGCCCATACGCTGCTACAAGTTCCCTGCTGGTTTTCCCGCCAATTTAGTCCTCCACCTGCCGCAAAGGGGGCTCTCAACGATGTTGGGTTCAGCACTCAATGCAAGATTTCTCGCCTCGTTCCCATTTCAAAAGCAAGCCATTGCCGTTCTTGCCCTTGCACTCTTCACAACACTGCCCGCGGCCGGCGCCTTGCCCACGAAACCGGGGGCCAGGGCGGAAGTGATTGGTCATCCCACGGCCCTGGACGTGATACCTGCGACAATCGTTCTGAAGGGACCGCGGGCGATGCAACAGGTCGTGGTGAGCGGACATTATGCCGATGGTTCGGTCCGGGATCTCACCCCGTTTTGCGACTTCGCGGTCGAAGGGACCGGCCTTGCCGCGGTGGCCCCGGGCGGATTTCTCACGCCCAGAAGGGATGGCCAGGCTACCCTCGTTGCGAAGATCGGCGGGCAGACAGCGCGAGTGTCGCTGCTAGTCAAGGAGTTTGACAAGCCTCAGCCGATCAGCTTCCGTCACGAGATGGTCGCGGCCTTAAACGTGGGCGGTTGCAACATGGGAGCTTGCCATGGGACCCCCAGCGGCAAGAATGGCTTCCGCCTCAGCCTACGTGGCTACGACCCGGCGTCCGACTATATTCAATTGACTCGCGACGTGCTGGGCCGACGGACTGACCGGCTGAACCCCCAGGCCAGCTTGATCATGCTCAAGCCTTTGGGGGGCGTGCCCCATGAAGGCGGCCTCCGGTTCCAGGCGAGCAGTGTGCCTGCCCAGGTTTTCAAGGGCTGGCTCAGCGAGGGCCTCCGAGACGATCCGGTCGATTTGCCGGCGCTCAAAGGCATCCAAGTCCTCCCTGGGACGCGTGTCCTCAATGAACCAGCCCAGTGGCAGCAACTGGCGGTGATCGCCCATTTCGCCGACGGCAGCAGCCGCGACGTGACTCGCCTGACCGTCTTTAGCACCAGCGATAATGCTGTTGCGGACGTGTCGAGCCTGGGGCTCGTCGAGTTTCAGCAGAGCGGCGAGGTAGCCATCTTGTGCCGCTATCTCGACGAGATGTATTCCCTTCGACTTACTTATCTGCAAACCAAAAAGGACTTCAAGTGGGTGAGCCCTGCGCAGAATAACTACATCGACAAATTCGTCTTCGATAAGCTCAAGATGCTCAGCATTCAACCGTCTGAGCTGTGTTCCGACCAGGAATTTGTACGCCGCGTACATCTTGACGTTTGTGGCGTTCTGCCAACGCCAGAAGAGACGAACGCTTTTCTCGCCAGCCACGATTCGAACAAGCGTTCTCGGTTGATCGACAAGCTCTTGGAGCGACCGGAGTATGCCGACTTTTGGACGATGAAATGGTCGGACGTGCTCCGCAGCGACCGCAAGACGATCCAGGAAAAAGGCATTCATGTCTTTCAGGACTGGCTGCACAGCCGCATGGAACGGAACGCGCCTTTCGACCAGATCGTGCGCGAGCTCTTGACCGCCAACGGCAGCACGTTTGCCAATCCGCCGGCCAATTACTATCGCATTGCCCGCGACCCACAAAACCTTGCAGAGACGACCGCGCAGCTTTTCTTCGGAATCCGCATGCAGTGCGCCAAATGCCACAACCATCCCTTCGAACGCTGGACTCAGGACGATTATTACAGCATGGCTGCGTTCTTCGCCCGCGTTCGGCAGATGAAAGATCCTGTCGAGCCCGGCTCGGGGCCGCAGGCGGTCGGCGCCGCGGAATACATCTATTCCGACCGCGGCGGTGAAGTGGTCCAGCCACGCACGGGACGCGTCATGCCCCCCAAATACATGGGTGGCCCGGTCGCTAATGTTCCTCCGGGAAAGGACCGCCGCCAAGTACTGGCTGACTGGCTGACCTCTGCCGATAACCCGTTCTTTGCAAAATCAGTGGTCAATCGTGTCTGGTTTCACGTGGTCGGCCGTGGCATCGTCGATCCGGTCGACGATTTTCGCGATTCGAATCCTTCCGCCAATGACGAGCTGCTAAGCGCTTTGGCAAAGGACTTTGTGGCACATAAATTTGACGTAAAATATCTCATCCGCGTAATTCTGAATTCGCGAGTCTATCAGCTTAGCGCTCAGACCAACGATTTGAATAAGGACGATAACAAGTACTTCTCCCACGCGGTCACCCGATTGCTGACGGCGGAACAGCTGCTGGATGCAATATGTGCGGCAACCCAAATGCCGGAGAAGTATCCGGGATTGCCACTCGGGACGCATGCCACCCAGTTGCCCGATGGAGAGATCAACAACATCTTCCTCAAGACGTTCGGCCAGCCGGCGCGCGAGCTCGCCTGCGAATGCGAACGCGAAGGGGAAAGCAATCTTGCGCAGGCGTTGCAATTGATCAACGGGCCCACGATCAACGATAAGGTCCGTGGGCCAAATAATCGTCTTGGCAAATTGCTTGCCGAGAAGAAGGAACCCCCGGAGATCCTGAAGGGACTCTATCTCGCGAGCCTGTCTCGGCCCCCGGCCGATGGTGAGATCAAAGCCGCGCTCGAGCACGTGTCCAAGGGCAAGGATAAGCGGAAAGCCTGGGAAGATGTGCAATGGGCGCTACTCAATTCCAAGGAGTTCCTCTTCCGGCATTGACAAGAATTCGATCCGCTCTCGCCAGGGACAGAGGTCGACGCGTCAGGATAGCCATGCGTCGCTCTCTGTCCTTTGACGTTTTTGCGAGCAAGCTGACCGCTCCGAAACTACCCCAGCGCAGCCAGCGACAGCCTATAAAATGGTTACAGTCGGTTAATTGCCAGATCTGGAAGAGGAGCCGTCATGCCGTCAAGATTTCGCGTGCTTCTGATCGTAGCGTCGGCCATGGCGTTGGCGGGTTGTAACCGGCGAATCGAGTTGGAACCTGTATATATCGGCCAGGTGGCTGCTTATAGCGGCCGAGACGAAGCTGTCGGCGAGTGTGCCAGGCAAGGTGCCATCCTCGCCGCCGAGGAAATCAACAGACCTGAAAACCAGCTTCCCGGCAAGCGCTTTTCCGTCATTTTCGCCGATTCCCCGGGCGAACTTGCAAACCTCCAACCCGTAGCGGTGCGTCTCATCACGGTGAACCGTGTGGCGGCATTGCTCGGCGGCTGCAATGCTGCGGAAGCGGAGCATCTCGGCCGTGCCGGCCTGCCTTATGAAGTTGCCGTCGTTACGCAAGCCTCGCTCCCCAAACAACCGCCGGGCGATAACGTGTTCTCGATCGACGTTGGACAGACGGTTCGGGGCGAAAAGCTGGCCCAGTTCCTCGCCCTCGAGTTGAAAACCACACGCGTGTTGCTTCTTACGGATAGCCGGGATCGAGGCTGCGCCGCTTTGTCCGCTGCGGCCCTCAAAGAGTTCGCCAACGAGCCCAACGTGCACGCCGACCAATGGACCTACAAGACGGAAGCGGAGCTTATCGAGCTAGCCTCCCGCGTTGCCAAGGCTGAGCCGGAGGCGCTGATCCTGAGCGGATCCGGGCCCGACTTGCTCAAGCTAAGAACGGCACTGCAGAAGGCCGGCGTCAAGGCACCTGTCATTTTTGCTGGCGATCAAAGCGGAATATTGTTGGTCAATCCCAGCGAACCACGGCAGAGCGACCTTTACGTCGTTACGCTCTACGCTGCAGGTGGCTACACGTCGCACGGCCAGGAGTTTGTCAAGAGACTGCAGGAGCGATTTCAATATCCTCCTGAGTTCGAGTCCGCGGCAGCTTATGAAAGTGCACTATTGGTGGCCGAGGCGGCGCGCCGCGCGGGGTCCGCGCGTCCCGCCGCCGTCCGCGCAACCCTGTCAGAGCCTGCTTTTACCTTCGAAAGCCTCACGGGTCCCCTGAGTTTTACCAAAGACCACTTCGCGCGCCGGCCCCTATTCGTCGTCCGCATGCACGAAGGCAAGGAGACGCTGGCCAAGCGCTATGAGCCGGTCTTGCCCTGATCTCCCCAGCCTCAAGAGGGGAGGACATCCTCGGCGTTACCACGTTATTGTTCTACACACGAGTGCAACATATCTCCTAGCAAATCGACCCCAACTTCAGAACTTGCCAGGGAACCGCGGGCGCGATACCCTCAACACCAAGCAGAGCACATCGCCGGCAAGTGTTTTGCGCCCTTTCCGGAGGCCCATAAGCCTGCTCACTGTCGCCATGTGGATTCGCCGGACGGATTAAGCCTCGGGTCACCGCCTGTTGCTCGAAAGAATCGGCCATGTCGCAAGTAGCACCTCCCCGATTGCCGCCCGCCGCCCTCGACGACGATGACGGACTCCACCGGCTGCGTCTTCGTCTCTGGCAATGGTGGGTTGCTCTCGTCACGGTGCTAATCACCACCTGGCTGATCAGCCTGGGGCCCATCCCTGGGATTATCGCCGTGCTAACCGCGAAACATATCCTGGTCGCCGTCCTGGTAATGGGCATGGGCGTGGATGCAAGGGACGGCCGCGATTGATGACCGGCATTCCGGCTTCACAGAATTTTCACCATATCCTCACATTTTTTGCCTGTGCCGCCGCTAGATTCACACTACCACTATCGCTACCAACCACGAGATCTGCCGGAATCTAGGCGGGCTCGACCAACTCTGGGGGATGGAAACTTCGATGAAACGAGCAATCGCAATAGCCATGCTGGGCGGCCTGTCCATGATCACGCTTGGATGCGGCAATTCTTCTGGCGGTACCAAGCGACTGAACGGCGCCGGATCATCCTTCGTGAACGACATGATGCTGAAATGGTCAAGCGTCTACAACAAGGAGAAAGGCATCGAAGTCAACTATCAGTCGGTTGGCTCTGGCGCCGGAGTTGAAAAGCTGAAAGATAAACTGGTCGATTTCGGTTGTAGCGACGCTCCTCTAAGCAACGATCAGCTCGAAGAATTCAAGAAAATCGGCGGTGGAGCCGTACACATCCCGGTGGTCATGGGCGGCGTGGTTGTTGCCTACAACCTGACGGGACTCGATAGACCGCTCCGCTTCAGCGGCCCCACGCTAGCCGACATCTTCCTCGGCAAGATCATCAAGTGGAATGATGCCGCCCTGCAGTCGCTCAACCCGGACGTGAAGCTGCCGGATAAATCCATCGCGGTCGTACACCGCTCCGATGGCAGCGGCACCACTGACATCTGGACGGATTACCTGTGCAAGGTCAGTCCGGAATGGAAGAGCAAGGTCGGCCGCCATACCGTCGTTGAATGGCCATGCGGCGTTGGCCAGAAAGGAAGCGAAGGCATCTCCGGGCACGTGGGCCGCACTGAAGGAGCCATCGGTTACGTTGAGCTGATTTACGCAGCCAAGAACAACATTCCTTACGGCCTGGTAAAGAACAAAGAGGGTGAGTTCATCAAGCCCACCCTCGAAAGCGTCACGGCAGCTGCCAATGGAGCACTCGACGAAATCCCCGAAGACCTCCGCTATTCGATCACCGATCCCAAGGGCAAAGAATCCTATCCCATCAGCGGCACAACCTGGGCGATCGTCTTTGTCAAACAGCAGCCCGACAAGGCAGTTGCGCTCAACGAGTTTCTGAGATGGATCACGCATGAAGGCCAAAAATATGCCGCGGAGCTGCAGTACGCTGCCCTCCCGCCCAGGCTGGTCGAACGCGTCGACAAGAAGCTTGCTCTCCTGACGGCCGGCAATTAAACTCTGGTTCCCTGTCGAACGGGGCAAGCTATCAATCAGAGTCCGTGACGTCACCGACGGGGCAGGCTGGCCCACTCATCGGCGACTTCGCCCGGACTGCTAAATGAGTGGAAGTACGCTGTCGTCGCATGCGCATTGCGAAATGCCCGCCGACCAGCGCCACGCTCCCCAGGAGATGCAAAGCTCGATGCCAGCTTCGGCAACCAGCCCGCATCCTCCGCCACCGCTGCCAAACGCGGGGCCAAGGCGGCGCGTCTCCGATCGGGGCCACGCCGGCGACACGATCTTCAAGAGCCTTTGCAAGCTGGCCGCGCTTTCCGTCATTCTCTTGGCGTGCGCGCTGCTCTGCGTGCTCATCTGGAAGTCGTTGCTGGCCATTCGGACGGTCGGCATCGATTTCTTGATTAACATGCGCTGGGATCCCGTTCCTGATGAAAATCATCGCAAGTTTGGTGCTCTGGCTTTTATTTATGGCACGGTTGCTACTTCTGCGATCGCCATGCTCATCGCCGTGCCGCTTGGCGTGGGTACGGCTGCGTTTCTCTCGGAAATTGCTAGTGGTTGGCTGCGTCGCGTGGCCACTTTCTTCGTGGAAATGCTGGCAGCCATTCCGAGCGTGGTTTACGGCTTCTGGGGGATCACCGTCCTTGCACCGCACCTGCACCAGGTATTTTACAAATTAAGCGGTGCAACCGGCGGACTCGGCATCCTTGCCGCGGGCCTGATCCTGGCAATCATGATCGTGCCCTATGTGACTGCTGTCTCTTACGACGTGTGCCAGGCGGTGCCGCGTTCTCAGCGCGAAGGGTCCCTCGCCCTTGGAGCTAGCCGCTGGCAGACCATCTGGTCGGTGGTACTTCCATATGCGCGTCCCGGCATCATAGGCGGCTGCTTTCTTGCGCTCGGACGAGCCCTCGGCGAGACAATGGCCGTCACCATGTTAATCGGCAACATGCCCCAGATCTCTCTTTCTCCTTTCAGCCTGGGAGATTCGATCGCCAGTGCGATTGCCAATCAGTACGCCGAGGCAACTTATCCGCTTTATAGCTCTGCCCTTGTGGAACTCGGCCTGCTCTTGCTGCTCGTGACTGTCGTGGTCAACTCGCTTGCGCGCCTGCTGATCTGGCAGGTGGGCCGTCCGCGCAAGCCGCGCCGCTCCCTCACCAAACTGGTGGCCAATGCGAAAACGGCCGCAGAGAACCCGGTCCAGGACCAACTCCTGCCGTCTGCCAAACTGCGTAATCCGAGATTCCAACACGTGATCAACAATTTGATGACCAGCGTGCTTGGCTTCTGCCTGGTGATCACGCTGGGGACGCTCTTTCTCATCCTGGGCTACCTGTTCTACAACGGCATTGGTGCTTTGAGCTGGGACTTTTTCGTAAAGCTTCCTGCTGCACCGGGAGAACCCGGCGGAGGGATGGCCAACGCTCTGATCGGCAGTGCCATGCTTGTCAGCATGGCCACCGTATCCGCGGTCCCGGTCGGCTTGCTAGCCGCGATTTACCTTGCCGAATACCGCTCCGGCTGGCTTGGCTCGAGCGTGCGCTTCATTGGCGAACTACTGGCTGGCGTGCCGTCCATTGTGATCGGCATCTTTGCCTATGTCGTGCTGGTGGTGCCGACTCACCTTTTCGGCTGGTCCGGATCGTTCGCCCTTTGCGTGATGATGATTCCCATCGTGATGCGCGCCTCAGAAGAGGCGCTGAAACTGGTACCGGTCACGCTGCGCGATGCCAGCTACGCACTGGGGGCCAAGCAATGGCAAACTGTGGTGCGCGTCTGTGTGCCGGCCGCACTTCCTGCGATCATCACGGGCGTCTTCCTGGCGATCGCACGCATCGCGGGCGAGACAGCCCCGCTGCTCCTCACTGCGGGCGACGACAGGTTCTGGCCTCGGTCGCTATTGAACGACAACACACCCTCCTTGCCGGTGTATGTATTCAACTATGCCCGCAGACGCGATCCCACTGATGTTCAGCAAGCCTGGGCCGCCGCCTTCGTGCTGCTGGCAATCGTCATGCTCCTCAATTTCGGCATCCGCTTCCTGACCGGCAAACGCCAGGTTCTGGCCAGCCGGGCAGACTGAGCCAAAAGTCGACTCTTGATCTGTGGAACGTACGCGTTCGACGACTACCACGGCCGATACCTTCCATTTCAAGTTTGAATCCTGTTTCACGAATGTTTCGCCTCTTGCTCCGGAATTGCCGTCGTTCGATGTCGCTCCATATTCATGCCGACGATCGCAGGAAGATTCTCTAAGATCGTGCTGCGAGTTCGATTTGCGACTTGTCGGTTTCCCGGGAATATGCCTGCATATTGGCGTTTGTCCCGGTTATGTATACCCCTTGGAATCCCTTTCCATTCCCGATATCGACATTCTATTCGCAAGTGTTATTCCGAGTTTGAAACTTCGGTCATACTATTATTGAATCCTGCGTCGTTGATGTCATCGCATTGTCGTTGTGAGCCGTCCAGGTTTGGACGATGTTCATCAACTGGCGGCATCGAGCTAAGTGACGATGACATCTTGCTGAGGGTTGGATCACGACATGCGACAGGCGGCGCCAGCAGGCAGTTTCCAGAACATTTGTCTCGGTTCGTTACTTAAGCATGCCTGTTCGCGCCTGACCCAAGATTAGTCAACTAACACGACGAATAGCAGTTTATGAACTGTTAACGACAAAAAGTGATAAGATAAACACCTGATGATCGTCCTTTCTTGAACAACCGCCCAGCGGAGATTTTAGAATGCCAAAACGAAATTCGAACGGACAACGGGGAAACGGCGAGGCCAGGAACAAGTCAGAAGCCGTCAGACAAATGCTGAAAGAGAACCCCAAAGCGCCTGTCAGAGAGCTCGTGGCGGATTTGGCTAAAAAGGGAGTGAGGGTACAGCCAAGCCTGGTGTATTTCATTCGAGGGAAACAACGGCACCTGGACCTCAAGCAGAGACGTAAGAATGCTGCCGACAGCGCAAAACTGGCTGGAATCGCGAATCCCGTGGAACTGGTCTTAAAGGCCAAGGTACTGGCAAGAGAAGCGGGTGGAATTCATAACCTTAAGCAGTTGATCGACGCTCTGGCTGAATAAGCATGCAATACAGGTCAGGCGAAGAGCGACAGGACTGGAGAACCCTCCGTCAAACCGATTTGCCGGCCTTCGCGGTCCTTGAGAAGCGTGCTCGGCGTGATTCCGAGGGCATGATAGACGGTGGCTGTCAGATCGGCCGGAGAAACCGGGCTTTCTGCCGGGTAGGCGGCGATCGCGTCCGATTTGCCGTAGCTCTGGCCGCCCCGAATGCCGCCGCCGGCCACAACCGCGGAGTAGCACCAGGGGTGGTGCTCCCTGCCGGCGTTACCTCGTGTAATCGTAGGCTTACGCCCGAACTCGCCGACCCAAACGATTAGCGTTTCGTCGAGCAGTCCGCGTTCTGCGAGATCCTCCAGCAGTGCGGCAAAGCCACGGTCGGCCGGCGGCATCAGGTCGCGTTTCAGGCGGTTGAAGTTATCGCCGTGGGTATCCCAGAAATTATGGTGGTCCTGGTGCCAGTTGACCTGGACCAGGCAAACTCCAGCTTCGATGAGCCGCCGGGCTAAAAGCAGACCCTGGCCGTATATGTTCCGACCATAGTGATCGCGCACCTGAGCAGGCTCCTGATCCAGTGCGAAAGCGCGGCTTGCGCGCGAGGAGCAAATCAGAGCCAGTGCCCTCTGCTGAAATGTGGAATAGCTGCCGGATGCCGACTGCAAATCATCGAGCCGGGCAAGTAAGCGTTGCCGAGTTGCAAACCTTTGCGGGTTCATCTCCGGCGTCAGGCTCAGTCCAGCGACGCGGAAGTCTGGAGAATCTGGATTTCCAGTAACGACGAATGGGTCGTAGGTTTGTCCGAGCCAGCCGGCGTTTTGGCCCGGGGCAATGCCGCCGGGAGCTGCCGGATGTGAAACGATCCACGGCAAAGTAACGAAGGAGGGCAAGGCCCGCTGCGAAGGCCGGAGATACGTCAGGACAGAGCCGACATGGGGAGAGTCCTTCCGCGAGGGCGGCTCAGCGTCCGATTTGACTTTCGGAGCGTGCCGGCCGGTAAGGACATGATGCACGCTCGACAAATGGGCGGGGTCGTCGTGGGTCATTGACCGGATGATCGCATATTTGTCGGCCTGCTGTGCCAGAAGCGGGAAATGTTCACAGATGCGAATGCCGGGCACACGCGTGGCGATGGGTCGAAACTCGCCACGGACTTCGGCCGGCGCGGCAGGCTTCAGATCCCAGGTATCCAATTGCGAAGGGCCGCCCCACATGAAAAGGACGATGCAGGCCTTGGCTTTTCCAAACGACTGGCTGCCGACGGTAGTGACGGTGCGAGTGCTGCTTGTGGCGAGCAAGTCCGGCAAGCCCAGACCAAACACCGACAGACCGCCGGCATGCAGCATTTCCCGCCGCGTCCAGAGTCGGGACTGTCGGAATTCGGGGCAGCCTGAGCCAGCGCATACAGAGTGTAAAGACATCTCGTTCCTGGAACTTACGGCGGGTAGTATGAAAACGGCAACCAAGGCAGGGTAACCGAAGAATAGCCGATCTGGTCCCGAATAGCAATGTGTTATCGCATGCCCTGCCAGGTCTTCAGATTGTCAGAAAAACTGGCCTGGGCTTCAATTGTGTGTTACTTTGAGAACTAGCCGACCGCCGGGTTCAGCGCGAACCCACCTACCTGGCAATATTGCATCCACAGGGTCGAATAATGGAAGATCGTCATCTCCGCTGTTCGCGGCGCAAGTTCCTGGCCCAAGCAGCCGCCCTCACCCTCGCGGGAGGAATGCCGCAAGGCACGCCGGCCGTCGAGGCCGAGAATGTCCAATCTTTCCGGGCCAGGCCACCCAAGCCAAGCCTGGATGGCCGCAAGCCGATCGCCGTTGTTTGCACCGTCTACCGGCCCTTGTCCCACGCCTACCACATCGCGGGACGCTTCATCGACGGCTACACGCGCGGCGGCCGCTTTCATGTGCCCAAGCACTTCGTTCGATCCATGTATGTCGATCAGACGCCCGACAACGACTTGTCGCGCGCCGTTGGCCGCGAGTCCGGCGTGCGCGTCTCACGCTCCATTGCCGAGGCGCTTACGGACGGCGGCAAGAAGCTCGCGGTCGAAGGCGTTCTCCTGATCGGCGAACACGGCAATTACCCGAGCAACGACAAACGCCAAATCCTCTATCCGCGGTATGAAATGATGGAGCAAATCATTTCGGTGTTCCGCGAGACGGGCCAAAGCGTCCCCGTCTTCAATGACAAGCACCTCTCCTATGACTGGTCCAAAGCCAAACGGATGGTCGGCTGGGCCGAGGAATTGCACGTGCCTTTCATGGCGGGTTCGAGCCTCCCCGTGACCTGGCGCCGGCCCGAGTTGGAGCTGCCCCTGCAGTGCCCGATTGAACATGGCCTGGTCGCAGCCTATGGCGGGATCGAGGTCTATGGGTTCCACGCTCTGGAAACACTACAGGTGATGCTCGAACGCCGCCACGGCGAAGAGACTGGCGTCCAGGCGGTGACCTGTTTCACAGGCAACGACGTCTGGAAGGCGGGTGACGCCGGGCTTTGGAGCTGGGACCTGCTCGAGGCCGCACTTGGGCGCAGCGAAACGGTGAATCCCGGCGATATACGCCGCAATGTCGGCAGCATGTCAGTCGGCAGCATGTCCAGAACGCCTGTCACCGCGTTCCTGGTCGAATACCGAGATGGCGTGCGCGGGACAATCCTGCTGCTCAACGGGCACATTCAGGACTTCTGCTTCGCGGCGAAGCTGAAGGGCGAAGCCAAGCCTGCCTCATGCATGTTCCACCTGCCGCCTCCCCCAGGCGCCAAATTCTTCGATTGCCTTGTCGCCAACATAGAGAAACTGTTGGAGACGCGCCGGCCGCCCTATCCTGTCGAGCGAACGCTGTTGACCTCGG
This sequence comes from Gemmataceae bacterium, assembly GCA_035296965.1. Lineage (GTDB taxonomy): Bacteria > Planctomycetota > Planctomycetia > Gemmatales > Gemmataceae > DATGZX01. The sequence goes on from DATGZX010000171.1 coordinate 32,238, forward strand.
GCGTTCTGGATGCCGCGATGGAAAGCCATTATCGACGAGGCACGCGCATTGAAACGCCACATTTGAGTTTCTGCTACAGCCCTCCGGCGGACAGTGGCTTTTGCCGCGGCAATGTATCGGCACCGGTGTGATAGGAACTATCGACCCGAGTGAAGCCCCCCACTCACGCATTCTGCATAGGATCATGCTGCTTTTTATTCGGCGGTACCTGGCTCTTGCCGGCCTGCTGTTCTGGCTAGGTGGGTTCACCTTTTACGCGGCCGTGGTCGTGCCCATTGGACAGGAAGTTCTCGGCTCTCATTTCGAACAAGGCATGATCACACGCCAAGTCACCCAGTACCTCAATTGGAGCGCCGCATTAGCTCTGCTGCCACTCGCCTGGGACGGGGCCGCCGCTCACGATCCTTCAAGCCGGCGCCGTCTGGCGCGCTGGTTGAGCTGGGCTGGGATGCTGCTCTCGTTAGGTGTGCTGGTCTGGCTCCATCCGCGCCTCGATGCGCTGCTCGATGTCGACCAACGCAGGATTCTCGAGCGACAGGCGTTTCGCGCCAGCCATCGGTGGTATTTGTGGCTCAGCACGATCCAATGGGCGTGTGGCCTCATCTACCTGGGATTGAGTCTGCTGACATGGCGCGCTGAGGATCGTGCCGGCGCTAAAGCAAGCTTCCGAGAGCCGACGTGCCAAGCAAGGTTGAGGAAGCCGACGAAGAACTGAGAAATAACCCTGAGCGCAAAAAAAGTCCCGCTGTTGGCTTCTTCGGCGTCGCCCAGTCACCGAGGTAACCACTCAGCAGGACAAAATTGATTATACAGCCCCTGCAACCGATAGCAACAGAATTTGTGTGAGAAATGGAGCATTCTTTCCTCAGATGAAAAATGCCGCAATTCTTTTTCTGAGAACAGCTTACAGGATAGCAAAGCCAGTTGAGTCCTTGGTGGACCTTTCATAATTGCCTTCTGCCCGATACGGCTCCACCCAGAATCTCACGCCGGGACGCTTCTTTCCAGCTGCGAAGGGGACACTGGTGATACGGCCATTGCTGAGGCACGCCCGTAGCGGCGAGTCTGAGACCAGCGGGCTCCAGCGATTTGTCACGAAAGGGTTGGTGTGACAGGTACGCCTGGGAAAGGCAAAAGCTTTTTCGCCGCCTACGGTTGCCTCAGCCGTCGGCGCCAGCATTCGGTCGCAACGCGCGGCGCCAGGTCCACGACACTGGATCGGATCTCATCACGAAACATTCACGATTTGCCCACACGTCTTTAGCGGAAATGGATTATCTTTATTCGCATGCGGCGAAGTACTTCATGGAAAGGGTACTCGGACTGGTCCAGATTGAGGAATTTGATGCTCTCGAGATGGAGGCGGCTCCCATTTCTTGTTCCCTTCCACAAACCGATCCCGGAAAGGACTTCGGATCCGTGTGCGACGCAATCATTATCTCCGATATCCACTTGGGCAGCGAAAACTGTCAGGCACGAAGTCTTTGTAGTTTCCTGCGATCGATCGCGCGCGGGGAGCTGCTCACCAGCAAATTGATTCTCAACGGCGACGTCTTCGACTCCATTGACTTCAGGCGATTGAAAAAGACGCACTGGAAAGTCTTGACGCTTCTTCGTAAGCTTTCGAACAAAATCGAAATTATCTGGATTTGCGGCAATCACGATGGCTCGGCCGACGTCGTTTCTCCGCTCCTTGGGGTTGAGGTTGCCGACGAATACATCCTGGAGAGCGGTAGTAAGAAGATCCTGATACTGCACGGCCATCGCTTCGATGAGTTCCTCGACTCCCATCGCATTCTCACCTGGATCGGCGATTACGCCTACTTGCTAATGCAGAAGTTGGATCGGACGCACAAGTTCGCCAAATGGGCCAAGCGGAGCAGCAAGATCTTTCTGCGCTGCTCCAAGACCATCGAGGAAAAGTCGGTCCGCTATGCACGCGGCAAACGCTGCTCAGCCGTCTGCTGCGGCCACACCCACCATGTCGGCAGCGAAACCACCCAAGACGTGCACTATTTCAACAGCGGCTGCTGGACAGAGCTACCGAGCACGTACCTGACTATCCACGACGGGCAGATCGCCATTCACCCCTTCGATCACGAACTAGTCCGGGACGACGAAGACTTGGAACTGGAGCCCTCTTGCCCGAACGAACGCGACGCGCAGGAAGGCGCGCTCGTCTATGCCGCACCGTGAGCGACGCGTATCCTTCAGAGCCTAGAGCGTCGGCGACAGTTCCGGATCGGCTTGCTCGATGGTCGTCCCTGCAGTTTCTTGTTCGCTCTAGGCGTTGGCCCCTTCCCGGAAGCGATAGCCGACCCCGCGGACTGTCTCGATCAAGTCTGCAGTGCCGAGCTTGCGGCGCAAGGTCTTGATGTGCACGTCAATGGTGCGTTCCAGTACGACGGCTCCGTCGCCGATCGCCGAGTCCATCAATTGATGGCGCGTAAACGCTCGGCCTGGCTGGCGAACCAGGCACTCCAGCAGTCGAAACTCCGTTGGCGTCAGATCGATCTCCTTCCCATCCACTAGGGCCCGATGGCGAACCCTGTCGATGCGTACGCCCATGTGCTCGACGATATCGGCCGGTTCCACCGTGCCCTCGACCCGGCGATGCAGAGCCTTGATCCGCTGTAGGAGCACCTTGATACTGAACGGTTTCGTGACGTAATCGTCTGCGCCAAGCGAGAATCCTACGAGCTGATCGGTCTCCTCCGCCTTGGCGGTCAGCATGACAATGGGGATGTCGCGCGTCCGCTCACCCGCGCGCAACTCGCGGCACACATCGAGCCCGCCGAGGATCGGCAACATCAGGTCCAAAAGAATCAGATCGGGCAACTGCGTTTGGGCTTTGCGTAAACCTTCCTGCCCGTCATGAGCGACAATGACCTCGTAACCTTCCTTTTCGAGGTTGAATACCACGACTTCGGTCAACGCCCGCTCGTCTTCGATGATCAGAACGCGCATTCTTGCCATGGGAGCTGAACATCCTATTGAAACTGTAGCCAAGTCGAGATCCCCTTCGCTGGATCGGCGACGAGGTCCAGCCGCGAAAAAGGAGAGGTACGCCGCGCCAAAACACGAAACGGGCTGATTTTCGCAAAGCGTAACTGCCGCACAGGCGTTCCTGCGCGGTCGGTGTCCCTTCTCTTGTCTCTGGCCGCAGCCAGGCATGCTCAAGAGGCAGCGATCACGGCCGACGGGCGATGACGCACGATTTCCCCCTCCACCAAGTAGATCACGTTCTCGGCGATATTCGTGGCATGGTCGGCGATCCTTTCCAGATGGCGCGTCGCCGAGAAGAGGGACAACCCAGGAGCCACCATTTCGGGCGATTCCTGCATGGCCTTGATCAATTCTTCGATGATGGCGTTGTTGTAATTATCCACGTCGTCGTCGAGCCGGCAGACCCGGCGGGCAAGATGGGCATCCATGTTCACGAAAGCGTCGAGGCTCTGATGAACCATCGAGGTCGTCAAATCGGTCATGCGCTGGAGCTTCTCGGGGATTGGGATAAAAGGAGGACGCGCCAGGCAAAGTGCGCGTTCGGCAATGTCTTCCGCCAGGTCTGCCATGCGCTCAAGGTCGACGTTGATCATGAGTGCCGCCGAGATGCGCCGCAGATCGACCGCCACCGGCTGATGGAGGGCAAGGATCTTGAGACACTCTTCCTCGACATGGTTCTCTTCCTCGTCGATCTCGGAATCGCCGTCAATCACTTGCTGGGCAAGGGCGGCATCGCGGCCCTGGAGCGAGCGGATCGCCTTGTGAATCGCGTCCTCAACGCTCGATGCCTGCGCGAGAATGTCACGCTGGAGATTATCGAGATCTCGCTCCAAGTGCTTTGACATGCCACGAATCCTCAGTCCGTAATCCTTAACCAAATCTTCCGGTGATGTAGTCTTCCGTCTGTTTAACATGCGGCCGAGTGTAGAGCTGGTCGGTCGGCCCTGCTTCGACGAGCCGGCCCTGGAAAAAAAACGCCGTCAAATCCGATACGCGGGCCGCTTGTTGCATGTTGTGCGTGACGATCACGATCGTGTAGAGGCGCTTGAGTTCGAAGATCAAATCCTCGATCCGCGCCGTGGAAGCAGGGTCCAGCGCCGAGGCTGGCTCGTCCAAGAGGATGACCTCGGGATCGGTCGCCAGCGCCCGCGCGATGCAGAGACGCTGTTGTTGTCCGCCCGAAAGGTTGAGGGCCGAATCGCCCATCCGGTCCTTGACCTCGTCCCAAAGAGCGGCGCGGCGCAAGGAGCGTTCAGCAATTTCATAGAGCTGGGTCTTGTCCTTCAAACCGGCGATGCGCGGACCAAAGATGACATTTTCGAAGATCGATTTTGGAAACGGATTCGACTTCTGGAAGACCATGCCCACGCGGCGGCGCAGATTGACCAGGTTTATATTCCGGCCATGGATGTCGTCTCCATCCAGGCTCACCGTGCCGGTGTGCCGCGTCCCCTCGATCAGATCGTTCATGCGGTTGAGGCAGCGCAAGAACGTAGATTTTCCGCAACCTGAAGGGCCGATCAGGGCGACTACCGAGCGCTGCGGTATCGTAAGGTTTACCTTGTGAAGGGCCTGCGTGGAGGTATACCAGAAGCTCAAATCGAGCACCTCGAACTTGGCTTGTACACCTCGCAAATCGGGAGGTTCCCGGCCAATCATGCTGCGTTCGGAGATGATGGCAGAGTAAGACAACGTAGACAAGGAACACCTCACAGCGGTCTTGGCCCTGGATACTCGTCCATGAAGCGTGCGCTGATTCTAATTGTGATTTATGTAGATTACGTGAAGAACTTGTGAAGTTCAGCCGGCCGGCGCACGTGGTAAGCGCACCGTAAACCGAGTGCCCTGGCCAAGTTTACTTGTGGCCTGGACCCCACCGTGCATGGCCTGAACCAGGTGTTTGACGATCGACAGACCAAGTCCTGTCCCTCCCAGCTCGCGCGAACGGGCCTTGTCCGCGCGGTAGAAGCGTTCAAAGATGCGCGGCAAATCGCCCTCGGGAATCCCAATCCCCGTGTCTTCCACCTCCAAATAGACCTGGTCCTTGTCGGCGCGCCAGCGCACCCAGATTCGACCGTCCGCAGGCGTATATTTCAGCGCATTGTCTATCAAGTTGTCAAGGATCTGGCTGATTGCTTCCTCGTCGACCCAGGCGACGATTGCGGCTCCCGTTCCGCCTCCGGAAATCGGCGGCGCGACGGGTTGCAGGAGTTGGTTTTTGCCTTCGGCGCGAGCGCGATGCCGTTCCAGGCAGCTCGCTATGAGCGGCTCGAGGGCCACCTCTTTGAACTCGAAGGCTTCGACACCCGACTCGATGCGAGCCAGGCTGATCAGATCGAGGATGAGCGCGTGGAGCCGATCGGCCTGATCCCGAATCTGCTCCAGGAATCTGGCCCCATGCACAGGATCCTCGATCGCTCCGTCGAGGAGAGTTTCCACGCAAGCCTTGATAACCGACAAGGGCGTCTTCAGCTCGTGTGACACATTCCCCACGAATTCCTGACGCACCCGCTCCAGGCGCCTCAACTCAGTAATGTCATGGAGCACTAGCACCGCGCCGCGCGTCGGGAAACCCGGCAGACGGGCAGCGTGCATGGCCAGGCTTCGGCCCAGGGTTCCTTCCCCGTTCAACTCTCCCTGGCATGGCTCCGGCCCCAGCAAGGCTTTGCGGACGACGTCTTGCAGGGTGCGGTTGCGCGCGACTTCCCAAACCTTGCGCCCGACCGCCGCCTGGGCTTGAAAGCCCAGGAGCTGAGCAGCGCGATCATTGGCAAAAAGGATGCGTTCCTCGGCATCCAGCGCCACCACCCCCTCGACCATGCCGCTCAAAATAGTTCTCAACTGGTAACGGTCCTCCTCCAACTGTACAAACTGGGAGGCGAGCCGCTCGCTCATGCGGTTGAATGCAGCTGCCAACGCGCCGACCTCGTCGTGGCTGTCGACGTAGACTTTCTGACCGTATTGGGCTGCGGCGATTCGCTCTGCTCCCAGCTTTAATTCCTGCAAGGGCAGAGAGACGCGCCGGGCCAGCCAAAATGCTAGGGCCATCGCCGCCGCGCTCGTGATGGCCGCCGCGGACCAGACGAGTTGACGCAACGCTGCCAGCTCTTTGTTGACCTCGTCGAGGGGCAGGGCAGTGCGTACGTATTGAACTTCCTGCCCCGGCTCCGTGGCGTGCACGGCGTGGTACTTCATCCATTTGCCGTCTTCCTGGCTATAGCGTTCGGAGGTGCCCGAGCCCCGGTCCGCAGCCGCATGAAATTCGGGACGATCTGCGTGATTCTGCATCTGTTCAGGCAGGTCGACGGAATCGGCGAGGATTTTGAACCGCGCATCGGTCAGCGTAATGCGCGTGGGGATTTGCTTGCCAAGGCTGGCGATGCGTTGCTGCAAGGCAGGAAGGCGCTCGGCGGGCCATTCCCCGATTAGCGTAATGATGAGCGTGGCTTTGCTGTGCAGTTCATCCTCGATCTGATTCCGAAATTGCCGTTCGACTCGAACATGCAGGACGGCGCCTAGCAACCCAATCGCACACAGCAGCAAGCCGCTGAACGCGATAAACAACCGCCAAAACATACGCGAGCGCCACATGCAGTAATTCTAGATATTTCTGATCGACTTTGCGATTCCGCGGCAGTGAAGGGCGCGGGAGCACGGACAAGGGGCAAGGGGAACGAGGTCCCCGTTCGATGGCTTTGCCTCGGATACGCGGGGCCTTGCAAGCTCTGCCTGCCATCGGCAACGTCGTTCTGCCTTCTCACGCCTTGACTGCAGCTATTCCCGGCGCCGCGCATGACTTACCTGCCGCGCGACAAAGTTTCGCTAACGAAAACCCGGCTACACGGGTTATACCTTCATGCAAGGAGATTCCTTTAGCAATCAAACCGGGAAAAGCGTAAAATCAGCTTTGAAAGTTTGTCATTTCTGTTCGGTGGAGTTTGCCTGGCGCATAGCCAACCGAACAAGGTGAGGATGCTTGGCTTCTCTCGAAAAGTCTGATGCCCTCCTTGAAGAGGAGCAATTGCTGATTTGCCGCGCTCAGGGGGGAGATCGGCAGGCGTTCGCCGTATTGGTCGAGCGGCATTGGGATCGTCTTTACCGCTGGCTGTACCACCTTACCCATGATCGCCACACCGCCGAAGACCTCACGCAAGAGTCTCTGCTCAAGGCGTTTGCGAATCTGGCCCGATTTCGCACGCCGAACAACTTTCATGCGTGGTTGTTCCGCATCGCCTACAACTGTTTCGTCAATCAATGGCGTTCCCCCACCCGCGCGCGGCAGCCTTTTCCGGAAAACCTGCAAGCGCCGGGAGAGGGCCCGGTGGAACAAGTCCTGAGCCGGGAGGCGTTGCAGATGCTGGCCCGGGCGGTGGGCCGGCTGCCCGCTGATTTCCGGGCAGCGTTTCTCCTGCGCGTGGACGAACAATTGTCGTTCCAGGAGATCGCCGAAGTGCTGGGCATCCGCGAGGAAACCGCCCGATGGCGCTTCTTCAAGGCCCGCCAAAAGCTGATGAATGTGCTGGCTCCGCAACTAAATCGGGAAGAGGTATGAACTGCGAGGTCGTCAAACGCCGTCTGCTGGCCATATCCAAGTCCAACGGCTTGCCGGCGGAACTGCGTACACACCTCGCCTATTGCGGCTCGTGTCGGGCCTGGCGGCGCCGCCTCCTGCAGCTCGAACAGCACGTTTCCTCGCTGCCGGTCCCGCGATCGCGGGGGAAATCAAGGTTCCTCCGTGACTTCCTTCGCGAGCCCGGGCAAGTAAGGAAGGTGCCAGATGGCATTGCCGCAGTAAATTCCGAGGCAGCAGCGCCGGCCCCGGCCGGTCCGCCTGGACGCTTTCGCCTAGTCTTGTCGAGGACGATGCAGTCGCGCCCCATGGTTGGCTCCCTGGCAGGCATTGCCGCCCTCTTGTTGATCGCCTTCTCAGCCTATGAATTGCGCACCCGCACTGGGGAACCACAAAGTTCCAGCTCGGAATCGATCAGCGAACCGCTCCTTGCCGAGCTTGTCGAGCGCGACGTGCGCCTATCGTCGGCCGACACTCCCGCGGAACGCGTTGCCATCCTCGCGGATATTGCGGACGTGCTGGCGCGCGACCTCGCGCCGCTGGCGCACGCTGACGCTCACGAAGATCTGTCCACGCTCGCGAGATTGTACGTGAATGTGGTGCGCAGCGGGCTTCTTCATCAAGCCCGCGCCTTGCGTGAAACCGAACGTCTGCCCGTCCTCGGCCCCATTGCCGACCGTCTCAAAGAAGTCGCCAATACCGCCGAACGCCTTGCCCAGCAGTCACCTGTGGAGCAGGTCCAGCCGCTGCTCGACATTGTTGCCGTGGCACGACAGGGGAGCTCCGAGTTGCGTGCGCTCTGGGAGGAGCAGTCGTGAAAAGCTGCTTACTTATCGTGCCTATCGTGGGGAGTGCGATTGTCTGCCTCTCTGGCCAGCACTGGGAGACATCCCAGCGAGTCGATAACGACAGGGCAATTCAGTTCCATCGTGACGCGTGCCTCATTGAAACCATGGTTGACGGCGGTCTTTGCCTCGCGAAAGAGGAAACGCCCCTTCTCCGGGCGGAATGCTGCACGGCACTCGCCCAACAGTTGGCGACAGAGGTTCGGCATGCGGCCAAGAACCACGACCATGCACGTGTCGAAGAACTGGGGCAGCACCTGCGCACCGTCCTCGACCAAGGCGTGGCCGTCAACCTCTCCGAGATGCGCAAGCACATGCCTGCAGATTCCAGCGTGGAAAAGAGGATCGAGGAGGTGCGCCGATCTGCGGTGAGCCTGGTCGAGCCGCTAGAAGAGGAACTGGAACAAGCCTCCGCCCCGCAAGAGCACGAAGAATTCCAAAATACCCTCCAGGCGCTGCGCCAGGGCTGGGCAGAACTGGAACGCCTCCGTGCGCCAACGCCTCCCTGAACAGGATCAGGGACATGTCGGGAGAAGTGGGCGCACCATTTGCCTTTGGTGCGGCGTCTTCCTGGCACGCTCATTTCGCGGGGAATGGGATCGGGGGACAATTGACCTCATGGGGGCCACCTCGAAACCAATCCTGTCAATTCAGCGTCATTGTGAAGATCCGTGAACTTGGTGCCGGAGAATTTCCTTTCTTTCGCGATCGCTCGCTATTGCCCCGTTCACCCAGCCTCTCCAGAACCATTTAAAATAGAACGCCTCGACCCCTGCCTTCCCAACTCTTTTGGGGTTGATGCTGACACATGTCCTCCACTCTGCTATCGTGCCGCACCGTGCGTCCGAACCGCATCGGAACCAAGGAGGCAATGTTCATGACCCAAACCATCGAGAGGCTTTCACTTTATGCCATGGCGATGACCTTGCTCGCCGGCATGGCCTGGGCAGGAGAGAAGAAGCCGAACAGTCCTGAGCTTCTGCCGTACCCAAAACCCTGCTCCGGACAGCAGGATGTCGTGACCCCCGAGCTTCTGCCCAATCCCAGGCCGTGCTGCGAAAAGACGGCTTCGCACTCAGGATGTTGCGCCGAGGTGAGCGAATGCCCAGCATGCGCTCAGGGCTCTTGCCAACCGGCACATGGAAAGGCCGTCATTACCAGCGTGATTCCAATCGGACAGTTCTTTCCCAGTGGGACGACTCCCGCCCACCAGGAAGAGAACCTGATCAAATTGATCACGAAGTATGTTCGGCCGTCGACTTGGAGTAGTGTCGGAGGCACGGGCACTATCGAGTATTATCCGCTCGGCCGAGCCCTGGTTGTTAACCAATCGGCAGCTACGGTCGCCGAGATCAACGATCTGCTCGCATCGTTGGAGCAGATTCAAAAGGCTGTCGCTGCCACTCCCAATGCTGAAGGATCCATATCCGCAACAAACTTCATGATCGTTGCCACGAAGCGTGCGCCGCAGCCTGGGATGGTCCCGGCCGTTTCTGCGTTTGCCTCGGCCCCGTCCTGTCAGCCAACGCCGCCTCCCGCACCATGTTCGACTTCGTGCCCAGTCACAGGAATATGTACGGTGCAGGCTGGTGACAACCTCCTCCAGATTCCTTGCGGCAGCAGCGCGCCCTGCTGTGTTGCACCGGCCAGCAATTTGGGAGTGGTCGGATACCAAGCAGTGCCAGTCGTCCCCCCTGCTACGGCAGCCGTGCCCTGTCCGTTTGTCTGTGCTCCCACCTCAATAATGGTCCAAACAAGTGTGCCGGCGCACGCGGCATTCCAAGGTTGCTGGAAACTGGTGGCCATCGGCGAGGAAGGAAAGACGAAGCTATCCATGAGCTGCAATTGCAGCATGAGCATGGTCTGTGACAGCTTGGAAATGAAGATGCCGGGCAATGCCCGCATCAAGTTCGCCGCTGCCGAAAAGCACGTGAGCGTCATTGGGCCCAATCTCACTGCCATGGCCGACGCGGTCTCTTCCGGAAAGGCCGGCTGCCTTGTTTTCGAAGGGCATGTCCATCTCCAGTTCGAAAGGCAAGGGCAGAGCGCTACGGTGACCGCCGAACACGTGATGGTGAATATGGCGGACGGACGTGTCGAAATTGATCCACGGGCTTGCGCAAACCCGGCGCCGCGGTATATCTCCCTTAGCCAACTGCTCGACTCGATTTCTCACTCGAAGTGAGTACTTCGGGCTAGTCTACTAATGCCAACTAGCGGGCTTCCTGTGCCTTCGGCAAGGAAGCCCGTTTCATTTGCAGAGTCATCGAGCTTGAAGGTGACGCGCGGCATTCTCTAAATCCGATCTTGGGGACAGGCTGGATGACTGTCATAATATCTTCAACTAGGCCTCGCGAGCATTTGCAGGGGCAGACCGCAGAAGGTTGTAGAAGCAGCGCTTGATTTCGCCCTAGGCCTGCAAGTTAAGTCGGGGCGAATCTACGGAATCGGACAACATCAACCTTTCATGGACGCGACGGCGCGCTTGGACCATTCGCCAGGAGGGTCCGTTGCGCTCGCACGCGTGGAGTTCATGGCACTCACCATTCTGCTGGCAGAAGATCACCGGATTGTCCGGCAGGGGCTGCGGTTGCTTCTCGAGGCCGTTCCCGATTTGGAACTGGTCGGGGAAGCCGCCGATGGTCTGGAAGCGGTACACCTTGCGGAACGCCTGCAACCCAACGTGCTCGTGCTGGACCTGATGATGCCGGGCAGGGATGGCCTGGAAGTGGCGCGGCAAGTGACGCGACGTTCGCCGCGAACGCGGATCATTATCCTTTCCATGCATTCCAATGAAGCCTACGTGCTTGAAGCGCTGCGTGCCGGGGCCGTTGGGTTCGTGCTGAAAGATTCGGGTGCGGAAGAGTTGGTGCAAGCCATTCGCTACGTATCCTCTGGACGACGCTTCTTTAGCGAACCTATCTCCGAACAGGCAGTGGCGGCATACGCACGCAAAGCCACTGGCGCACCGGTGGATCCATTTCACACCCTGACAGCTCGCGAGCGGGAGGTGCTACAGCTTACGGCAGAAGGTCAAAGCGGCGCCGAAATCTCTGAACGATTATTCATCAGCCCGCGCACGGTTGAGAGCCACCGGGCCAATCTCATGCGTAAATTGGGAGTCCGCAACCAAAAAGAACTCGTTCGCTACGCCATGCAGCGCGCATCCCTTCCCAAAAGCACCGGACCTCGCGGCTGTTGAGATAGAGGATTTCAGAATTCGGTAATTTTACGGATAGCAGTCGACCCAGAGGCTCGCTATTCTTTGAAACGGAGAGGCCACGGGGCTCAAAACTGACTGGGCGACGGTTTTGAGCAACAAGGTCTCTCTTTTTTTGCGCGCATCTCCTCAGCTTCTGGGTCTGCCAAGTCCGTCATCGCTAAGAGTCCGAAATTGCTGCGCTTAGGATCGCCGGGGCCGGTCCCCGGCGACGGCGACCAGGTCGACACGTGCCGCCATTCGGAGTCGTCCCGACCCAGCTAGCAGCCAGGTTTCGCCGCGAGCCAGGTCGTTCCGCACCGCGCGGATGCGCTGGATCAAGGAGTTTGGGGCAGCGATTCGGAGAAGGTGACGACGCCGCTCCAGGGTGCAGGCGTTGACCTCGCCAACCGACAAACCGAACGCCTGGCTGAATGCTCGCCAGGATTCTCGCCATTGCTCGCTGGCGGGTTCGTGGGCAAGTTCCGGTAGCAGATCGCGCCAATCCCCATCTTTTGCAAAAACTGGTTCCTTACTGCGCAAGACCCAACCATTCTCCTGGACCTGTAAGGCGATCAAGCGATCGCCTCCAGCAGGAGATTGCGTCAGAATCAGTACGGCCCAAAGACTCACGGGCCGGTCCACGACGATCTGTTGCCAGCACAGCGGCCCCGTAGGCTCCTTGCAAGGAATTAGTAGCTCTCGAACGTCTACGGGAAACCCGTGTTGCTCCTTCCACGCCGGCGGGGCAGTCACGCATGCTTTCAGGACGCTGATATCAAAACGCACTTCTTCTGGCACGGGCACGACGGCATCAAGTTCAGGGCAGTGCAGGTTCACATAGCCGGGAGAGCGACCCGGCTGTTCGCTCTCCACGAAATTGAACACTCTGCGTTCCCGGGCCGAGTACGCGTATTTCCCTTCGGGAAGCGCATGGCGGCCCAATGGTGAGAGGCGCCAGAGACCGGGCTTGTCCGGAAGTACCAGTCCTTCTTGCTGGAGTCGGCGCAGGATTTGGCTAACCAGAGGAAGGCCGATGTGCAGTTTTTTGTCTACATCTTCTTGCTGTTGCACTTCGGTCGAGGCCAGGGATTTCAGCACAAAGAGAGACAGCGGGTCGACAATCGAACTTTTTTGCAAATCGACCAATGCCTCGACTCTGTGCAGCAATAATTCCCCCACCCAAAGAGAGCGCGGCTGCAAAGGGGCCAGCTCTTTCCACCAGCCGGCGAGAATACGGCTTTCGGGATAATGAATGGGAGACCTAGCGGTCATGAGCCGCTTTCCTGGCAAACTTGCGGTGCCACTTGCGGATCGGCATCGCGCCCCTGGAGTTGCTGAACGAGACGTGCGATCAGACTCTGTTCCTGGCGGGCGGCCTCTTCATTGAGGTGTTCGAGGGGCCCTTCCCATTGGCTGCGGCGCATGAGCGTGCCGGGATCTCCCAGGATGATGAGCCTGGAGCGCGCACGCGTCAAAGCGAGCATCAGAGTGCGCGGGCTGTCGCCGTATGCAACCGGTCGATGCGTGTGGCTCCGGGTAAGGCTGAGGAGGATGACATCGGCTTCGCGCTGACGGAACGACATGGGAACGCCAATCTCCAAGTCCAATTCCGTTGCCGCAGGGACAGACTCCTGGATCAAGTGCCTGATTAATTCTGCCTGGGCAACGTACAGGGCCAGCACGGCAACGCGCGGCCTGGTTGGACCCGCGGTCAGTCCCGATGCCATGGCCGCCAGTTCTCGAACGAGGGCCTGTGCTTCCAGATAGTTGACGAACCCATAATTGGGTAATCGGAAACGCACTTCAACCGGCAGTCTTTCCCGATTGCGCGGGTCAGTCAGATCGAGTTCCAGCCCGGCTCCGCCCTTGCGCGGCCAGAGAGCCGAGTTCGGTGCTGCAGGGCCATGCCTCTTGCTGTGCTTGCCATTACGGTCACGGCCATTTTCGCCGACGTTCAATGAGGGGACTGACACAAACTGGACGACGGAACGGGAACCATTTGCTTGCGAGAAGGAATCCGCGGAGGGTTCCGCATTGGTTTCTTCCCGAGGCTCAGACCAGCAGCCGTTGAGGAAGACCGCCAAATTGGAGTTCATGCGATGGAGGACATCGAGGCGGACAGTCCGGCCCAAGTCGCGCAGGCCTGAATGCTGCTGGAGCCATTCTTCAGCTCGCCGCCGGTGCCAGCCGGCCGCAAGGTCAAACTCGAGGCAACAGGTCTGCCAGGACATGTGCGCAGCGCCGCAGCCCTCTGTGGCCTCTGACCAGTTACCCAGCCGCTCACGTACCCCATGATCGAGGGCCACGGAAATATCATGAGCACACTCGCCGCCTGAGAGGCGAAGCACTAGGCGATCCGCTTTTTCCACCCAGCGCAGGCTGTGGTAGGTCGGCCTCACGGACAATTCTTGCAACTCGCGATAGACATACTGCTTCGCATCCTCAATCGCCATGGACGGCGGGAAAATGATCTCGGCAAGGGTCGATTGACTCGCAGCCTGCCTCAAGATGCGCAATTCGATGTCCGGAGAGTCAGCAACTTGCTCGCTTTCCAGGCGAGTCCGTTCCTCGGAAGATACCGGCCGCAGCCGGCAGCATAGGCGGCCATTCTCCCGGGCCCAGGTGTGGGGAAGGAAGCGCGGGTCGCAGTGGAGGTGGCGCCAGAGACGTTCGAAGGCATGGGGCGCTTTAAGAGTGGACAATTGATAGATAGAACGAACTCCAGATTTTGAATCACCTGGCTGGCTGAGGCCGTGCTGCCACGCTGGTTCACCAATCAGCACCCAGCGCCGAGCGCGACGTGCGACATTGAGAAACTCTGATTCAGTTACCTGATCCGCTTCGTCCAGAACGAGCAGATCAAAACACTGAGTCTCAGGGGCATCTTTGGCAACAAGATCGCCAAAGGTGGCGTCCTTGCCGAGGGCGGATGTCGTGGCCGCGACGACGTTGGCGTACGCCGGCAGGCGCTCCGCAAATGTCGTCTTGTTCTGATCCAGGTAGAGAGCCCACTGCCTGGCCCATTGCCGCCGCTCCTCGGCCGCAGCCAGCTCGCGCCGCCACTCTTCCTCCGCGGCTCGGACTGCCGTTGCCGTGACCTGTGCTGGTCGAGGCCCTTCAAGATGCAGCCGGCCCTCCTCTGCTTGCCAGGCGTTACGCAGGCCATCCCATTGCTGGTGCAGTTCATGCAAACGCCGGTCGAAGGCCACGGACCGGCGCTCCGCTTCGGCAGAAATCAGCAGCAACTTTTCCTCATGCCATTTTTGCTGCGCGTTCTCGCGTTGCTTTTGGAGGAGATGGATGCGCCCTTGAAGCTCAACCAGCTCTGCTTCCACTTGCTCCACCTTGGACGACAGCTCAAGCCAATCTTCCGCGAGGTTTTGTCGAAAAGTAGCTTGCCACCAGGAAACCGACCACCACCGTCCGCTGTTCTTCGCTTCGACAAGGGGTTGCATTGCAGACTGCGCAGAGTGCACTCCCTCTCGCTGCTTGCGGCAGTCTTCGAGTTGGCCGTTCAACTCCGCTAACATCTTGTCGATCTGGGAGAGCGCCTCTTGGTGATTGCGTTCACAGGTTGCCAAAGCGGCTATGAACTCATCGGCGGCCCCTGCTGGCGGGGAGGTCGTGCTGCTTTCCACCGTCTCTTGAATCTGCCTGCGGCCGGCCTCAATATGCTCGACCTCTTCCTGAAGCCGTGTCTGCGCCGCCGCAATGCCGGCGAGAGATTCCCAAACCGGCTCGTTCTGGCGCAGTCGAGTGCTCCGCTCGTCGGCTGCAGCCCCTTCCTCGTTTGCCCGTTGCACTGCGTGCGCGTGTAACGCCCGGAGACGCACCGGGAGCGTCAACGCGCGGGCGTGGGCAGCAAGGCTGTCGAGCGATTCGGCTGCGTCCAGGCATCGGAGGGGAAAAACGGCATCGCTAGGAGCGATCAAGGAAAGAACTCGATCAATAGCGGCGGCGGAAGGAGCAAGCAACAGAATTCGTTGGCCCTTCAAAGCCGCCTGAAGGATGATTTCAGCAGCGATGCGGGACTTACCGGTCCCTGGCTGGCCCTGCACCAGGCAGATATCGGGGGTGTGCAGCGCCTTTGCCACCGCTTCGCGTTGAACTGAATCCAGCTCCACATCCCGGAAATTGATGACACCGGGAATGAAAGGCTCGAGATTATCGATCCGCCCGCTCAAAAAGCGCGTCAACAGACGGCGCTGGAGATCGAGAGCTGCTCCGTTGTTCGTCAGAGGAAGCTGATGCTCGTAAACGACGCCCTGGCGCTGTGCCAGCGCCAGGAGTTCTTGCTGCTGTGCTGGCGAAGCGCTCTGGTAGAAGTCCTCCCACGAGGGATAAGGGCGCTCGGCAGGCGGTCTTGCGGTAATCCCTGCTCGGGGTTGCGCACGGGAACCATCATCAATTGATGGGATTCCTTTTTGTGCTCCCGGAGCGGGACTTTCCCTACGAGTCATCGAGGTTCCTCAGCGGCCATCCCTGCGCCCATTTTCGATTCTAGCTTGCTCCATACCGAGTTCCCAGCAAGGTCGAGTCTGGTTTGCGGCTGGTCCAATCGGCAAACCCACGGCTTGCCTTCCTCAGGCAGAGCGAATCGGGACACTCCCTAATCTGCAATTCGTTTCTATTATCCCGTGCTTTACGAGATGGTGTGCTTGAATTTTTACTTCTTCATAGATATTTCCTGGAAGGAGATTAAAGACAGCTTCGGATTTGAGGGGAGAAGTCGGCACCAGGATTCCAGGTCCAGATAGTCCGCTGAGGGCTGACGCGTTGCCGAAGTCGGAGGCTGCCCGGTCCTCTGCGCCGAGTATAGCACGACTTCCGAATGCACAAACTTACCGCAGCCACGTTAATTTTCTCGCGCTGATGCCATCCCAAGCCTGGTTCCGACAAGAGTCGCAGCGCCCGACCAAAACTCGTATTAGTATAGACGCTTTGGACACGCCAAGCTATCAAAACCTGCGCTTTCCAGGATGAAAAAGGCAAGCAGCATGGGCTTCTGCTCAAACGGTGCTCAGCAAGCGCCCCAGGTTCGTGCCTATGCACCGCGAAGGAGTTCCGTCTGCTCTAGCTTTCCGCCCGTGAATCCCTCGCGGCGCCAATCCCTCCCGGCGCCGTTCCCGTACAGTTCAGCGAACAACCAAGTTCTTACTCTCCTTCGTCGACGCTGATGACTTCGATCGACAGTTTCCCCATAACCGCCCAGATGTCGAGCAATGGCGTCAAGGACTGCTCGTTATGCCAGCTGTTGGCTGCGATTTTGATGTGCGTCGCCCCCACGTGGCCAAGAGTTGCATCAAGGGGGTACCATTGCCCGTCACGCCAGACCTCGGTCCACATGTGGAAAGCCATGATGGGCCTGCGCTGCTTGTTAAGTCCATAGACCAGTCCCAGGACTGGCCTTGCCGGGATGCCTTCGGCCCGGCACATTGCAGTCGCAAGCATGCTATGCTGGCGGCAATCGCCACGCTTGATCTTCGCCACCTCACTCGCCGGGATAAACGCTACACCGTAGGAATTGTCGAGGTTGTTCTTCACCCACCTTTGGACCCGCTGTGCCTTCTTCCATAAATCGGGTTCGTCGCCCACTGCCTCGCGGGCGAGTTTCTTGATTCTGAGGTCATCGCTATCCAGCCAATAGCAACTTTTAACGTACTCCTCGCCGGGCTCTGCCGCCTTACCCGACGGATGTGCGGGAGGCAACGCCTTGACTGCCATTTCGAACGCATCGCCGCGGGCATTCCTTGCAGTTTGCCTAGCGTCCGGGGCAAATGCTGCCGCCGGCTCCTTGTTTCCCTTCACGGTGATGCGGTATACGGCCGAGCGCGCGCTGATCGACGGCGCGATACTTCTATTGAGAGGGATGAAGGACGCTTCAAGAATCTCGGCCCCGGGTCCGGCGTTCGCTGCAACAGGCCCAGCGCTGCGATAGAGAACCATGTCACCCAAGGGAGGCATGGGAGCCTGGGAGCGGACAGGAAGCAGCTTATCGTCGAGCCACATCGTCAGAGTTGGAAGTTGTACGGCACCGTTCGACGCGACGATTTTATCGGGCTGGATTTCCACTCGGAGCAGCCGCCTGGGACGGCCCTGAACCTCGACCTTCTCGAAGTCCTTGACGGTGACGCGGTTCGTAGCGACCATGCTCACCATCGGCTCGAAACTCAGGAATGTGAAAGTATCGCCTGGCTTGACCTTGCGGTCCCGAAACATCGTTTCCTGCCGATAAAGGCCGAGGACCTCATCGTTCCACGGGTTCTGCTTGTTGTATTGGGTGCTGCCCGTCACCTGCATGTCAAGTTTGCCGTCTGCGACGGTCCCTTTCATGATGACCTTGCCAAGCTCGCCGTTGTCCTGCAGCAACCAAACCCCGGTGACCTTGCCATCTGCGGTCTCGTCGCTGCCATTCTCCATCTGAATCTTGAACTCCCGGCCGTCGCGTCGAAGCGTCATTTTCAGGGCAGTCGTGGTGCGCAGGATTTTCTTGCCAGCTTGCTCGATCTCACGAACAACCGTATGAACCGAGCCAGCTTTGGCGCCCTGGAGATATGCGACGTTCCAGATATCTTCGATGATTCGGCCACGAGGCTCCGCGGCCACCGCGTGATTGGCAACGAGGACGAGAAATCCGAGGCACCAGGACCGAGATAGACGCATTAGAAGGCTCCTGTCAGAAGGACAAGGGCATGATACTCGAGCCCAGCGGAGCAACCGGCCAGGGCGGCTCGCTTAGGGAGTTGTCGGCATTCCGCTCCCGCATCGTGAGGGAAGAGGCGATGGACGAATCCTGCTAGCGCATGGCCCGCCGTTCTCTCGCGCCCAGCAATCCCATCATACCCGGCCGGACCGCCTAGCCAATGGGAGAAATCCTCTTCAGAACTCCAGGTCCAGGGCCAAAACCGGCGATGGGAATGTCTCACCACATGCTCATGTCACCGCACGATGCACCAAGCGTCCAACCCGCGCAAAGCATCCCTCCCCAATGACTTTCATTTTGGCATTCCCGGCGAAGGTAGAATTGGCTTGGCGGATTGGCCAGTGGGCCAATCGCAAACTATAGTTGTGAAGACAACCGCATTCCCCGCGGCCGGACCCATGCCGGAACCATGACAGGCCGTCTCCCTTCCCGTTTCCCAAACCAGGGTGCGCAAGTGAATCCAGAGAAGTTAGTATCCCATCTCCAAGTGGATCACTACGGGGACTTCTGGCTGACAGAAGCTATACGCCCATCCCTCAACTTGGAAATTGTGCCCCGCGAGGGCTACCGTGTCGATACTTTTCGCGATGAGCAAGCCGGTTTGGAAGTGCCGGTCCTAGTGGCTGCCGTATCGCGCGAACGCCTCTTCGACCTGTTCCTCGAATTTCTCGACCCCCTAGGCGAAGTTGTTGACGTAGTCGTTGAAACCAGTCATGCCAGCGAAGGAGGAGCCCACCAAGACCTCTACCGAGAGCAGATCGACCTACCGGTATTAAAGAGCCACTGCTGCGACTTCGAGGAGATCCTCCTGCATGACGGTTGCACCGGCGTTGCCGTGATAGGCGCCGAGGGACCGATGGAAGTGCAGTTCGACGAGCACAAGCTTCTCGTGGTATACGCCCGAAACCTCAAACCATTCGAGCGAATCCTGCGCAGCGCAGGTCTCAAGAGAGACGACAAACTCAAGGTCATCACGGAAGCAGAGCACCTGCACAGCACAGAGCCCCAGTATGCCGCCGCTTTCGAACAATTCTGCTATCGACTGGGAGTCGGCGAAGCAGCCGAGCACGTTAGCTGGTGAGCGCCTGTAGCACAAGCTGGCAGCTTGTGCCCTTTCATCGACTTCGCGCCGGCAACGGTTTCCCAAACGACCTATAGGTCGAATAAGTCCCATAGGACCGTCCATCCGGAGCGCTAGCGGCTCGTTTTTTCAGTTCAGGGCAGGGGCAGATCCTTGAACTCGAACGGCACCTCGTGCTCCATGAGAATCCAGGCGTAATAGACCAGCTTTACAGGAGGCCCGACATTGGGGCCGGCGGGCTGCACCGTCAGGGTGAGCTGGGTGCTGGTCGGCGAGTTTGTGCCGATGCTGTTGAAATAGAAGTGGTGTTTGTTGCCCTTGTTATCGAGGAGTTCGATGCGCTGCTGCAAAGAATTGATGCGCGTGTAATCACCGGGGTTATCCTTGCTGTCCTCGTTGATGGAGATGCGCATCTGGTATTGCTTGCCAGGCATTTCAGAGATGTCTTCAATATGGAACGTGGCAGCGTCTACCTTGAACTTTTTGCCCTTTGAGGACGTTAGCTTGTCGGTAACGACGGCCGGCTTCTGATCAGCCAGGAGCGTTACGGGAATCAGCCCCTTGAGAGTTTTAACCGTCCGTGCTGATTTGTAAGGCCAAATTAGGTTGGCCTGAGTCTGGTGGAAGTAGCTGCGATAGCCGCCACCGTAGTAGAAGCGCTGATTCCACATCGCGTTGCCATTGACATCGTTGACGGGCAGCATCGAGTGTTTTTCTTCGTCCTCGGCTACCGTCAGTTTAACCGCCCCAACCTTGATAATCGGCAGCTTGGGCTCAACAG
The DNA here is from genome assembly GCA_035296965.1 of Gemmataceae bacterium. Lineage (GTDB taxonomy): Bacteria > Planctomycetota > Planctomycetia > Gemmatales > Gemmataceae > DATGZX01. Next base: position 52,426 of record DATGZX010000171.1, read on the forward strand.
CAATGGTCAGATTCACGTTGAGCGATTCGCTGCCCTGCTGTGCCTGCTGAAAATTGTTCCTGAGCACCTGGCCGAAATTGTTATTGCGGTTATAGAAGAAGCCGGTGGCCATCACCTTGAACGGCCCGATGTAAGAGTTGAACGGCACGTAGCTATCCTGGGAGAACAGGTGCAGGCTGTCATCTCCCCAATAGTTTTGCTGGAGTGCCATCCCACTCGCTTCGCAGACCTTGTCGAGCGCTTCCCAGAAGGGCAGCTTATCGAAATGAAACGTGTAGACAGCCTTGTCGGTCGCGGGATTGATTTGCCCGTCGAAGGGCGCGATCTTGTAGCCGGTCTGCTTGGAAAGCTCCGTGAGCACGGCGCGGATCGGCTTATTGGTCATGTGGAGCGTGACTTTTTTGGGCATGAGCGTCACGCTCCGCTCGAGCGGTGGGATAATCTCATCCAGGCGCCGCCGAACTTCCGGGTCGGGATGGGAGCGGCCCTTCAACAATTCGGGCAAGGCATCGGCGCCCAGACCGGCGAGAGCCTTGCTTGCTTTGTCCCTCGTCCGGAAATCCTTATCCGCCAGTTGGTTAACTAATTGCTCCACAGAGGAACCGGCTAGATGCCGGGGCGGTGCCGTGTCCGCATGGAGGGCGGAAGTAATGCTAAACCCCATGACCGCTGCCAAGCAAATAAAGCGGGCCATGCGCGTGACCTTTCTGAAAGGGCGAGGAAGGGGACCCCTCGGCTGGTTCCTTCAAAGAACCCAGTATACATTGTCAAACATGGGCAAAGCAAGTATTCGGGTACAGGTGCGCAGGGCCAAAAGTGGTTCCTTTGTTAAATTGGTAGGGTTCCGCAACTTGGTCCGCAGGACCCCTGACTGCACGGGCTCACCGGAAATCCTTGCCTGGACTTGGCGCCGGCACGTGACCTGGCTTTGCCGTAACTCCCTGGTACGCTAAAATGTTGAAGTACGGAGAGGAGAAACGGACGGAGACCTCCTGCTTATGCCGTTCCTGCTATTGCTGCTGTTGACGGTTGCTTGTCTTCCCGTCAAGTGGCCAGCTCCACCCGATTGGGTTGAATCCTTCGGAAGCCTGGTACTCAGTATCCTTGGAATCGATACGCCTAACCGGGGCGCCTTCCTGGGAAGCACTATGTTGACCTGGCTGGGCGTGGCCCTCGTGACGGCAATGGCGCTGGCCTGGACCTGGCACTTACGTTTCCGACTTGCGCGCCAGCCAGAGCGACGAAATCGTTTTCTTCATGAGCATGCGGCCTGGCGTTTCTATCACCTGATTGGTCTCTTCATCGTCTATGGGTGTGCGCTCTATGTATTGGGATGGGGTTGGGCCGCGCAGGGTGGGGCCACCAAGGGGAGCGCGGAGTCTCCTGGAGTTCTCGGGACAGAGCTATTCATTCTAGCGCCGTTCCTGGTCGGTTTGGTCCTTGCATGGGCCATTTTCTACGACGCCGAACGCGCCTTGCATGATGCCTCGCCCGCCGGCGCAACTCCATACTGGAGCCGAGGCGCGTGTATTCTCTTCCACGCCCGGCAGAATCTGGCACTCGTTTTCATTCCCGTATTGCTCCTACTCACCGTGAACGGATTACCCAGGCTATTGCCCGAACAGGAAGACGGCAGCCAATTCCTCGCCAGTGGCATCACGCTGGCGGCCGCACTCCTGGTCTTCGTCTGCATGCCGTGGACGATCCGCCTGGTACTTGGACTCAAGCCGATGCCCTACGGCCCGTTGCGCGATAGGTTGCTGGCGGCAGCGCAACGCTTGCACTTCCGGTGCAGCAACATCCTGATGTGGAACACCCGTGGCGGCGTCGCCAACGCGATGGTTGTCGGCATTGTGCCGTTCTTGCGCTACGTGGTCCTTACCGATCGGCTCGTCAGCGAGATGACCCCATCGGAGGTCGAGGCCGTGTTCGGCCACGAGGTCGGGCACATCAAACACCGCCACATGATCTACTACCTTGCTTTTCTCCTCCTCAGCCTGGGAGTGCTGGCGGAGCTGGAGATGGTGATCCGGGAGAATGCGAACTGGCACTCGCTGCCGGACCTCAGCTCGCGGCAGGATTTGGCAGTACTACCCATGGTCGCTTCGCTAGGCGCTTACATCTTCCTGGTCTTCGGCTTTCTCTCCAGGCGCTGCGAACGCCAGGCCGACATCTTTGGCTGCCGTGCGGTCTCGTGCGCGCAACGCGATTGCGTCGGTCATGAGGACGGCGCCGCTCTAACGCCGCGCGGGCATGGCTTATGTGCTACGGGCATCCATACGTTTATCAACGCCCTGGAAAAGGTTGCTTATCTGAATGGAATTAGCCGCGATCGGCCAGGCTGGTTGCAATCGTGGCAGCATTCGACGATTGCCCGCCGCGTTGCTTTCTTGCAACGCGTTCTTGTGGATCCGGCCGCAGAGTCTCGGTTTCAGCGGGCCGTAGGATTGGTCAAATGGGCGCTCTTGCTGGGGCTCGGTACCCTTCTCCTGTTCCTGGGCGTTTCCTGGGGCTGGGATGCACTCTCTCCCTTCCCAAATTCAGGACCACAGGCGCCTGTCAGCGCACCAGATACGGGAGCACGTACGGACCTTTCGGAATGACGGCGACTCGAGCCTTGGGACCGTATTCGGCGAGACAATCCGCGACGGCCTCCTCGACGCTTGGGGCAGGCTCGACGTGACAGCGGCTCAATACGTCCGGGCTGATACCATCGCTGACGACCTTGACCCGGCATCGAGCCACTACCTTGGCAAACTCCTCCAGCTGCCACTGGTCCATGACGAAGTAGTCCTTGCCGAGAATGAGCTGTTTGAAAACGGCAAGATCGGGGTTGTCCGCGATCAGTTGCTGAAATTCGGGACTACCCACACCTTCACTCAGGCTGGCTGCCAGTACGATCGTGCCGCCCTGCTTGACGATGGGCAATGCGCCTGTCAGGCCCTTGATCGCCTGATACCAGGTGGCGTCGAGTGGATAGCCCGCGCAACTTGTGACGACCACATCGACCGGCCCTTCGACTGGAACCTTGACGACACCTTCGATGAAGTGCACTCCTGCCTCCCACGCTGCAATCATGTCTCCCGCCCCGAGCCAGGTAATGCGGCGTTGGCCGTCGAGGACTACATTGACGATGAAGTCGCAGCCCGCCATCCTGGCGATGCGCGTGTTTTCTTCATGTACGGGGTTGCCGTCCACGATGCCGCAATCGGCTCGGGGGTCTTCCAGGAAGCGCGGCCCGTGCCAGACTTTGACCGTTTCCAGGCCAGCAATACCCGGACATATGACTTTCCTGCCGCCGCTGTAGCCGGCCATGAGATGCGGCTCAATGAGACCGGTCGTGATCTTCAAATCTGCGCGAACATAGCGGCTATCCAGGTAGACCGGGACGCCGTTCGGCGTCTCGCCAAGATAATCGTGCTCTGCCAGCACCTTGCCATGATGGTTTTCGATCCGATATTTTGCGACAATTTCGGGTCCCAGCATCTCCTCCAACTCGGCGCGCTCATTGGGCCGGTGCAACCCGGTGGCGACAAGAATCAGAATGTCGCGCCGGGAAATGCCCTGCTTCTCGAGTGTCTGCAGAAGCGGCGTCAAGATGAGCCGACTGGGTACCGGCCGCGTGATGTCGCATACGAGGATGCAGGCGTTGCGGCGTCCACGAGCCAATTCGGCCAGCGCTGGCGATCCGATCGGCTTTGCCAACGCCAGGGCGAGGGCCGTCGCCGGGTCCGCGATTGGGGAGACGTCCTGGATGGCAAGAGGTCCGATCACCCGCTCGGCAGGCAACTCTACCTCTAACCCTTTCCGGCCGTAATCAAGCGTAATCCGCACAGTCGGCGCTCCTTATCTCACATGTTTCCATTGGACATGCCCTGAAGTGCCAATGTCCTTCATCTATTCTGGGTGCCGCAGATTACCTCTCCCAGACAATCCCGGCGGGGAAGGGGATATACTCTCTTGTCCGCCCGGCACGTGGTCACTATCATCGTTGTATTGGTCGGGTCGACCAGGAGACTGAAGATCTCCGGAAAGACGAGGCTGGACCAGGATTGGGAATAGCCCCTGGGGGCCCAGCAGCTACAAGGGAAATAACCATGTCCATCGATAAGAGCCTGCGCCGCAAGAACCAACTTCAGCGCGCTCGCAACGTGCTTACTCGCGACGAACGAATCAAGACCCTGCAAAAAGAGGAACGCTGGCAGGAGGGCCGAAGTCCCTTCGGTTTACCCAAAGTCAGGGTCCTTCGCGTTGTGGTCAAGAAGGTGAAGAAAGCCAAGGAAGAAGAGAAACCAGCAGAAGGTGCAGCCGAGGGTGCAGCCGCTCCGGCCGCTGAGAAGAAGGCTGAGAAGAAGTAGGATCTCTCGCTTTAATCGGATTGAATGGGCAGGTCGAGAGCAATCGACCTGCCCATCTGTTTTGGTCCAGCGTCTCGTGAACTCATTTCAACATCCGCGGCGCCCGCGGCGGTCTTCCTTCGATTCCGCAGACAGTGTCCACCACAGCAACCCCAGCGCTACGGTGGCCCACGAAGCTTGCGGCTTGTCGATTTCGGCACGTTCCCAGATTGCAGAATCGTGGTGCACGGAGTTCAAGAAGCTTGTGGGCTGGGCCGTGGCGCGTGCGACCTGCTCCAGAACACCTCGCGTCTCCATGAGATCAGGAACGCCGCCTTCCCCTTCGCCCTCGTCGTCCAGCCAATCCTGGAAGAGGATGTCCAAAGTGGCAGATGTCACCTGAATACCCGATTCCGTGCCGGTGATCGTCGACTTGGAGGTGTCGGTCGCCATGATCCATTGAGTGCCGACGGTGTTCAGAGTGGCCGTAAAGGTATGCTTGCCATCGTCGGCGGTGGTAAACGTGTAGTTCGCAGGCAATGAGGCAAGGCCATCGGAACTCGTGAAGTGCACGGTACCTGTGTAGCCGGTTGCCACATTGCCGAACGCATCCATGGCCGTCACTGTGAATGTCTGTGCAGCGCCCGCAGCCACCGAGGTCGGGAACCCTGAGACCACGAGCACGACGGCAGTGGAGGGACTGACGGTGATGTTGGTGAGGCTGCCCGTGAGCGAACTCGTCGCCGTATCCGTGGCCGTGATCGACTGTTTGCCGGCCGTCTTCAGCGTCGTGCTTGCCTGGAAGGTGTGCACTCCGTTGTCGCCCGCGACAAACGTGTAATTCGCTGGCAACACTGCCTGCGGGTCGGTGCTCGTGAAGTGTACTGTCCCACGATAGCCGGCCGCGGCATTGCCATACACATCCACTGCCGTGACTGCAATGGTGTGGGTTGCTCCCGCGGTATCAGACGTGGGGAATACCGTTACCGTCAGGGCGACCGCCGCACCTGCGTTGACAATAATGGCATCGGTCCCGGTGATGCTGCTCGTGGTTTTGTCCTTCGCCGTGACCGATTTCGTTCCAGAGGTCTTCAACGTCGCGCTAAAACTGTGCACACCCTGGTCCGCGCTTGTGAAGGTGTAATTCGAAGGAAGAATGGCCTTGGTGTCGGTGCTGCTGAACGTCACCGTCCCGCGATAGCTTGCGGCCAGATTGCCGTAGGCATCCACTGCCTCCACAGTCAAGCTTCCGGCCGTCCCCGCCGTCACAGGCGATGGGAAGCCGCTGACGATCAATGCGCTCGCCGCCGCGGCATTCACCGTGATGCCTGTCTGACTGCCCGTGATGCTGCTCGTCACGGTGTCGGTCGCGGTGATCGATTGCGTCCCTGCCGTCTTCAACGTCACGTTGAAGGTATGCACGCCGTTATCACTGCTCGTGAACGTGTAGTTGGCCGGCAGCAGCGCCTGGCCGTCACTGCTGGTTAAGAACACCGTGCCGGTGTACGTCGCCACCGTCTGACCTGAGGAATTCTCCGCGGTGACGGTGATCGTGCCAGCGTTCCCCGCAGTGATGGACGACGGGAAACCAGCGACTACAAACTTCGTGACTGCCGCAGACGAGGTGATGACCAAGATTCCCGTTTGTGAGCCGGTGATACTGCCTGTCACCGTATCCGTGGCCGTCAGCGACTGTGTTCCCAGAGTGTTGAACGTAGCGCTGAACGTGCCGGCGCCGTTGGTCAGCGTCGAGTTCGCCGGCAACGAGGCCGAGGGATCGCTGCTGCTGTAGGCGACCGTTCCCGTGTAGCCGGTAGCTGTGTTGTTATAAGGATCCTTCGCCGTCACCGTGAAGTTGCCCGGAGTACCGACCACCGACGACGACGGGAAGCCGCTCACGACGAAGGTGCTCGCCGCAGCCGGGCTCACGGTGATCCCCGCCTGGCTGCCCGTGATGCTTCCCGTCACCGTGTCGCTGGCTGTGACCGACTGCGTGCCGGCCGTCTTCAAGGTCACGCTAAACGTGTGTGTGCCGCTGTCACCGCTCGTGAACGTGTAGTTGGCTGGAAGGGCGGCTTGACCGTCGCTGCTCGTGAAATACACGGTGCCTGTGTAACTCGTGACGGTCTGGCCCGAGGAATTCTCGGCGGTGACGGTGATCGTGCCAGCCTGCCCGGCAATCACCGAGGCCGAGAAGCCAGTCACCAGGAACTTGGTGACAACCGTTGCCGACGATGTGACCACTATGCCGGTCTGCGAGCCGGTAATGCTGCTGGAGACAGTATCCGTGGCTGTCAGCGATTGCGTCCCCAAGGAATTCAAAGTGGCGCTAAACGTGCCGATACCGCTGGTCAACGTCGAATGCCCTGGCAGCACAGCCAGGGAATCGCTGCTCGTGAACGCAACTGTACCCGTGTAGCCAGTAGCCGTGTTGCCATAAATATCCTTGGCGGTCACGGTGAAATTACCGGAGACTCCAGCATAGGCCGGCGTTGGGAAGCCGGCGACCGTCAACGTGTGCGCCGCGGCCGGATTCACGGTGATTTTGGTCTCGCTGCCCGTAATAGAGCTTGTTACCGTGTCGGTGGCGGTAATGGACTGAAGACCCGCCGTCTTCAGCGTCGCGCTCGCCGAGAAAGAATGCGCTCCGTTGTCGCCGGCGACAAACGTGTAGTTTGCCGGCAATACGGCTAGCGGATCCGTGCTCGTGAAGTGAACTGTGCCGCGGTAGGTCGACGCCGTATTGCCGAATGCGTCCTGTGCCGAGGCTGCAACCGTATGGGTGACGCCGGCCGTGGTCGGCGAGGGGAACACCGACACAGAAAACGTGACCGCTGCTCCCGCGTTGACGAGGATACCGGAATCGGTGCCCGTGATGGTGCTGCTCGTCCGGTCGGTCGCGGTGATCGACCTGGTTCCGGCCGTCTTCAGCGTCGCCGTGAAAGTGTGCACCCCCTGGTCGGTACTCGTAAACGTGTAGTTGGCCGGCAGCGACGCTTTCCCATCACTGCTCGTGAATGTGACGGCGTCGCGATAACTCGTGACAGCATTACCGTAGGCATCCACCGCCTTCACCGTGAAAGTACTTGCCGTGCCCGCCGTCACCGGAGACGGGAAGCCGCTCACTGCCAATGCGCTCAGCGTTCCCGGGTTCACCGTGATGCCGGTTTGGCTGCCCGTGATGGTGCCTGTCACCGTGTCCGTCGCCGTCAGCGACTGCGTGCCCGCAGTCTTCAAGGTCACGCTGAACGTGTGCACGCCGTTGTCGCTGCTCGTAAATGTATAGTTGGCAGGTAGCACTGCCTGACCGTCGCTACTCGTGAAATGCACCGTGCCCGTATAATTGGTGACGGTCTGGTTCGACGAATTCTCGGCCGTCACGGTGATCGTTGCCGCTGTCCCCGCCGTGATGGACGCCGGGAACCCCGTCACCAGCAAGCTCGCGACACCTGATGAGGAAGAAGTAACCACAATGCCGGACTGCGTGCCAGTGATGCTGCTCGTCACTGTGTCGGTCGCGGTCAAGGATTGCGTTCCCGCGGTATTGAAAGTAGCGCTGAATGTGCCGCCACCGTTCGTGAGAGTCGAGTGTCCCGGCAACGTGGCGAGAGGATCGCTGCTGGAGAACGCCACGGTGCCTGTGTAGCCGGTAGCGGTATTGTTGTAGGCGTCCTTGGCCGTGACCGTGAAGTTCCCGGATTGACCAGCCACAATCGGTGTCGGGAAGCCGGTGACGACGAAGATGCTCGCTGCAGCCGGGTTTACAGAGATGCCCGTCTGGCTGCCGATGATCGTGCCCGTCACCGTGTCGGTCGCCGTCAGCGACTGCGTACCTGCCGTCTTCAGCGTCGCGCTGAACGTGTGCACGCCGCCGTCGCCAGAAGTGAACGTGTAATTCCCCGGCAGCGCCGCCTGACCGTCACTGCTCGT
>DATGZX010000172.1:0-16107 GCA_035296965.1 Gemmataceae bacterium
ACCAACTCAACGAGTCGTGCGGCGTCAATCCGCCCTTCTTGCAGATCCTTTTTGAGCGTTTCGATGGCATCCATGCCCGAGCGATGCTACCCAATCCAGCCAGCCTTGAAAATACCGGCTTCACAAATTAGACAGCTACCCCAGGCGGGCTTAATTTCCTGTTTTGCGATGGCTCCGGTCACTTTCTCAGCAAGAGCATGGACATGGAAGTCTTCTGTGCCTTGGCGACGATTGCCGGCGGCGAGACAGTGGATGGAAACTTTTAGGCTGATGGTGTTCAGCCGTCTTCTGACGATGAGACGCCGGGTTCGTGCGAATCAGGAATCCCCATGAGTTTCGCAACGCTGAAATTGAGGTCTGTCAGATGGAAGGGACCCTTCTCTTTTCGCTTTTGGATGTACATGGCGCTTGGAGGAACTCTTGGCCTTGCCGGCATAGTCTTCGGATACACACTTTTTGCAAAGTCGTGGCTCAAACCTGAAAAAACACATGGCTTGCCGGCCAAGAGTTTTCAACCATGATTTTCAATTGGCAAGTTTCGTTTGTTCCTTCAGGTGCCAACCGCAATTGCATTGAGGGCCGCGACTTGATGAGACCCGGCCCTTCCAGCTCGCCGTTTGGTGGCCCGGTTCCCAGGCCAAGGTCAGCAGGCGATAGAAACAAGCGATAATGCAAAATGAGCTAGTCCCGACGCTTGGTTGCAAGAGAGATGTATGGGCCAAGTACCATTGGGAGATTAGGTTATGTCGCACTTCATTCGTTTTCTGCTCGGCACCGCGACGCTCCTGCTGTTCGTCAGCAAGAGTGGCGCAGATAAGCCCCGATTCACGATCCAAGAAATCATTGACAACGTTCGCGCCAACGAACTGTTATATGAAAACCTGGACCTTTCGTATGATTATTCATATGGAGTGGGCAAACCAATACGCTTCGGCAAGCCCGGTGAAGCCGGTCTTGCAGCCACCGACACGGTGCAATCGAAAACGCATTTTGTGAGCCAAGGGGGATTGTTTCGAGTGGATCGTCAAGGTGAGCTCCAAGGTCAGAACGGAAGGATCTCGATGGATCGAATTCGTGCTTTCGACGGCAACACGACACGTCTTTACGACCGGAAGGAGATTGGGAACATCATTGATAGCCGGAGCGAGGACGAGAATTGCCTTCGACCTCACATGCTGCTTCTGCGATTCATGAACTATTACGTTCCACTATCGACTTATCTTTCCGGTCACAAGGCAATGGCAGCCCACCCCGGAGTAAACTGGCCAGGCTACACGCTGGACGTGACGTACCAGGGGATCGCGAAGTTTGAGTCCCTGACTTGCCATCGCGTTTGGATCACCACGTTGGTGAACGGGAAACCCTATGATCGCTGGGAATTATGGCTAGCCGAAGAACGGAATTTCATTCCGGCGCGCAATTTGGCATACACGTTTCGCACCTCGGATAAGGAGGCTGTAGGCGAAGGCACTGTAAAGCTGTGGAGGGAAGTCAAGCCTGGCATCTGGTTCCCCGAAGCCACGACATTCACGGCCTGGGATGAGACTAGGATGAAACAAGACGGCGTGAAAGAGACTCAGTGGGTGGAGAGAGTGGACATAAAGAAGGTTTCTCTTCATCCGCAATATGACGCGGCGTATTTTCGTGACGTCACGTTTCCGAATGGCACGCCTGTGTACCAAGTGAGCCAGGGAAATGTCCTAAGCGGGCATGTCGAAGGCGCGCCTCAGAACGACGCCCAGCCTGCCAAGAAGATGGCGTCGCTTTGGTGGCCCTTGTTGTGGACCAATCTCGCGGCGGTAGGGCTGATTTCCTTCGGAGTCATCGCATACAGACGGCTTCGGCGCAAGCAACCAAAATGACAGCTAATCCCGTAAAGCCTGCCCGAGGACTGCCATCCTCGAACTGCCCAAAGTTTTGGTGCATCGATTTTTGGGCGCTCGTCACTGTGCAGAGAGTGTTACTCGGCTGGCATGCATTTGTCCACAGCCCTACATTCAACGAGATTGGACATTTACCTGCCGGAATCTGCCATTGGCGGTACCAGATGTTCCATCTCTACCGTGTGAATCCACCCTTGCCTCGCATGGTCGCCTCGATTCCGGTCTTGGCCATGAAGCCGGAAACAGACTGGTCGAATTACCAACTCGGACCGCATTCACGCGAGACCATTCCGATGGGCATCCGCTTTGCGAAGGTCAACGGGCCCCGAACATTCGCATTATTCGCCGTCGCTCGCCTAGGTTGTATCCCATTCGCTTTGTTGGGGGCCACAGTCTGTTGGGTGTGGGCTGGGGAACTTTGGGGACGAAGCGCCGCGAGACTTTCGCTCGCACTCTGGGTATTCAATCCCATGATTCTGGGACATGGATCGCTAGTCATGCCGGATGTTCCGGCGGCCGCGACAGGAGCCATGGCGTGCTTTCTTCTTAGGTTACCCAACTTCTTCATCCAAACTTCCCCGCGAGGTCTTTTTGGGCACCGACAAAGACCGGCGCTTCGAAGGGATGTGAACCCTTTACCTGGGTAATTATTAGGCCGTCGGCCGATGTGTCTGAGCCCAGAGTTTGCCGCAGCTGAGGTACAGGGCGCGAAGTACAGCCACGACCCCCGCGCCATCAGCGTTTGAGATGTCTTTCCTCAGCCAACCTGTTTGCGGGCGGCGGAAACTAATTCCAGGAAGTATTGTTCCGAATCGCGATCGTTCTTCTCGCGGGCCTTGGCGAGTCCCTGTTCGGCGAACTGCAGGGCGCTGGCACCTTGTTTCAAGGATAGCATCGACTCTGCCGCGGAGCCGCGATATTTGAGTTCTCCAGGGTCCCGTTCGATCAGGCGTTCGAAGACGTCGCGGGCGGAGTCGGCCTCGCCGCGCTTGCTCAGCACTTGGGCACGCCTCAGCTCATAGTCGTTGCGGCGCCGGCCTTCATTCTGTTCGCAGTCGGCCTTCTCTCCCGCGTTGACGAGGTCGAGGGCGGCATCGGTATTCTTGTCGAGCAGGGCCCTTTGAATTAGATAGTTGAAGGAGGGATAGCGATCGGCCTGGCCGGGGGCCGGCGGCCGGGCGATGATGGCGCGCGCAAAGCGGCCGGCCAATTCATGGGCATCGAGTTTTTGCGCTGTTCGCCAGGCTTCGTCGAGCTGCTCCGGGGCGAGTGCATCCGGCTGGAGCGCGCTCAATTCGGCGGCACCCATCGCATTGATGGCTGGAGCCGTCTCGGCGGCAGCTGCCGGGGAAGCCGGGGCTTCGCCGCCCAAGATGCCGAGCTTGCGGCGCAACCGATCGAAATCGTAGGCCTGGGCCGGACCGGCCGCACAGTCCTGCAAGAACTGCACCACGCCAAGGAGCTTCTTCCGCAGCGTCGGCTGGCCGGCGGCGTCGATGGGGGCCGTACCGCTCAGGGACCTGAGGGGGCGGTGGATCCAGGTGTCTTCGAAGTAGCGCTGGACGTGGTCGCGGACCTGCCGTTCCGCCTCCGCCTGATCCGTGACGCCGACGGGAATGACGAGTGCGTCGGCCAGGACCTCGCCGAAAGACGAAGGGCCGCGATGGGGCCGGCCCGGCGAGAGACTGGGGCCGGCGCTCTCTTGAAGGCTCCGCCGGGCACGGTCGAGAGACTCGCTATTGCTGCTACGCAGCATTAGGAGATTGCCGAGAATGAGGAGGTAAGCGCCGATCTTGGCCGGCTGGCTCGGCCCCGCGCCCGCCGTGACCAGTCCGGTACGCTGATCCAGCACCACGCCGCTGATCATGCCTTCTTCTTCACGCACCTGCACGCCGGCCAGGCGCCGCTCGCGCTGCCATTCCTGGAGCATGTCGAATAGTCGTTGCGGGTCCTGGATTTCGAAGGCCACCGAGTGCTCGACGATGTCGGACTGATCTTCCATGCCCTGGCCGAAGCGCAGGACCTCGGCCAGTGCCCAGGCCTTGGCGGCCCGGCCTTCATCGGGCTCGAGGGAGACATAGCGATCGAAGGCTTCCACGGCTTTCGCATTGTCGCCCAGCCAGGCGCGTGCCAGGCCCAGGTTATACCAGGCGGCCGCGTCGTCCGGGCGAGCGCTCGTGAGTCTATCGAAAGCCTTGGCGGCGTCGCCCAGCTTGCCGGTGGCAGCCTCGGCAAGGGCGCGATCCAGTTCGCCTCGGTCGCCGGCGGCGGTTTTCGGCGCGCTCAGGAACGTGTATTCGTGCCTGGCGACGGCCGGCAGGCGGGACTTCTCGCCGTAGATGGCCTCCAGACCCTGTTGCACTTCCTCGGACGGACGCAGGCGAGCGCTGATCTTCAAGGCCGCGTGGGCAGCGAGCGGGCGATTCAGCTTCAGCTCTGCTTCCGCAATCAGCGAATAGACCTGCGCCAACGTATCCTTGGCTTCCGGGTCGTACACCTCGGCCGCTTTGCGGAACAGCAAAAGAGCGCCGTTGATCTCTCCCTCTTCCTGCCGGAAGAGGCCGCGCAGCAGATGGCCGAACGGGTAGCTGGGATTGGCCTCGAAAGCCTTTTGCAGGGCAGCCTCGGCCTCGTCCACTTTATTGTTTTGGTAGAGAAGCTGAGCTTTCCGGCCCCAGGCTTCGGGGTTGGTGGGGTGAAGCGAGGTCACTTCGTCCATGACGCGCAGGGCCGCCTCGTGCTGGCCTTCCGCATCTTGCCGAAAAGCCTTATCGATCTCCACGTGAATCGGTTGGCAGCACCACTTGAATTTTTTGCCGCTGCCGCAAGGACACGGAGAATACAGGTCGAGAGCCATGCGCGACTTCTTCAATCAGGAGGTCGAGTAAATGGATGCCGTTTCGCCAATGGTTAACAATAGCAAATTGACGCGAGATTGGTGAGTAGGGCGAACATGCCCTGATTGCGGTCCGGCATGAAACGAGCGTGTGGAACGAAGGCAAATTGTTGCCGGCACGTTCCGAGGCGCGAAGTTGACACTCTCCGTTTTGTGGCCCATGCTAACTTGGAGAGAATTAGTGTTACTCGTCGTTCCCGTCCATGTAGATGCGCGAGTTTCCAATCTCAGCAACGCCCCCGTTGCCCTCGGAGGAGAGGAAACGTCCCGTGCGGGACCGTTGGCCGCGAACCATGTAGTTGAACGAGGATGCTTCCGCCATGGTGACTACGGATCTTGGAGCTTGTGAGTGGTTTGTCTGGGACCTGCGTCGTAGTAATCTTTTGGACCGCGGACAACTCGATCAAGTAGTCGGCGAATTCCTGGAAAAGAACCCCGGCGCGGAGCCGCCCGCGCTGGCGGATTTCCTGGTGAGGAAGAGCGTTCTCACCAAGTTCCAGTCCGACCGTCTCCTCCAGGGCAAGACCCAGGGTTTTGTCCTTGGCCCGTTCACGCTCATGGATGCCCTTGGCTCGGGCAGCATGGGTACCGTCTATAAAGCTCAATCCAAGAACGACAATCAGTGGTACGCCGTCAAGGTGCTGCCGCGGCGGAGCATGTGGAATGTGCGCATCGCCCGGCGGAAGGTCCGCTCTTTCGAGCAGTGTCGCCACCCCTCCGTTGTTCCCTTTGTGGATGTGGGCACTTCCGGCGGCATGCACTACCTGGCCTGGCCTCTCGTGGAAGGCGAGACCCTCGACAAGAAGGTCGAGCGCGAAGGGAAATTGCCGCCCGGCGTGGCCGTACTCTACGCGTTGCAGACGGCCGACGGCCTGGCCGTGTGCCACAAGCAAAACCTCTTCCACGGCGTGCTGAAGCCATCCAACCTCATGATCGATCTGGGCGGCCAAATCCGCATCCTGGATTTCGGCATCGGCTCGTTGCTCGCCGAGACAGAAGGCGAATCGCTGGTCGACACCATGTCCACGGCCAACTCCGTGGCCAGCGGCCTCGATTGCGCCAGCCCCGAAAGCATCATGGACCCGACCAACCTGACGCCCGTCGGCGATCAGTACAGTCTCGGCTGCATCCTCTATTACTGTCTTTCCAGCCGCTATCCTTTCCCCGACGGAACGGCCGCCGAGAAGATGATGGCACAGCAGTTCAAACAGCCAACGCCTCTGCGGGAGTTGGTCCCCGATCTTCCGGAGGGCCTGTTCGCCGTCGTCGAACGCCTTATGCAAAAGGCACCGGAAGCCCGCTACGCAAACACTGGCGAGGTCCTCGAAGCATTGCGGCCATTCGCTGCCTCGTCCTCCGATTTGCCCTCGCCTGTCCAGACTGTTGCAGCCGTCCCGCCCCCAGTGGAAAGGCCGCACGCGCCGGCACCCACGCCCGTAGCGGAACCTCGCCCGGCCCCCGCCGCCATGCCCCGAAACGCTCCGACCGCCCCCACGCTGCCCACGCGGCAATCGCTACGTGCCTCGGGCGCGCTGGCCACTGCGGCAGCACCTGCTAAGGCCAATTCGGCTCCCGCACCGGAACCAACTCGGCCGCCGGCGCGGACCAAGCCCGCACGTCGAGGGGTTTACGATGAGGAGCCCGCCCTCACGTGGGAAGAACGCCTCGGCCCCGCCGGCATTGCCGTCACGGCCGTCGTGCTCTGCGTCCTGGCCTGGCTGCTGACGTGGAAGCTCTTCTAAAAACGCGCCTTGGCATTTTGAGACTATTAAACAGAAAAAACCAAAGTGCGCGTGAATAATGCCTTTGCGCAAACAGCGAAAAACACGCCCTTTTTCACTATTCCGGAATATTGAGAATGGAGACCCGTGCAAAGGCGGCTGTCTGCCACTCAAAACCCCCATAAAATACGGCCTTTTGAATTTTGGGACTCCACAAAAAGAGCGCCCTTGTTCATTTTTACAAGGGCCGTTTTTACATCTCTATTTGCCCTCGATAATATCTATATATCTCGCCGAGCCAGCGCGCCTTCTCTGCGCCCCTCATTGCCAGACGCCGCTCCACCTGCGATGCTAATAGCAATCTACTGTCCACTGCCTGTTGCCTGTTGTCTGCGCACTCATGAACACCCCCGAACGCCACTGGATGCAGCGTGCTCTCGAGCTTGCCGAGCGCGGCCGCGGCCATGTCGAGCCCAATCCGCTCGTGGGGGCCGTCGTCGTTTGCGACGGCCGCCTGGTGGGTGAAGGCTGGCATCAGGCCTATGGCCAGGCTCATGCCGAGATAAACGCCCTTGCCGCCGCCGGCGCGGCAGCGCGCGGCGGCACACTCTACGTCACCCTCGAACCCTGCTGCCACCACGGCAAGACCCCTCCTTGCACTGACGCGGTCCTCCGCGCCGGCCTTCGCCGGGTCGTCCTGGCGATGCTCGACCCCTTCCCCCAGGTTTCCGGCCAAGGAGCAGCCTTCCTGCGCGCCGCCGGTATCGAGGTCGAAACCAATGCCGCCCTAGACGAAGCCCGCCGGCTGAACGCTCCCTACCTCAAGCTGCTGGCCAAGGGACAGCCGTATGTCCATGCGAAATGGGCCATGAGCCTCGACGGCAAAATCGCCAGCGCAACCGGCAAATCGAAGTGGATCAGCAACAAAGCGTCGCGCGGCTACGTGCACACCCTGCGGGGCCTTATGGATGCGATCATTGTCGGCGGCAATACGGTCAGGCGCGACGATCCCCTCCTGACAGTCCGCCCACCCGGACCGCGCACGCCCGTCCGCATCGTCCTCAGCCGCCCTGCCCACCTTGCCCCCACCAGTCAATTGGTCCGCACGGCCCACAAGGCGCCGGCCCTCGTCGTCAGCGCCATGCCGCTCGAGGCCGAAGCAGCGCAGCTTCTCCAGGCAGCCGGTTGCGAGGTGCTCTCCATCCCGGCCGCGGACCCCGCCGCCCAGGTCCGGTTCCTGCTCGACGAGCTGGGCCGGCGGCGCATGACGAATGTGCTTGTGGAGGGAGGATCCGAAGTGCTCGGCAGCTTCCGCGATGCCGGCGCGATCGACGAAGTGCATGTCTTCATCGCCCCACGCCTGCTGGGCGGCGCCGCTGCCGTCAGCCCCATGGCCGGGCGCGGCGCGGACGAAATTGCCAGCTCCTTGTCGCTAGCCGAGTGGCATGTAGAAGAGATCGCCGGCGACTTGCTGGTGCATGGCCGGGTCAGCCAGGCCCGATGAAGCGCCGCAGAAAGCCCACGCCGTTGGCCACATCCGCGCGGCGATCGTCGCCCAGTTCGCGTTCGACGGTTAGCCAACCGCGGTAGTCGATTTCCTCGAGCACGCTGAGCAGCCGCATCCAGTCGATGTCGCCATTTCCCAGCGCCACCTCCTGGCCCGCCCGGCTCGCCCCGGCCAACCGGGCATCCTTGGCCTTCGCATAGACGACCCGGCCCTGCAATTCCTGGCCGCTCTCATACGGATCGAAGCCATTGATCAGCAGGTTGGCCGGGTCGAAGTTGACGCCCAGCCCGCCGCTATCGAAGCGCTGCAGAAACTCCTGAACGCTCTTCCCCGCGTTCAACCCTGTTTCCAGGGCCAGGACCGTCCCCGTGCGATCGCCATGATGCCCCAGCGCGAGCAGCGCCTCGGTCAGGAGCCCCGCCCTCCCCGACTGCAGATCCTCGGGAATCCGCCCGGCCTGGATCAACACGAGGCGTGCCCCCAGGTCGAAACTCAGGCTCATCACCTGCTTGACATGATCGATGCGCGCCTGCTGGCCCTCGGCCACATCGAGTCCCTGCCGCAAGGGACAACCCAGTGCCGCCAGCTCGAGGTTATGCGAGCGCAGCAAATTGGTAAACTCGCGCCGCCCCGTCTGCGAAAGTGCCCGCGGCGCCAGATCGCCGACCGCATCGACCTGCACGCCCGCGACACTCAGCCGCTGGATTTCCTCCAAGCCGCTGCGGAACGACAATCCCAGCGAGTCGAGGCTGACACCAATTCGCAAATGCTTGGGGCCCATGGCAAGACTCCGGAGTAGGGGCGAGAGGCTAGGGGCTAGGGGCTAGGGGACCGGGGAAATTGTTGAGTGACGCATATCTATTCCACGCGCGTAGGTACGAGGAAAGCACAGCGTTTGGCCGCGAGCCAGCGGCGAGCGTGTCGACTCTGCAACGACAAGATCCCCTAATGTTCGCGCGCTCCTCACTGGGTCGCGGTTAAACGAAACCGGCCTCCGGGCGCGGAGTTCCAGACAGCAAGGATACAGCATGTGCAGCCGGTCTGCACCATATCGTTTAAGCGCGAGCCAGCGGCGAGCGCATCGACTGTGCAACGACAGGATCCCCTCGTGTTCGCGCGCTCGCCGTTGGGTCGCGGTTAAACGAGATCGGCCTGCGCAAGCGGGATCGCCAGTTGCGTGCGCCCTGCCTCCGCTTGCGTCCCTACCCTGAAGGGGTTGCATCACAAAGCCCAGGGTAAGCGGAGCGCCACCCTGGGATAACAGGGATCTCTAGAGGTGTCTACCCCGGAGGGGTTGTAACGCCTATCTCCATCTCTGTTTCGCCCGCATTGCGTCACGGGATCTCACCGCGCTCGCCTCTCGATTCCCAACCTCGCTGTCACCGCCTCTGCGCGGTTGCCTCGGCCGGAGTCTTCGACGCCCCAGGTTCAAATTGAGCCATCGTTGGGGACGGCCCAGACTAGGTCTTCCGTACCGTCAACCCCAGGCACCCGGCGCGAGCACAGCTGAGGCTGAACACTCCGTTTGACATGAGCTCGCGCCGTTCGTTATGCTGATCTCCTGAGAGGCGCGACCCACATACCAGACGGCACCGGCCGGGGGAGTCCGATGACGGTTACCGTGGATGACCAGGGACGAATTCAGTTGCCTGTAGAGATGCTCCGTCAACTGGGAGCCTCGTCGGGGTCGAAGCTCGACGTCGAAGCCGACGCGCGAGGCATCCTGTTGCGGCCCTCCGGACCTGCCAGCGAAAAATCACTTCTGGCATTCTTCGATGAAACGATTAGGGCATTGCCGCCGGAAGTAGTTGCCGAGTGGCCCGCGGATGGCGCCGAAGAACACGACCACTACATTTATGGCACGCCGAAGAAAAGCGGCACGTGAGCGGCGATGCGTGGCATTTTCGCCGATTCCTTTCACTGGATTGCTCTGGCCAGTCCCGCGGACGCCTGGCACGCGGAAGCCAGACGCCTGACTGAAGCCTTGGCCGGCGTTCCTCTGATCACCACCGAAGAAGTATTGATCGAGTTCTTGAACTGGTTTTCCAAACGCGGTTCTGCATCGCGCCGCCAGGGTGCGGCGTTGGTGCGGGGCATCATGGGGCTCGCGCACGTGCAGGTCATGCCCCAAACACACGAAGGCTTCGTGGCCGCACTTGACCTCTACGAGAAACGGATGGACAAACAATACAGCATGACCGACTGCATCTCGATGAACACCATGCGCTCGCTGGGGATCAGCGAAGTACTGACGCATGACGAACACTCCCGGCAGGACGGATTTCACATCCTCTTTGAACGAACGCATTGAAGGCTTTAGGATGGCTCCCTGCGCGACTCCCGCCTGCGCTTGCGTCCAAAGCCTGAAACGGTTCGAATCCAAAGCCCAGGATAAGTGGAGCGCCGGGTGCTTAAGGTGAAGTCTTCGACGCCCCAAGTTCAAGTTAAGCCATTGTTGGGGACGGTCAAAAGTGGGGCTTCCAGTACCGTCAGCCCCAGGCACCCAGCGCGGAGTCAGGAGACTGCGGATGGCTGCACTGACCCGCATACAATAACCCATGCCCCGCCGCCCGTTCATGGGGGTCGTCAGCCGACTTCAATCGTCATGGCAATTCAACCGTGGAACCTTGTCTTTCTCGTCGGCTTCATTGCTTACTTGATTATTCGTGGCGTGTTTGCGCAGCGCACCAAAAGCAATGAGAAACTGCTCAGCCGGGCGGGTGCGGGAGATCGCACGCTTATATTCATCATGTTTGTGGGAGCGCTTCTCCTGCCGGTGGTCTATCTGGCTACACCCTGGCTCGCGTTCGCCGACTACCGCCTGCCTGCGTTCGCTCCGTGGTGTGGCGTGGCGCTGATGGTGGCAGCACTTTGGCTTTTCTGGCGCTCCCATGCCGACCTGGGTCAGAACTGGTCGGTGACGTTGGAGCTACGCAACGGCCATCAAGTGGTCAGGCATGGCGTTTACCGCCGGATGCGCCATCCCATGTATGCCTCCATTTGGCTCTTTGGTCTCGCCCAGGGACTGCTGCTCGAGAATTGGCTTGCCGGCTGGTCCGCTCTCGTGGCGTTTGCCCCGATGTATTTTGTGCGCGTGCCTCGCGAAGAACACATGATGTGCGAGTTCTTCGGTCAGGAATATCGCGATTACATGCGGCAAACCGGCCGGCTATTCCCAGCCTTGCGCGTCAAGAACGATGCCTGACAAGGCCCAACCGATGGAGCGTCTCGTTCCGCGGCGCGGCGAATGCCAAGGGTCGAAGCACGAGGCGACGCGCTCGGCGTAGGTCTGCGGACCTCGCCGCAACCGCCGACCGGAGGTCTCCTCTCGGGTTTGTGGAGACCTTCGGTCGGTCGGCGTGCGGGGTCAGGAGACCCGCGCAGAGCTCAATGTCGGCCCGTTTCCGGGCATCCGTCCCCCGAGGCAGCCGGGCAAAGGGACGCTACTGCCCTACCAGCGCCAGAGGCAAAGCCTGTCAAAATTGCCCATTATCTCTTGACTTTGCAGCTTTCCTATCTTAGCATCCTCAAGCATTGTGTCATCTACAAGAGCTTGAGATTCGACAAGGGAGCCCACAAATGACAAGTCGGCGTGATTTTCTGACTGCGCTGGGTCTGGGAGCGTCCACACTCGGCCTAACCGGACCCGTGTTTGGACGGGGTGGCTGGCGGCGGCGCACATGTCGTCCAGTGGACAACTCGTGTCCCCAAGCCGACACCTCCGCGTCTGACATGCACATGATGGTGAGACCAAGAGATCAACAAACTTGCACGTGGCTTTGCCCGAATGCGCTATTAGCGTATGCCAATAATCTGTACTATTACAACTGCTCGTGCTGTCCACAAGATGGCCTACCTGTCGGAGCAAGTTCCCCTTATTATTACGCACCTGTTGTTGGTTGCCCTGCGGGAGGCGCTGGCTGCATTGATCCCGCTCAAGGTATCGAGGTTGCCGGGCGCGGTATTCGCAAAGTGCAACTCCTACATATACCATCATCAGGGACTGGGGTATCTCACTATCCGGACCCCAAACTTGGAACGAGTGCGGACAAGCATATCAACCAGCCGTGGTTGAACGGAATCTATGCCCAAACATCGATGACCTTGCAAACGCCTCCGAATAATTTGCCTGCTCCAAAATACCTGGTGACTCATCCGAAATCAGGCAAGGCGCTCGCTTTGTATGAATTGAATTACATATATACAAACCCTTTCGGGGCCCAGAGTCCACAGGTCCTTTGCATTGGCCAGGAGGTGACCGACTCTGTCGTCGGGCTGCCGGCTGCAGATGAGTATGGCATACCATATGCCGGGACCACACCATTCTATCATCTCATTTACTACAAAAACAACATCTACAACACGGCGATTGCGACTCCTTGATAGACGAAGGCCGCCACGGAATAGACGCGATCTCATAAAGTGTGGTTGAAGAAGGGGGCTCGCCTCCCTGTGAAACAGAACGACTTCGTTCATGCATGAGCGCCCCAGCCGGAACTGGCACAATATGGGTCTGCTCCCTTTTTCAACGCGCTCTCGGCTCTTGCCAATTATTCAGACTCATTCCAACTTACAGGAGGTTGCACGCTTCGAGCGCAGCGAAAACCGACGCCCGGGAGCATTGCATCTTGAGGCTGGCCGTCCCTCCAGCGGGGGTCCCGGGGTTCACCCAGTCTGTCCCAGTCGTTTTCTTGAGTTTTGCCCTGCACCACGGAAGGCGGACCTCCGCGCACGACCCGCATGCCTCGAAGTTTTTGCACGGGGGCCGTGGACCAGTCGGCGCCGGGGTATGGCGCACACCAACTGCTGGTCCACTCTGCTACGTTGGAAAACAGTCCGAAGACAGGCTTGTCAGCCATGAACGAATCGTGCTTGGCGATCCGGACTTTGCCAATGGGCCAGGATTTCACCTGGCCGAAATCGTCTCCCCAGGGGAACCGCGTTTTTCCACCTCGGGTGGCAGCGAATTCGTATTCCGCCTCGTTCGGTAAGCGCTTGCCAAGCTTTTCCGCACACCAGACCGCGCGATCGTAGGAAACCCAGCGCACGGCTTCGTTGTCTGCGGGAGAAACCCGCTTCAACTGGTCTGGGAGATATCCGATTGTGCTGCGGTACTGGGCCACGGTTACCTCCGCGGTGTCCAGATAGAATGGTGCGACTGTTCGCTGGTGCGGAGGGGCAAAGTCGGGACCGAAATTGGCAGTGCCCAGGACAAACGCATTGTCTCCATTGAAGAATGCCATCTCCTGGTGCACATTGGCGTCGGGCAAGTGGATAGTCGGTAACTCAGCGCTCCCGTCGGCTAATTCCTCAAAATCGGTATGCAGAAACCGATCGCCATAGGTTGGGGGCCGTGCTTCTCCCGGGGCCGGAACCGTGCGAAAGACTTCATGAAACGCGTAGCCTTTTTTCTTCACGATTACCAGGTATAGGCCGGGCGGCACTCCACGAATGGTTGATGGAGTCGGTTCTTTTGGTTTCAGGGCCTTTTCGAAATCGGGGATGCCGTTTTCTGGATTCAACGGGACGAGAGCAACGCGCGCACCTGCCGGTTCAGTTTGGATATGCACGGTACGCACAATTGGTGCCGCCGGCAGAAGCATGAAGGTGATCAGGGCGGCGGCCAGCAAGAGGGCCAGTGCTGCCACGGTCTGGCTTGGCTTGCTGTGGGCGGCGTGGTTCAGCCGGCGCCGGAGGTTCACGCGCGCTCGCACGGGCAGACGACCTTGGCGCACACGCTGCCAGTCGTCGCGCAGCTCGGCAACGGATTCATAACGGCACAAGCGGTCGGGCTGGATCGCCTTGAGCAAGACCAAATCGAGGTTCGGCGGCCAGCCGCGCGTCGTGCTGGCAGCGAGCTGAGCCGGTGGCGTGTGAGCCGTGACACGATCCCTGCCGTAGGGGAGTTCCAGAGTCAACGTTTGGTAGAGAGTCACCCCCATGGCAAAGATATCGGTGCGGACATCGATGTCGGTGTCGCCCAGCCACTGCTCGGGACTTGCAAACCCCGGCGTACCCAGCCCGGCCAACTGTTCGATCGTCGGTTCGGATTTTTGGAAAAGCGCCAGGCCAAAATCGCTGATCCAGCCGTTACCGTTCTTGTCGACCAGAATGTTGGAAGGCTTCAGATCGCGGTGCAGGACGCCCCCTCGATGGAGATTTACCAGCGCGTCGATCACCTTGTCGAAGAAGGGCAGCACCTGAGCCAGAAACTCTCCGTCGCTTTTCGTCGCCCAGGGGTGCGGATCAGCCACCTGCTCTCCCTTGCGCAGGGATCGGCGCTGCTTGATGATCCGGCTCAAGTCGCTACCTTCGATGTATGGTAGGACGAGAATCGGCGAGTCGCCGATTTCCAAGACGTCGTAAACTTGAAGGATGCCAGGCTCGGTAATCTGGGCTGCGAGCTCGGCCTCCCGGCGGAAGTGCCGCAGCGATTGGGGGTCTTTCGCGAACGCCGGGGGCAAGCGTTTGAGGGCAACCCAGCGGTTCAAGCGACCTTGCCAGGCGCGGTAGACAATTCCCATGCCGCCGCGGCCGATTTCACGCACGCTGTCCAAGCCATCGAGCTCGGGCAAGTCCGAAGGTGATTCGGCCCCACATTCGCCGGAGATTGTGCGGGAGGCGTCGGGTCGGGTCTTGAGATCCGGGCGCGACGTTTCCTCTGGTTGGAGCGGCGGCCTCCCGACCCCGTTGTAACGTACTGCTATCCGCCCATCGAATGCCCCGGCTTGTGGCGCGTTGCGATTCTCCGGGGTGCTCGCCGAGTCATGATTGGACGTTGAGTGTGCGTCAGGTTCCGCAATGCCCCTGTCGGTACGGCGTTGATGGGGCAAGGGGCGTGTTTGCTCGAGAACGATCTGCTGCAACCAGGCGCGCAGCTCCCCTTCAGTAGTTCCCACGAACGCAGGCATGAGGTCCTGGACCTCGCGAAGCGCATGATCCACCAGGCGCTGGGCCTCGCCGTCTGGAACTTCGGCGAACCGCTCGCTGGCTATGTCCTGCAGATAATTTTGGCAGACAGCCAGGAGCGTCTGCAAACTCTCCTCGGACCCTGCCCGCGCTTCTTGCAGCCAGCGTTCCAGATCCTGAGGCGAATGCTTTCGCAACATCGAGTTCATGTCAGTTCCTCCCGGTACGTACGCGCCGATGGGCGCATGGACACGACGATCAGGAATCGCAATTCCGGAGTGGGCCGGTTCATTCAGCCAGTCGCCGGAAACACCCGCCAGTCTACCACAGGGGAAGCGAGAATTCAGCCAATCGCCAATTTTGGTAGTGTCCTAATCTGAAAAAACTTTTTCTGGGATAAGCGCTTGCTTATGCGTTGGGATCTAATGAGCGCTGGCTTATGGGTTGGATGACGAGGCGCGAGGTAGGCGGCGCTCAGCCTTCCAGTCATTAACCAATCTGGCCACAAGATGGGCGAATTGTTGGTGCAAAAACAGACGCCCAATTCCAACGTCAACAACGAACGGGCAACCCTGCCTGAACTGGTCGTACAGGTAGCCGTTTGCCATCATGCTTAATCGCTGGCCACTAGCAATCTCGCTGACGGCGAGTTTCCATTCATCTGGCATTTGATCGAAGAGTCGCTTTGCATGTCCGTACTGCTTCTCTTCTTCGCGAAGTTTCACAAACGCTTGGTGCCATTGGTATGCAATCGTGACAACGCCCAAGACTGCGATAATGGCGCAAATAATAGCTGCGCCTGGCGCAGGCGCGGCAGTTGCGTACAAAATAGCTGCGATCAATCCAATGGCTGTCATGGCTGTAAGAGACGATCCACAACCCAGAAACGACCTTACAAGATCGTAAAAGAAATTCTTCACTGCGCTACTCCCTGTCGGGCATCGCCCACTCAGCACGCGCCGGGAGTACAGAGCGCTGCGCTGAGCGAGCCAAGCCGGTAGCTACTCCGGCCGTCCCGATGCTCCCATTCTAGTGGCTGAAAAATAGTCAAGCGCAGCTGGCATCGCCAGCTGCGCTAGGCACTGTGCGGCACTTGCTTTATTCATCCTGGATGCGTAAGCTTGGAATGACAACTTAAATTTCGCTGCCAGGAGTTTGCTCCTGGAATCGCAAGAGATGAGCGCCTTGTTC
>DATGZX010000173.1:0-18849 GCA_035296965.1 Gemmataceae bacterium
CACGAGCCGCCCTTCCGTCTCGTGCACCCGACGACGGAGCCCGAGAAGAGTCCGGAAGGCCACGCTGGCAACGTATTCGACATGGTGGAAATCAAGGATGACTTTGCTGGCTCCATGCTGTATTGCATCGAGCAGTTCATCACGAATGGCGGTGCACAGTTCTTCTCCCGCCATCTGCTTTTCCATAATCGTCAGGACCAGCACTCCCGACTCGGTGTGGGCCTTCACATGAGATTGCGGAAGTTGAAGCATATGCCTTGCTCTGAATACTGTTGCGCTGGCTGCGAGGTCATCCGAGGACAGACAAGCAATATAGCCCGCATGCGGAGCCCGTACAAGAAAAAACGGGCCTTGCTTGGTTCGCTGGTTCGGCGTCGCGTGCCCAGGATGCTTCGCCAAAACAAGACAAACGTCAGGGGATTGAGTGGTGCACCAAAACAGATCCACTTGTGGCAAAGAGGATTCCTTTTGCTGCTGTCTGATTAAGGCTGTTTGAATGCACGCTCGAACTCGCTCCCGTGCATCTTTTGACGCCGATTTGCGCCAGATGCACCATTAGGCGCTGCTCGACTTGGGCGCCTGGAAACTGAATTTGCCCACCCAATTGACATCGGCCGACTTCCGCCGTACGCTCAAAGTCAGCCTGCCTGCGGAATCATGAAATGCTAGAATCGACGGGTCAAAGCAGCATGCCTTACTTCTGCCCGCCAACCTGAACCTGCCCGATGGCTCCTACGAAATGATTCCTGGCGATAAGCCGACGCAGAATTGGTAACTGTGTTTTTGGCTGGGTGTTTTTTGTAAGAAGATCCCTCGTGCGCTACCGCTCAAGAAATGGACCATTAAACAACCCGATTGGGGAAACTCCGCCATGAGTGCACAAAAATCGCGCCGACAGTTTTTAGGTGTTGCGCTGGGCGCGGCCGCCAGTTTGTCGGGGCTGTCGATGCCAGCCGCCGGGCCAAGGAGACGCCTGAGGGTAGCTGCGGTGTTTACTGAGTTCACTTACCGTTCGCATGCGCACGTTATCCTGGAAAACTTCCTCGAACCGTATTTGTTTAACGGAAAACGGACCGATCCCGGCGTCGAAGTCGTATCGTTCTATGCCGATCAGAGGCCCCAAGGCGACATGACGCAGGACGTGGCTCGAGCCTACAAGATCCCGATTTTCAGAACAATCGGCGAGGCCCTTTGCCTGGGTGGAAAGCAACTGGCCGTTGATGCGGTGCTTTCCATTGCCGAGTTCGGTCGCTACCCCACCAACGAATTAGGACAGACGGAGTATCCGCGCAAAAGATTTTTCGACGAAACCGTTGCGGTCATGCGCCGCTCCCGACGCTTCGTGCCTCTCTACAACGACAAGCACCTCTCCTACCGCTGGGACTGGGCCAAGGAGATGGTGGATACTGCAAGGAACCTGGGCATCCCATTCATGGCGGGAAGTTCGGTTCCGCTGGCTCAGCGTATTCCTCCGTTCGATTTGCCGGCTGGCGTGCCCATCGCCGAGGCGGTCAGTATTCACGGCGGCGGCGTCGAATCCTACGACTTTCACGCGCTCCAGGTCTTGCAGTCCATTGTCGAGTTCCGCCGTGGCGGCGAGACCGGCATTTCTTCGGTCGAGTTTCTGAAGGGAGATGCCCTATGGAAAGCCGCCAAGGAAGGGCGCTGGTCCCTCCCTCTAGCGGAAAAGGCGATGGAGATGGAGTTAGGCAAGAAACCCACCACGCTCAAGCAGGTTGGGGGCGAAAAAGAGACCGAACCCTACTGTATCCTGTTGACGTACAAGGATGGCTTGCGGGGCTGCGTGCTCAAGGTCGGTCAGAGCGGTATACGCTGGAACTTCGCCTGCAGGCTCAAGGGAGATCCACAACCGCACGCGACCCGATTCTATGTCGGTCCCTGGCAAAACCGTAACCTATTCAAGGCTCTCTCGCACGCGATCCAGCATCACTTCCGCACGGGAATAGCTCCCTATCCCGTGGAACGAACCCTGCTCAGCAGCGGCGTTCTCGATGCCAGCATGCATTCGCGGGCGCAGGCCGGTGAGCTATTGAAGACTCCCCACCTGGAATTTGCCTACGCGGCTCGCGATTTCACCTCGATGCGCGAAATGGGCGGGAGTTGGAAGATTGTGACTGAAGCAGCACCCGAACCCAGAGGGATCGACCACACTGTGCGGAACCAGCCATAGCCTGGAATCAAAAAGGGGGGCAGGAGTTCTTTGTTTAAAAGTGATTGTGGGGCCTGTAACCCGGCACTGCATGGGGCTCGGCTCGCCGAGGAGTCCAGGTTTTCAACGGAGCAGTCCAGACACCGTTTCGATTCGTGCGGGATGGGCCACACTCCGGCTTCATTGCTCCGCCTGAGTCAGGTAAGGGCGCAGGAATTTGACCCCCATAGGGACGGCATGCATGGCGTCCATGTCTTTCCAGCCTTCGTAGACCAAGCTGATAAAACCGTTGTAGTGTACACGGCGCAAGATTCGAAAAATGCGTGAGTAATCCAGCCATTCCTCCTTCCCGTTCCGCAAGCGATAGAGCTTTGCTCGGACGAATACCGCCAGTGCCGCCGTTCGCTCGATGGATTGATAGACATCGTAGGTATGGGCGTCATTGGCCTGGGCGCCGCCAGCGCCTGGGGAGCCGAGGTATTGTCCGGTGTCGAGCATGTGGGAGCACCAGGGGCGATCCACTTCCTTGAGAAGGCGCACGACGTCTTCGCCCGTCCGGGTAAGGTTATTGTGGTTATGGTTTTGGACGGCTGCCACGACGCCTGCTTTCTCTGCGTAGTCGGCAGCGCGTTTGAGGCCTTCAACAGTGCGTTTCCAGACTGCCTCTCGGCTGTCGTCCTTGCGCACATAGCCGGCGAAGACGCGCACGACCGGCGCCCCGAGGAGCTGGGCAGTATCAATTCCCGTGCGAATCTGTTGGAGGACCGCTTCCTGCTCCCGGCTGGGCCGGCCGAAATCATTGTTGATGCCAACGCAGGCGATGGTCAAACCTCGCTCCAGGCAGAGTTTCTTGACCTTCTTGAGGTGGTCCCCCTCCAGGGAGCGGAACGAACCGATATTGAAATCGACCCCATCGATCCGAAGCTGCGCGCACAGATCGACGAAGGTCACATCGGTCAGCTGCTTGGCTGTGAATTCCGGCTGGAAGCTCAACGACAGACAGCACAGGCGCATCATGGACCATGTCCCCCGACATCACACGAAAGGCCACAGCTTTGCGGCAGTCTTGTGCAGAATCCATTGGCGGTCAGCGTCGCTCAGGAACTTCATCTCCTCGCGATAAAGCTGCACCACTCGCGCATAGGGGCAGTAACGCTCGACCAATGGCCAGTCGCTACCCCACATCAACCGCCCAGCGCCAAAGGCATCGTAGATCTTGCGCACCTGCTCATGGGTATCGCGATACGGATACGCCTGGCGCGATAGGGACCACAAGTGCGAAATTTTAACGTAAACACGCGGGAATCTTCTGAGGGCGAGGAGCTTGGCAAGGTTTTCTTTATCGCCGATCGGGCAGTCAGCCATGTGGTCGATACAAACATCCAGATCCACGAAGCGCTCGATCACGCGGCTGACATCGGGTAGCCGCTGGGCGGGGCACAAAATGCACATTGGCACCGCGAGCGCCGTCGCACGCTTCCAGATCGGGTCCATCAGATCACGCCGGTTGATCCAATCGCCGCTAGGCCCGTTGCCTGGGCTGAGGCGAACACCGTACAGGCCGCGATGCCTGGTCCAGTACTCCAGGTTGTCCGTCGCGTGAGTGTCGGTCGGATTGACTCGCCCGACAGCCATGAACGTGCCGCGGTGTTTGGCCATTACCTCCGCAACGTAATTGTTGTCCCAACGGTAGTAGATCATTTGCACCAGGACGGTCTTGGCAACGCCATTGGCCCTCATCAAAGTCAGCAGCGTTGCTGGCAGCGCCTCATCCCTGGGCTTGTCTGTCACTTCGGGAGCGAAAGGGTACTTGGAATCGCGCGTCCAGATGTGGACATGAGAGTCAATCGAGCCAGCTCCGGCAGAGGTGTCCTTCGATAAGGCGAACTTCTCTGTCGAGGCCTCCCGGGCCTGCAAGAGCTGCGGCAACCCGAGACTGGCCATCCCGGCAACACTGAGCTGCAGGAAACTGCGCCGATTCATTCGATCACCATGTGGCCGCGTCGAACCGACATCGATTGGCAGCATTCGCCACGCCCTCCACCACCGAAGTCACGGTTCACCGATGCTCTCCGCGGCTCTCTGTGAAAACTTTCGTACATCCAGCCTGAGTAAACTCATGAAGGTCATCCATTGCCGCTTGCCTGCTGCCGGGCAATTGCCAACATCGAATAGAAACTGCCTTATTCGCGCCCCAGAATAGCATATGCATGGGAACGAAAGGAGTAATGTCCAGACTGGCCAAAGGCGCTCTCACAGTGCGGGGCGGAAAACAGACCCATATATTCGAAACTGGAGCCATCATTCCCCTTGAATTAGCAGCGCACGTGAGGCAGTTGTGCGGTCGAGTCACATGAAGCGATTCCTCATCTGCCCGGCTGTTGCCGATAACGGCGACTTGACGCACGGCCGAAACGCTCTTCTGTTTTCGGGACCGATGCGCGCAAATGTGACCTGCCGCCGAGATCGTTTCCAGGCTCGCGTGACGATTGCGCACATTCACCCGGATGATTGAAGACTCAAACCACCTCGATGTCATTGGCCCGGATGGGGAGATCGACAGCCTCCATGACTGCGTGCTGGGCCAGTTGCTTCGCGTAGTAGGTGGTTGTGAGGCCCTCCAGGACCAGGCCGGCGTCACGCATCGACAGCCGGAATTCGCGCAGCCGGCCGTTCAAACGGTTCTGAATGTGTTCTTCCAGCTCGCCGAGCGTCTCCGGAGTTGGCAGCGCGAGCGTCAGGGTGTCAGGCTCACGGTTCATGGCTGCTCCTGGCTGGCAACAATGGATTCCTAGCGGTTGCTTGTAGAAGTCGGCGATGCCGGAGACTCGGAGCCCTTTGCAAGCAACTCCCGGCGGAGCACGCCGACAGAAGACGGTGCCGTGATGCCAAGGCGAACTGTCTTCCCTTTCACCATCAACACGGCCACCCGGATATCGCCGGCGATTAAGATCTCTTCGCCGATTCGTCGTGTAAGTACCAACATGGGTTGTTCTTCCTTGCGCTAATCTGATCGCACCAGGGAATTCTCGACGAGGTTTACCACCAGTATCTTTCGATCTGGGACGTCCATGCGTTTCTCCTTATCGGGCCCGTTCGGGCTCTTCCATTTCTCCAGACGGGAGCTGCAAGTTGACTGGGTTGGCTCAGATGTCAATTTCTTGCAGCTCCCCCAGTGGTCGTCGCCGAGATGTTACACGGTGCCGTTTGAGGTTTTCAATAAACACTGTGATCGCCGCACGTTCCATCAGGGCAGACAGTTGAAAGGGCTTGGTCAACGCCTGCACGACCGGCGGCGACGCCAGGCCGTCAAGAACTTGCGCAGGAGCCACCGCCGAGGTGAGCACCACCCGGGTGGGAAGAAGCCATGGGTCTTCGCGCATGACCCCGAGAACGCCTTCACCTCCACCCCACGGCAGTTCCAGGTCGAGGATCAGTAAGTCGGGCACAAACTGGCGTAGCTTGGCCAGACACTCCAGGCCGTCGTCTGCCGTTTCGACCTGGAAACCGCAAGAGGACAGCCACCAGACATAGTCATCACGAAACTCGCGATTAGCATCGGCGAAAAGTACGGTCGGCATTCCTGGAACCCTCCTGTGGACGGGCCGGGTGTCACCTGCATCCGTGCTCTGGACATAGAGTCCTTGGCGCGTAGTGCGGAGATTTACCGGAGAGACTGTGGCTACCGCGGAGGCGCAACAGGCCTTCGAAGCAATCCACACCCCGGCGTGCAGTCACTGGACGTGGGGGAAAAATTATTTACTGCACTCAACATGGAACAGCACTTGAATTCTGACAGACCTGGCTATCACAGACAGGACCAGTGGGTGTAAAGTACACGAGGCCAACCGGCGCGTCAACAACTTTCCTGTGAAGAATGCGGGAAAGACCGAAAAACCTGAAAAAGACGTGTTTTGTCATGACCCCCAGTGACTCTCCGACTATCGAGCAAGACGCGCCATCAACAGCAATCACTTTCCCCGTTGTCGGCGTCGGTGCGTCGGCGGGCGGCTTCGAGGCGTTCAGTCAGCTACTACAGAACCTACCCGCTCAGAGCGGGATGGCTATCGTGCTGGTGCAGCACCTGGATCCCACGCATTCGAGCAGCCTGGTCGACTTGCTCGCCAGGGCGTGCAAGATGCCGGTTCACCAGGTGCAGGATGGCACTCTCGTCGAAGTGAACCATGTCTACGTCATTCCTCCGAACACGAACATGGTTATTCGACAAGGAATCCTGCACCTGACGCCCCGAGCGGAAACGCACGGTCAGCATCTGCCGATCGATGTATTTCTGCAATCGCTGGCTCAAGATCGCAGCAGCCGAGCAATCGGTGTGATCTTGTCAGGGACGGCCTCCGACGGCACGCGCGGCTTGAAGGCGATCAAGGCCGGGGGGGGCATCACCCTGGCGCAGGACGAGACCGCGAAATACGATGGCATGCCCCGCAGCGCCGTCGCTGCCGGGCATGTCGATTTCATCCTCCCGCCGGCGAGGATCGCGGTGGAATTGCTCAGGCTCGCGAAACACCCCTACGTAAACCCTAGCGATGGGGCGGATGCTACCGCAGCGCCAAAAGAAACCGAGGACACGCTCAATACGCTCTTCCGGGAGGTACGGAGAACAACAGGCGTGGACTTTGCCCCCTACAAGCGTGCTACCGTCAGCCGGCGCATTCAGCGGCGCATGGTAGTGCATCAGATGGAGCGGTTGGAGGATTACTTTCAGTATGTCCGGGATAACCCGGCGGAAGCGCAAGCGTTGTTCGAGGACATCCTGATCCACGTGACCAGCTTCTTTCGCGAACCGGATACTTTTGAAGCCCTCAAATCCACGGCCTTGCCGACCCTGATGAAGGACCGTCCAGGCGACGCGCCGATCCGCATCTGGGTGCCGGGATGTTCGACAGGCGAAGAGGTTTATTCGCTGGCCATCGGTGTGCTGGAGTTCCTGGGGGACAAGGCAGCCCAGACGCCAATCAAGATTTTCGGCACCGACATCAGCGAAGTGGCGATCGAGAAAGCTCGTGCCGGCAAGTACCTGGAGAACATCGTGGCCGATGTCGCGCCGGAACGGCTGGGGCGCTTCTTTGTCCGCGTGGAAGGGCGGGGCTACCAGATCAACAAGGCCGTCCGCGATCTGTGTGTCTTCGCCCGGCAAGATGTGACCCGCGATCCGCCCTTCTCCAACATGGACCTGGTCAGTTGTCGCAATGTGCTGATTTACTTGGGACCGGATTTGCAGAAGCGCGTCTTGCCGATCTTTCATTATGCTCTCAAGGACACGGGGTTATTGCTGCTGGGGAACTCGGAGACGATCGGTCTTTTTTCGGACCTGTTTGCCGTGGTGGACAGCAAGCACAAAATCTATTCTCGCAAAGCCGCGGCAAGGCAGTTGACCATTGATTTTGCCGCTCCAGAGTTGACGGCGCGAGAATTTCCGCCGGGAGCCCAAGCGCGTGCGCACGTGCTGAGCGGCTCGGACATTCAGAAGGAAGCGGATCGACTCGTCCTGGCGAACTATGCACCCGCTGGCGTCGTCATCAATGAAGAAATGGAGGTCCTGCAATTTCGGGGACAAACCGGCGCCTACCTGCAACCTGCGCCGGGAGCAGCCAGTTTCAACCTTCTCAAGATGGCCCGGGAAGGGTTGCTGCTTCCATTGCGCACGGCCATCGAGGAGGCCAAAACAAGCGGCGCCGCGATCCGCAAGGAGGGGGTGCGCGTCAAGACAAACGGCCAACACAACCTGGTGGATGTGGCGGCGAGTCCCTTCAATCTACCGACCTCGAAACAGCGTTTCTTCCTGGTCCTGTTTGAAGAAGCTGAGCCCGGGCGACAACGAGACAAGCCGACCGAGAAGCCCGATTCGGCATCCTTACCTGCTGCCGATGAACTAGCCATTGCTCCGCTGCGTCAGGAATTGGTCGAGACGCGGAACTATTTGCAGTCCGTGATCGAGGCGATGGAAGCCAGCAACGAGGAATTGAAGGCTGCCAACGAAGAGATCGTGTCGAGCAACGAGGAGTTGCGAAGCACCAACGAGGAATTGCAAACCGCCAAAGAAGAATTACAGGCGACCAATGAAGAGCTGGGTACGGTTAACGAAGAACTGCGCCATCGCAATCGGGAATCAACCGAGCTGAACGACGATCTGACCAATCTGCTCAATAGCGTGCAGATTCCGATCCTCATGCTCGGGCGCGATCTGCACATCCGCCGGTTTACCCCGGCTGCAGCCAAGGTGTTGCACATGATTCCCGCGGACGCCGGACGCCCGTTCGGAGAAATCAAGCCCCGAATGCAGGTGGCGGACGTGGAACAACTGATCGCCGAAGTGGTCGATTCCCTGGCCGTAATGGAACGCGAAGTTCAGGACCTGGAAGGGCACTGGTACAACCTCTCGATCCGGCCATACCGGACGCTCGATAACAAGATCGATGGCGCCGTCATCGCCATCGTCGATGTCGATACCCTCAAACGCAGCGAGCAGCGCATCATCGAGGCCGAGGGCTATCTTCGCGCCATTCTGGACACGGCGGCCGAGGGGGTCATCACCAGCGATGAGCGCGGGGTGATCCAGTCCTTCAACAAGGCGGCGGAACAAATGTTCGGCTATCCGGCGGACGAAGTGCGCGGCAAGAATATCTCCATACTCATGCCGCCTCCTTTTCGGGACGAACATGACAGCTACCTGACCAACTACAAGATCACGGGCGCGAAGAAGATCATCGGGATCGGGCGGGAAGTCGCGGGGCAACGCAAGGATGGAACCACCTTTCCCTTGCAGCTGGCCGTCAGCGAAGTGCAGGGCGAGCGGCGAATCTTCACCGGAATTCTCCGCGACATCACCGACGTGACACAAGCCCAGGAACGCGCCTTGCAAGCCGAACGGCTCGCGGCCATCGGCCAGCTCAGCGCCGGGCTTGCCCACGAGAGCCGCAATGCCCTCCAGCGAAGCCAGGCTTGCCTGGAGATGCTGGCCCACGAAGTGGAGCATCTACCCCAGGCGATGGACCTGATCGCTCGTATCCAGAAAGCGCAGCATCATCTCCTGGAACTGTATGAAGAAGTACGCTCCTACGCGGCTCCGCTCAAGCTCCAGCGCCGCCGCTGTGATCTGGGAAAACTTGTTCAGGATGTTTGGGGCCACCTGGAGGCAGGTCGCCAAGGCAAAAAAGTGCTATTTCGCTCCGACGCCCGCTCCCTGGATTTGCACTGCGAGATCGATCCGTCGCAGCTCGATCAGGTCCTGCGGAACATCCTGGAAAACTCGCTGCAGGCGATTCCCGATCCCGGCGCGATCACCGTCACCTGGTCCGAGGTCGAGCTCGATGGCCGCCCAGCCGTGCAGATCGCTCTGCGAAACGACGGGCCTCCATTCAGCGACGAGGAAAGTCAACGACTTTTTGAAGCTTTCTATACCACCAAGACGCATGGCACGGGGTTGGGAATGACGATTGCCAGGCGGATCGTGGAAGCCCATGCCGGCCGAATTGAAGTTGGGCCCGGTTCCGCCAATGGCGTGGAGATTTTGATAACCTTGCCGCGAGGTAAATAATGAATCGTTCACTCCGCATTGCCATTGCCGAAGACGAACCCGACATGCGCGAATACCTGGAGAAGACTCTGCCGCTCCTGGGCCATCAGGTGGTCGTCGTGGCCCGGACCGGTCGCGAACTCGTCGAGCGCTGTCGAACCACGCGCCCCGACCTCGTCATCACCGATATCAAGATGCCCGAGATGGATGGCATTGAGGCCGCCAGCCAGATTTTCCAAGAGGGGCCGATTCCGGCCATCGTCCTATCGGCCTATCACGATCCTGATTTGATCGCGCGCGCCGAGGAGGACCATGTCCTTGCGTACCTGGTCAAACCGATCACGGAGGCACACCTGAGGCCGGCAATTGCCATTGCAATGCGACGCTTCGACCAGTTCCAGGCCCTGCGGAAAGAAGCTGCCGATCTACGTCAGGCCCTGGAAGACCGCAAAATCATCGAGCGGGCCAAAGGCGTATTGACGAAGAGAGCAGGCGTGGATGAATCGGAAGCGTTTCGGCGCTTGCAGAGGTTAGCCACGGACAAGCGCCAAAAGCTCGTCGAAGTCGCCCGGATGATAAATGCTGTCGAAGAGGTTTCCCAACCGCCGGATTTTCACGGAACCAGTTGAAAGTCGGCCATGTCTGTGGCAATTGACTTCCGCTCTGTCGCTAACTCGGTCGCCTGCTCCAATTCGCTCTGTACGACAACAAACCCATTTCTTCTAGACTGGCACCATTAGGCCTGCCGGTTCGGCCACGCTGACCCCGGGGATCACTACGTCGGCACCAGGATCGATAGCACCAACGCATCCGCACAGTCCGGCGACCGCCCCAACAGCTTGACAATGTCCTCTTTGGGCTCGATCTTGATTCCCTGCGTGGTCATGCTCGAGTGTGGTGCAGTTAGGTCTGAGAGTAGCTCCTGATGACGAAGTCATTCGCCAGGGGCCGATCCCTGGCCCGCATCTTCCTGCCGGTGGGCTTGGCCTTCTCGGGATGGCGGGCCAGATCGAGTCCCTGGTGGTGCGTCTTCCCTTTGAACGAGCTATTGCCCGAGGCAATGGCGTTGATCGACCTGGGCTCGACCATTACGTTGTATGGCGGATCGGTGTTGACGAGATGAATCTTGGCCCCGTCGAGCAGCCGATCGACGTCCTCGGCCTTGCTCGAGTCCCCACAGAGCAAGCGGTGATTGCCGAGGATCCACAGGTCGCCCGGGCGTGTGACCTGCTCGTCGGGCGGCGCAGGAACGTCGTCGGGGTCGGTCAGGCCTGGGATCTCGCCTTGATCGAAGAACTGGACGACGTCCCCAGCAGCCAAATTCTTCAACAGGTCCTTCAGTGCCGAACTTTCCGTTTGCACTTGGTCCAAAAGCGCGTCTAAGGAAGCCTTGTCCGCCTGCAACCTGAACTGCGCCAAGGCTCGTCTTGTGGAGTTCTTCGGGCCGGACAAGCCACTTCGAGACATCAACCCCGGTGATGCCGATGCCTGGCTGGTCCGGCTTCGAGAGAAGTACGCCAAGGGAACGGCCGGGCGTACCGCGAGACAGGCCAAGCGACTATTTCACGCCGCGCTCCGCAAAAAGCTGTTCTTGGAGAATCCCTTCAGCGATGTGAAAGGCCCCAGCGAGGCCAACGAGCCCCGCAAGTTCTTCGTTACGAAGGAAACCGCCTTTCAGGTGCTCGACGCGTGTCCCAATCTGGAATGGAAGATCCTCTTCGCCCTCAGCAGGTTGGGCGGCTTGAGATGCCCCTCAGAACATCTGGGCTTGAAATGGACGGACGTGGATTCGGCTCGGAACCGCTTCGGGGTCTCCAGCCCAAAGACCGAGCACCATGAGGGCCATGAAGGGCGTTGGGTGCCCCTGTTCCCAGAACTTCGCACCCTCTTTGAAGAAGGCTTGGAGGAAGCCGAACCGGGCACGGAGTACGTCGTGAACCGCTACCGAGACACGAACTCCAACCTGCGCGCACAACTCATGCGGATCATCAAGAAGCCCGGGTTGGCACCTTGGCCAAAACTGTTCCAAATCCTACGTGCAACCCGAGAAACGGAGTTGGCTGAGCAGTACCCTATCCACGTCGTTTGTAAATGGATCGGGCACGCCGCCAAGAACGCGGAGAAGCATTATCTCCAGGTGCGGGACGAGTACTTCGACTTGGCATCCGTGGGCGCTGCAAAATCCGATGCACAAAGCGTGCAAAAAGCGGTGCAGCAACCCGCCGTGTTGTATCGCACGGGTTCACAAAAAACTGCGGAAGGGCAAATTAGTTGCGGAGTTGCGCTAGGGTATACGAAAGGTTGCGAGACGGTGCAAAAGGTAGAAAGCTCCCCGAGTAGGACTCGAACCTACAACAAACCGGTTAACAGGCGATGGAAGCACCACGCCGAAAAGCACCAAAACCCCCGTCAGCGTCGGAGTTTACGCAATCCAGGGGCCGTTTGCAAGCGCGTGCGAGCACGCTCGTAAAAAGGCGAGGATTCGCGGATTTTCCGCGCGGTGCGCGGAAGATTCCGCGCGAACGCGGACCCCGAATCCACACAATGTAATCCGGGATGAGTCCAGTAATACCTAAAATTTTCAGGCATGACTCCCTGCGTACCGCCGCTCGTCCTTTAGGAGAATCTCCAGGTTTCGCGGGGCTTCGGGATTGGCCGGCTGCAGCTCCAGGACGGTCCGCAGGGCTTGCTCCGCGCGCGCCAGGTCTTTGCCTTCCTGCAAGAGCGCATGGCTGAGAACCTCCCAGAGTATAGTTTCGCGCGGCGTGCGGGCGATTGCTTCATCGAGTATTTGCCGTGCCTGGGCGAACTCCTTGCGGGCCAGGTGAGTGCGGGCACGCAATGCTGTGACTCCAATGAATGCTTGGCTCGAGGCGCCATTGGAGGAGGCTTCGAGCGTTTGGAGATGCTTTTCCAGATCCTGTTGACGGCCCTGCTTCAAGTACAACTCCGCCAGGCCAAGCCGGGCGGGAGTGAACTTGGGTTGCTCCTGCAGTGCGGCCAGCCATTGGGCCTCCGCTTCTGCGTTTCGCCCTTGTTCACGATGTATGACCGCCAGGTTGTGCCTCGCCAAGTAGCCTCGGATACCCTCTGCGACACTGGCAAAGTGCGGACCTTCTTGCGTGCCAAGCAGCCGCAGTAGACACGCTTCCGCTCCATCCAGATCCTGTTCTTCCTGGCGTAGAACTGCCTCCTGGAAGAGGAGCTGTGCGTCGTCGGGGTAGAAACGCCGCCCCTCCGTGCAGATCGCAAGGGCATCCTGGCGTTGGTCGAGCTGTTTCAGGCAGGACATGATCAGCGTGTACAGCTTCCGCACAATCGAGTCGCCGGGATGCGAGCGCTCCAGGCTGCCGCGCAAATAGGGCAGCGCCTCTTCCGGCCGACCCGATTCCGCATACGTCCAGCCTAGATTGAAGAGCGTGAACGGGTCGCTCGGCTCCTCGGCATGGTCCAGCAGGAGCAGGCGGAGATTACGCTGCTCTTTGCTCACGCGCAATTTGGGATCTTCGTAGCCGACGTGATGAATGACCACGTCAGAGGCGAGCACGTTGCCGCCCGAATGCCTTACCGCCGGCAGGATCTGCTCGTGCACGCGGTATCTCCAGCGGATTTCCGGCAAATTGCGGAAGAGCCGGACGTGATCGACAATCGTGGCCGTGCTACTCTCTGGATCGGGGAAACAATGGCACTTCATGCCATACGCAACATTCTCGTCCTTCAGCTCGGCGAAGAGCGCCCGCAGATTGGCCCGGTTTTCCTCATCGAGCCGATCGTCGGCATCCAGCCAAAAGATCCAATCCCCACTCGCATGACTCAAAGCAGCATTGCGGGCGGCCGCAAAGCTATCGACCCAGCTAAAGTCGAACACGCGCGCCCCCAGCCGCATGGCCACATCCTTCGTGCGATCAGTCGACCCCGTATCGACGACAACAACCTCATCCACCAAATCCGCGGCCGTCGCCAAGCAAGCCGGCAGATTCTCCTCCTCATTCTTGACAATCATGGTCAACGACACCCGCATCCCCCCAACTCCCTCGCCCCTATTCCCATTCCCCTCGTCCCTATTCCCTATTCCCTCGCCCCTCACCCGGTAGCCTGCGGCATGCCCGTCCCCCCACTTCGCCTTGAATTGATCGAAGTTCTCCTTGAGCTGCCGTTCGCAATCGATGCCCAAGCTGGTAAACGTCCGGCTGCCAAAGTGATGGATGAAAACGTTCTGCGCTACCAGCAACCGAAAACCAGCTTCGCGGGCCCGCACGCAGAGATCGTCGTCATCGAAGAAGCCCAGGCCATAGCGCTCGTCGAAGCCGCCGATGCGCTCCAGCACCTCGCTCCGAACCAGCAAACAGAAACCGGTCAACCGGTCGACGCGCAGCGCCTGGTTGGCGAACTCACTCCGCCTGCGTGCCGCAAAGCCATCCACGCCCGTCAGGTCCTTGTACGGCACAGGAATTTGCTGCGGCGGCGAAGCATAGTTCGTCACCGCCCCAACCAATCCAACCTCCGGCCAATCATGCAGCGCCCACCCAACCAGGCCGCTCAACCACTCCTCAGTAACGACAGTGTCGTTATTGAGAAACACAAGATACCGCCCCCGCGCCTCAGCCAACCCCTGATTACACCCCGCTGGAAACCCAACATTCGTCTCATTCCGAATCACGACGACCCGCTCCGGCCCTCCTGCATCTCTCGCCACTCGCCACTCGCCACTTGCCACTTCCCCCAAGTACGCTGCCGTGTCGTCGGTCGAGCCATTGTCGATCAGGATCAATTCATACGGCTGCCGCGTGTGCCGCAAGACGATTTCCAGGCAGAGCCGCGTATATTCGAGCTGATTGCAGCAGAGGATAATGATGGAGGCCAGCTCGTCTTCAGCCGGGGGGCAGTCCATGAACCACTTCTCGGCCGGCACCGCTTTCGCAGCGGAGCGGGATAGCAGCCGACGATCCGCAGCCAGGCGGCGCTGGCCATCCTGATCACTTACGTCGCCGAGCACTTCGAAAAGTGCCCGCGCTGCATCCAGGTCGAAGGGATTCCCCGCCACGGCAAAGCGCAGATGCGGCACGGCAGCCGGGAACTGCTTGGCACGGGCCAGCGCGCAGCCGAGCGCGGCACGGGTGACGGGCAGATCGGGGCGAAGGATGGCCGCCTCATAATAGTGATGCACTGCCCCCGTCAGACTCCCCAAGAGCGCTTGCAGCCGCCAGCGAATCAGGTCCGACTTGGACCGTGCCTCAGAATGCGGACGCCCGGCATTGCTCCACGCCGCCCGTTCCCATTCGACGCGGAACAGGTCGAATCCCAGGGGGAAATGGCCAGCATCCATCGAAGCGGTGTCTAAATCACCGTGCGTGACTCCGCATCTGCGTAGGACAGATTTCCAATCTGTCCGGTCAGGTTGGAAACCTGACCTACAGCCGATTGCCGCACGCTCATTTCCTTCAGACTGACGATTGAGCACATCCAACGTGCGCAGCGCTCGCTCGATGGCAGCCTGCGGCTGTCCGGAAATTGCGAGCGCCTCGGCAAGATTGAGCCCTGCCATGACGTGCGTGGGATCGCACGCGACAGCCCGTTCAAAATACCCGGCCGCGGTTTGTGCCAGCGTTGCCGAGGGTACGTGACCCTGTTCTGCTGCCGCCGTCGCCAATCCCAAAGCGTTGTGCAAGGAGGCCGACTTCGGTTCCACGACCAATGCTGCAGCCAAGTCGGCCGGTAAGTTCGCATCTGCCGGCTCCCCGGACGAAAGCGTCTGCCACAGCCGGGCCTGTAAGCTTGGCGCCTTGCCTCGCCGGCAGCGCTCCTGGGCCCGTTCCAAGAGGGCAGGCCACTCCTCTTCGATAATCTTCAGATGTTGATCCCAAAGCTTTTCGAAGCTGTATTCCTGTACTTTCAGCCGCGCCGCCTCGGCGATTAGCCGGCGTTCGTCTTCATGCTCCAGGTAATACTCCAGCAGCTCTTCCAGGTTGTCTTCCGTGTAGAAAACGCACTCCTGCCGGTCGCGGAAGTAATCCCCCACTTCACGGTTGCCCGCCTCCTGAAAGAGCAAAGCCCCCGCGGCCGCCGCCTCAAACGTCCGCTTGTTGCACTCCCCCCGGATGCTGCGATTGAAAACAATCCGCGCCCGCCCCAACAACTTCCGGTACTCCTCCCCAAACACTCCCTGCTGAATCACCACGCTCCGCTTATCTCTCACCCCTCGCCACTCGCCACTCACCACTACTCCCGCCACTCGCCACTCACCACTAGCCACTACTCCGAGCCACGGCAGCCGCTCGCGCTGCACGGCTCCGCTCAGGTTGCCGACAAAAAGGATGTCGATGTCGCGCGCCTCATCCGCCCAGGGATGTTCCAGGAATGCGCGTTCGAGGCCGAAAAGATTGGCGGCGCGAACATTGGTGATTCCCTCCGCGCGCAAGGCTTCCACGCCACTCGTGTCGGTAAAAATGAGGTCACAGCCGGGCAACTGATGACGATACGAGCGCCAAAGCAAGTTCCAGTCGGGTGCCAAACCAATGACCGGCACAGGTGCAGACCACAGACAGGCCGGGATGGCTGAGTACGGCAAATACAAGACAACGAAGTCTGGATTCCAGTCCACAGGGAGAATGCCGCAAACACATTGCCAGTCGTCTGTGGGCCGGATGGTCAAATCGGCCTCACCCGTACTTTTGAAGACGAGGCACTCGCTCGCTTGGCGCTGCTCGGAAAGATTCTGGTTGGCAAAGGCAACAGTTGCCGGCCCAAAGAGGTAGCGGCGTGCCATGGGTGACCTCGCCTAAATGGTGAATCACGCTGCAAAGTTTTCGGACACTGGCTACCAAGGCCACGTCCTTGCCCAGACAATGCGCGACATAACTCGACCAGGGATAACTTGCCAGATCCGCTACCATGCCGGCCCGCAGCGGATTGGCTTCGACGTAGCGCATGACGGTCAGCAGATGCTCATCCTCTTCGATAACGGGGCTTTTGAAACAGCCTTGCCAAACATGCCCCGACGTGCCATGGTCCTTGTGGTAATGCCAGGTGTGTGCCAGCGTGAGCGATTGCAAAATCCGACTGACATTCTGGCCTGGCCCGGGTTGGAGCACCAGATGAAAATGGTTACTGATGAGGCAGAAAGCAAACAACCGGAAGGGATAGCGCTTCTGGGTTTGCGCCAGCGACTGGAGGAATGCCAGGAAATCCCCGGCCTGGAAGAAAACGGTGCCGCGGTTATTGCCGCGATTGAGTGCGTGATAGACCAGGTCGTCCGCGACGAGGCGGGGTCGTCGTCCCATGAGGGCAGACTAGCTGTCTCGACGGTGAATGGCAAGCGAAAAAAGAACTGCTCTGAAATAACTGTCCTGAAATGATGCGCAGCGCACTACGATGGACCTTATTTCATGCTCTATGGGTGCCGCGCGCCGGCATGAGGACTGACACCAATTATTCCAGGTAACAAAAAAGGCCAGCCCCACCATCTGGTGAGACCGGCCCCAAACTCTGCTACCCGGCGAGGTCCTAGAAACAGTCCCGGCACAGGACTGTCTCAAAGGCTATGCTAGGCGTCTTTACTATATTGTCCAAAGAGTGCCGACCCCTCTTTTCCTTTCGACGGCCTTCATTTTGCTATCGCTCGTTTTCCGGGCTGAGATTATCCTTCTGAATTTAGGCGTCAGATGGTGGCCCCACAGTGCCGCCTACCTAAAGGAGTCGCATGATGAAAGCCTATCGCCGTGTTCTGGGATCGACACTATGCTTAGGTCTCTGGCTCGGCACTCTTGCGAACGCAGACGAGAAGCCTTTACCAAACGTCGATTCGCAACTTGTTCTCCAGGAATTCGACGTTGCCAAGGCGGGCGACCTATTGCTCCTTCCTGTGACCGTCAAAGGGCAACAACATTTTTTCCTTCTCGATACAGGATCTGGGCTCACCCTTTACGACAAATCGCTCCGCCAGCACCTAGGAAAGTCGAAGAAGAAGATTGCAGCCCAGGCCCCGACTGGCGAAATTGAGATTGAATTGTTCGAGCCTCCAGAGGCGGCCCTTGGCGGGTTCCCGCTGCGAGGCGCCATCGACGAAATAGCCATCAATTGGAGCTGGCTACAAGTTGCACGGACAACAGCTGCACCGGTCGGCCTCTGTGATCTTGCGATGATTCGTAAGGCATCGGGCTACGACATCAAAGGCATCGTGGGCATGGATTTCCTTCGCAGTTGTATCATCCGCATTGATTTTGATCATGGCAAAATCGCCTTCTTACGGTCAGTGGGCAAACATCTTGGCACCGCACTGCCTTTCAATACTACCGACGACTACCGGCCGTTAATTCGCCCAGAGATACCCGGGTATGGACAAGAGCCCTTTATAGTCGATACTGGGTGTAGCTGCACGGGCGGCATTTGTAAGAAAACATATGACGAACTTCTAAGGCGGCAGCTGATCAAACCTAGCGGACACTCTCGGTGCACAACTTTGTTAGGGGGGGATGCGGATGAAAATGTAGCCGAATTCCGGTCTGGCATCCTCGCTGCCCTCAGGCTGGCGAATTGGTCTCACTGCGACTTGCGCTTTGACGAACTCGCCTCAAGCACGTTAGGTCTCGGCTATTTGTCGAGATACATCGTGACGATCGACTTTCCAAGGCAAGTAATGTATTTGAAAGAGGGCCTAGCGCTCACGCGCCCTGACAAGGATGACTTGAGCGGCCTCGCCCTTGTGCGCATCAAGGGAGAGACAGTGGTCTGGGGAGTACGCGAAAACAGCGCTGCGGCAATCGGCGGAATAAAGGTCAAGGACGTGCTGATCAAGATGGACGATGAAAAGGCCGAGGCCTTGAGCCTCTTCGCGCTCCGCAATGCTTTATGCTGCGAAGGCAGAACGATCCGATTTACGATCCGTCGCGGGACAGAAGAGCGGTTGGTATCCTTGAGGTTGGCGGACAAGCCCGAAAGAGAAATCGACGCCATCGAGAACTCTCCCA
This sequence comes from Gemmataceae bacterium, assembly GCA_035296965.1. GTDB lineage: Bacteria > Planctomycetota > Planctomycetia > Gemmatales > Gemmataceae > DATGZX01. The sequence continues at coordinate 18,674 of DATGZX010000173.1, forward strand.
GGCAAATGCCAACGCTTAAACCAATCCGCAAAATACGGCTCTTCCGGTGAATGCGCGTTGTGTTCTTGAAAATGTGGACATGTTTTCCTCTCATGGAGTTACAGCAAACGCTCCTGAGGAGGAAGATCATGTCCACCAGTTTACTGTATCACCGCTTCGGCATCGTCGGCTACCGC
>DATGZX010000174.1:0-3984 GCA_035296965.1 Gemmataceae bacterium
GAGGGTGACCGTGGAACCGGCAACCAGCACTGCCGCACTGGCAGTGGCGTTTATCGTGCTATTGGCGACGCTATATTTGCCTCCATTAGCAGTATTGTTGATAGCAGCCACCAGGTTAATCAGATCCGTCGTCGGGGTGCCACCAAAGATTTCATTCGTCGTCGCGCCAGCGCCAGTACCGAGGGCAGCCACGAAGGTATAGGTCTGGGCGCCGAGGGTCACGGTGCTTCCGGCAACGCCGTTCACTTGGGCCGCGAAGGTTCCTGCGCCCAAGACTCCCGTGTTGGCGGTTATCGTTCCACCGACGGTGCCGCCGGTGCCGTTGGTGTTCGATGTAAAGGTGAGGGTCGTTGATGGGACGGCCACACCCGCGTTGACGTTAGCGTTTGCGGTAGTTCCGGTGCTGTAGTTGGTTTGATAGCCAGGTCCAGCCGCGCCGTTGTTGACCGCTTCCTGAAGACTCAGAAGGTCCGTAGCTATGACGCCGGTGTACTTTACCTCACCCGCCGTCACGCCAGTGCCGGTACCGAGGGCATTCACGAACTGGTAGTTCCGGCTACCAACCGTTACTTCGGTGCCAAGGGTGGGGCCAGTCGTAGAATCCGTCCACGTTGCAGTCCCCGCTCCAGCGCTCGTAGCTGTAGCGGCAGCGGCAGCGGTATTGGAGTTTGAAGTGAAGGTGATGGCGGCCGCGCCGGCGCCGCTGGCAGTGACGTTAGTGTTTTTGACAAAGGCGGCCCCGGTGTATCCGTTCGTACCCACGCCGTTGACGGCATTCGCTAGAGCCGCGAGGTTGGTGGTGTTGTTGCCAACGGCTATCGTGATCTGATTTAGGGCTCCCGCACCTGCTGTTGCGCCAGCCACAAAAGTATAGGCTTGGCCGCCAACCGTAATGGTGTCTCCGGTAGTGATCGTGCCACCGACGGCTACCACGTTGTTGGCAGCGGCGGAACCGGCCCACGTTGTGGCTCCCGTCAACACTTGGCTGGCTTGGGTGGCGAGGTTGATCGTACCAGCGGTAAAGGTGGCAGAGGCGTTGGTGAGCGCGTTGAACTGCGTGCTCGCCGTCAGCAGGCTGTTGGCCTGGGTGGATCCCACAAACGTTCCGCCGGTCAGGACATTCGTGGCCCTGGCGGCTGGTGTCGCCACAGCTTCGGCCAACGTGGCCGTCGCCGGAGTTCCGCCTATGCTAAGGCTGGTGGAGGACAACAGGCCGGTAGACACACCGATGGTGCTGCTGCCGGAGACGCTGCCATCACTCAAGAAGACATTGAGAGTGTTATTGGTGAACACCTGCCCGCCGTTGAAGTTGGTGGTCGATCCGATACTGTTGATTTCAGCTTTGATCGATTGATATTCTGCGTCCAGCGCGCCGCGTTGCGAATTGGACACCGTGCCGGTGGCGGATTCAGTAGCCAGCGTAACCGCGCGGTCCAGGAGCGTGGTGACCTGGGACAGCGCGCCGTCTGCTACCTGCAGTTCGCCGACGCCGTCGGTGGCGTTGCTCGACGATTGCGTCAGCGCCGCGATGTTCGCTTCCAAGCCGTTGGCGATCGCCAGTCCTGCCGGATCGTCAGCGCCGCTATTGATGCGTGATCCTGAAGACAACTGCTCCAGGGTTGAATTGAGGCTGTTGCTGGTGATATTGAGCTGGTTTTCCGCAGCAATAGCAGCAATGTTGTTCAGAATAGTAAGTGCCATTGTATTGCTCCTTGTTGGTTCCGATTTGGGATCCGTCCCCGAAACCTTCCCGGAGCTCGTTCCGTTTGTCCTGCGGAACCCAATTGCGCTTCAATCTGCATCATCGGCTGGGCACGTCCAGGCTTTATTTCCACAAGTATCGGACGGCATAGCTCCTAGGTAACCCGCCTCCTTTCCCCTCTTCATCTCTCCGCCCTCGCCGTTTCTGCCGATCATTACTGTTGAGGCCCTACTAAGCGGCGGGCCTTCTTCCGTCGAGCCGTCAAACACTAGGAGACAAACATGATCCAGCTCACCCGCCTCAACAATCACCCGCTGGTGGTCAATTCCGACCTGATCAAGTTCGTCGAGCAGGCCCCCGACACCGTCATCACGCTGGTCAATGGCGACAAGATTGTCGTTCGCGAAACTGCTCAGGACGTCCTCGAACGCGTGGTGCAGTTCCGCCGCTCGGTGCTGCAAGGGATCATGCTCTGCTCCGACAACAATGGTTCCGCTCTTCCGCCCGCTCTTCCGCCCGCCATTCCTGGAAATGACGCTAGCAATGAAACTAGAAATGACGCTGGAAACGACGCTCGAAAGGTCGCTGGAAATGGCGAGCGCCATGGCCGTCCGGCTGGCGAGAAATAGGAGCGCTCGTGGATAAGGCAACCCTCGGTGGTCTAGTGCTGGCTATCGGCGGCATCATGCTCGGCTTGATGCTGGAGGGTGGCAATCTCGGGCAGGTTCTGCAGCCTACCGCAGCCCTGATTGTTTTTGCCGGCACCATGGGCGCGGTCCTCGTTCAGTATCCCCTGCCCGTGGCGCGGAGTGCGCTCCGGCGGCTGGTGCAGGTCTTCGTCGAGCCCGCACAGAATGCGCAATCGACGGTCGGAGTCCTGGTCAAATACGCGAATCAGGCGCGGCGCGAAGGCATCATCTCGCTCGACAAAGAACTTGCCTCCATCGACGAACCTTTCCTGCACCGCGCCCTCATGTTGGCGGTCGACGGGACCGAACCGCAGGAACTCCGCAAGATCATGGAGCTCGAACTGGACAACAAAGAAGAACAGGAAGAGAAAATTCCCCAGCTCTTCGAATCGGCCGGTGGATTTTCTCCCACCATCGGCATCATCGGCGCCGTGCTCGGTCTGATCCAGGTCATGCAGCACCTGGACAAAATCGACGAAGTCGGAAAGGGTATTGCCGTCGCCTTCGTGGCCACCCTTTACGGCGTGGGCACCGCCAACCTCATTTTGCTGCCGTGCGCTGGGAAACTAAGAATTCGCATCCGCAACGAGCAGATCATCCGCGAAATGACGCTCGAGGGTGTAGTTTCCATCCTCGAAGGGATGAACCCTCGCATGTTGGAAGCGAAGCTGCTCGGGTTCCTTACCGAGGCTCACGGACCCGCCGCCGTCCCTGAGGAGCCCAACCTATGAGCCGCCGCAAGCGACGCCCCAGTCACGCCAATCACGATCGCTGGCTGGTTTCCTACGCTGACTTCATCACCCTCTTGTTCGCCTTCTTCGTTGTGCTCTACGCCTCGTCGCAAGTCGACAAAAGAAAAGTAGGAAAACTGGCTCTGGCCATCCAGGTCGCTTTCCAGGAGATGGGAGTTTTTCCCGCTTCCACGACCGAAGTCCCCATCGATCTCTCCGAGCCCATGCCTTTCAGCACCGCGCAAGCCATCGAAAGCAGCCAGCGCACCGCCAGCCTGGGCCGGATCGCCTCTCACCCCGACGGTTCGCCCGGCACCAGCAGAGAGAACGGCGATCTGGCCCAGTTGCAGGCCGAACTGGAAACCACGCTGTCGGCGGAAATCAAGCGTAAGGAAATCGCCATGCGCCGCGAGCCCGACGGTCTGGTCATCAGTTTGCGTGAGGTGGGATTTTTTGAAAGTGGTTCAGCCCAGATGAAGTCCGCCTCGATCGCGGCCTTCGACCGCATCGCCGGCATGCTCAGCCAGCATGACTATCGCTTGCGGATCGAAGGACACACCGACAACGCCCCCATCCACACCGCCCAGTTTCCCTCGAATTGGGAACTCTCCACATCAAGGGCCACCGAAATTGTGCGTCTTCTCATCGTCCGCGACGGGTTCGGTCCCGATCGTCTCAGCGCCGCCGGATACGCCGAGTATCGCCCGGTCGCAACCAATCTCACTGCCGAAGGCCGCGGCATGAACCGCCGCGTCGATATCATCATCCTCGGCCAAGCCCCGGCGCAGGCTCCCATTGCCCAAGCCGGAACCCAACCCCAGTCTCCAGTCGCGCCAGCCGTGACCCCACCCGCGACCCCACC
>DATGZX010000175.1:0-66337 GCA_035296965.1 Gemmataceae bacterium
TACCCGGCATTTCGCAGAAGGTTCTCTCTCAGCAACTCCGCGAGCTGGTCAGTGATGGGATTGTGAATCGACAACCGAAAGGCGCGATCCCGGCTCCGGTCGTGTATTCGCTGACCGAGTATGGGCGATCATTGTTGCCCTTGGTTGAGAATGTTCGCCAATGGGGCCGAGCCCATATTGAGCGTTTGACCACTCAGCCTGGCGCGCCCATAAAAGGCTCATGACCTGCGCCAGTTTCAAGCCAAGGGAGTTACTTTGGCCGGTTTTTTGTGCCAAGGTCCTTTCGATTACCTGCACAGTTCGGTGCCCAAGCCCCGCCAATCCTCACACCTTAAGGAGTCGGCAGGCATCCGCGTAGCCTGGGGCTGGATAGCCATACTCGCTCGCGGTGACTCGGGCCAAGGCCACCAATTGTCGCCAGCGGAAGGCAGGACGTGTTGTCGCAAACTCCTCAGAGACGGTGCGGTAGTACTTCTCCGCGTGCAAGGCCCCATCCTCGCTGACGGCAAACTTCAGCAGCAGGTCGAAAACAGGCCGCGACGGGTGGCCAAGCTCACCGTAACGGTAGGTCACGGCACAGGCGCGGACCTGGTCCTTTCCCTTGATTGCCGTTTCGAGTTCAGCCAGCAGCGCAGCCGCGTCTGAAACCTTAACCGCCTCCAAATGCTCGGGCCACGGATAGGGTTTCTGGGCGGCGGAGCCTGCTTGCCCGGCTGTGTGGAAGCCCGCCACGATGAGGCTGGCGACGGTGTTACGGTGGTCGCTGATACGAGCGATATTTCGCCAGGCGTTGGCCGAGTCCGAGGCATGCACGCCCACGGAAGCGCCGTGAACGCTGCCCACTGGCTTTTGCTGTTCGGCCCTGGTGCGGCCAGGATCGCGCAAGACGAGGCGGTTTGCAGCCAGCGAAATCGCCTCGCCGATGTCGGTAGGCGCGGTCCCCTCCGCGAGGGCTGCCGCGACTGCCTCGGCCGCTTGCTCCCGGCTGCTCGTATAAATCGCCTGACATATCTTTTCGACCCAGGCGTCGTCACCCTTTCGGTTGCCGGTTTTCTTGCCCATGAGGTGGTACTGATCGAGGAGACGGGTCAAGGTTGCGCGGACGGCCGGCTCCGGTCGATTCTGCTTGATCCGATTCCGTTCGGCGTCCACACAGTACCGCACTGATTGTCGCAGCAATGTCAGCGCTTGGTCCCTGCCGGTCAGATCCAGGGTTTCCCAGGCTCGCCAGGAAAGGACGACCCGGTGAACATCTACTTCGTCCTGTACGCAGAGTTGAAGCTGATTGTAGGCATCGGGGAGCGAGCCCTGCGTCAGCGTGGCAAGAATCCGCTCCGCCTTTGCCTGGTCGGCTTGCCGCGTGGCATCTTGAAGCACGTGGCCTTCAGAGCGACCCGTGGGGAGCGATGCCGGCTCGACGGCATGCAGCGCCTCATGCTCACAACCGCCGGCCTTTTGAATAAAGCGGGCATTGCGGTGGAGCACCTTGAGGACAGGGAGCGCACGCCGATCTTTTGGTAACTCCTGCGCCATCTGATAGGAAGGTGCAAGAGCCATGAATGTGTGATAGCCGTCGTAATCATGACCGCCGAGCGCGCGCGCATTCGCCAGGGCGGCGGCCGCCACGAGTGTGCGCAGCTCGGCGCCGGTCTGGAGCTTTTGCACTGCCAAGGGCAAGAGCTTGTCCGCCGGCGTCTCCTCCACCAACGCAACCAGCGGCTCCATTGCGCCGAAGGTGAGTCGGGTACCGGGTACGTCGCTTGCTGCCTGTGCTGTGGAAGTGATGCCGAGATCCAGGGCTAGAGCCGGGCCTACGCTTGCCACGAGCATTCCCTGACCGACTTCCGCCAGAAACTGGCGACGGCTGCTGAGATTCATGGCTTTTCTCCTTTTGGTGAATGAGATATCACCCCAGGACTGACGAGGAGGGAATAATGCGCTTCTATGGAGAACAACGCTGATTCTACCCCGGCATGGATCTCAATGCCATGTCCATGCACATTTGCATCCTCGACCTCCCGTTTCCAGAAACGCCACGAGATCGTTTAGCTGCGAGCAGCGGCGAGCGCGACCACAGGAGGGGACAGTGTCCTGATTGTTCACGCGCTCGCCGTTGGCTCGCGGTTAAACGAAAAATGTAGGGACAAGTACGGGACTGCACCCGGTCTGAAGTGGACAAACGCGAGCGCGATTCCACTGAGCCAGCGGGTCGCCTTTGGAGGGGTTGAAGAAGGCCGGAAGCTTCGATTAGTATACGTTTGCTCACATGACATATGTCATGCGTACTGAGCTTACTCTGGATGTTCCAGCGTTGACGCAAAGCTTTATGAAGTATTGTTTCATAAGATCGTCATGTCTGTCAGACGCTCCGTCTGGGTACCCCCCTTTTACATGACATAACATGACATTGGGAAGGGCGCCGCCGAAGTGCGACGCGGGATCAAGCCGGTGGGTTTGTCGAGTCCTGCAGACGACCAAGCAGGCGCAGCAGCCCGTCCAGGATCGTTAGCGGATGCGGCGGCCAACCGGGAATGTAAAGATCAACTGGCAGAAATGTGTCGCAGCCGTTATGCACCTCAGAGTGGCCGCGAAATATGCCGCCGCTGATTGCCTCGGTGCCTACGGCAATGACAAGCTTCGGAGCGGGGATGGCAGCATAGGTCTCCAGCAGAGCCGAACGCATGTTCTCGCTGACGGGGCCGGTTACAACCAAGCCATCTGCGTGCCGCGGCGAGGCAACAAACTGGATGCCGAATCGACCCAGGTCGAACACGATGGTGCCCAAAACGTTCAAATCGGCTTCGCACGCGCCCGAGCCGCCAGCGCTCACTTGGCGGAGCTTCAAGGATCGCCCGAATAGCCGACGGCGTTTCTCGTCCAGTGCCTGCGCGCGCTTCAGCGTGCTTCCGTTGAAGATAAGGTCCTGGCGAGTCGTCGTGGCCAGTCGATGTTCCTGGGTATAGCGGATGGCTCCCTCCGGGCAGGCCTGCGTGCAATCGGTGCAGAAAAGGCAGCGACCCAAGTCCAGACGGAATCCTTTCTCGTCGATAGCGATGGCATCTGTGGGACATGCCTCGGCACACGCACTGCACCCGTCGGGGCATTTGGAGGTATCGACAGCCGGCAGTCCGCGGAAGCGGTCTGGGAGAGTTGGCACTTGCGCCGGGTACGAAATCGTCCGATGGCCCTGCTTCAAACGAGCAAGTGAAACTTGCAGCATGCTAACTCCTCACAGGTCGTGGCCGCAGTAAGATAGATTGAAGCTCTTGTTGCACAGGGGAAAATCGGAAATTTGCTGATCGCGGAGCGCCATCGTCAACCCTGCCCAATTGTGGAAGGAGGGGTCCACAATCTTGTAGCGGGAAAACCGCGCCTGTTCGTCGGTCAGCGCGACATGGCAAATCTCGCCGCGCCACCCTTCCACTAGCGAGACGGCCATGTGCTCGGGCCTGAGCGGCTCGATGTCTTTCTGAATCGGTCCGTCGGGAAACTCTTGCAGTTGGCTGCGAATGAAGGCAACCGAGCGCTGGATCTCCAGCCAACGAACATAGGCCCTGGCGAAGACATCACCCGTGATCCAGGTGGAGACAGGGACCTGCGCAAACCGAAAAATGCCGGATGGAAAGTCCTGCCGCACATCAGACTCGATTCCGCAGGCGCGGGCTGCCGGCCCGACGAGCCCTAGAGCACGACAGTCTTCCTGTTCGACGACACCTGTGCCTTCGAACCGGGCCTGCACGGACGTCGAGTTCCAGAGCAAGTTGGCGGCGTTCTCCACGTCGCGAAATGCAGCATCCAGGCGTTCCAGGCACTGTGTCCTGCGGTTCTCCGCCGCGTCGAACGCAACCCCGCCCGGTCGTACGAGACTCCGGCCAAATCTGCTCCCGCACAACAAAGCAGTCAGGTTCAGAAAATCGCCACGGATGCGCCCGCAGAACGAGGCCGTGGGCAAGAAACCGACATCGCCCGCCAGGGCGCCGAGATCTCCCGTGTGGTTGGCCAGGCGTTCGAGCTCGAGGGCGATGCTGCGCAGCACTTCGCCACGAATCGGTACCTGACAACCTGCAAGCGCCTCCAGCGCTTCGCAGTAAGCAGTCGCATGCCCAATAGAAGTGTCGCCGGCCACGGCCTCCATCATGTGCATGCTGCGCTTGTTTGGTCCTCCAATAAGCGCTCTCTCGACGCCGCGATGCTGGTAACCCAGAGAAATCTCCAGGTGGAAGACCTGTTCCCCGTGGCATTGAAATCGAAAGTGTCCAGGCTCGATGATGCCGGCGTGAACCGGGCCGACGGCAACCTCGTTGATTTCTTCTCCTTCGACGCGGTAGAAGTCCATGACGCCAATCACCGGGACTTCGCCTTGCCTGCGTCCCCAGGCATCGTGGCCAGGGCGGTACGAAGAATGGAACCGGACCGGCTTGAGCCACGGATGCCCCTCGGGGATGACCCCATATTGCTCGGCGATCTCCCGCTCGAAAAGATGGGCCTGGGGGCAGTCGGGAGTCAGGGAAGCAAATCTGTCCGTATCGAGTGTCGTGCTGCCGATATGCAACAAGGCACGGGCGCTGTCCGATAGGACAGCATACAAGGTCACTTGATCGGCTGGTGCTGGTGCATCACCAAAGAGGGCAGCTATGCGCTGTCCCCCGGCCACGGCATCGAGGATGGTTCGGCGGAACTCTGCGAACGACAATTGGGGGATCTGCGCCCGCGGAATTGCCTGTCCCGTGCGCAAGATTGCGAAGCCGTTGTCCTTCATTGCTTCACCTCCAAGAACGCCGCGGCCTCACGCAGGAGTGACTCCAATGGCGCCGGGACGTAAAGACCCAGGAGCAGGACGAGTGCCATGAACAAGAGGACAGGAGCGCCCGTTGCGATGGTGTCTCGATAACCGGAGTCCGGTGTGTCCATGTCCGGAGTCCCCTGGACGACGGCCAGAACGGTCGACCCCATGCCGATGAACACGACGCCCAGAAGCAGCAAGAAAAGCCCGGCGGCGATGAATTGGCCGCTGCCGACCGCAGCGTTTACGATAGTGAACTCGCTTACGAAGGGGCCGAACGGAGGCGAGCCAGTGATTGCCAGGAACCCCGCCAAGAAGAGCGCCCCCGAGAGCGGCACACGCTGAATGGCCCCGCGCACGTCGTCAGTGAGCTTGCTCCCGTACGCGCGGTGAATGTTGCCGGCAGAAAGAAAGAGCACTCCCTTGGTGAGGCCGTTATTGATGAGGTGAAGCAGCGCTCCGTAAACGCCTAACCCGCCGATGCCAATGCCCAGAACCAGAATGCCCATATGCTCGACGCTGGAATACGCAAGCATGCGTTTGAAGTCCTTCTGCCTGGCCATGAACACTGCCGCGATGGCCATGGACAAGAGGCCGATGAACATCATGATGTCGCGCGCAAATTCCGCTTCAGCCCCGGCGCGGCAGATCTGGTAAACCCGCAGGATCGCGACGAACGCACAACTTGTCACGCCCCCGGCCAGGAGGGTTCCCACAATCCCAGGCGCTTCGCCGTAGGCGTCCGGCTTCCAGGTGTGCATGGGCGCCAGTCCCATTTTGGTGCCGTAGCCGATGAATAGAAGCACGAACGCCGCGTGCAGCCACGGCGGCGAGAGCTTGGGAGCGACTTGGATGAGTTCATCGAAGAGCAGGGTCGATTCCAGCCCCGATTTCAGTGAAGCATAAGCAAGGAAAAAGGAGCCCAACAGGGCCAAGGCAATGCCCACGGAGCCGATGAGCAGGTATTTCCAGGTTGCTTCTAGTGAGCGGGCGTTGTGGTTGAAATAGATGGATGATGCAGTCACCAACGTGGTCGCTTCCATGGCCACCCACATGAGACCCAGATGATGGGAAAGCGTTACCAGGGTCATCATGGCCAATGCAGCGAAGAGGCTGGCACAGAACGTCCGATTGGGCCGATCGGCACGGAAAGCCAGGTAGCCGGGAGCGTACAGGGAACAAAGGAAGAACAAAGCGCTCACGAAGCCCAACACGAGCTTGCCGAGTGCGTCGAGCAGCAGCCAGCCGCCCAAGCCGGTGACGGCGCTTGCGTGCCCAGACTGAAAAATGGCCGTCCCGACAAGGCCGAGTTGCCCGAGCGCCCCTATGGGCAGTAGCCACGGCCGCCAGCGATTCGACGGGAACGCAAACGCCGCCGCCGCCATCACCAACGGAAACAGGATCAGCATGTAAGCCATTATTTATTCCTTCAATTCCGTCAGGTGCTCCGTGCTGATCGAGGCAAACTCTCGGCTGATATGGTGAATGATGATTCCCATCACGAACACGCCGGTGAACAAATCGAGCAACACGCCGATCTCAACGAGAAACGGCATCGCCTCCAGAAGCAAGAGGCCGAACACGAAGATCCCGTTTTCCAGGAGCAGGTAGCCGAGCACTTGCATAATGGCCTTTTGCCTCGTCGTCAGCATGAGGAACCCGGTCCACACCGTGGAAAGAGATGCCGGCACGATCAGCAGGCCGGTATGCTCCTCGGCCAGAGGAAGCGTGGAAGAGAACACCATCGCCAGTCCTGTCCCCACGGCTCCCAGAAGCAGCGAGCTCATGTAGTTCACCACCGGCTTGACCTCGTGCTGGATATTCGCCTCGCGCATCGCGTGAACGAGGAAGGCCGGGATGGCAAAGCCCTTCAAGCCGATGGCTACGACCACGAGCAGAATACCTCGGAGCCCGATGTCCGGGTGGACAAACAAGGGGAGGATCCCCAAGAGAATCCCCTGAAGAGCAACCGCGTTAATAACGCCGCGTATGCGGCTCACGCCCAGGGCGACGAAGTTGAGCGCCAGTGCCACGATCAATAAAGGGTCGAGAACCTGGACCATCACGTCACCTCACCAGCAGGATGATGCCGAATGCCGACAGCAGGCAGGCCGCAACCAGGAGGACCGGAATGTGCGTTAGCCGCAGGCGCGCCATCGTCGATTCCACGACCCCAATCGCCACCGCCAGAGCCAACATCCCGCCAATAAAGATGGGCCAATCAAGCCAACTGAAGCCCGTTGAAACAGGCAAGGCAAGGCGGACAATCAGCGCCCCGAAGACGAAGAGCTTGAGTGCCGCCCCGTAGAGGATCAGACCGAAGGCTGGACCGCTGTGGTCGAGCACCATGACCTCGTGGATCATGGTCAACTCGAGATGGGTGTTCGGATCATCGAACGGGATCCGCGAGTTCTCTGCCAGCAGCACGACAAACCAACTGAGCAGAACCAGCGCGAGCGAAGCGCCGGCGGTCGACCAATACACGCCGAGCGAGCCCCCCAGCATGCCCGCCAGTTGCAGCGAGCCGGACAGCTTGGCCAGGACGAGCAATCCCAGGAAGAACGCCGGCTCGGCCAGGCAGGCGAAGGTAACTTCCCGGGCCGCTCCCATCCCCTCAAACGACGAGCCGGTGTCCAGGGCCGCGGACGCAGTAAAAAATCGGCCCAGGCCCAGCAGGTAGGCCAAAAGAATCACATCGCCGGTGAACGAGATCGGAGCGCGCGCGCTGACCAGCGGAATCAATAGGACCGCGATTGCAGCCGTGACGAGCGCGACCACAGGCCCGGCCCGAAATACCCAGGTCGTGGTTGTGCTGAAGACCGACCCTTTGCGGAGAAGCTTGACGAGATCGTAGTACGGCTGCAGCAGCGGCGGCCCGATGCGCCCGGCAAAGAAAGCCTTCGTCTTGGCGATGACGCCCAGGAGTAGCGGCGACAAGGTAAGCGCCACCAGCACATGGATCGTGTTATGAATGGCTGCGTCCATCACATCCCTTCTAACGCCAAAGCAACAGACCGATCAGAGCGATGAAAATGTAGAACAAGTAAGCCTGGATGCTCCCTTGCTGAAACACGCGAAACCAGGAGAATAGCGAGCCACCGAACCGGAACACCGGCATTACCACCTCGTCGAGCACCGGATCGGGCACCTCGCTGTGGAAATCGGTCTTCTGCGGGAACATCGGCATGCCCTTGGGTGCGTGGACATGCGGGCGCAGCGCCCAGCTAAAGAGCCCGACCAGCATCTGTGCGAATGCAGAGGAGGTGTATTGCATTCTCGGCGTCGGGGCGACGTAGCCGCAGCCCCATGTTGACCCTTTCTGTACAACGCTGGTATGAAGCCGGAGCCACAGCAACGCGCTAGTCGCAAGCAAGGCCCCGATCAGTACCAGGCCCATAAAGGTGATCCACTCGAATGGTGCCAGATTGCTGAGCTGGGGAGACGCATCCTTCAGGCCCGCCGCCCATGCCGAGACTCCTTTTCCAATGATTGGGGTTACCAGGAGCGGAGCCAAGCCGATGAGGAGGCAGCAGGCGACCAACACTGCAATGGGCCCTAGCATGGCTCGTGGTGATTCGTGAGCGTGCCGCGCGTGATCCGACCGGGCTGTCCCCAGAAAGACCGCCCCGTAAACCTTCACGAAACAGGCCACGGCCAACGCGCCGATCAGCGCGAGTGCGGGAGCAGCGAAGGCAGCACCCGCAAAAGATGGTTCCTTGCCGATCCCCAGGGTTTCGAACAACCCCAGATAAATGAGGAACTCGCTCACGAAGCCATTGAGCGGCGGCAAACCGCAAATGGCAACCGCACCAACCAGGAAGCCCAGCGCAGTCCAGGGCATCCGCTTTGCCAAGCCGCCCAGGTGGTCGATCTCGCGCGTGTGCGTCCCATGAATTACAGAGCCGGCACTCAGAAATAGCAGGGACTTGAATAGAGCGTGGTTCCACACGTGCAGCAGGCTGCCGCCCAAGCCGAGGACAATCCACGCCGGCCGCCCTAAGGAGCGTCCGATCATCGCCAGGCCGAGGCCCATGACGATGATGCCGATGTTCTCGATGCTGTGGTAAGCAAGCAGCCGTTTCAGGTCGTGTTGGCCCACCGCAAAGGCCACTCCCAGGACGCCGGAGATCACGCCCAATATCAGCACGATCTCGCCCCACTCCAGTGGCAAGCTTGGCATCAGCGACGTGATGCGCGCTAACCCATAAATGCCCATCTTGAGAATGACGCCCGACAAGATGGCCGACACGTGGCTAGGAGCCATCGAGTGGGCGCCAGGCAGCCAAACATGGAGCGGCATGATGCCGGCCTTGAAACCGAACGCCACCAGGCTCAGAACGAACACCGCCGTGGCCGTCCCCGACGTCAGGCTTCCCTCCGCCAGTGGTGTCAGCGCAAACGAGCCATTGGCCGCCCGTAGCAAGCCGAAAAGTGCAAACAAGCACAAGGTCGCCATGTGCGTCGCCACCAGATAAATCCATCCGGCCTCGCGAACGTCCTGCTTGTCGTCCTCGGTAGTGACCAGGAAAAAGGCTGACAGCGCCATGATTTCCCAGCCGAAAAGGAACAAGATGCTGTTGCGCGCGATCACCAGCATGGCCATGCCGGCTGTCAGTGTGCCATAGAACAGGCGCAGCTTGCGGCCGTTCTCTTGGTGCTCTGTTTGCTTCCAGTAGGCCAGCCCGTAGATGCTGCCCAGGAGTGAAACCAGGAAAATCGGCAGCAGGAAGATGGCTGATAGCCCGTCCAGGGCCACGCTGAACTCGGCGCCCGGGATCGGCCAAGGAAGCACGATTGGTTGACTAGCCGCTCCGGTCCAGAAGATGCCTACGCCGGCCAACCCAACACCGGCTCCCAGTACGGCAAGCAGGGTGGTCACCCACTGACCGGTCATGCACGAGCGGCCCATGAGCAGTCCCGGAATGCCGCTGGTGGCGGCGAGGACGATTCCCAGAAGCACGAACAGTTCACTCACAACCTACCCCACAACGTGCGCAGCGACACCCAGGCCAGGGCCAGCACAACCATGAGGACAATATAGAGCAAGTAAACGTGAACTTTGCCTTGCTGGAGAATTCGCAGTCGAGAAAACCGCTTTGCCCAACGGCGGAAGAAAGGTTCGTAAACTTTCTCGCTGAATGGGTCCGGACAGTCTGACCCGAAATTGCTTCTGACCGGAAACAGCCCGCGGGGAGCTTGCCGGCTGATATGCGGCCGAAGGAAACGCGGCAGCAAGTGTTCGCCAATCATTTCCGCGAAGGACCTTCCCGTGTACTGCATCCGCGCCGTCGGGCGAACGTAACCGCAACCCCAGGTCGGTCCTTCCGTCCGTCCCCGCATCCGAGACCAAGCATAGAAGCCTAGCGCCCCGAGTGCGACGGCCAGTAGGGTCCAGGCGTTGATGTTACCAACGATATGGAGAGGGGCGTCGGAAGATTCCAGCTCCAGCAGGGTTTGCCCGGCTGCCTGGCCAAGGATTTGATTTAAAGGACCCGCCAGCCATTCAGTCACTTTCAGGGGAAATACCGCTGCGACCAGGCAAAGAAGGACCAAAAGCACCATGGGGCCAAGCAACCACGTCGAGGATTCGTGGGCGTGCTGAGCGGCTTCGCTCCGCGGCGAACCCAAGAGGGCGATGCCAGTCATGCGGACGAAGGCCAGCACCGCTAGCCCGCCGATCAGGGCCAGGAGACCGACCGCGAACAAAGCCGTCAGGCTGCTGCTGCCATTCGTCGCGAACCCGCACTTCATGAGACCCAGGTAAATCAGCCACTTGCTCAAAAAACCGTTGAGCGGCGGCAGGGCAGCGATCGCCAAGGCACCAATCATCATGGCGGTTCCGGTCCAGGGCATCCGCTTCATCAATCCTCCGAGCTTCTCCAGGTCTTTACTGCCCGTGCCGTGCAAAACGCTGCCGGCGGCGAAGAACATTAGACCCTTCATCAGGGAGTGATTCCAGATATGAAACAGGCCGGCCGTCATCCCTAGCACTGCCACCGCAGCCAGATTGTTGGCCCATCCCCACAGCCCCACACCCAGGGCCAGGCCGATCAACCCCATATTCTCGATGCTCGAGTAGGCCAACACGCGTTTCATATCGCGTTGCTGCAATGCCAAAGAGATGCCGACAAATCCGGTAAGAAGGCCGAGTCCGCCTAGTGTCGGTCCCCACCACACGGCCGGCTGTCCCAGGAAGGTCAGGATGCGCAAAATCCCATAGAGGCCCATTTTGATCATCACCCCCGACATCAGGGCCGAAACGTGAGATGGGGCAGCCGGGTGTGCCTCGGGCAGCCAGACATGAAAGGGCACAAAGCCCGCCTTGGCCCCGAAACCGACAAGAGCAAGCACAAAAATCAGCCCTGACCACATTGCCCCGGGATTGGGCATCACCCGGAATGCCTCGAATTCCAGGGCGCCCGCCTGTCGGCCCAACAGCGCGAAGGCCAAGAAAAGGAACGCTACGCCCAGATGCGTGGCAATTAGATAGACCCAGCCTGCCCGCCTGACGTCAGCCTTCTCCTGTTCGAACGTCACCAAGCAGTACGCGGCGACGGACATGACCTCCCATGCCACCAGAAACAGGAGAGCTGTCCGAGCGACCAGGACCATCACCATGCCGCTGACGAACAAGTTGAAGAAGAGCCAAGGGCTGCCCAGGGATTTTTTGTGGCGATAGCCAAGCAGGTAGTCCCCGCCATACACGGCCGCGAGCGCAGACAGCCCCAGCACCGGCAGAAGAAAGAAGGCGCTCAGAGCGTCCACTTCAACGCAAAAGGGCCCGTGCGAGGCGTCCCATCTAAAGCGCAGCAACTCCGGCGTGCCGCCCAGTAAAACGCGCAACGTGGGGACCAAACCGATCAGACAACCTAGAGCAGCTCCCCCCGCTCCCACCACCGTGGCAAGGCGCGGCCATTTCGAGAGAATAAGGGCAACTATCCCGGCCAAGACTTGGAATGCGGCCGCGCCGAGCAAGACCTCCATGCTATGGTGCCGCCTTTCTCATCCCTTGGGCAGGCATCTCCATGTTCGCTTCCACCCGGCGAACCTCCTGCATGATTTCGTCGCGTGGTGCCTGGCGCGCCACTGTCTCCCGGAGCTTTCCGTCATGCAATGCGAAGGACAAACGTGAAATCAACTGCAAGTGACTCCGATTTGTCGGACTGATGATCGAGAATAAGACGTGAACCGGCTTGCCGTCCAGCGCTCCAAAGTCGACCGGCTGTGAGAGGAAGGCGAGCGTGACCGCCGGTTGGGTTACATGCAGGACGATGGGGTTACGGACGTGTGGGATGGCGATGCCGTCGCCGATGGCGGTCGAAGCCGAAGCTTCACGCGCGAGGAAAAGACGTAAGAGAAGCTCTCGATCCACGTCCTCGGGCAATGGCAAGACCTGCACCAGGGCACGAATCGCCCGGTCCTTGCTCGTGTCCTCGAGTTTGTAGTGAATGCCGCCGGCCTCTAAAGCCTCGCTCAGGCATGGGACAGTTTCTTCGTCCGCCTCGAGATGGTCGAACAACTCCAGAGAGACCCGTACGTTATTTGCGGTCGCCCATTCCAAAAGCTCGGCACGATTGACGCGGTATTGTCCGCCGACCTGTTGGGCCGGTAGGCCCTGGTGCTTGATCCATCGTGCAACCATGGCTTCGCCCACATTGAGCAAATCTGTGAGGTCCCGGATGTTCAGTTGCATGCTGTTCCTCAATGATGGAGCGATAACGCCTGGACACGCTGAAACAAGGAGGCAAGACTCAGCCAGCCCGCGGGCTGCTCCTCCCACTACTCACCACCCGCCACTCGCCACTACTTCACGCAGCCCGTGGGCTGCTTCCCAAGACCGGTTGTTCTGCCTTCTCGAGTCGCCGAACCTCCTGCAAGATGATCTCTCGGGGCCCCCTTTCCACGACACATTTTCTGAAGCTCGGCTTGTGAAGAGCGCGCGATAGTTGAGCAAGGAGCTGAACGTGGGTCGCCACGGTGGGGCTGATCACCGTAAAAAGAATCCGCACCGGCTTCCCGTCGGGCGCCTGATAAGCAATGGGTTTGTGCAAGAAGCAGAGCGTCAGCAGAGCGCGCGCTACGTTCAGTACTATCGGGTAGCGTACATGAGGGATGGCGATTCCGTCTCCTACTGCCTTGAAGCCGTGGGCCTCCCGAGCGAGAAGTAGCCCCATAAGCAATTCGCCGTCGAAATCCTTGGGCAGCGGCAGGCGGGAAACGAGGGCCCTGAGCGCCGCTTGGCGCTCATCTCCCGAAATCTTGTAATGGATGCCGCCAGCCTCCAGCGCATCGGCCAGACTGATCGACGGCACGCCATCGACCAGCTGATCGACCGGGCTAGCCTCCATCCTGACCTGGTGAGCGACCGCCCAGTCGAGCACCTCGACTCGGTTGAAATGATATTGGCCGGCGACGCGCTGCGCCGGCAGCCCTTGATGCCTGATCCACCGAGTCACCTTGCTCTCCGACACCTTGAACATTTCGCCCAAGTCCCTCATGCTCCATTGCATGCGCCTCTCCTCTCATCCATGACGGGGCAGGCGCCCCTCCCGCGCTCGGTCCAAGCCACCGGTCAGTTCCGCTTGCCGGAAGCCGTAATCGCGCGCTGTTCCGTCCCCACGCCGAAATTCTAGAATCTCAGACGGAGAGTGTCTGGTAGTTCGTATGCCCGCAATTAACTTCGGCTGCCTTGCCTTAGTTCCTTCTTAAGTTCGGCTTCTGCCTCAAGCCAATCTTGAAGGTCGGTGCCGCTGGGGCACCCGCGAGCCTGCCATTTGAGATAGGCACGCCGCGCAATCGCTTCTTGCGACGGAGCGACGCTCTTGGAAGAGGAAAGAGCGAAGCTGGCGGCCCCTTTGCCGCCGGATGACGCAGACGATCCACGCCTATACGCTTTCATTGCCATTCTCCGCAGCGGATGCTTGAGTACCGGTCCACCATCACCTTTAGGTGGAGAATCCGCTCAAATTGCGATTCCAGTCCTCCAACAAGCGCTGCACATCATCGGGCGTTCTGCTGCCACGCAGGCACATGCGGAGTGCCTTGTCTTTGCCAATGGCGCTGATCTGTCCTAGGACCTCGAAGTGCTGGGCCCGATCTTCGAGTGGGGCGAGCAACAGGAAAATGACATAAACCGGTTCGCCGTCCACGGCATCAAATGTCAGACCATGCTGGTCGATCCCCACAACTCCGACCAGTCTTTTCACGTAGCCGGTCCGGCAATGGGGCATCGCGATGCCATTGCCCAGCGCAGTGGATCCAGCCTTTTCTCTCGCCAGTACTATGTCAACAATTGCGGGTTCGCGCTCTGCGGGGAACTCCCCTAGTTGCGCGAGGCGGCGGACCATCTCTGCTGTGACTCCTGGTTTGCTCCGCTCGTTCAAGCCGATGATGGTTGCTTCTCGAGGGAAAATGCTCGCCAACTGCAGAGGTCGGTTAGGAACGCTGCTTGTCTGCATACCGACTCCAACGTCAAGCAAACTTGTCGACGCGGCGTTCATGTTCCTGTACCACGACGGTACAGGCGGGCGCTGGCTCATAATCCATCCTGGCATTTGGAAATCCAACCCGTGCAAAGTTTGTGCCACAGGCTTGCTCCAACTCCGGAAGTGCTGTAGCGAATTGCAGCGGCACGACTTGAAGCTATGGAAAGCGGGGTTGGTGGCTCACACGACAAAGACTGGGCATTTAGGACGGCATGCCGGATCTGCATTTATTTGCAGAGAACTGCAAGATCTTGCAGAGTCATTGAAGGCCGTAGCGGTTCATTTTGTAGTGAAGTGATCGGACGCTGATCCCGAGGGCTTGAGCCGCACGCTCTCGGTGTTGATTGGACGCGGCAAGGGCAGCCAGAATGGCAACCTTCTCAGCCTCTTGAACGGCGTATTCCAGGGAAACTACATCGGGACGCGGTGACAAGCGCAGTTCCTCGGGCAGCTCTTCCGCGTGGATCGTGGGACCTTCCACGGTGACTACCAAGCGCTCCATACAGTTGCGGAGCTGGCGGACGTTGCCAGGCCATGAGTAATCGCACAAAATTCGCATGGCAGCCCCGGCAACTTCCTTAGCCGGGCGTTGGTGGCGCTGTTGAGCCTCTACGAGGAAGTGCTTGACCAACAAGGGAATGTCATCGCGGCGCTCGCGCAGCGGGGGGACGCGCAACGGCACGACGTTCAACCGATAGTACAGATCTTCTCGGAACTTCCCCTCGGAGACGAGTTCGGCGATGTCCCGGTGCGTCGCCGTCACCAGGCGCACATCGACGGGGATGGAGACTTCGCCTCCCAGGCGGCGAATTTCCCGCTGTTCGAGTACGCGAAGTAAATCGACCTGCGTCTTGGCTGGCATTTCTCCCACTTCGTCGAGGAACAGAGTTCCCCCGTGTGCCATCTCGAACCATCCAGGTTTCTGGCGGCCGGCCCCGGTGAACGCTCCTTTTTCATGTCCGAACAGCTCGCTTTCAATGAGGGTTTCCGGAACGGCGCCGATGCTTGCTGCCACGAAAGGTTTGCCGCGCCGCGCGCTCAGATTGTGCAGGGCGCGCGCGACAAGCTCTTTGCCGGTGCCGCTTTCGCCTTGAATCATGACCGTGACATCGGTGTCCGCGATAAGTCGAATGCGCGCCAACACCTCGCGCATGGCAGCGCTTTGCCCCACCATCTGCGGGAACTCGCTGGTGGCGGCCAGCCTTTGGCGAAGTTGGCGATTCTCTTCCACCAGACGATGATGTTTGAACGCGTTTCGCACATGGAGGCGTAACACGTTCAAATCGAGCGGCTTCGTCATGTAGTCATGGGCGCCCAAGCGCATGGCTTCTACTGCGGTCTCCACCGTTCCGTGGGCGGTGATGACCAGAATCAATGTTTCCGGTCGCTCGTGCTTGATGTGCTCGATCAACTCGAGGCCGGAAAGTAACCCGGGCATCTTCAGATCGGTAATGACCAGATCGTGATGATGGCGCTTCAGCATTCCCAGGGCTTCGGACCCATCTTTCGCGGTCGCCACCTCGTCGGCTTCTTCTGCCAATGCCTTCGCGAGCCCGGAGCGGATGTTGGGCTCGTCGTCCACGATCAAGATGCGAAAGTGGTTGTCGCTCATATTCGTTCGTGCTCTTGTTTCAGCGGGACTGAAACACAGAAGGTTGTTCCCTTGTCACTCGTGTGATAGTTGATGTGACCGCCGTGTTGGCCGATCAGTTTTTCACAGAGGGCTAGCCCCATTCCCGTGCCGGTGCTCTTTCCTGAGAAATAGGGTTGGAAAAGATGCTTCTGGATTTCGGGCGCGATGCCCGGACCGGTGTCGATGACCTCCACACACAACCAGCCTTCCCGTACAGTTGCTCGAAGCGTAACGCATCCGCCCCCGGGCATGGCTTCCAGGGCATTGATCACCAGGTTCAAAATCGCCTGTTCGAATTTCTCGGCATCCAAGGGCACCGGCGGCAGCGGAGCATCAGGTGATACGAAGTTGATCTTCACCTGATATTGGGCCGCTTGCGGAGCCACCAGGCGGGCTGTGTTTTCGAGCACTCGCAATGCATCGGTAGGTTGTACTCTCAGGCGCTGCAGGTTTGCAAAGCTGCGAAAACTGTCGAGAACGCCGTTGAGCCGATACACCTCGGTCTTCAAGATGCCGACAAGTTCCTCCACAGGTTGGCCCAAGCGCGCATCGGTCAACCGTTCTTCGAGCAGTTGCAAATGGATGCCTAACGCCGTCAGTGGATTCTTGATTTCATGATGCAAGCCGGATGCCAACGATGCCAGGCTGAGAAACCGTTCCATACGGCGCATGCGTTCTTCGAGCAGCAGTCGCTCGGTCACGTCGCGCAAATGGATGACACAGCCAAGGCCGGTGCCCGTGACGTCTTCGAGTGCATGCGCGTCCACGCGCAAGCGCAGCACGCGGCCTGCTCGATCCAGATTGAAGTCCCGGTCACGCGCAGCCGAGTCACCTTCGACGACTCCGCGATGGATGTCCTCCAGCGGCACTCCCGCGGGCGCAATGGAAGCCAGGGAGCGGCCAACGCATTCGAACTTTACTTCGAGAAGCTGCAGGGCCGCCGGGTTAATGCTCGTAATAATCCCGTCTCTATTGGTTGTCACCACGCCCCGGTCCATACTGGCCAGGATGTCGTGGGCGAGCATCTTGAGCCGCCGTAACGACTGCTGGCCCGCCGAGTAGCGCCGCTGTAGCCACCAGATGAAGGCTAGACAAAAGGCCAACATCGCAGTGATAACTACACTTGAAACCAATTGAAACCGGAGCACGGTTCGCAGCGATTCCAGGGCCGCTCCAGTAGCCGGCTCCGAAATGTCCCGCGCCCCGGCCAGTCGGCGGTCTTCCTGCACGAGAAGATAAGCTGAGCCACAGCTGACCAGCAGTGCCACAATGATGGTGATTTGCACTACCCGCTGGGCTAGAGAGAAGCCCTGGATTTCTTCCGATTCCTTTACTCGGAACATTGGGGCCCGTCTTTCACCCGAGGTCACTCCGGCGTTGCCATTGCCACGGCATCAGCGGAGGGGCCGCGGCCGGCGTGCATCTGATCTCGCAGTCTTCGAAGACATGCAGTAACTTTGGCGGCAGAGGGTTTGTTGACACATCATCTCAACGAACCCTTAATTACCATATTACCAACAGCAGCAGTCTTTTTTATGTGCCAAAACCATCGAGCGTATCCGAATAACGGGGACAGGACCTCTAATTCAAAGGTCCTGTCCCCGTTATTCGGATAGGCTCTAGGAAGTTTCTGGTCACGGTAAACTATGCCCCCAATCAGAGTCAGTGCTACGTCCGGCTGCCGTTCGCGGACCTCGGGAATGCCCAATGGCGGCTGGAGGATCAACTCGGCAATTCCGCCTATGAACGAGAGGGCAATGATCTGCAATCGCGCGGCCTGTTTCTGGACATGGCTCCCTGGGAGGCCTCCGTCTTCTCCCTGAAGGAAGAATGAATAGCACCTTGTCGCGCCTCTCACGGCTTAGTGATCAACAT
Organism: Gemmataceae bacterium; assembly: GCA_035296965.1. Lineage (GTDB taxonomy): Bacteria > Planctomycetota > Planctomycetia > Gemmatales > Gemmataceae > DATGZX01. The sequence continues at coordinate 17,777 of DATGZX010000175.1, forward strand.
CAGCTCCTTATCCAGTTCGCGGATCCGTGTGCCTTTTTGGGCGATCACTTGTTGGGCCTTGGCGATTTCCTCTCCCTTCGCGGCGTAGCGGGTTAGCAAGATCGTCATTTCGTCTTCCTTCTGGGAAATAAGCGCTTCGAGATCGGCGGTTTTCAGCTGTGCATCGCGCAGAAGCTGTCCGGGGGGCGCTTTCCTCAAGAAATCGATCCTCCCTAGCTGACTCAGGTATTTGTCGTCTAAAGTGTGACTCCAGGACTGCAAGGCCTTCAATGGGCCCCAGGAGGGGTTGACAGCGGTCTGGCCGATTTCGCCCAACTGTTGCTCCTTGTACTGTGCATGGGCCTCCTTGACGTCTCGAATAGCCAGCGCCAGTGTATCGATGCACTCGCGCTGTTCGCTAAGCGCATGCATCAGACGCTCTTGTGCGGCGCTGCGGGCCTCCTCGCAGGCCGCTTTCTCTTCGAGGCGGACCGTCATCCAGGCACCCAGGACGATGGCCACCGAGTGAGCCGCGCTCGCCTCGGTGAATCCCGCTGGCACGGCGGTGTCTTCGAGATACGAGGAATCACTGCCGACGCTGAGATACACCGTGCTCTGTTCATTGAACGTGACCTTTTCCCAGCCCTGGTGCAGAGTGTAGTACGTGATCTTGTGCGGCCGATAGACTTCTTCATTCTTGGCTTTTCCGAAGGTTACGCCCGATGCATTCTCCAAACGATGCAAGGCACGCTCGGTGGCATCGTCGCTGCTGCTGCGGAAACCAATCGCGAACAGCGTGAAGCCGCGCCCACCGGCCTTTACCTTTGTTGGCTCGCTTTCATCAATATCGTATTTGATTTCAGAGTCTGTGCCGGTCTCGTTGAGGCTCACGATCAAGGGCTTCAAGTAGGCTGCCAACTGTGCCTCCGCGCGCGCATTCGTCTGCGCTTTGAGATCCTCCAGCGATAGAGCCTGGTGGGGTTCGAGCATTCTTTCCATCAAGCCGGCCGTATCGAGCAAGGGGATGAGATCCTTGTGCTCCGCACGCACGACGCGCTCGATACGGGTCGAGACGTTGCGAGAAACGCGGTTGCGGTCGTTCTGGAAAATGGGCGACTGGTTCGTCAGTTGCTCGGAGGTCAAAGAACTCGTCACCGTAATCGACAGATCCTTGTCCCCCTTGATCTCCACGCTTCCGGAATAGGTTTGTTTACCCAGGTAGGTGTAGTAAAAGACGAACTCCACACGGTCGCGGGCAGCATCGTGGAGGAACTGGGCCAGATGTTCGGGAGTGAACTTCACGGAAAACGCAAGGTCGTCGCGGACGCCGCTCAGACCGCCGCTTTCGTAGCTGCCCAGAACCTCCTTGGTGCTCGTGTTGCGACAGAGAACGATCATGTGCTCCAAAGGCCAGGGGTCGACTGTGACCTTGTCGGCAGCCGTGGCTGCATGGATGGCATTGTCGTGGTCTTGCAGCAAGACGGCAGTGCGGCACTGGGCCCGGAACTCGGGTGTGCTCAACCGGACAAGGAAATAGAGATAAAGGGAACCATCGGTGGCGGACTCATCGTCGATGGCATGCACAATCCGCGGGTAGCCCACGCGGACGGGCCGCGGACTCTCCACAAGAACCAGTAGCGGCCGATGATAGTAACGCCCGGGGATTCTCACCCTGGAGTTTTGGTCCTCGGGGTAAATCTGCACGGTACGCAGTTCCGCGGAGATGCCATCGATGTTCCTGGTGAAAGGCACCCAGGCCGCCGCCATGCTCGAGGGGAGGTTGTCCCGGTGGCTGAACTTCGAATCAATCTTCGGAGTTGCCACCTCGTTTTGCTCGTCTGCCATGGTGGCTCGTGAGCAGAAGAGTGCCGCGCATAAGGCGAAGGGCAGCAAAAAAGAATATGCCCGGTTAGACTCTTGGTTAGCCGTATGGAGGATGAACATGGTTGAACTCCTTCCTTGGCGTGAGAAATTCGTTGGGCGTCGGCACCCGCGCTTGCTATTTGTCTCATACGCCCAGTGCGCTGTCCCACTGCCCGCTACTGCGGCAGCTTGGTCACTGCCTTGGCGGCGTTGATGGCCATGTCAAGGACGTATTTCTGCTGGTCGTTGAGCTGCTGCCGTGTCTGCTCCAGTTGGTCAGAGGCGCGTTTGACGGCCTCCTCCAGCCGGGCTTTGGTCTTGGTTAGCGTTTCCTTGGCGGCGCTGGTGGAGCAAGTCTGCATTTCGCGGATAGCGGCATTGTGTGCGGCCAGCGCCTCGCTGATGTGCGTCGATATCTTGGTCAACCGGTCCCGGCTGGCAGCGTCCAATTTCTCGGCAGCCGCATCTATCTCCACACGGAGCTGATTGGTTTGCTCGGCAAGGTGCGTGAGCCGCGTCTGCGCCAGAGTGGCATCCTGCGTGAGTTCGCGCTCACGACGCGCTGCCCGCTCCTCCTTTTGCTTCAGGATCTTCTCCAACTCACCCGGTGTGAAGATCGGTTCCTGGTGCGTGCCGGATTGCGTTTTCGGCACACCCGTCCTTTGCGAACTGGGACTCGACTCCGCTGGACCTGACTGCTGTGCGTGGACAGGGCAGACGGTAGGGCCTGACGGTCCGTGCGGTGGCACGATCGTCGGACTCGCACTGCCACATAGAGGGATAACCAGAAGCAAGAGCGGGGCCAGCCATGGGCTCATCGTCGCCGTGCTGCCCCGCTGATGTTCGGAATTGCTCAAGATTATGTGCAGTGTGAGCATGACCGATCCTCCATGACTTGAGTCCTCGTCCTTGCGCTAAGGATGCGTCTTTCATCAAAGCAAAGTTCATGCCAGGCGCATGCTTAATGGCATTCCTGGTCAGCGGTCGCGTTTCGTGTCGGCGGTTGGTAAATCCTGCAAAATAGAGAAGGTCGCTGAGCGGGTCACTGTGCGATGCAGCACACGGGTGGCGCGCAAGGACGCACTGGCCGCGCGCACCCAAGCCTCGAGACAATTGCTGCCAGCGCCACAAGCATTCCGCAGATTACCTGTTCCTTCACGTCGATTGGAGGGATCCCCTATGGTCAATGGATTGAGCCACGCTCGGGCTCGCTTTTCAGGAATCTCGGTCTTTGCCTGTACTCGCCAATTGACCTAGAGTTTTCTTGTTGAGTCCGGGATGCGCTTGGGGGTGCACTCATTGTCCAGCATGAATTGTATCGCTCAGGAAACACAAGCTGACGCGGTCGCCGCGGATCGCCCAGACGACATCTTGGCGTCGATTCTCGATAACCCTCATCTGCCGACGCCGCCGGCGCTTGCGCTGCGCGTCGCGGAGAGTGCCAGCCGGCCGGATTGCAAATCGGCCGAGATCGCGCTGCTCCTGAGCCAGGATCCTGGCCTCTGCGGCAAAGTACTCAAAACAGTTAATTCCAGTTTGTTCGGGCTTTCCAAGCCCGTGTCCACGTTGGAACGGGCGATCCTGGTGCTTGGGCTGGGGCCGCTACGTTCGCTAGTGCTGGCGCTCGCCTTGCCGGCGATCCAGACACGCGCCGTCGATAGCGGCATTTGGAATTACTGGCAGGAATCGCTGGCAGGAGCCGTGATCGCTCGAGCGCTTGCCAAGCGGCTCAAGCGGCCGGAGCCGGAAGACTACTTCATCGCCGGCCTGCTGCGCGACGTGGGCAAGGTCGTGCTGGCACAGGTTTTCCCGGACGAGTATCGAGCGCTCAGCGAGGCGGGCCGGGAGCGCTTTGATCTGGCGCTCTGCGAGCTGGAAGAATCGAAGTTTGGCGTTCATCACGCCGAGGTTAGCGCCGTGGTCCTCGAATCTTGGCGTCTGCCTCCCGAAATCGTGCTGCTCGCTCGTTACCATCACCATCCCGAAGCCGCGCCTCCATCGGCAGACAAGACCAATGATCAGGTATGGTTGATAGCGCTGGCTTCCCAATTGGCTCGCGTTGAGACCGTGGCGCTCTACCCAAACGCCATGCGCTCCCTGCTCGAGTTAGCGCAAACGCGTTTAGGCATGGACCGGTCGGCTCTCAGCGAGTTGCTCGAGGCAGTGACGCCAAGCATCGCCGAAATGGCCGGCGTGCTCGAGGTCGACATCGGCCAGTGCGCCAACCTGGGCGCCGTTCTTACGGCAGCGGCGGAAGCACTCGTCAAGCTGTCCATTGAGAATGCCAAGTCCGCCTTGCCGCCGGCCTCGGCGCCTGCGCGCGCCTCTGGCGTTGCCTCCCACGAGTCTTGGGCGTCCACGTCGGGCACGTCCTCGACAAAGTGCTCATTCCGATCAACCAGTGATACCGGCGACGGCGCCAGCGCGATGACCGAGTTTGACGCCAGCTATTTCGAGCAGTTGCTGGAAGGCGGACGGCTACACAATTACGAGATTCGCGAAGTCCTCGGCCGGGGCGGCATGGGCATTGTCTTCAAGGCCTTCGATCCGCAATTGGCACGATTCGTGGCCATCAAGATGCTCCTGCCGCAGCTCGTCGTTCGCTCCGACGCACGCAAACGCTTCGAGCGCGAAGCCCGCAGCGCAGCCGCCATTCAGCATGAAAGCGTCGTGACGATTTACTCCGTCAGTGACTTCAACGGCCTACCCTATTTCGTTATGGAATACGTGGAAGGAAGGTCGCTGGAGAGCCATTTGCTGCGGCAGGGCGCACTGCCCTTGGCGGATGTCGTGCGTTTCGGGCGTCAGATTGCCGCCGGACTGGATGCTGCCCATTGCCGGCGCGTCGTCCATCGCGATATAAAGCCGGCCAACATCCTGGTCGAGGATCGATTGCGTTTGGCCAAGCTTTGCGACTTCGGCCTGGCTCGTGCCGGATACGACGCTGGTCCCGCGCAACAAGGCCTGATCCTCGGCACACCGCTCTTCATGGCACCGGAACAGTTTGACGGAGAAGCGGTCAGTGAACCCGCCGACTTGTTCAGTCTCGGCAGCGTGCTCTATACGATGTGCACCTCGAAGCCGCCATTTGAGGGCGAGTCATTCCACCAATTGAGGCGGCAAGTTCGGGAGACCGGTCCCGTTCCCGTGCGCAGCCTGCGCCCGGAAGTCCCTCCCTGGCTGGAACAATTGATCGCCAAGCTCCATGCCAAACAGCCGCAGGCTCGCTGCGCCTCCGCCGCGGAGGTCCTGCAGCTCTTTGAGCGGCATTCCTAACGTTTTGGTCAAACGTGGTTTTTTTGTTGACCTGGCACCCTCGCGCGCGCGACGATTACTCGGCTGCCCGCTTGAGCAGAATGACGATCTGTGAGCGGCAGCGGCGGGATGCAGATCTGAGAAGAACCGGGTAGTCCGTGGACTGCTTTGCAAATCACCCTAAAGGAAAGGAATGTTTATGCGCCCGACTCGCTTGTTCGCGAACCTTGTCATGGTGCTCTCGCTGCCATCTCTTGCCCTGGCCGACCAGGCCGATCAAGCCGCCGCCAGTTATAAACAAGGGATGGAGGCGCTTGGCAACAACAAGTTGGATGACGCCATCAAGCTCTTTACCAAGGCCATCGATGCCGATCCGAAGCACGTGGCCAGCTACATCGGTCGAGGCCGGGCCTACTATGACAAGAAGGAATTCGACAAATCGATTGCCGACTGCGACCAAGCCATCAGCCTCGACCCGATGAACGCCGGGGCCTTCTACTACCGCGGCAGGGACTACCAGTTCAAGGGCGTCCCCGATCGAGCGATCGAAGACTACAGCAGCGCCATTCGCCTGGATCCCAAGCATGCCCTGGCTCTGGCCAACCGCGGCTACCTGCATCACGAGTTGAAAAAGGAATACGAGCTAGCCAAGAAGGACTACGAAGAGGCCATGAAGCTCGATCCCAAGATCTCCCAGGTGCACAACAATTTGGCCTGGCTGCTGGCCACCTGCCCCGACGCCAAAATTCGCGATGGCAAGACCGCGGTCACCAGCGCGACCAAGGCCTGCGAAATGACCCAATGGAAGTCGCACCTGTTCCTCGACACCTTGGCCGCGGCTCAGGCCGAAGCCGGCAATTTCCCTGAAGCGGTAAAGTGGCAGAAAAAGGCCCTCGAAAAGACGGACGAATTCCCAAAGGAAGAGGTGGAAAAAGCGAAGGACCGGCTCAAGCTGTACCAAGAGGGCAAGCCGTACCGAGCGGAATAAGTGGACCGTAGCTAAATGACCGTGTGCAAATCAGCATATGCTAGCCCGACGCGTTAGCGAGGTCCTTGCTGACGCGTCGGGCTAGTATAAGTTAGCGAGGTCCTCGCTGACGCGTCGGGCCAGTATAAGCGGAATCGTGCACGGTGATGTAGCTCATGTAGGCGCAGGACGGGATGTATGAGAGGGTACGAGTCCTCAGGCCTTTTTCAGTATGCAAGTCGGCAGTATGGGCATTCTCGATCACTGGCACCCTGTGCTGCTGAGCCAACGACTGAGTAGTAAACCAGTTGGCGTGCGCGTCGGCGGACAGTCGCTGGTGCTGTTCCGGGAGCACGACCGACAGATCGGCGCTCTGCAGGATATGTGCCCCCACCGGCGGATGCGGCTCAGTGGGGGTCGGGTGGCAAACGGACGCCTGCAATGTCCCTATCACGGTTGGACCTTCGATGCCAAGGGCTGTGGCGCAAGCCCGGGAACGCCACGGCTTCAGGCTCAGGTTCCTTGCTACGATGCTTGCGAGGCCTACAACGTTATCTGGGTCAAAGCCCAGGGGGCCAGCGCCACGCTCCCGGCGTTCGAGGTTGCCGGCTACCAGCACATGTGCACGCTGGAACACCACATGAGGGCACCGCTGGAACTGGCCCTGGACAACTTTTGCGAAATCGAGCACACCGCTACCGTGCACCAGACCTTCGGTTTCGACCCGGCGCGCATGACGGAAGTAGACGTGCAGGTCGAGCCCACGGACACCACGGTGCGCGTTCGCAATGGTGGGCCGACCAAGCGCATCGGCTGGGCGATGCGCCAGCTCCTCGGCGTTCGGAGCGGGCACTGGTTTTATTCCTACTGGACGACCTATTTTTCCCCGGTTCATCTCGTGATCGACCACTGGTGGGGTAATCCGGCCACCGGGCGCGAAGCGCTGGTGCGCTGGCGTGTAGTCGTGATGCTGACCCCACTCGACGCGGGCACGACGGCCGTGTGGAGTTTCGCTTACGCCCGCTCGCGCTGGCCCGTTCCATGGGGCGGCCTGCCGCTGTTTCGTTGGTTAATGCGCCGCCAGCTCGACACCGAGATACGGTTGGACGTCGGCCTGGTCGAGGGCCTGGCGAGCCTGGACACCTCAATCGTGGGAATGAAACTCGGTCGTTTCGACCGTGTGCTGGGCTTGAACCGCGATCGAATCGACCGGCTGTACCGGGGGACCGCCGGTCTGCAGGCTTCGACCCCACCCGATTGTGGACCCGATTCGTGCCAATGAAATGCAAGGGAACAACGCCGGCGCCGCCTTCAAGAATGGACCGCTCTGCCGTGAAAGGCGAAAAGGCCTGAGACATGATTTCGGACTACGACGGTCGAAGGCTTCGAAGCCCCAATCCTCATCTTATCCATCTCTATAAAATGACGCACTCTGCCTCGACGTTCTGAGAGACCGTCGTGGCGAGTTCGACAAGCGCCTCGGCTTCTACCGACTGACGATTCCGGGCCAGGCCTGCCATTTGCGACTTGAGGTCCAGGAAGGCCCGGCTGCATTCCGGATCGAACTGGGCGCCCGCCCCGCGATGAATCCGCTCGAACGCTTCCTGGAGCGGAAGACTGGTTCGATAGGGACGATCGCTAGTCATGGCGTCAAACGCGTCGGCAACCGCCACGATTCGCGCAGCCAGCGGGATCTGTCCCGCGCTCAGGCTATCGGGATAGCCGCGGCCATCCCAGCGCTCGTGATGGTTACGGACGATCGGAAGGACTGTCGCGAGCTCGGGGATTGTCGCCAGGATGGCGGCGCCTTTGACAGTGTGCGATTTCATATGCTCGAATTCTTCATGCGAAAGCCGACCTTCCTTCCGCAACACGCAATCCGAGATGCCGATCTTGCCTATATCGTGCAGGCGGCTGCCGGTATCGATTTGCCGGCGCTCTTGGGCAGGAAGTCCCATTGCGTCCGCTAGGTGGAGGGCATACTGGGTCACCCGTTCGGCGTGGCCGGCTGTCAACGGATCGCGCAGCTCGATGGTTTGGGCCAATGCGATGACCATGCGGATAAACCAGCCGCGCTGTTTTGCGATGAAGAAACGGGCGTTTTCGATGCTCCCGGCGATGCTTGCCGCGATTGCGTCTGCCAGGTGCAGATCTACGACGTCGAACGGTTTGTCTTTCACGCCGCGGTCAAAATGCAAGATGCCCAGGCGTCTCTCCGGCGAGCGCAGCAGGGCGCACAGCACGGAGCGCATGCCGCTCTCGGGAACGCTATCCCCACCTCGAAGATCATCACGAATATCGAGGCTGAGCAAGGACTCGCCACGGGCCAGGCAGCGCTGGGCGAGGCTCTTGCTGAACCGCCGCGTTGTAGATTTGGTGCCGGAATCCGGCGTCGTCGCCTGCAGGGTGAGTTCACCCGACTGTTCATCCAGAAGCACGAGTGCGCCTCGACTAGCCTTGAGCGTGCGCACTGCGTCGTCGAGACTCCTTTGCAGGAATGCGTCCATCGAATTGTCCCGATGGAGTTCGTGCCCCGTCCGAAGCAACCCCAGGAGCTGGGTACTGCTGCAAGAATGCCGCGCCATGTCGCGTGCGGCCACCTCAAAAGATTCTTCCCAGCTATGCCGCGCGGTGGCTTCGACTTGCAGGGTTCCGCAGAAGCTCTCTAAGGTATCTGTTTCTGCGCGCTCGATGTGTGCGACCCTGAGTTCCAGGTTGCCGATGCGGAGCATATCCCCTTGCTGGATCTGTCGTTCTTCCGGACCGAGAGTTGAGTCGTTCAGCGCCGATCCGTTGGTGCTGTGCAGGTCGCGGACGAACCAGCCCTGTGGTTCCCTGCACACCAACTCTGCGTGGCAGCGGCTGACCGAACTGTCCTCCAGGCGCACCTCCGACTGCGGTTCCCGGCCGATGCGGAGGAGTCCGGTTCCTTGCCAAGTCTGACCTTCGATCTGCTGACTCACGCCAAGCAGATGAATGCGGCGCGTACTCACGGGCGTATACCTCAACGTGCAAGGGCCTCCCAACACTAACTTAGCTCACGGAAAACCACCGTGCCGCGAATTTTCGGGTAGTGGTACAGTTTGAAGAAAACTTCTCTGGGATAAGCGGATGCTTATGCATTTGGATCCTGGGAGCGCTTGGGACAAATTTGGCTCGTGTCAGCCCGGCGTATTGGCTAAACTGAGGCAAGAGAACGCAAGTCAGTAAAGTGAGCGTCGGCCGGGACGAGTCAATTGCAGGAAGGTGCCGCCATGCCTGAGAGCAAGAAGAGCATTCGCGAACAATTTGGGATCGATTTTCTGCTCGGCCAAAAGGAAGCCGCGAAGGCGACCCCTTTCTCCGCGCCGGCCGGCGAGTCCATGGGGCTCGTCGACAAGGCCAAGCAGGTGCGCCTGATGGCCAAAGTGCTCAAACCACTGGGTGCCGCGCCGGACGCGCAATGCCATCTCGCTGATCTGATGGATCCGACGGGTCTGGACCTCCCGGACCTGCTCAAGGTCGAGGAGACACTCGAGAAAAACCAGCTCGTGACCGTGGTCAGCCGGGACCGGCTGGGCAACCACTTGATCCAAATCACCCCACAGGGTCGTGAGTTTCTTGAGGATTTGAACATCTAAGAGGTCGCCATGCTGTTCGCCCTCCTTTTCGGCAGTGCCGCCGCCGCGGTGCTGGCATACTTCGCCAGCCGTCGTTTCGAATCCGAGCACCACATTCTCCGCGCCGCTTGCTACACGGCCGTGGCCGCCCTCATTCCGCCGCTCGTCTACACACTCATCGAATTTAAGCAGCTCGACGCTGTCTATTGGTGGGCCGTGCCCCTGGCGGCGCTGCTTGCTTTGCTCTTCTTTCTGACGCGCGACAGCCAGTTGCCGTGGGCCGTCAGCTACGGCGTGCGCGGGCTACGGGTTTGGGTCTTTGTCCTGTTGGCCTCTGCCGCAGGCTACGGCGCTATGTTGCGCTACACGCAGGCCGATTGGTACTTTTGGACGGCAGTCTTCTTCGGCGTGCTGGTGGGCGCCTCAGAGATTATCTCGCGCTACCGGGACGAGCCGGGGGCGGCGCTCCTGAGTTTGCCCGGCCTGGTTTACCTGAGCATCAACGGGGCCCTTTCGGCAGCCGCGTATGGTCTGCTGCGCTGCTACCGGGAAAGCCTGTTCCCTGCCATCAAGGATGACCCGCTGATGACCAGCATCATTGCCGGCTTCGGGGCGATGGTCGTCATGCGCTCGAAGATCTTCAGTTTCAAAACCGCCAGCGGCGAAGATTTTGCCGTCGGCCCGGACGCCGTGATCACGATTTTTCTGCGCTCGGTGGACCGTGCTATCGACCGCTGGCGGTCGATCAATCGGCAACGTTTGGTCTTCCGCACGACGCAGAACATCGCCTTCTCCAGCCGGATCGCGGATTTCTTCAAGGGAAACGTGGCGGCCTATCAAAACCTCAGCAACGAGGAAAAGGGCGAACTGAAGAACGCCATTGAAGACGTGTCGAAGCAAGCCGACCTTGACCCGCAGCTCAAGCTGATGGCCATAGCGTTCGGTTTCCTGAATATCAGCGGCGAGGGGAACTATACCGAACTCATGGAGGACCTGCGTACGTTTCTAAACCAGCCGTTGCCCACGCCACCCGCGCCTACGCCCGCCTCGGCGACTCCCGCGCCTGCGATTCCCGCGGCGCCCGCATCCACGCCGCCCCCGCCTGCGCCCACTTCCACCGCTCCGGCGCCTACGACTCCGGTGTCACCTGCATCACCACCCTGAGAACACGCGCACTGCTGCAATTGAGCGCCGGCTGCCATGCCCACTGCTCTTGCGTGCGCATGGCATCTATGACGGATCCGTTGTTACCCGGCGCCGCACCCGCGCGGAAAGACAGTCTCTCGGCCTGGTCAGTTTAAGCCCGTACCCCACCGCGCCGGAGATGCGGAGTGTCGAGGAGAAGGCCCGCACCGGCAGTGCGGGAATCAGCAACCCACCTATCTGCGACTGAAATTCCGCGCTTGGTTCTCTTGAACCCGAAGCAAAGACCGACTAGCCTGGCAAGGCTTTTCGTTGCATGATTCATCTGCCCCATTCACGGGCAGACCGTGCCGCGGTTCTTCGAGGGCAATCACCATGCCGATTCTCGTCGTATGTGAAGTGTGTGGCAAGAAATTGAAAGCTCCGGATGATTACGCGGGACGCAAGGCCAAGTGCGCCCAATGCGGCAATATTATCCACATCGGCATTCCCGCCGATGCGGAGCCGCAGCCCCAGCCGAAACCGCCGGAGCGGGAAGAGCGCGCCCAGCGTTTGCCAACCAAACCCAAGGCACAGGAGCCGGAGGAAGCTGAGAGCGTTGAACCAGGCGACGAGTTGGAAAAGCCGAAGAAGAAAAAGAAAAAAAAGAAGAAACGAAGAAGCCAGCCCGAACAAAGCGTCCCAGAGTGGGTCTGGTGGACCGGCGGCCTGCTTGGCACTATCGCCGCCATGTTCATCGCCGCGGCGGTGTTGTTCCAAACAGGACACCCGTTGCTGGTGACCTTTATCGCCCTCCGGGTGGCCATCATGATGCCCATCAGCATCGTTATCTTGATTATCAGCCTGGTTATTAGCAGCGCTATTGTCGGCGGGATCGACTTCAGCGAGTTATCCGTGGTTATTCCCAAAGCGCTAATCCTGCTTTTGGTGACCAGCCCGATTTACGCGATTCCGTGCATCGGCGGGTTCCTGGCGCTTCCCATTTGGTTCATCGGGCTGATGCTCGTGTTCCGCTTGGAGATTTGGGAAACCCGCGTACTGGTAGCCGTCAATTGGGTTCTGAACTGGGTCGCGTTTGTTTTCGTGCTGAGTCTCATCATCAATCTTATTGGGCTCGCCGCCAGACTCCCTGGCGACTTGAAGATTCCACTGCCGCATCGGGCAGCCAACCGGCAGGAGGCAATCGATCTCAAAGCGATTCAATCGCTGGGAGGATCGTACGAACCGGAGGTCGCGGAGAACCCGGACTCGCCAATCGTGGAAATCAGTCTGTCAGGCAGCCGCGCCACTGATGCAGACCTTATACCCGTCACACATTTCTCCAAGCTGAAAGTGCTCAAACTGGACAAGACCCAGATCACGGACAGTGGGCTGGCTAAACTGAAAGGTTTGGCAGAACTGAAGAATCTGGACCTCTCGCGCACGCGGATTACCGATGCCGGTTTGGAGCACCTCAAAGACATGAAGCAGCTAGAGATTCTATCCTTGGCAGGCACCTCGGTGACCAATGACGGAGTCAAGAAGCTCCGCGAAGCGCTCCCGAAGACGGACATCGTGTCACGAGAGCAAGGCCAGTAGAGTATTTCGTAAGTCAGCCGGTGGCGTCAGAGCCCGGAGCGTGACAGGATAGTGCATCTTCTCGAAGGAGAAATCGTAACCGGGCCCGAAGTCGCTCGCATGCTCACGCAAGAGCCGTGAGCATGGCACCAAGCGTCATCACGCCAGACCACCGTTGACGTTCATCGTTGCATCTTTCGCGGCCTCCAGCCTAAATGACGGTGCGGGATTCGGCTGTAGGTCAGGTTTCCAACCTGACCGGACAGATTGGAAATCTGTCCTACGCAGCTGCCGAATCAAGCACGCTGATATAGCTTCTGGCTATGATGACGCCTGAAAGGCCGCGAGGGCCGGACGCCCGCGTTTTGCGTGAGGGGCCAGTCTATGAGCCAGCTTTCTAGCCCACCGTTGCCCTTGTCAGGCGGCCGTTCATCCAGGCTGGGCAAACGCGTCGCTTGGGGTTTGCTTTTGTTGTTCGTCAGTGCCGGCGGCTGGTCGATTTATCATTATTTCATCAACGACAAGGGGCTGTCCGCGGTCGTCGCTCGGATCGATCAGACGGACCCTGGCTGGCGTCTTAGGGAACTGGAGGCCGCCCGGCCAGCCGTCGCCGACCGCGAGAATGCGGCAGCCGTCGTGTTGGCGGCGCAGCCACTCGTTCCCAAAGGCTGGCTGAGGCCGGCCGTTGGCCAGGGTCCCGGTCTGGCGGAAGCCATCCAGCAACTAGCGCCTGTCGTGCAGCTCAATGACAGCCAAGTCGGGGAGCTTCGTGCAGCACTGGCGCTGGCCGAGCCCGCATTGGCAGAATCCCGCAGATTGGCAGGTATGCCACGAGGGCGCTATGGCATCGTTTGGAGCCCGGACGCCATTGGCACTCTGCTGCCGCACCTGGAGGCCGTTCGGGAGATCGCAAGATTATTGAGCACTGATGCTGTGCTCCAGGCCCAGGATGGCCAAATGCATGCGGCGCTAACGGCCTGCAAAGCAGCGGTGAACGCCGGCCGGTCGGTGGGTGACGAACCCTGTGCCATATCGCAACTTGTCCGGTTGGCGAGTGTCGAAATGGGATTGCGCGGCATGGAACGGGCTCTCGCCCAGGGCACGCCGTCCAAGTCGGACCTGGAAGAACTGCAGCATCTCCTGGAAGATGAAGAACGACAGCCGTTGCTGTTGATCGCCGTTCGTGCCTGGCGCGCAATGATGCACCAAGCGCTGGAGGTCATGGCCTCACGCCGATTCAATCGCCGGTTTTATGGAATTCAAAATCCGCACCTTGTTCCGGATGCTGCCATGAACCTTGTTGATTCCGTCATCGCACGCAGCAGCCATGCAGCGTACTTGCGCTATTTGACCGAGTATGTGGAGATTGCGAAGCTGCCTCCTGAGCAAGTGAACGCCCGGCTGCCCCAATTGCAAAAACCAAAAGCCGAGCTGCCTGCCTTCTTGGCAGCTCTGACCAAGGGCGATCATCACAAAATTGGCGAACGCTTTTTGAAGAATCTCGCATTGCTTCGCTGCGCGAGCGCGGGGCTGGCGGTGGAGCGCTACAGGCAGGAACAGCAGCACTGGCCGGACAAGCTGGCTGACCTGGCTCCCAGGTTTGTTGCCCAGGTGCCGTCTGACCCATTCGACGGCGCCCCGCTGCGTTTCCGGCGGCTGGACGACGGCGTAGTAATCTACACCCTGAATGAAGAAGGCAAGGATAACGGCGGTAATCTACTTTCTGCAGGCAATGGCTCCAACAGCAAAGCTCCGGCGTTTCGCTTGTGGGATGTCGGCAGCCGGCGCCAACCGGCAGCCAAGCCGTCCTCGGGAGCACACGTCCCGCAGATCGACAAGCGCTGAACGAATGGCGTGGCGCCCTCCAACATCACCTCTCCAAGCGTTTTAGGGATTCCTTCGCCTCATGCGTCAGCCGAGTGCCTGGCGCTCCGTTTGCGACAGTCTGCAGGACTTGCTTGGCTTCCTTCGTGCCGATCTTTTCTAACGCTTCCACGGACCGTAGGGATCTCAACTCTTCAGACGAGCTGAATGGGACCTCCTGTTTTTCAATCAGCCTTTGCAAGCGTTGCCGCATCTCCAATGGTGGGGCCTTATCCAACGCCTGCCGCAGCATCGGCAGCGCGGGTTCGCCGAGCTTTTCCAACTCTTCGGTTGCTTTCTTACGCAGCGCGTACTGCTTGCTATCAAGGTCGGCAATGAGTTCGAGTACACGCTGGCGATGCACGCCAGCGACCGGCTTGAGTTGCTCCCTCAAGAAGGACACCGTATGCGCAGGGCACGCGATCAGCTTCTCCATCGATTGATATGCCCTGGCAGCGTCGTCCAATGCCAGATCGGCCCACCATGCCTTCATCTCTTGTGCTGTCGCAGTGCTGCCCTTGCCGGCAGGCGGCGACCCGCTGACGTCCCATAGCAGAACAGTGGAATCGCTACTTCCGGATGCCAGGATCTTGCCATCGGGCGAAAAGGCCAAGCAACGGACGTGTGATAAGTGGCCCTTCAGCAGCCGCCGAATTTGGCCGGTTGCGACTTCGGCAACGCCGACTAGCCCCCGCGAGTCTCCCCAGGCCACTATCCAACCGTCAGGTGAAAAAGCCATCGAGAACGTACGCGCTCCTGCCGGTAGTTCAATCCGGCGCTCCTTGCCGCTGCCGAGGTTTAGGAGCCGAATGTGACGGAAATCTTCAACCCAGGCGAGAGTATTGCCATCCGGGGAAAAGTTTCCGAAGCAGGCGTCCGCGCCGACCCACTTGCGTAGTTCCTTTCCTGTGCGAGTATCCCAAATATGGACTATTCCAAGAACTTGGGGCGGATCTCCTTCGACGGAGACCAGCATTTTTCCGTCGGGAGAGAACGGCCTGGGGTTGAGATAGCCACGCATGTTCGACTCAGAAAGCAACCTCTTACCCGTGACGGCATCATGAAAGGTCACCTCACCTCCATTGTCACCGGCTGCGATCATGTGCCCGTCAGGAGAGTATGCGACACCGGTTCCAGAAAACGTATTCCATTTGTGAATCTCCTGGCCCGTGGAAGGATCCCAAATTCGGATACTCTTGTCGTGCCCCGCGGAGGCCAGGGACTTGCCGTCCGGTGCAAAGTCGACGCTCCAGACCCGTTGGCGATGCCCCTCAGCGAACCACCGAATCGGCTTGCCAGTGCTCGTTTGCCAGAGTCGGATGGCGCCTTCAATGCCGGCAGTGGCGATGGACTTCCCATCCGGTGAGAAAGCCACGGAATTGACGTAGCCGCCATGCTCAGGAAAAGAAAGGAGTTCCTTGCCGTTCGTTATATCGCAGATGCGGAGTGGAACGCCAACGCCACCGGAAATGAGTTTCCGGTTGTCCCGCGAGAAAGCCAGGGCGTCCACGCCGAAGAGGTGACCCGGCAGCCGGCGAATTTCGCGCCCCGTGGCCACATCCCAGAGTCGTACGGGACGGTTCTCCAAAATCTGCCCATCCTTCCTTGCGTCTCCAGAGGCCAGCATCTTGCCGTCGAACGAAAAGGCGAGACTTGACGAACCTCCAACAGCATCGAAGTGGCGCACTTCCTTACCGTTGGCTCCTTCCCACAAACGGATCTTGGTATCCGTTTGGCCTGCGGTAGCCAACCTGCTCCCGTCCGGCGAGAACACCATAGCCGAAACTCTGCAAGGGTGGGCTTGGAAGTCGAACTTTCTACTTCCTCGGAGCACATCCCAAAGCTCCATCTTGCCGTCGCTTCCAGCCAGGGCGAGCGTAAGGCCATTGGGGGAGAATGCGATGCAAGCGCCATCATTCAAGCCGGTTGTGAAACTGGTTCGCTCCACCCCCGTGGTCACGTCCCAGAGATGGGCGGTGTGATCATCGCAGAACGTTACCAAAGTCTTGCCGTCCGGTGCGAAAGCGACCATCTGCGCTCTATGCTCGTTGAAACCGAGCGAGCGGAGTTCTGCACCTGTGCACAAATCCCAGAGGGTCGTGCGATTCTGCATAGTTTCTCTGACATACCCGGCGACGGCGAGTATCTTGGCATCCGGCGAGAGGTCGACGGCTCGGGCAACTTTGAACGCTGGCCCCTCGTAGCGGTGCAGCGGTTTGCCTGTCTTCCAATCCCATTGCGTAATGGTTAATCCATTCTCCGCATCTGCTACGGAGGAGACGGTTCTGCCGTCGGGAGAGGAGGTTAACAAGCGCAGTCCATTCCCTGGCCGCAACCGCACCGTCCCTAACCTGGCCTTGGCTCCACTCGGAAGGGGATCGCCATAGGAGTCGGTTCCCACTGGCCGGTCTGTTGTTGCAGTTGACTGACTCCCATTTCGTGCCATTGGCGTTGGCAGTGCTTCTGCCGCGGCCCCCGCACGCTTTTCGGCAAGTGCCTGGTGAATCGTCAGACCGACCCCGGCCGTGACGAGGACCAAGGCAAGGAACACCCGCGTCCACACGTTGATTGCCGAGATGCTCATCTCACGCAGGGCGCTCTTGACCAAAGCAGCCACAGGGCCCGAGATCGCCTCGGCAGCTTCGCTCTTGGCAAATCGACACGCCGCGTGCGTCGTGGCGGCCACAAGCCCGGCAGATGCCCCTCCCATTGCCGCCTCAGCGGAAAGAGCCTTGGCCCCGAGCAGAGCCGAGAGAGTCAGTCCGCGCCGTGTCAGCCGGTCGCGCAGTAGATTTCGGCCCTGAGACAACCGGCTAGAGAGCGTGCCTTCCTTCCAGCCAAGTTCACGGGCTGCTTCTTCCCTGCCTTTGCCTTCCAGGCAGCAGAGCACAAAGGGCGCGCGATATTTCTCCGGCAAACGCCGCACTTCCTCGTCCAAGATCGCCTGCCATTCGCGGAAGGATGCTTCGGAGAGTGGAGATAGCCCTTCAGAGACACGCGACTGCATTTCATACTTGCGACGGCGCATGCCATGTCTCCTGGCGTTCCCGGCAGTGCGGTAGGCCACGCCGTGGAGCCAACTCGCGATGCATTCCCGCTCGCGGATAGAAGCGACTTTCCTGGCCAGGATAAGAAAAGTGGCCTGGAACGCGTCCTCGGCATCCTGCTCTTGTCGAAGCACATTCCGGCAAACAGTCATCACCAACCCGCGATGACGCTGCACGAGGAGTGCGAACGCAGTTTCGTCGGCATGCGCGGCAAAGCGTCGGAGTAGCTCCGCGTCCGTCGGCTCAGCGAGGCGTGCCGAGCCGGCTAACCTGCGGATATGCCGCACCACTTTGCCCAGCTGCTTCGCGGCCATTACAGGGACTCCTGCGGGGAGATCAGCACCCTAGTATAGTGTCCGCAGGGAGTGAAAACCGTCTGAGATTGTTTCTCTTGGAGGTGCTACATGAGAAAGAAGAACATGCCTGCCAACGCCGCCCCACCGCCAGGGTTTGGGTTCTGCCCCACCTGCATCTGCACGAACAACCCGAAGGCGGCCAGGCATGCCATGGATCTGTTCTCCTGTGAGGGGATGGAACTATCGATCCGAGATATCGTATTGCTCGCGGGGAGAAAATGCCATGACTTGCACACAGCCATCATTCATCATTCATCATGATGGCCGGCCATGATGGAATGGAGAGAATGAACACATTTCGAGGGAGAGCGGCCAAACCCCAGAAAGTGCGGTAAACACGACTGACGGACAGGTTCATGGGCCCAGCACTCTCTCCTCGCCCACCCAGGACCAATCCGGCAGCATAATGCCGGTTGGGCATGTGCGATCTCAATGATCCACTATGGCGGTAGCATGCCCACATCGCACTATTTGCGACTGCGCTCGATCGTCAGCACACTATGAATGCCATCTTCTCGAAAACGCAGGTCGGCGCGCAATGTTCTAAACTCGCTTAGCAGCCGTGCCAACGGTGCGTTCTCGGCCAACGTCTCGTGGAGCTTGGGCTGGCGCAGCGAGCCCTGCCCCTCGTTGATTATCTCGTCGGTCTTCTTCTCATATGAATAGGGGGCCCCGTCCGGGCTCACTGGCACAAAGCCGAGGTATTGGAGCGCGATCTCACGGCTGACATCCTCGGGAGACTCCGGCGGCACCAGGTGGGAATGATACAGGGCGTACCAACTCGGCTCATTGGCCAGCGCTTGCCGATGTGTTTGCATCTCCAGGTAAAACTTGACGAACTCCTTCGTTTTGCCAGCCGCTTCGGGCGCTAGGTAAAGCGACGCATTGACCGGCACCGTCTCCGGCTTGGGTAGTTTGCCTTCCTTGCGAGCCGCGGAGCGGTCAATGATGTCCTGAATGCATTCCAGACGAAGGCTCACGTACCAGGCGCCGTCCAGGATCGTGTAATAGATTGCGGGCAGAAAAGGTTCCTTGCGTTTGGGATCCCTGGCCAAGGCGATCATGCCGTTGAGCTGGGCCTGGACGCGAACGATCGTGGTGCCCTTGTATTCTGGTTCGAGGGCCGTCCAGGTCACTGCGCCCGGCGCCGAGGTATTGACGACGCCACGCAAGGTCGTGAGCACTCCGGCAAATACCAACGGGTTGCGGATGGCGACGCCTGCCGTGACCGGCATCTGAAAGAGGAACTCTATCTCCTCGCCTGGGGCATTATTCGGTCCAGGATCGAGCTCACGTTGCAGCGCTCGTTTGGCAGCCTTGCCATACATTTCGCTGTCGTCGAAGCGAATCACGAACCAGTCGCCTAGCCAGTCGAGGCCCTTGTTCTTACCGAGGACGCCCAGACCACTCAGAGCGTCTCGGAGGGAGCCACGCTCCGGGGCGTTCGGCGATATGTGGGCCACGAACTGCGCGATCGTTCGCGGCGAAAAGCCATTGATCGCCAGCGGGGTGGTACCGTCGCCCGTGCGGCTGCGCAGCTCGTTGTACTCGGTACTCTGGATCAACGGCAGGAGATAGGTTTCGATCCGGACCTGATTGTCGTTCAGAGCAAAACGCACGCCCACCGGATCGAAGTAGCGGCGCCACAGGCCCAGATACTCGCCGCGGAATTGCAGGTAATCGCGCTGCTCCGTCTCCGTGACCAGGTCGATCGGCAATTCGATCAAGGGGGTCGCGAAATGCAGAGTGCCGTACATGTCGGCAATAGCCAGCTTGCGCTCGGCGTCCCATGTCACCGGCTTGCCTTCGGGAGTGTAAATCTCTTCCGGTTTAAGGACCGACGACGACGCCGAGCCTTCCTGCGCTGCTGGCAACTTCCCTGTCTCCCAGGCGGTGAACATGGCGTCGTTGGTGCACATCTCGAGACTGGTGAGCACTTCCAGTCGGCGTTTCTCCTTGATCTTGCTGGCGGGGCCGACGAGTTGGCGAATGAAGGCATCGGACAGGAACGCGAAACCTTCTTCCGAAGCGCTCGCCGAAAAGATCGTGCGCATGTATTGAAAATCGAGGGCGTCTGCCAGCGCCAGGCCGCGGCCCTGTTGAGTGTCGATGATGCGGCGTACTGCCGCCGGCGAATTCGAATAAACCACGAAGTCGCCAAGTGTCGCACGATGCAAACTTACCTCTCGCAAAGGCGTGACAAAACTTTCGACCGAGATCCCTTGGTAGCTCTCCTCCCGCTGACGGAGCTGGCTGCCCCACTCCTTGCGAGCATCCTGCAGAAACGGCTCGACGGCGGCCAAGAACAACTCGCGGTTGCGAACGTGGAAAAGGACCGTCACGTCCGAGCCTTCGCGAAGATAGCCGTCGCTGCCGGTGACGGCCAGTTCGCGGATGACGAGCGGTCCCAAGGTTTTGGCAAGCGCTGTGCTGCGCAAGCAGAGCTGCCGTTCATAACGCTGCCTGAGCCGATAATCGCGACTCTGGAGTTCGTAGGCGCGCGCCAGGCTGGTGCCCCACTGATCGATCAGATCAAACATGTCGATGAATTGGCCAACGTTTGGAAAGCGGACGTAGTAATTGGCCGCCGGCACCAATTTGGCCAATGGCTCAGGCGTCGGCTTCTTGTCGCCCATCATTTTCTTCCAGGGGTGCTCGGCAATATCGATCCCCGGGATCTTTTCGATGTCTATCTTTCGTTCGTCGGCGTCACGGAGGCTGCGTCCGATCATCCGTTCTAGTTGCAGCGATTCCGCGATCGCGGCTGCACCCGTTGTTGTTTCATACAGCCGCTGGTGATCGGAGCGACCCCCTGCCCTGCCAGCTCGGTCGACCTGCGGGGAACCCGGCCCTGGCGTTTGGAGCGACGGCACGTTGTACTTGCGGCTGGTAGCCTCGCAGGCATAGCTGTAAAAGCCGAAATCGGGAGCCAACTCGTGCAAGAGCGCGAAGTGCGCCGCCTGGAAAGAAGCCCAAACCCCCTCCAAATCATCCCGTCCGGGAGGCTGCGTTTTCTTACGCTGACTGGAATCCGCCTCTGGAAGCTTGACCGCTTGATCAAACTCCAGGGAAACGGGCACTTCGACCCAGTCGCTTTGTGGAACTGAGAGGCGTGGCTCCTCTTTGTTTTTAGGAGCCGGTTTGCTTTCGACGGGATAGAGGAGCAAGAATTGCGTCTTGCCCTTGCCGGAGCATTTGCCGGCAAACTCCAAGTCGGAAGTCGCGATCGGAGGCGGTTGTCGGTTCGAGACGACGGCCCTCGGCAAGAACGCCGTCACATCATGGAACGCGTAGACTGCTTTCGCATTAGCATCCTGGGGCACTAGCCGAGGATGCCGGGTCAGGTTACGTCGATCACGCAGGGACCATTCAGGCAGGAGAATTTCCCCTTGTTGCGCGGGTTTGGGAATTGCCAGGCCAGCCGGCGGATCGAAGACCACGTGAAAGTAGGTATTCTTGCCAGCTTGCTGAACGCGCAGTTCGCGCACCTTGGGAGGATCCGCAGCCAGTGCAGAACTCGACCATGCGGCCACGATCGTGATCAACACAACTATTCGCGAGGTTAATGTACGGTGTGAGACACGCATCGTTGATCCTCCCTAGTTTTGCCGCGGAGGCAGAGAATGCGACTGCGGGAACAATGGATCGTTCATGCTGATATTCTATGCACTCCTTCTCCGTCTTGATGGCGCGCCGGGTGGATTCATCGACCAAGGGGACAGCGATGGTGCTTGACCGGGAATGCAATTCATAGGTTCAGTTTCGGCTGCTGCCGCTCAGCCGGCAGCATGTTCTGAACCTCGACCAGATGTTGGTTGAGCAGGAGTGAAGATGTCGTGCCGTGCAATTGCAGCAGGGCGAGCAGCGAACCGACTGGCAGTAACTGCGTCGTTACGGCGAGCGCCGTTGCAATTCCGAGGCTAAAGTGCGAAATAGGGGCGCGCGGCACGAGACGTGCCGGCGCAAGACGAAGTAAGAAGGGAGGTAATCATTGCGCGCTCGTCTGATGTGTGCCGTGCTCTCGCGGGACGGGAGTGCTTCAAGGGGGCGTGCCATGCTTCCGGGCAGAGCTTTGCTTCTTCGTCAACGTAGGCGAAGCCCAAAAGCATGGCACACGGCGTTTGAATGTGCGAGAACGGCCGGGGCGCTGGGCTCCTTTTTTAAATGGGGAAAGCGCGTCCCAGCCCAGGCGGCACTTGACCGGATTGGAGCTCTGCGGCGATGTAGTTTTCCACCTTGTGGGCCGCGACATCCGGAGTGTCATTGGCAAAATTTACAAGCTGACCTTCAATCGTGCTCAGATAGGATCGATAGACGCCATCCCCGTAATCTTGTGCAATCAGCTTATCTCTCTGGATCCACTCCCAATTCGAAAAGTCCTGATTGAACAGTTCATTCATGATGGTGGCATCCGAGACGCCGGGACTGAGCGGGATGCCTGGCAATGCTCCCGCTAGAAGCGGTCCCGATGGCTGTTCTGGGCCGCCAAGGAGGTTTTTGTTCAAGTTCGTCAGCTCCAGGTTCTTCGCCTCCGCGCTGGCCTCGACCGTGAGAGCGATGGCAAGGCGCGAAACCCCACTCTGCAAGAGAGCGCCCCACGCCGCCGCGCCCACCTGATCCACCGGACGATCGAGCACGTCTTGGTAAAGGGCGGTCAGGAATCCGGTGTTGGTGCCTCCGGCCTTTTGAAAATACTCGGGAGAACCAAGGAACCCGCCCTCAACCTGCTCGATGGTCAGGCCGGCATTCAAGGCGCGGGTCCAACTCTGGACGCCCGCGAGCTCCCCCGTCCTGCCGAGCAGCTGATGATAAAGGTTTTGCAGTTCGAGGGTCTGGTATTCGCTGCTTGCCTGGATCTCCTGAACTACCTGGGATGGCTGCTCGCCCGCATCAAGCTTTGCGCTCCAATAGGCGAGACCTGCCGGGTCGGTATCGCGCTGGAGCAATTGGTGGTATAGGGAAGCCACGTATATCTGCGTGGGCGTCGTCGATAAGAGCGCGCGCTCCTCCAGCAGTTCCAGTTCAAGAGCCATCGGACTTCTCCTTTGTTCCAGAATGACGAACCGCAACGGCGTATCCTGCACTCGCCAAAGCGGTTCGCGATATTCCGCCAGCGCCTCGCGCAATCTCTCTAGTACGAATCTCGGAAGACAGGCTCAAAAGGTCACAGAAAAAATGAGATAGCACACCAATCGGCACATGTAAACAGCTTTGGGTTTGCCTGGGGTTGATGGTCGAGCGTGGGAACAGGTGACATCGCAGATTTCGACACTAAATTCACCAGGTCACCTTTTTTGCCACGGAGAATACGCCAATCAATTCTTTGGCTGGCTCGAGGAGTTGTTCGACGACGGCTGTAACAGCAAGCCCGTTGATGACGCCAGGAACCACACTATCGAGCAGCTCGAAGCCAAGCTCCAACGCAGAGAGACTGTCCTCGCCGAACTCATGGAAGAGCACGTCCTGCTAAGAAAAGTTTTGGGGAGAGTTCACCGGCCGCTGGCTCGCCCACGATACCCGTGGCATCATCGTCGATTTCGTCCACAGCTGGAGCGACAAGACGGACATTCGCGTTCGTCGCTTCTCTCCCCGGATCGACATCGGCACCGGCAAGTTCCCTTAGTTGGGCCAATGCTTCGGCAATGTCAACGAGCACAACGCCTGGGTGCCCTGCGACGACTGGCTTAGCGACGACGAGAAGAACCAAATTCGCGTCTTCGCCCGCCGGCACCGGTTCGAAGGCCACCGGAGGCAGACCTTGATGATGTGTGTGTGAACGCCTCGGCATCCCGCTGCAAACGCTGCCGCCGCCGCGGAACAGCGAAGAGGAATCTGTGGCCTCTGATGCTGGCGAGTGTACAACGAGGTCAACGGGCAGCTGATCCCTGACCTCTACGCACCAACCCGACCACGCGACTCTACCAGATCTGGCGCAACCACGACGCCCACAAATCCAAATAAAGAGACACTTTGCGACATATTTTCACCACGCACTCGCCGTTTTTACGCTAAACCTTCGTGAGATCTTCTCCGAAATCTGCGGGACAACTGTAGTCCGTCCGAGTATACATTCTAAGACTCAGCGGGCGACACCGAAGCCCACAATAGTTTGTCTAATAATTCAACAACAGCTATCTCTTTTTGCATTCGCCCTAGTTAGGAGTCCCAGCGAAGTCGGAAAGCATCTTCTGTCTGACTGATCAAATGCTGCTCCGTCTCACGCAATAGTTTTGTTTTCCTTGTTTCGACCATGTTTGCGCTAAACCTTCCCGAGATCTTCTCCGAAATCTGCGGGACAACTGTAATCCGTCCGAGTATACATTCTAAGACTCAGCGGGAGACTCCCAAGGCATAACAGTGTTTCTAATAGTCCGCCAACAGCTATCTCTTTCTGCATTCGCCCTAGTCAGGAGTCGCAGCAAAGTCGGAAAGCATCTTCTGTCTGACTGATCAGATGCTGCTCCGTCTCAAGCAATAGTTTTGTTTTCATTGTTTCGACCATGCGAGAGTAACTCAGGGTGAGGTCTGCCGTTCTTAACCCCCCAGTTCTATTCATGAAGGGAAATTTGCCATGCTGAAACTGCAATGGAGTGTCCGCCGGCGTCCGAAGAAGGGCTTCACGCTTATCGAGCTGCTGGTAGTTATCGCGATTATCGCTGTTTTGATCGGCTTGTTGTTGCCGGCCGTGCAGAAGGTGCGCGAGGCGGCCGCGCGCATCAGTTGCGCCAATAATATCAAGCAGATCGGCCTGGCGGTTCACAATTTCGCCGGCACTTTCAACAAAGTGCCACCCATTGGTTCGTGGGGCGAATACTTCCGGGGGGGTGGGAACCCCTACATACCGGGGCAAGGTGCGGCTCCCTACGCCGACTTCCCCGCCCAGTTCTCTGGTGGCAGTGTCACCTCGCCCGATGGTGCCACGGGCACCTGGCTGTTGCATCTGTTGCCATACGTCGAGCAAACAAACCTCTACAACCAGTTTTCCGCTCTCGGCAATTTGAATACCGTCGATACAGAGCCGCCGGCGACATACTTCAACGCCTATGATGCGTTGATCTCCACCAGAGTTAAGCTCTACCTGTGTCCCTCCGATAGTTCCAATCCGTCCAACGAGCAGACTCACAGCGCCGGCAGCTATGCCTCGTCGAATTATGCCGGCAACGTGATGGTCTTCGAGCCCAGAGGTCAGGGCAGCATCGTAACATCAATGCCGAACGGAACTTCCAACACCGTCATGGTTGGAGAACGTATCCAGAATTGTGATGTTTCCATCGCCCTTGGCTATACCAGCGGCGGTCAAGTGGTGATTGGCCCGGCCTGGGGGTGGCAATACCCCGATCACGGCGATGGAGGTCAGTGGGCTGCCTTCGGCTGGTGGACCGATGGCTGGGCGGATATTAGTAACGGAGGCACCCCGCCGCCTCTTCCACCCGGCACCCCTACTGGTGCCTGCCTCAGAACTGACTATTACGACTGGAGCGCTAATTACGTCCCCCCCATTCCGACAGCCAACCCGAACTATCTCTTCGATGTCAATGCCACGATTACTAATTGCAATACCTTCGTTCTCAACTCCCCCCATGCCGTGATGCAGGTAGGGATGGGGGATGGTAGCGTCAGAGGTGTTAGCGGCGGCATCAGCAAGGCCACCTGGCTAGCCGTATGCATCCCCAATTCTGGTCAGGTGCCGGGATCGGATTGGTGAGTCGTTTCTGACTTCGGCGACTTGCGAAGTCCACCAGAGGCAGGTGGACTTCGCTTTTCCATTTCACTCGCTCTACGGAGAGAGTTCGGTCATGCGAACCTGGACAAATACTTCCTGCAGATTCTCGGGTGTGTTACTCCTCGCAGCATGTGCCGTGATCTGCTTGGGTTGCGGGGGAAAAGAGAAAATCGTTTCTGTAACAGGCACGGTTACGCACAACAACCAACCCATTGCTGACATCATGGTATCGTTCGTCCCGCAGGGAGTGACAGAAACCGGAGTAAGCACCGGTGAGACGGATGAAAAGGGCCGGTACGAACTATATGTTTCCAAAACGGGTAAAAGCGGGGCAGTTGTGGGCACCCACAAGGTCTGGGTCTCCCTGCCGCGCGAGCCCGAAGTTTCCAATAAACGCGACGGTCCTTATGTCAAGAAACAGAAGACCCGAGCGCAAGACCTGACCCTGGCCGAAGCCCAAATCCTGAAGAAATACGGCAGGCTCGATAAGACTCCGCTCACCGTGGAAGTCAAAGGCGACCCGATTGACCTCAAGCTCGACTGAGATTTCGACTTATACTGAGCGCGGTCAAGAATGAGACATCGCCCTGCGGGGGAACCTGTGAGAGATAGCCCGCATTCTGGCGAATGCGGCTACGGCCTATTGGTATCAGTATTGACCGCACGCAGTATAATTCCTTTCTCCGCTGGGCATCATCAGTTCTGGGTTGCGACCCGACTTCCTGCGGTTTGCTGGGATTGAGGCTGTACGGATCGGCGACCCAGGCCCCGAGCGACGTTTATGCGCCCTTCCGTCCAGTTGTTTTTGCCGCAATCGAGAGTTTTCCCCGCAGTCTCTTCAGTTCGGAAAAGCAAAGGCTGTGGTGGCCGCCGAAATCATGGCGTGGTCAGCGTCAACGCCATCGTCGCCCAGCAGGTGGCGGCGGCGGAGATGAACTGGGACCTGCCGTGCGGGAAGCCGCTCGTAGAATACTCGACGATCGGGAAGCTGCGTGTGGCCACGAACCAAGAGCCGTCCGCCAGCTGGGTTCGCAAGAGGAACTCGACGCCGCGCTGGTAAGCTGGGTGATCGACGGCGACGCCGCCTCCCTCGTGCAAAGCATACAATGCCAGACCGGTGGCATAGGCGTCGCTTGCCAGTGTCGGCAACTGTGACCAACCGCCGTCTGCGCGCTGCTCGCCCGCGAGATTCGTGACGGCTTTCGTGACTGATTCTGGCTCAGCTTGTGCCCAGCCAAGGCCCAGCAATTGAAATACCCTATCCGCCGTGTCCGTCGGCTCCGCGCTCTGCAGCCAGCGTCGCGCCTGATCGATCCGCACAGCGATTTCCCGGCTTCGACCTTTCGCGGCGTAGGTCTGGAGCCCGCGGACCGCGAGCGCGGTAAAGTGGAAGTCGCTGGCCTCATCCGGCGGGCGATAGGTTTCCTGCTGCCAATGTCCGTCTTTTCGTTGGCGAAGCACGAGGTAGTGGACGAGGGCATCCGTGATTCGACTGGCTGGTTCGTCCTCGGCGGCCAGTCCCGCCAACACGTGGACCGACAGCGTCGGATCGATCCCCGTACCCAACAGGAGCGGCCGAACCCTGGCGCCCATGTCCTTCAGAACGTGGGCTCGTTCCTCGCTGGCAATGGTCTCGTCGACCTTGAAACCATGCTTGCGGGCCAGGGCCACGGTCATCGCCACCAGCGGGTGCTGGTGACAACTGACGCAGTTTCTGGTCCGAGTAATCGTCCGCTCGCTTTGTTGCAACAGGGGCAAGGCTGCGGATACGGCGCGCCGCGCCGAATCGGCGTCCGGTGGGTGCCGTAGCGCGAGCGGCTTGTCCGGATGCGCAAGCGGCTTGGACTGCTCGGCTCCGGCCTCACGAAGCATTTTGACAATAGCGGTTTCCCCCCGGCGTGCGGCCCAATCCAGCGCTGTATTACCGCTCCAATCCGTCGCGTTGACGTTGGCCTTGGCAAGGAGGAGATGCACGGTTTCTTTGCTCGGGGTGGTGGCGGCACCGAGCAACGCATTATGATTGAAAGGCCCACCTTGGACGTTGACGTCGGCTCCTGCCGCCATGAGAAGTCGCAGGCAATCCGCGTGGCCCATGCTGGCGGCAACACCGGCCGGCGTTTGCAGGATCCCCCTTTCGAGCTCGCAAACGGCGTTGGGATCAGCGCCTCGTTCCAGGAGCAAAGCGACGACCTTGGCATTGCCGGATAAGGCAGCGCCGATCAGCGCTGTAAAACCAGTCGGCGTTTTTGCCTTCACGTTGGCACCGTGATCGAGCAAGCAATTCACCGCATCGAGGTCGCCGTTGCCCGCGGCGGCCATGAGCGCTGTATAGGCCGGCACGGCCCCGCGGCCATTCCCGCCGTGCGCGAGTAACAGCTCGAGGGTGCTGCGGGACCCCGGGACGCTGGCAGCGGCGACCATGGCAAAATCGTCGACCGGGGCGCCTCGATCGAGAAGAAGCCGCATCTTGTCAAGATCGTGGGTCGTCCGAAGGAGAGCGGCCGTGCCATCCTGGCCACGCACATGGACTTCCGCACCGCTGTCGACAAGGACGCGCATCATCTCCACGTCCGCGTACAGAGCGGCACGCATAAGCGCGGTGTCACCCGCTTCATCGCGCGCGTTGGCATTCGCTCCATGTTGGAGCAGGTACTGCGCCTGCGTTCTGTCGCCGTGGCGGATGGCGTCAAGGAGAATCTTGTCCTGGTCGGGCCGATTTCCCGCCGCGGGCGTGGGATGCGGACTGGCTGGAGTCGGTGTAGTGAATCTCCAAACGCCGACTAGCGCGATAACGAGAACGAGTAGGAGAGCGCTACGCAGCCCCACGCGAAGAAGGATCCCATTGCGGACCGGTCGCAGCATTGTAACACCCGTCTTCTCAACGCGGTAAATCAAAGGCATTCGTTTGCCGGGCTTTTTGAACATGATAGTTTAGCCCGGAGCTTTTCGCCATGCCATACTTCGCGGGTACCTTCAGCCGTGATGGAGCAGTATTGCGCGACTACAAGATGCCGCGATCGAAGTTGGCGGCGTGGCCGCCAGGGACAGGCCGGCCGGCGCGGATGAGACGCCAGCGCTCGCGCACCTCCGTGGGGTCGTAGGCGCGGTAGATGAAGTCGGCACGCAGCGAGACAGCGCCGGCGCGGCGCAGCTCCTTCAGCCGAGTCGAAAGGCAGAACGGGCCCTGGTTGAGCACAATCGTGCGGCAGTGGTAATCGAGCGCGGTTACCTTCTCGCCGTGGCTCGACACCATCTCCATTTGCTCAAAAGAACAATTGGCCTTGCCGGGACAACCGCCGATCAGGTTCGCGTAGGCGCAGGACTCCGCCAGGAAGAGCGGCGTGTCCTGATGGACGATGAGGACGGCACGGGCCCCGAATTCGGCGAGGAGCGAGCGCACGTTGGCCAGGCCATCCTCGGGTGACAGGGTGAACCGGTTCACTCCCAGCTTTTCCAGGGCCAGGACTGCCAGGCGATTGATGACGTAGATCGACCAGTCGGTGGAGAGGTCGAGTTTCGCCCCCTCACCCCTGCCCCTCTCCCCCGAGTACGGGGGCGAGGGGAAAAGCGGTCGATCTTCACGGGCGCTGGCGTTCGCGAGAAACGGCGTCTCGGCCCCCTCACCCCTGCCCCTCTCCCCCGAGTACGGGGGCGAGGGGAAAAGCAATTCCTCGCCAGTCATCGTTTGATCTGTGGGAGACGCGCTTCTGCTCCCCTCGCCCCCGTACTCGGGGGAGAGGGGTCGGGGGTGAGGGGGATTCACCCCGGCGCCGGAAGGTTGCCCAGCGCCTTGAAGATAACTCCAAGCCGAGAGATTGGCGGCTTCCCATTTGGTCCAGCCGGCGGCGCGGAGGTGATCGATCTTGTGGCGCAGGCTCTTTTCCTCCCAGTAGCGCGTCAGCGCTGGCAGCGCGAGGCGGAACCTCTCCCGGCCTAGCTGCCCAGCCAGGCGATCGAGCTTATCAATCAGTACGGTCAGGTTGTCGCGGGCGATGTCCACGACCACCTCTTCCAGATCGATGAAATCAGCAGGCTCTAAGGCGTCGAGAAAACCGACGCGGTCGATTTTAATCGACCAACGGAATGCTTTCGTCTCCGCCGCGGGCGGCATGGGCGGGCACAGCTGCGCTTTCAGCCCGGTAACGCGTTCCGACAGTTCCTGACGCAGAGCTTCTTCCAGCCCCGTCGCCAGGTCACGGCGCAGCTGGTTGAGGCGCGACACCGGCACGAAGCAATTCTCAGGATTGTGAAATGCGAAGGAGTGGAGCGTCAGCGACGTGTCGCCGAGTTTTTCGAACGCGCTGCGGGCCGCTGCCTGCATCGCCTGCTGATCCCTGGCCGGTGTGAACGGGCCGGCCAGCGTCCTGCGAACTTCCAGAATGGGAAGATGCCCGGCCGTGTGCGCGACGCGGCCAACAGCGCTAAGCTCCGCGCTGGTGAGCAGGACCTCGACGGCGACAGGCTTGCGCGTGCGATACAGGCCGGGCTTGGGGGTCGTGTGGCGGTATTTCTGCTTCACGGCCTGCGAGGAGGAACAATACACGGGAGCACCGACGGGAATGTCCGGGTGCTCGGCCGGCAGACCGACTTCCACGAGGGCACCGGCCGGGGCTTCGAAAACCTCGCGAGCGGTGCCGAACCGTCCGGGAGTAACCGTCCAGAGATGATCGACGGCAAAGCCGAAGGGTTTGCCCTGCACTGGGAGATCGATTTGCAAACCGTCGTGGCGCTCGAGTTCCCGGCGCGTGTGAAAGCGCAAGCGGGGTTCGGCCGTGCCGGTGTGGACGACGGCCTCGACCTTGCCGACGGGCGTGCCGCGGTGGCCGACGGTATCGCGATCGGCCACCTCCTTATCCTTGTGCGACTCCACGAAGAGGTGCGTCCACGGTCGACTGAAGACGCTCTGCATGTCGGCTTCCAGGGCGGGTCGCTCGCTCGGCCTGAGTGTGCCGTCGATGAGCTTCCGATAGTAACTCGTCGTGGTGGCGACATAGAGCGGGCTCTTCTTGCGTCCCTCCACCTTGAAGCACGACACGCCGGCCGCGCGCAAGGCGGGCACATGGTCCGGCAAAGCGAGGTCTTTCATCGAGAACGGGAAACCCTGACGCGGGTCGCGGCGCACCGGCGTGCCGTCGCGGAGGGTGAGCGGGGCGTTGCTGACCTCGAACGAGTCGCGGCACGAGTAAGCGCATTTACCGCGGTTGCCGCTGCGGCCCAACGTTTGTGCCGAGAACAAGCACAGGCCGCTATAGGAATAACAGAGGGCGCCGTGGATAAAGACTTCGGTTTCGATTCCGGAGGCCGCCGTGATATCGCGCACCTCCTCGAAGGTAAGCTCGCGGGCGAGCACGACGCGGCGAAAGTCCAGGCGCCGCAGGGCTTCGGCCCCGGCGCGATTGTGCACGCTCAGCTGCGTGCTGGCGTGCAGCTCCAGCTCCGGGAAATGCGTGCGCACCAGGTGGTAGACGCCCAGGTCCTGAATGATCAAGGCGTCGACACCGATGTCTGCAAGGGCGGCTACCGCCTCGATCAATTCGGCCAATTCGTCCTGGCGAACGAGCGTGTTGATCGTGACGAAAACGCGACGGCGCGGCTGAAGGCTATGGGCGTAGGCGGTAATCTCATCGACTTCCTCAATGGTGAAGTTCTCGGCCTCGGCGCGCGCGGAGAACTTCTTGAGTCCCAGGTAGATCGCGTCGGCGCCGAAGTGGAGGGCCGCGCAGGCCGCATCCGGACCGCCTGCTGGAGCGAGCAGCTCAACCGGGCCCTGCACACCGTCTGCGGCAGAAACGGCGACCTGGCTGCGCGGCTCGCTGACGGCGCCGCTGTAGGCGCCTTGCGGCTGCAGCGGTTCCGGCGCATCCGGTAAGGGAGATAGCGCTGTCCAGCCGTGCCAGCTCGAAGGGGATTGGCTCTCCTCGAGTTCAACTTCTTGCGGCAGCAACGGCAACGCGATCTTGCTTTCTGCCCCGGTCGACAATTCGTTCATGCGATCTCCTTAATACAGGAGATTGTAGCAGGGTTTAGGGACAAAGGCGGAGCAGCCGGCTTCCCGAGAAACCGGTGAAGAGTGAAACTAACGGTAAGGTCGTAACGCCAAGCGCGTGGGCGGCTCAGGAGGCGGTGGACTTGGCAGGAGCGACAGCGCGATCGAGGTCTGCTGCTGCTTTCGAGCGTTCGTGCACGATCATCGAGACGCCATGCTTGGGCCGCATGGTCACCGACGGCATCAATTTGAGTTTGAAGCCGGGAACGAGCGTCAAACGAAAGCGCTGCACCACCGTGGTTAGAACCAGAATTGCTTCCATCATGGCAAACTGGTTGCCGATGCACACGCGCGGGCCGTCGCCGAATGGGAAATAGGCGCAGCGCGGCAAGCGCTTGGCCAGATCGTTGTCCCAGCGTTCGGGCCGGAACGTCTCCGGATCGTCGAACCAGCGCGCATCGCGATGGACGATCCACTGGAAGAGCGAAATTTGCGTTCCCTTGGGAACGTGGAAGCCAGCAATCTCACAATCTTCGAGCGCCTCGCGGCCGATGCTGTAGGCGGGGGGATAGAGACGCATCGATTCCTTGATGACCCATTCGGCGTAGCGCAGCCTGGGCACGTCGGCGCTCGTGGGCAGCCGGCCGCCGAGGACCTCTTCCACCTCGGCCGCCAGGCGCGCGTCCACCTCGGGATGATTGGCCAGGAGATAGAACGTGTACGACAACGCCAAGGCAGTGGTCTCGTGGCCGGCGAGGAAGAGCGTGATGAGTTCGTCACGCAGTTGAAGATCGGACATGGCGCTACCGTCCTCGTCTCGGGCGGCAAGAAGCCGGCCGAGCAAGTCATTGCGCTCCTCGCCACTTTGGCGGCGCTGCTGGATCGACTCATAGATGATTTTGTCCAGTTTGTCGACAGCCTGCCGGAAGCGGCGGTTGGCCGGCAGCCAGGTTAAGCGCTGCAGCCACGGGAACCAGATGATCGGGCTGGCATAATAGCGCATGACGATCTCCAGACACTCTCCCACGGTGTCGGCCATGCCGGCAACATTGGTGGTAAACAGCGTCTGACCGATGATTTCAAGGGTCAGCCGCATGAAGTCGACATGCACGTCGCGCGTTTCGCCCGGGCGCCAGGAGTCGATCATGTGCTTGCTAAAGGCCACCATGAAATCGCTGTAGCGCTGGATCTGATCGAGTTGAAAGGCCGGCTGCGCCAGCCGGCGTTGCCTGCGCCAGAAGTCCCCCTCACTGGTGAGGAGCCCTTGCCCCACGAGTCCCGAGAGCATGTGGCTGCCTTTGTCCTTGCTGAAATTGCGATGGTTGCCGCGCAGCACATATTCGATGGCGTCCGGATGGATCAGCAGGTAGAAATTCAGGCCCGCAAACCTGAAGCGAATCACATCACCATACTTGCCGACGCACTGCTGTGGATAGTTGAAAGGGTCCCGAAGCAGTTGCACAGCATTGCCCAGTATTGGTAGCCCCTTAGGTCCGGGGGGAATCTTATTGGTAGTCATTAGCAGGTCTCCGTCTTGATGGCCGAATCTTTAGATGCGCAGGCACACTTTGCCGAAATGGGCGCCGCTTTCCATGTACCGAAAAGCCGCCGGGGCCTCTGCAAAGGGGAACACGCGGTCGACGACAGGCTGAAGCTTGTGCAAACCGATGGCCCGGTTCATCGCCTCGAACATCTCGCGCGAGCCCACATAAATGCCTTGCACGCGGATGTTCTTCATCAAGATCGGGGTCGGGTTGACCTCGGCGGAGTTGCCCGTGAGGACGCCGATCAAACTGATGCGGCCGCCCATGCGCGTCGCGCGGAACGAGCGCGGCAACGTGCCCGCACCGCCAACCTCAACGACATGGTCGACTCCCTGGTCATGGGTCAACTGGCGCACCGCTTTGTCCCATTCGGGGGTGGTCTTGTAATTGATGCCCGCGGAGGCACCGAGCTTCATGGCACGCTCCAGCTTGGCATCGCTGCTCGATGTCACGATTACGCGGGCGCCCGAGAGCCTGGCGAATTGCAGCGCGAAGAGCGACACTCCGCCGGTACCCTGCACGAGCACGGAGTCGCCCGCCTTCAGGTTGCCTTCGGTGATGAGTGCATGCCAGGCCGTGACGGCGGCACAAGGGAGGGTGGCAGCTTCCTCTTCGGTCAAGTGCTCCGGCGCCTGGACGACGCCCTCCTCGTTGAGGACCACGTATTCGGCGAGCATGCCAGGTCCCCCGCCGCCCAGTGCCGATCGGCCCTTGGCCTCGGTCGGCTCGCCCGCTATCCATTGCTGCATGAAGATGCCGGTCACGCGGTCGCCTGGCTTGACGCGGGTCACGCCCGCGCCGACCTCAGCAACCGTGCCCGCGCCATCTGAAAGTGGGACGCACGGGAGACGCAGCTTCGGGTTGTAGGTGCCCTTCACCAGCATCAAATCGCGGTAGTTCAGCGACCAGGCTTCCATTTGAAGCAGGATCTGCCCCGGCCCCGGCTGCGGCTTGGCCCGTTCGGTGATCGTGAGGGAATCGATACCGAACGTTTCTTTGAGTTCGAAGGCTTTCATGGTCGACACTCTCCCGGCTCGTGCCACCCTTCGGCGAGTCTATTTGTGTGGGAAGCCAGGTTATTATAGAAGTGTCGAGCGCTATCCGCAGCCTTCGCGCCTTTGCACCCAAGAAGGAGCCTTAGGGCATCGCAAATTGGCGAAAACAAAAGCGGCGGAAAAGCGCCGCAG
The DNA here is from genome assembly GCA_035296965.1 of Gemmataceae bacterium. Lineage (GTDB taxonomy): Bacteria > Planctomycetota > Planctomycetia > Gemmatales > Gemmataceae > DATGZX01. Next base: position 51,846 of record DATGZX010000175.1, read on the forward strand.
TCCAAAGAAGTCGCTTTTGGAGTGCGGCGCTTTTCCGCCGCTTTTGTTTTCCGTTCCTCAACCCTTCAAAATCTGCGCAACTTGAACTAAGTATGAGGGAGTGACCGGGGAGAGAAGGTCTAGTTTTGCAGCGCTGCCACCGGCGAATTCTTCTGCGCGCCGTACGGGACTCCATAATCGCCGTCGATGGCTTGGTGGATGTGAACGTATACCAAGAAGCTTGCCGTAATGAGAAACTGTGCTACGCAGAGTGTTGCCAGGAGCGACCGTCCCAATCTCAACGCCTTGACAGAAGGTATTCCACTGCACAACGCCAGACGTGCAAGCCAGAGGATTTCAAAAGGATAAGCGATAACCATGTAATGGCGATGGATGGGCAAGCAAGAGAGGGTGAGCAGGATTCCGAAACCCAGAAAGGCAGCGTTCAAGGTGAAAGCCGTCGGCGAGCGTTTGCTATTGGGAACAGCGGTCTGCGCCCCCGCCCGGCGTGTCTGCCAGAGCCGCAGGCCCGCGCGAACCAGAATGCAGGCGCCAATCGCAATCACAAGACCGTGCAGGATCCCCACGAGGTAGGTCGGCCGACCGTCCACGATAGGCGAGCGCAAGAAGTCTCCGAAATCGTTGTCCAGAGAATAGTCGAGCCCTAGCCCCAGCGGTTCGGTGACCCAGCGGATCAAGAACTTGCACTCCGCGGCGTGCTGCCAGCCGAACGGCGTACCTGGACGGCTACCCACCTCGTTCGCCATGTACGCCAGCCACGGAACTAGCGAGAGCGCTCCCAGGAAGCTTCCCGCCCGCCAGCCGCGCCAGGCGACCTGCTTCCGATCAAAAAGCAAGGCCCACGCCGCGAAACCTCCTGCAAAGAAGAACGCTCCCATGTGGATCTGGCCGATCCAGGCGCCTATCAGTCCCCAGGCGAACGCGCCCCAAAATCGTTCGCGCTTCCACCAGGCTATAAGCATGAACGAGACAAAAATGGGCAGCACGGAAGGCGGCCAGATCTTGCGCTCGAAGAGCACTGCCAGCGGGTTGACACTCAGGATGGCTGCCGCCCACAGCCACGGCTCACGTTCACCAGACGGAACGCAGCGGTAGGAGAACCAGACCAGGACGCCGATTGCCGCGATTGCCAGGATCTGCACAGCCCGGGCAAGGCTGGTCGGATCGTGCGCGAAGGTGAGCTTGCTCAGGACCTGAAAAACCCAGAGGCTCATGCCCGGATTGCGCGGTCCAACACTGGAATCCATGCCTAACCAGGAAAAGCTGCTGACGCCCTCTTCGGGCTGGGTGTGCTGAAACGTCCAGGCCTCGTCGGCCTTGTATTCCATATCTGAAACCCAGGCCAGACGCAGAAGCGCGCCGAGGAAGATCGATCCGACAAGGCCCAAGGGCGCGATCCAGGCTTTGGAATTGGTCCACATGCTCATCCTTAAGCTCTCGGGGAACGATTGGCTCTCGGTCCAGCTTCATGCGTCGCAGAAACCGCCGGCATCCGGCGGGCGGCCGCCTGTCGACGTTACGATATGTGAAGGTAAATGATTGCGAACAAACCGGGAAAGGTCCAGGCCAAGTACCTGCACCGACCCTCGGCTTGCCGCATCATTTGGCGTCGGTCCCGTGACAGTCGTATCCAGCTGCGGTGGAAAGAAAGTTCCCAAAAATCTCATCTTTTTCTTTGCCGCCGACAGATCAGCTTGTATATTGCTCTTGTCCCGCCGGACGCAACTTCGGTGACTGGGCGACACCGAGGAGGCTACGGCGGGACACTTCATTTCTTTTCGGTCTCCGCTCCCACGATTTGGAAAGATGGCGAAATGAGTTCGAAACGCCATAGCGGTGCGCACGGCGGGATCGTTCCGCTGTAATAAGCCTCCGGACCGAGCAGTTCGCGCAAGTGAAGCAGCGCCTTTCGGCGGCATACCCAGCTCTGGCTCTGGCACCCGGCGGCATCCACCAGCGCCCAGATTCGCGCCAGATGTTTCGCTTCTTGCAGGGCCTCGTCCAGCTCTTCCTGGTGGTGCAAGAAAAGGTTACGGCGCAACTCGAGACTTCGTTGATAGGCGAGATTGAAGCAGCGCCCTTCGCGACTGGCCAGCGAAGAAGGGAAGATCAGACAATCATCGAGCGCCGGCGCACTCGTCAGCTCGCGCAAGTGGCGCCGCACGTAGTTCAACTCGGATTGATAGTCGTCAATCCAGCGTTCCTCCGGCCCGACCACCTCCAGCAGCAAGGCGACCCGCTTGAGCGACTGCCACATGGGCGGCGACGCATGGTGAGGCACCGTCGGCGACACGGGAGAAAGAATGAGCAGCAACGTGAGCAAATCCCACATCGTTCGCACCTCGCTGAGAGGCGATGAAGGACGCTCAGGCCGGGTTGCGAGCGTCCCACGAATGGAACGACCCTGGAGGAATTCGCCGGCAAGCGCGAGAGAGGATCCTTAGGCTTGAATGGTCTCGGGCAAATCGCTCAGCCCGATCCAGCGATGTAACGAAGGCGAGGGGCATTCGTCTATTCCGTCCCTACTGAAGCATAGGTCATGCCAACGACGGCTGCAATCTTGGCAAGTGATTTGCGCGTGGCCCTTACATCTTGCCGCTCCAGGATTTTCGGAGTTTCCGTAAATCCTGGAACCGCGCCGCAACGAAAGGCGTGCATTTCCGTTTCGGTGGGTACATTTTTTCGTTTAACCGCGAGCCAGCGGCGAGCGCGTGAACAGAAGGGAACCGGATCCTGTCTGTTCACGCGCTCGCCGCTGGCTCGCGGTTAAACAATTCTTTGGACACTGCAGAAACGGGAACGCACGCCTGCCGCCGCCTTTACTTTTCTCTCTCCTGCCCTCATGATCAAGGTGAATGATTGCCCCGCACCGGCGTGCGAAATTGCCTATGATTGCCGCCGGTGTGCCTTGCAACCGGAGGGAACAGCATGCCGCAGCCCATTTCACGCGCGGACGGGAAGATGCCTGGGCCCGAGCAACATGGGAGCCGCACGACACCGCTGGGCGCCGGCTCCCGGCAAATGATGGATGCAACGAGAGATTTGTTGCGTGCACGCTTGCGCGCCGTTGCTGTTATTTTCTTCCTGGCGTTCGGTGCCTTCCTCCTCCGCGATCTCCTGCGTGCCAGGGTTCCGGATCTGCTCGGTCTGCTGACGGCCGTCGTCATTATCTTTGGTGCTACGGTTCTCCTGCTAAGGCGGAATGCGCATTTCACATGGAGGCAGTTGCGCGCCATCGAGCTGGCGCTTGTCGGCGTGGCCTGCGGCTTCCATGTCATTCGCGGTTATCTCGCCTTCCAGTCTGTCACGACGCCCTACCAAGTGGCCGCGGAACTTTGTTTCAGTGCCCTGGTATGGTACGCCATCGCTTCGTGCTATGGCATGTTCATCCCCAACACCTGGCGACGGGCTGCCCTTGTCGTCGTGCCGATGACGGCCTTCCCTCTCGGGCTTGCGCTGGTGATGTCGTGGCGGCGCACGGTTGTCGCCGAGGCGGTGCTCCCGGACCTGCTGACCGTGTTGGCCATGCTCATGCTGGCAGGAGCCATGGGGTCGATCTACGGCACCCACATTATCAACACGCTGCGCACGCAGACGCTGCAGGCCAAGGAGGCGGCAGAGGCGGCTAACCGGGCCAAGAGCGAATTCCTCGCCAACATGAGCCATGAGCTGCGCACCCCCATGAACGGCATCCTGGGCATGCTGGAACTCTCGCTCGACACGGAGCTGTCGTCCCGGCAGCGCGATTACCTGGGCATCGTCAAGACCTCGGCAGAATCGTTGCTCGGCTTGCTCAACGATATCCTCGATTTTTCCAAGATCGAGGCCGGCAAATTGGAACTGGAACAGATCTCCTTCCGGCTACGCGATCACGTGGGCGAAACCTTGGGAACCCTGGCTCTGCGGGCACATCACAAGGGGTTGGAGCTGGCCTGCCAGGTGGAAGAGGGCGTGCCCGACGCACTGGTTGGCGACCCGCTCCGTTTACGGCAGATTCTCGTGAACCTGGTTGGCAATGCCATCAAGTTTACCGAGCATGGCGAAGTGGTTGTCCGCGTGGCGCGGGTCGATGCCGGGGAACGTGGGCGGTCGTCGGAGACGGCGGCCAATCCCCCTCACCCCTACCCCTCTCCCCCGAGTACAGGGGAGAGGGGAACGAATGGCCCCTACCCCTGCTCTTCTCCCTCGAGCGCCGGGGAGAGGGGAACGAACGGCCATATGCTCGCGCCCTCGATTGCAGGCGACGCGGACACAGAAGATTCTCTTGCCTGTCTCTTCCACTCGAGAGCGAAGGGAAAGGAAGAAGTTCTCGACTCGTCCCCATCCTCGGAAGAGAAGGGTCCGGACTCCCCTCGCCCCCGTACTCGGGGGAGAGGGGTTGGGCGTGAGGGAGCGAACCTGAGACCCTCCCTCGTGCACGCTGATGAACGAATCAGACTGCATTTCTCTGTGGCTGACACCGGCATCGGCATCGCGGCGGACAAGCAACAGGCCATCTTCAACGCCTTCGAACAGGCCGATAGCTCGATCACCCGGCAGCATGGCGGTACGGGCCTGGGTTTAGCAATCGCTGGGCGGCTCGCGCAGATGATGGATGGCAAGATCTGGGTGCAAAGCGAGCCGGACAAGGGCAGCACCTTCCACTTCACCGCGGCTTTTGCGCTCTCCAGCGAGCCGGCGGAGCCGGTTGTCTCGGAGTTGAGCAATCTGGATGGACTGCCGGTGCTGGTGGTGGACGACAATAAGACGAATCGCCAGATTCTGCGAGAAATCCTCGCTGCCTGGCAGATGAAACCCACGGTCGTGGAGGGCGCCCGCGCAGCGTTCGCCGCGTTGAACCAGGCCTGCGTGGCCCGCGCGCCGTTTGCCCTGGTACTCGCCGATGTCAACATGCCCGGCATGGACGGCTTCAGGCTGGCGAAAAGCATGAAGGAGGATGCACGCCACGCGGCCATACCGGTCCTTCTCTTGACCTCTGCCGATCGCACGGGAGATGCAGACCGCTGCCGCGCGCTCGGACTATCCGGGCATTTGATCAAACCGGTGAAACAATCGGCTCTCCTGAACGCAATTCTTCTGGCCCTGGGCAATCGACCTTTGCCAAGCGAGCCGGCGCCGGAGGTCGAAAAGGAGCCGCGCCGGCGCGCGACACGCTCGTTCCGGATCCTTTTGGCCGAGGACAACGACGTCAATCAGATGATGGCAACGAGTCTTCTGGAAGCCTGGGGTCACCAAGTCGTCGTGGCGAACGACGGACACGAGGTGCTGGCGCTGCTGGAAGAATCCTCCTTCGACCTCGCGTTCATGGACGTACAGATGCCGGAGATGGACGGATTCAAGGCCACCGGGCTAATCCGAGAGAAAGAGAAGAGCAAGGGCACGCACCTGCGCATCATCGCGATGACGGCCCATGCCATCAAGGGCGATCGCGAACGCTGCCTGGCCGCGGGCATGGACGGCTATATTTCCAAACCGATCAAGTCGGCCGAACTCTGGGACGTGCTGGAAGACGTCGAGAGGATGCGTGCCCAGATCGAACCCGCCAACCCGGTATTCGACAAGGCCGCGCTCATCGACTACGTCGACGGTAACCAGGAGCTGCTGACAAGGGTCGTCCGCCGCTTTCTGGAAAGCGGGCCACAGCTTCTGTCGCAGATTGGCGATGCGCTGGCACGGGGAGACAGCAAGGCGGTCGAGTTCCATGCCCACAAGCTCAAGGGAGGGGTCAGCAACTTTTTCGCCCAGGCCGCCTGGAACGCCGCCCTTCGCCTGGAGACGATGGGACAAAACAGGGATCTCAGCCAGGCCGACGGGGCGTATCGCGACTTGCAAGAGCAGATTCTCGGACTGCAAGAAGGGCTGACCGGCATGCTGGGAGATGCCGCGCAGGCGCTCGAACAAGTCTCACCGTGACGCGCGCACTGCGTCTCCTTTATGCTAGTGGTACCATGAATACGACGCATGGCGTGCTGCTCGTTGTCGATGACGACGAGACCAACCGTGAAATCCTCGCTCATCGCCTCGAGCGCAAGGGCTACAAGGCGGTTGTGGCCGAGAGCGGCGGGCAGGCGCTCGCGCTTATCGCCCAGCAGCAGTTCGACCTGGTGCTTCTGGACATCATGATGCCCGGCCTGAGCGGGCTCGAGGTTTTGCAGGCGCTTCGCCAGAAGCACGTCCTCACCGATCTGCCTGTGATCATGGCGACAGCCAAGGACCAAAGCGCCGACGTGGTGCAGGCATTGCAGCTCGGGGCCAACGACTACGTGACCAAGCCCTTTGATTTTCCGGTCGTGCTGGCGCGCGTGCAGACGCAGTTGTCGCTCAAACGGGCGGTCGAACAGATCGGCTACCTCCGCGAAGAGATACAGAACGAATACAACTTCGAAGAAATCGTCGGCACCAGCCGGTCGATCCGTGAGGTGCTTGACAAGGTGAAGCGGGTCGCGTCGACCGATTCCACCGTCTTGATCCTGGGTGAGACTGGAACCGGCAAGGAATTGATCGCACGCGCGATTCACGATTCGAGCGAGCGCCGGGCGCAGCCCCTGGTCAAGGTGAACTGCGGCGCCATCTCCGCGGGATTGGTCGAGAGCGAGTTATTTGGACATGAGCGCGGCGCCTTCACAGGGGCACAAGAGCGGCGCATCGGCCGCTTCGAGCTGGCCGACGGCGGCACCATTTTTCTGGACGAAGTAGGTGAACTCCCCTTGGCCACCCAGGTGAAGCTGCTGCGCGTGCTCCAGGAACAGGAGTTCGAGCGCGTAGGCAGCAGTTATGCGCAGCGCGTGGACGTGCGTGTGATCGCCGCCAGCAACCGCAACCTCCTCGATGCGGTGAAGGGAAAGTCTTTTCGGGAAGACCTGTACTATCGTCTCGATGTCTTCCCCATCCGGCTGCCGGCGCTACGCGAACGCCAGGAGGACATTCCGCTGCTAGTGCAGCATTTCTTGAAGAAATTTGGGAAGAGGCTTGGCAAGACGCTGGAGGAAACGGCGCCCGGCGCGCTGGCCCGGCTGATGGCGTACTCCTGGCCGGGCAACATCCGCGAATTGCAAAACGTGATCGAGCGCGCGGCCGTTCTGGCCTCTGGCTCGACCGTCGTGTTCGACGATTCGCTTGGCCTGCCCGAAGACCCCGCCGCACAGGCGGTCTCCGCCGGCACCCTGGAGGAAGCCGAGCGCGCTCACATCTTGCGGGTATTGAAGCAGGTCAACTGGACCATCGAGGGACCGGGCGGCGCCGCCTCCATCCTCGACCTGCCCCCCAGCACGCTGCGATCGCGCATGCATAAACTCGGCATCAAGCGCTCGTGATTTCCGGGCGGTCTGTCGGGGCTCGGAGACCACCTACGGGAGAGAAGGTGCGAGCCGAGCGCCGGCCGCATTCCTGCGCGCCGGCCGCTGCGCTCGAGAGATCAGCGCCTCGAAGCTCTCCTGGTGAGACAGGGCTGCCCACTTTTTGTCGAAATAGAAGCCGCCTGCCCTCTCGCGCTCGGTCCAGAGCAATGGCCGGGCGAGTTTTTGGCCGGGGGTCGCGCCGCGCGTCCCTCCCTCCACGTGATAGGCAACGACGTTGGCACAGTAGCCGACGCGGATGCCGTGAGTCCAGGCATGCAGGCAGTAGTCGAGGTCTTCATACGCAGTTGCGTAGGCCGTGCTGAAGCCGCCCAGCTCGCGCACGGTCTCGCGGCGGATGGCGAACAGCGCCCCGGTAACGCTCCAAACGTAACGGCTGCGGTTGGCCCGCGGATGGTCGGCCGGCAGTCGGCAGAAGGAATGGTGCCAGCGGAGCTGACCGGGGACCTTATCCACGCCGGCATGCTGTATGGACCCGTTGGGGTAAAGAAGCTTCGCCCCAACGACACCCAGGTCCTGGTCCATGTCGAACGCCTTGGCGAGGGGCTCCAGCCACGGCTGGAAGAAGACAATGTCGTTGTTGCACAGGACCAGGAAGCGGCCCTGGGCGTGCCGCATGCCGAGGTTGACCGTGGCGCTGAAGCCCAGATTCTGGTGGTTGAAGAACAGTCGGAAGTCCAGGTCGTCTGCCGCCTTTTGCAATTCCTCCAGGATACCGGCGTCCTGCGTGCCGTCGTCCACGACGATGATTTCCAGGGTCATGTCGGCGGGCAGATGATCTCGGCAGCTCGAGACGCACTGGACGACCCGCTGAACGTCGTTCACGGTGGGGATCACGATGGAACAATCGAGGGAAGCTCGTTCGGCCAAGTGCAGATTGGGATAGGCACCGTCGGCCAGGCCTGCATTCACTTCGGGCGACTGTTGCGCCGGCAGAGCGATCTCAGGCCGATCTTTTTGGAGGAATTCGCTCTCGAGCCGGTCGATAACGCGGTCCCAGGTATAGCTCTGAATAAACCGTCGGCCGTTCTTGCCCAGCTCCGCGGCAAAGGCCGGGTCATTCTGCAGGCTCAGACAACGCTGGGCGAGCTGCTCAACGTCGTCCGCCGGAGCCATGAGCGCGGTGTAACCGTCAATGCAGTACTCTTCGTTGCCTTGAGCATAGGTGGCCACGACGGGACAGGCGCAGGCCATCGCCTCGGCCGCTGTCAGGCCGAAGCCTTCATGTGTGCTGGTGAGCAGATATAGACCGGCCTTGTTGTAAAGCTTGACCAGCGTTTGGTCGGACGGCAGTTGCAGATGAACGTGCGGCAACTCCTTGGGGAACTCGCGACGCTCTTCGACGCTGAAGGTCGTCAAGGTCGTCCGAGGGTTGATCTCCAGGCAGCGCATGACGGCGTTGCGCATGGTGTCCCAGCCCTTGAGCCGGGCGCCTTGGGGACCGCCGCCCGACCAGGTCCGAGCCTGGGCCAGGATACGGTGCGTCTCGCGGGGAACGGGCAGCGGCCGGAAAATATCCAAATCGAGGCCGATGCTCACATAGACAGAATCGAGGCCGAACCGCTCCTTGATTTGATCGCGGACCCAGACGCCCTCGGTAATCGGCTTCAGGCCCAACCGGTACGTTTCCAGCGCCGTAGCAGCCTCTTCCGGGGTCGAGCAATAGCACTCCTCGATGTCCTGGACGAGGTAGTAGCCGCGATCTCCAGGGCGCAAGCTTTCCGCGACCCACGGGGCGGTCTCATACCAGGTCGCGATCTTGATGCCGCGGAAGTTCGCCAGGGCCGCCTGGAGCAACTCCTCGGTATCGAACTGAATCATGGGCACGAGCCGGCCGAACCATTCGTTGCCGCCGGCCAGGTAGTAGACGCAGACATTGTGGCCGCGGGCACGCAGCCGCGACGCGTGCTCCATCACGACCTTGACGCCGCCGCAGAGCCCCACGTTCTTGAGAACGTAGACGATATCGAGCCGGTTGCTGACCTTGGTGCCGATGCGCAATTCGGCAGTCGCTGCGGACAGTTTCCGGTCTTCGACGCTACCATCGGATTGCGCCGTGCCGTTCGCCGGGGCCGCGCCTACTGCTTCTTGCCCGCTCCCTTGCGGATTTGGCAAGGAGTCTGCGCGGCGAGCAAGCAATCGACCGAGTCTATTTCGCCAAGCGGAAAAGATCGTCTTCGTCGGAGGTACCGGCATCACTTGCAGGGTTTCGAGGTGGAACCGGCCAGGGCCGTCCAGGGGGTCGAGGCGAATGCCAAGGATAGGCCTTGGCAGTTCGACGATTTCATCTAGCTCAAGGGGACCCTTAACCTGTAGCTGTTTCAAACAGTGCAGATCGGCGATGTTATTCCCGCCCACGCCATAGATGATCGAGCGCCCTGCGTTCTCGCTGTTCATTTTCAGGCGAATACGCAATGGACCCGCGGGTAGCTGACAGGGAACGATGAAAAAGGGATGGGAGCCGGTGGCCAGCCAGGTGCCCGGTGCAGCTTCGCGGTCCGGCTCGAGGTCGTGCCAGGGCAGCAGCGCAGCGGCGTCGAAGCCGCGCGGCCGCAGCAGCCGGCGCGCCTCGCGCAGCGGGCGCAACAGCTTCCAGATGCGGGACTGCCACAGCGCCAGGACGAACGAATTCGTCACGAGATGCTGGAGGCGCCATTCGCGCCACTCGGTGCGCAAGCCTTCGATTTCCGCCTGGTACATGCGATTCGCATCGGAGAGGGCGCACAACGCTTCGACCGTGACAACCGACATGTAGTGCAGTGGCGCAACAGCCGGAGGTAAAGCGGCCGAGGCTGGCTGCGCCCAGGTCATGTCCGGCGCCGGCTCGAGCACCTGCGTGGCATCGAACGATTTCGCGCAAACATAAATCTTGCGATACGGGAGCGCTCCGCCCGAGAGAAGCCCTCTAAGGAACGGCTTGCTCAGCAGGCCCTGCACTTCCGCCAGCGCCTGCCGTTCTTGCAGGTTTTCCGACAGGAGAAACATGGCCAGCCAGGCATCGAGCGGCGCATTATCAAGAACGGCATGCGGACAGTCGAACTCGCGAAGGATGCCCTGGATTTCCTCGATGGTCGGCAGTCCATACGCTTGGTGTTCGTGCAATCGCGGATGCGGATGCCCCTGGCGCTGTTGGTAGGCGCCGCCGGCCAGGGCCTCTGCTTCCTGAACCTCCGGAGTGCCATTGGGGCTCGTAAAGACGGCACCAGCCCGGGCGACGCGCAGGCAGTCCGCGATGAAGGCACGCCGCCGTTCCGCCGGCATGTGCGCCAGGATTTCCAGCGCGACCACGGCATCGAACGATTCATTGGCCACGGGCAAGGGTTGGCCTTGCGGGATCTGGAAGAAATCCGGATCGTTCGCGCAGGGCTGCCAATCGCAGCGCGTGACATGAACGAGGCGTGGATCGAGCAGGCGCGGCAGGATGTTCCACTCGCCACATCCCACCTCCAGGATTCGCACCGGCGTTTGCACGCCGCGCAGCATCCGGTCCAGGAGCTTGGCAACCTCCGAGTATCTTTGGAACACGTCGTAGGCCAAGGCCGAGACGTCGTTGCTCCAGGGAAGAAGCAAGCTACCGTCAGGCAGCGTACTGCGAAGTTGTTCGATTGCCTTGGATTGCCGGTCGTCACCGCCGCGCAGCGTGGAGGGTTCCATGGAAAGCACTCCTTGCTTGGGGCTGCCGGCCCCTTGTGAATCCCTTCGCTTGCGCAGGCCCATGAGAGCGTGTTGAAAAAGGGGTCAGACCCCCTGGAGAATCAAGGCAGTCCGCCCATTTCTGAGCCACTAGGCTCTGCAGAACTCAAGGGGTCAGACCCGTTTTTCAACACGCTCTCAGAGGCCGCAACTCAGCTGGAGAAGCCGAGAATCGCGCAAGCATGATAGGACAGCGTTTTTAGCTGAATAGCATGTTTTGTGTCAAGCTCGGCTGGCCGCGCGGTTGCGGCAACCGGGGCGAAAGGCTCAGTCGAGATTACTGCCGCCTTTCATTTCCTGAATTTGACCGTTCTCACCTCCGTTATCGGATGGCTGGCACATGGGCCCATTGTGTTTGCCGCGGGCGAGTCCTTTGAGAGGATGACGGATGTTCCAGTAATATACCGCTAGTCGATCGGCGATGACGTAACGCTTCCAGAGCTGCTTTTGGAGCAGCTCTTCGGTCTCTTTCTCCTTGGCCGCGATGTGTCTCAGGCAGTTTGAAATCTCGAGCTCGAGCCGCTTCACTTGAGCGTCCTTATCTCTCAGGTGGCCGTCATTATGAATAAGTCGAAGCTCCATGTCTCTCAGTTGCGCCTCGAGCTGCAGCGCGTGCTTCAAAACGACCTGCCGGCTTGAAGGAGCCTCTGCCGGGGACCCGTCGCTTGCCGGTGTGGCAGCCCGATCGCTTTGCAGGAGTCTTTCGCAATGTGGTCCTGCCTGGGCACACAGCGAGCGGTAACAGTCCAGAATCTCGGCCGGGACTTGCGCTGCCTCGAGATCCGTGGTCGTCATGCGGTTGTGTTTCAAGCCCGGAGAAGCCGCGGCACAAGCCCTCTCCACATCCTCATGACTGGCGGGAATGCCGAGCAGGCTGAGTACGCGCTGCAGCTCTGCCACCGGCTCAGCGAAATAGACGTCGTAGTGCGTAACCACGCGTGCCGCGGCGGGCACATTGGTGAGCAGCTTGTCATGGTAATGCTGCCAGAGCGATAGACCGTGGGAGTAGGAAAAACGATCGCGCAGGTGCAGGGATTGCGCGACCTCCAGGGGGTTTCGTACGCAGATCACGACCTGGAGCTCGGGAATCAGCCTGCTCCAAAAAGGCAGCGTGATGGAATTGCGCGGATCTTTCCAACCCCAAACCTCACCGGCCTTCCACTCTTGAACGAGGCTGGCTCCCTGGTCCAGCAGCTGGCAGATTTCAGGGAGCAATTCCCAGCCATCGACGAAAACCGGCGGGCAATACCAGGAGCCGTCCAGCGCCTTGAGGATTTTGTCGTTCAGTCCGACAAAAGCTTGATGTTCCCAGTAGCCTTCGGGGTTGTCCTGGGTCGGTGGCAGGAGTAGGTCCGGGGGGCCCAGGCTCAGGCCGCAGAGCTGGAGCAGCTTTGCGATCATCGAAGTGCCCGAGCGATGCATCCCTGCAATGCACACTGGCATGGAGCGCGCTCCTTTGCGGGGCGGGGTTTTCTGCCCCAAGGATTGTTGCTACCCGTCCTTGGAATCCAAGCGAGGATGGTAGCAGGAAAAAAGGAATGGAGTCAAGCTGCCGGCTCGAAAAGAGTTGCTTGAAGTTTGTGCCCTGAGAAGAAGTTTTCTGGCGAGGACGCAAAGAAGAAGCATATTGCGCACGGCGGCCATCGACGCACGCGCTCTTTGGCACTTGGGATCGTGATGACTGGAGATCCAGGATTCAGGAATGCTCGCAGCGAGCAGTCGTGAGGATCATCGAGCGACTAGTGAGCCTGCCGAAGTATTGCCGCAGAGTGAATGGAGCTTGCCAGGTTGAGAGCGGGCAGCACGCAGCAGGAAGCGGCCAATTCACGCAAGTGTGCGGCGCTCATAGTTTCGCCGAAAAACTCGAAATTACCGGTGCGACATTTGACTCGGCTTTGGCTGCGATCTAGGGTTTTTCACATAAGGTTGAAGATGCACGTGGCAAATGGAAAAGTCGAATCCATTGCCCTAGCAATTTGTGATCGAACCTCTTCATCCTCGAAAAGGCAAACCCGTCGCGAGGCGGGGACGCAAAGCCATGGGCCTTCGTCGTAGTCGAAGAAGGTTGCCAGGTTGCCGAAAGGATGAGCGGGCTCTGCATGAAGAACCCAGTTCGTAATCCCTTCCCACTACGGACCGGTCTTGCTCGCAGGAGAGCCCCTCTCGGTTGAGGCCATGGGGAGGTTGGCTGTGTCGCGGCCCGGAAGCGCGATGCCAAACAGGGGAAAGGGGAATTCATGAAAAGATGCTACGAGCAACTGGTCAGGTTCGTGGCAGCCGAAGACGGCCCAACGGCCGTCGAGTATGCCGTGATGCTAGCGCTCATCATCGTCGTTTGTGTCGGCGCGATCGGCACGTTGGGCGGCAACGCGAACAAGACGTTCCAAAACGCGAGCCTGAACAACACGGTCGGCTTGTCCAGCTCCAGTTGATGGAGCCGGGCGTGGTATGCAGGCCAGAGGTGGTTTAGCCGGGCGACAATTCGGACCGTTCTTCCCCACTTGTCAGGAAGGCCAAGGACGATTCCCCTAAGCCCGAAGTACTGCCCCCCAACAAATCGTCCTCGGCGGAAGGTGCAATGGGCATGGTCCCCTTGGGGGGCTGTGAGTTCTAGATTTTCTGAATTGATGAACAACGAAGAGGAGAGAAGCAGATGCGTAAGCTCGGTCAATTCGCAGTAGAGTTTCTGAAGCGTGAAGATGGTCCGACCGCCGTCGAGTACGCCGTCATGCTGGCCCTGATCATCGTGGTCTGCATTGGCGCCATTACTACCCTCGGCACCAACGCCAACAAGACGTTCACCTCCGTGGGTAACGCCGTAAACGTTGGCACCTAGTGAGCGGCTACGGAGTTCTTGGAATCAGGTATCAATTTCAGGTTTCCAAAGGAGAAAGTTACATGCGTAAGCTCGGTCAGTTCGCCGTCGATTTCTTGAAGCGTGAAGATGGCCCGACGGCGGTTGAATATGCCGTCATGCTGGCCCTGATCATCGTGGTCTGCATCGGCGCCATTACTACCCTCGGCACCAATGCCAACAAGACGTTTACCTCCGTGGGTAACGCCGTCAACGTTGGCACCTAGTGAGCGACTGCGGAGTTCTTGGAATCAGGTGTCAATTTCAGATTTCCGAAGGAGAAAGCTGCATGCGTAAGCTCGGTCAGCTCGCTGTCGATTTCTTGAGGCGTGAAGATGGCCCGACCGCCGTCGAGTACGCCGTCATGCTGGCCCTGATCATCGTCGTTTGCATCGGCGCCATTACTACCCTTGGCACCAACGCCAACCAGACGTTCACCTCCGTGGGTAACGCCGTCAACGTTGGCACCTAGTAAGCCGCGTGGCCGGAATGGATATGGGGCCTTCGGCGAGCCGCGAATCCTTGGATTCGCGGCTCGCTGCCTGATGTGGTTTGCGGAAAACGGCCGGCCCGAAGGCGGCCGGAAAACT
>DATGZX010000176.1:0-5850 GCA_035296965.1 Gemmataceae bacterium
CGCGCATTCCTACCTGCACCCGACCACAAAAAGTCCAACATACAACCTCCCTCTCCGCGGACTGCGTCCGCACGTTGGGAGGAGGAAATTCCGCTAAAGAATTAAGCAGCTAAAGTGACAGGCATTTCGGGAAGGGGGACACCAGCCGGGCACCGTTGCCGGTTGCCCGTGTAGGAAGACCATGCCCGTGCCAGACATAATGCTGACGCCGGCCGAGGCAGGTAGAATCCGCGCCTGGCGCTGGAAGGTCCCAAGCCACCCCGTGCCGAGCGGGCTGGCAACGAGGGCGGCGCTGTTGTAGGTGAACACCGGCACGGGGTCCATCGTTCCGCCCGCAGGGGGCGCCATCTGCACCACCAGGTTGCCTGCTTGCGGGTTGACCCGGAAGCTTGCCCTGACGCTGCCGCCGGTAATGGGGACTGCCGGTGATGGCGCATAGCGGCTCACCAGCAAGTTCGCCGCTGTCGCGCACGCCAAAGCGTCGCCGCCGCCGTTGGCATGATAGACCGGGGACATCCCGGGAGGCGCGTCAACCGAGGTGCAGGCAGACACCTCGTTGTAGGGTGATAAGGGGCTAGGGTCCGTGGTGACCCCGCCACTACAACCGCAGGAACAATCTCCCCCGCCGTCGCCATCCGCTGCAGCAATCGCGAGCTCAGGTGTAAAAACTTTGGGAGGCGTTGGTGAAGTAGGAGATTGCGAAGAACAACCGCAACTCGAGGAGCCACCACCGGAGCCGCCGCCGCAAAAACCTCCGCCACCCGACCCACCTGCGCTTATACATTTGTCTGTGGTAATGCGCGAGGGGCTTGTGAATTTAATGGGCGTGCCGAGATACGGCATCGCAGGGCAAGCTGGACTCGGCGGAAATGCATCGGATCCTGTGAGAGGGATGGGAGGAGGAAGCATGTGGATACACTCCAAAACAGATTTGTCTCGGAACGAACCCTTCGGTCCTTTGCGATCCGCTCATTCGAGTGCGAATGACCGCACCCTGAAGTGCTCAGTTGGCTTTTTTGCAAACGTGCGAAATGGTCAAGCTGGGCACATTCTTGATCACGTTATCTTGGTCAACCGTACTACCGAGTGTCAAACTAAAAACTGAATTTCGCGAAATCTTCAACAAGTCGACACGGATGCTTCGAAGCTCCAACTCCGGCAAATTGGCTTCTTGTCGAGACGGCAAGTCCATGCCCGAATGCGGACCTATTCGACCAGCTCAGGTCGACCTGGCTAGCTCTGAGAACGACTTGCCAGCTTTCGAAGCCAATGATTGTAGCCAAATCACGTCGAAGTAGCTCCGGCCAGCCGAGGCGCCTTGGCTAGCGCGCGTGCAGAGAAATGCCCCTCTCGGCCCTGCTTGTGCGGAAGGAACACGACCTCGTGAGAGCGGCGCAGGATTTCATTTAATTCATGCTTCACTACGCGCCGGCTCTCTTCCCGGTTGTCCTGTGCATGCCATTCACCCAAGATGTGCTGTACACTTTCTAGCAGGCCTGCGGAAACGAGAGCTTGCAATATTGCCACCTCCGCTCCTTCGCAGTCAAGTTTCAACAGGTCGCAGCTGGCAAGCCGCTTCGATCTCCACAGCTTGACTACTTGAATGGCCCGAATCCGGACCGGAATGCTGCCCGGCTCCGGCCGGCAACAGCTGCCTCCTCCACTATTTCCACGAGCTTTGTCGATGACCCGATTGAAGGTAACTTCCAGACTGTCCTCTGCCACGATTGCCGCTTCGAGCGTCTCAATCCGATGATGGCTCGATGTATTCTTCTGCAAGAGGACGTAGTTGTCTGGATCTGCCTCGCAAGCAATGATTCGCGCTTCCGGCCACGCTTCACTGGCCATCAAAGAAAAAGCGCCGATATGGGCCCCAATGTATCCGCAGCCGGCAGCAGTTCCTGATAGCGCTTCCAAGCAGCATCCGCTTCCCTCTCCTTTCCTACCCCCTGGAGAACATGGCCCAACTGCAGATAGGTGCCTGGAGAATCTGGCCGCTCCTGAAGGGACCGCCGGTAGGCCTCCACGGCCAAGCTGAGGCGCCCCGTTCGCTGGTAGAGCGCTCCCAGATTGTGGTGGACAGCGCCATCGTGTGGAGCAAGTTCCGCGAGCTTCTTCAAAGCCCCTTCCGCTTCCGGCTCTGGACCATGCTCAAACAGGAAACGAGATCGTGCCTGCCAGACGCCCACGGCGTTTGGGAACTCATTACTCGCTTGATCCAAGGTACTTCGGGCTCCTGCGACATCGCCACGGCGGGCAAGTACCTGGCCGACAAGAACGAGACCCTCGCTCCGCTAATGCGGCTCCTTTAGTACTTCCGCACCTCGTCGTCCTTCGAGTTCAAGGTGGCGAAAAGGGCGGCCGGGAGCAGGTCGTTGACCTGGTCCTCGGTGAGCGGCCCTTTGACCGTGAGCTTCGACAGGGGGTGTTTCTTCAGGAACTCCTCGACCAGCTTCTCCGCATTCAGGATGTTGAGCAGGGCCGCCGTCGGGTCGCTGACCACCTTCCCCTGCTCGCGCAGATACCAAAGTACCGCCTGGTGCCCGATCTCGACAATCCTATCGGTCGGGAACTGGTAGTCGACCTTCAGATCGTCCCCCGCCTGCTTCACGGCAGCACCCAGCGCTGCCAAGAACGCCAGCTCCCGATCTTGGGCCTTCTGGATGTTCCTCTGAACCCTCTCCTTGAACTTGAAGGAAAGGACGTATCCGCCGGCCGGCTTGTTGTGGTGCAGGGCCTTCTTGTGGACAAGGTGCTGGATGCGGCCGGGCACGATCTCTCTGATTCGCGCCGCGTGTCCTTCGGGGAACATCCCGCAAATCGCTGCCACGATGGCTTCATCGGAATACACCTTGGCCGTAGGGTCGGAGTCCCGCGTAACGCACGCAATCAGGCCGTCGAAGATCCCCTTCGTCAGGTTGCCATCCTTCGAGCGGTCGAGGCTCGCTGCTTCGAGGTACTGGACCGCCACCCGCTGTTGGGCCTCACCCAGGACGAGGCTGTAAAGCTTGTCTGGTTGGAGGCCGCGAACGAACGGCTCTAGCGTCTCGCGCGCGTAGGTCTCGCTGCTCGCGGCGCGATTCTGCGACGTCTGGTGGCGCGATATGAACCACGCAGCGTCGCAGACGTCAAGCGTCACCTTGTAATCCCGGCGGAGTTCCTTCTTCGTCTCGTCCAACCCTGTACCGACGTTGTCCGACGTGCAGTAGATGAAGACTTCCGGCGTGTTGTTTTTCATCTTCTTGATCGTGTCGAGCACTTTGGTGCGGGCCCTCGACGCGGGCGAGACACAGCTCTGCACCACGATGACTGCTTTTCCGGCCTCGTTGTCGTAGATGTAGGCGTCCATGCCTTTGTCTTTCTTCCCGCCCAGGGCCTTCAGCTCCGGGTAATCGTCGACCAGAAAGGCGTTCGCGAAACGCTCGAAGGCGTCGGCGTGCGCTTCCTCGGTAACCTTAAACGCCTTTACCAGTTTGATCGACATTGTAGCATCCGCCCCGCGCTTTCGGTCCGACGACGAGCTTCCGGCCCGCCTCCGTTCATTTTATCGATCCGCCACGAAGGCGAGCTAGCGTGAACAGTTCCGTTCAGCGAATTGGGATGCATCGGGATCGAGCCAGCAACGCTTCCGGTACAATCGTGACTTCCTTGCTGGAGCGATGGAAGGCTGTTAAGGGCGCTCCGCATTCGCGGATGATGCCGAATGGAAGTCTGGGAAGTACCGTGCTCGTCTTGCCCCGGTTTTGACGGAGGCTTCCTCATGGATGTCGGGACCGACGCGCGCTTGCGCCCGAAGGCTGGAGATAGGCACGCGTGCCTCCCCGCCACGTAACGAGCGGCTCACGTAACTGCACGTTCATGCCAGGGCAAAACCGGGCGCCGCCTGTGGGCCGTCTACAATTATCTGAGTCACGACCGGCTGGAGTGGATCGGGAAGACAGTCCTGGATTTCGGTGACGCTAAGAAGCCGCCGATTAGGGTATCACGCGATGACGTGTTCGCGAAGATGTGCGGGGGCATAAGATGATCGAGGCAGATTTCGTGGGCTAAGCAGGCCCCGAACCTTCCGCAGTCGCCCCATGCTCTGGCGAAGACGTTTGCACAGCAGCCAAGCGTGGCGGTTGCCTACGTCTGCGATGTGGACCAGCGGCGCCTTGCGCAGGCCTCCCAAGCCGTCGACAAATTGACTGGCAAGGCCCCAAACGCCGTTACGGACTTCCGCCGTATTCTGGATGATAAGGCGGTGGATGCGTTGGTGATTGCCACGTGCAACCACTGGCACGCTCCGGCGACTATGCTGGCCTGTGCCGCCGGCAAACATGTCTACGTCGAGAAGCCGTGCAGCCATAATCCGCGCGAAGGGGAAATGATGGTCGCCGCGGCCCGCAAGCACCACCGCCTGGTGCAGATGGGCAACCAGCGGCGAAGCTGGCCCTGGGTGCAGGAGGCGATCGGTCAAGTTCGCGCCGGACTCCTGGGGCGCGCGTACTTCGCTCAGGCATGGTACACCAGCGACCGCCCAACCATTGGCAAAGGGAAGTCGGCCCCTGTTCGGGGACTAGACTACGACATGTGGCAAGGTCCGGCCCCGCGGCGCCCCTTCCGGGACAATTTCTTGTACTACAACTGGCATTGGTTTTGGCATTGGGGCAACGGCGAATTGGGGAATAACGGAGTGCATACGCTGGATTTGTGCCGCTGGGGGCTTGGGGTGGACTGTCCCATTCGCGTCACCGCGGCGGGGGGCCGGTACCGTTATAACGATGACCAGGAGACGCCCGATACCCAGGTGGTTAGTTTCGACTTCGAGGGGCGGAAGTCGATCTCCTGGGAGGGACTCAGTTGCAGCACGATGCCCACCGGCAAGGTCGATGTCCTGTTCCATGGCGAGACCGGCAGCCTGGGGATTACTGACCGCGGCTACACAGTCTACGACACCAAGGGGCAGGAGGTCCGCAAAGTAGCCGGGGCTTTTGACGATGTGGTCCATATTGCCAACTTTCTAGCTGGCATTCGTGGCGCTGCCCAGATCCATAGCGAAATCGAGGAAGGCCACAAGAGCACGCTGTTGTGCCATTTGGGCAACATCGCCTACCGCACGGGGCGGGCGCTGCGCTGCGATGGGCAGGGGCACATCACCGGGGATTCTCACGCTGCGTCACTCTGGACCCGGGAGTACGAAAAAGGCTGGGAACCCAAGGTTTGACTCAGTTCTCTCTCCACAGTTAGGGTCGAACTGGAAGGACTCGACTTCATCAAGGCAGGCAGCGCCAGCAGGTCTGGCCCGCGGTGCTGGCGACGACCAACTGGCTGGAAGCCATCGACCCGAGAGTGGTTGACAGGGGAGCAGGGGGTGTGAACTCTCAGGTACTTGCCCCTGAAGTAATCAAGCAATTCAGACGAAAGGTGCGGGCTAGAAGCCTCCGCCGAGACCGAGCGCTCCGCCGATACCGCCGCCGCCGAAGCCGCCAAAGCCCCCGCCGCCAATACCGCCAATGCCGCCAATGCCGCCGGACAATCCGCCGATACCGCCGCCGAATGAGCCGCCGCCAAAGCCGCCGACGCCGCTGAGACCACCGCCAAGGCCGCCGCCCAAACCACCCAGGCCGCCGCCCAAGCCGCCGCTCAAACCGCCAGATAGGCCACCACCGATACCACCGCTTAAGCCGCCACTGATGCCGCCGCTAATGCCGCCCGAGCCACCCATGCCCATCCAGCCGCTTGACGGGATCTGGATGGGCGTCAAGAACATGCGGTCGGGCCTTGTGCCGCCCACACCGCCCCCGATCCCGCCGCTCAGGCCACCACCAATCCCACCGCTCAGACCGCCACCAAGCCCGCCGCTCAGGC
>DATGZX010000177.1:0-28965 GCA_035296965.1 Gemmataceae bacterium
CGCCGCCACCCCCGGTAATGCCGCCGCCAAAGCCGCCGCCGATGCCGCCAATAGTGCCGCCAAGGCCGCCCCCAATGCCGCCGCCATTGCTGCCAATGCCACCGCCAAAGCCGCCGCCAAGGCCGCCGCCAAAGCCGCCGCCAAGGCCGCCGCCAAGGCCCCCCCCAGGGCCGCCGCCAAGGCCGCCGCCAAGGCCGCCGCCAAAGCCGCCCCCAGGGCCGCCACTGCCACCGGTACCTGCCAGTGGCGGCGCAGCTGTTTCTGCCAGTGGCGGCGCAGCTGTCTGTTTTCTTGCTGGCGGGCCGGCGGGCGCCGGCGGCCCCCAATCGGGGATCAACGTCCAGCACCCAACTCCGGTAAACATGTTCGTTTCCCAGGACCATTGCCAGCCAGGCGGAGCAGGAAATGGAGGCGGCCCCGGAGGTAGTGGTATATGCTGCGGCGGCGCTGGGGGCGTCGGGCTAGGCAGCGGGCCCTGCAACCCTGATGGGTCCGCATCAGAATTTGGTAAATTTGCTACGTAGCGGTACAGATTACGATCCCCTCCTGCGAATCCGCTCGGATCCTGACTGATCCAACGACCATCGCTTGGATTGTAGTAACGATGCCAGTTATACTGCAACCCAATCGCACTGTCCCATGGCTCACTCGTGTATTTGAACCTGTCGCCATTGCTCGGATTGGACTCCGACAAGATGTTGCCGAAGGGATCGTAGGTGATTGTGTCCTCCACGGTCCCGCTGGTTGTCACCAACTCCCGCACGGAGCCGACGTTGTCCGTGAGATACCAGATGGCGGTGCTTCCGCCGTACTTGGCGAAGAGCGTGTCGATGGCTCTGCCGTAAAGGTAGCGCTCCGTTAGCGTGCCGCTGCCGTTAAAGTCGGCGTACGGATTGTCCTGATCGTACGCGGTCCAGGTCTGCGTGCCGTTCAGGTCATCGCCGATGCGGCGGCCTTGCATGTCGTAGGTAAAGGTCTCGTTCGTGACGGTGACGCCGGCGCTCGTCTTCACCAGCACGTTGGTCAGCCGGTTGCGATAATCCCAAGTATACTGCGTCACCTGGCCGGTGGAAACGTTTGTTTGCGAGGTCATGTTGCCAACGGCGTCATAGGCGTAGGTGAACGTGCCATCGCCGGTCAGAGTGTTGTCCGAGCCAGTCGTATACCCCGAGGAATTGCGGTTGCCGTTCAGGTCGAAGCCGTAGCTGTAACTCTCAGCGTCGCCCACTTTGATCAGCTCTCCCGAGTTGTCGTACGTGTAGGTGAGCGTCCCTTCCGGGCCCTTGTACTGGGTGATTTCACTTGCGCTGTTATAGCTGTAGGTGTAGGTGGCCAAGGCGCCGGCGGACGAGCTGTTGTAGGTGATCGTCGTCAGCCGGTTGGCGTTATCGTACCCTTGGGTACTCGTGATCGTGGCGCTGCCGCCGGTGTCGCGTGTAACGCCTGTCTCGCGGTTGGCGGCATCGTAGGCGAGGGTTATCTGCGGTCCCTGCGTCCCCGAGACGGCCATCGACGCCCCGGTCAGAAGGTTGTCGCCGTTGTATGTGTAAGTGATGAGGCCGCTGGAATTGTCTTGAACCTCCGTGACGTTGTTGAATACGTCGTACGTGTAAGTGAGCACAACGTGCGGCGCGCTTGGTGTGCCGCTGTTGTCGCTGGTCAACATGTTGCCGGCGCCGTCATAGGTGTAGCTATACTCCGAGTAGGCGTCGTGCTCGTTGGTCAGCTCGTTGGCCTGGTTGTACGTGTACGTGATCGTGTTGAGGACGCTGCCGCCGCTGACCCATTTCTCGGTGAGAACATTGCCGGCATTGTCGTAGGTCCAGCTTGTCACGCGGCCGTCGGCATCCGTCATGCCGATCTTTTCGTTCGCGTTATCGTAGGCGTACGTGGTGGAACCTAAGGGTGTGGTGGTCTGCGTCACGCGACTCGCGGCATCGTAGGAATAGGTAGTCGTGTTGCCGACCGGATCGGTAATCGAGGTCTGCCGGCTGTCAAGGTCGTAGGCATACGTCGTCACTGCCCCGCGCGGATCGGTAACGCTGATCAAGCGGTTTTGCGCGTCGTAAGCCGAGGTGGTGACATGACCCAGGGGATCTGTCACGGTGATCTGGTTTCCTGCGGCATCGTAGGAATAGGTGGTCACGTCGCCCAGGGCATCCTTGGTCGTCTGCACGCGGTTATCGGCGTCGTAAGTGGTCGTGGTCGTGTGGTTCAAAGCGTCCGTGACCGCGATGGTATTGCCCGCGGCATCGTAGGTGTAGGTGATCGTATTGCCGACCGGGTCCTTCGATGCTACGACGCGGTGCAGAGCATCGCTCGTATCATCCGATACCTCATTGTTGCCAATAATGGGGGCGTTGCTGTGTAGGAAAGTTGTTTTACTGGTCTGGAAGCCGCTGGTGTCGTACGCGAACGTGGTCTCGGAGTTGTTGGCGTAGAGAACGCTGGTCTTCCAGTTGCGGGAGTTGTATGTGTAGCTCGTGACCTGGTTGAGGGCGTTCGTGGCCTCCAGCAGGTTGCCGTCTGCGTCTAGTGTGTACGTGATCGTGTGGTTGTTGCCATCGGTCACGGCTGTCTGGCGATTGGCCGCGTCGTACGTGTACGTCGTGGTTTCATTGAGCGGGTTGGTCGCGCTCACTTGGTTGCCGTTGCCGTCGTAAGCGTAGGTCGTCGTGTGGTTGAGTGGGTCCGTGACCGCGGTACTGCGGTTCAGCTTGTCATAGGTCGTCGTCGTCAGGTTGCCCAAGGGGTCCTGAACAACAGTCTGGTTGCCGGCGGCGTCGTAGGTATAGGTGTAGGTCGCGGTCGCAGTGCCAGGCAGCGTTTCGGTGAGCGTCCGGCCCATGGCATCGTAGCTGTAACTCGTCGTGTAGCCGCGCGGATTCGTGGTCGTGAGCATGTCGCTGGAACTGTCGTAAGTCATCGTCGTGACGTTATTCAGGGCATCGGTCGTGGTTGTCTCACGATCCCGCGAATCGTATCCAAATGTTGTGGTGTGGTTCAGTGCATCAGTCTGGCTGGTCCTGAAACCCTGGCTGTTGTTGGTGTAGGTCGTAACCTGGTTCAGGGCGTTCGTGACCTGCGTCTGGTCACCGTTGCCGTTGTACGTGTAGGTTGTAACATCGCTGGTCTCGTCGGTATACTTGGTCACTTCGGCGAAGGAATTGTAGGTGTATTGTTTCGTGCTGTCGTCGGGATTGGTGATCTTGGTCACGTTGCCGTTGCTGTCAAAGTTGTAGCGCGTCCGATTGGCCAGGGGATCGGAGGTGAGCCAGGGCAGGCCGTTGGCATCGTGGTAGGTGACCGTGGTGTCGCCCAGGGGGTCGATTTGTTGCGTGGCCGTGCCGAAGCCAAGCCAATCGAGACGGTCGGGCCAGGCGTTGCCGCGCGGGTCGGTGTAGGTGGCTTGCGCTTGCGCGACCAGAACAGGCGTGGCCGGGCTGCCCGACGTCCCGCTGCCCGACGGGACCAGGCCTTGCATTTGGAGAGCGCTGAGCTGGTCGGTGCTGGCGTCTGCCCGTGTGACCGTTGTGACGCGATCGGCATAGTTGTAAGCGATGGTGGTCGTGTACGAGCGCGGGTTCTCCAGGGTCGTCAGGTCGCTGGAGCCGTCGTAGCCGTAGGTCCATTGCTCACCGGCTGGGTCGGTGATGCCCGTGAGCTCCCCCGAGCTGAGCGTGAGCGTGCTTAGGCGGTTGGCCGGGTCCTGGATGGTGACCTGACCGGTGGCGTAGGAAAAACTCGTGACCAAGCTGTTGAAGTCGGTGATCGTGGAGACTTCGTTTGAGCCGTTGTAGGCATAGGAAGTCGCGTTGCCATCTCTGTCCGTCACGGCCGTTTGGTAGCCCGAAGGATTGAACGTGATCTTGGTGCCGTTGGTGAGCGTGCGGGTATAGACGTTCGTGCCGGTATTCTGCGTCAGCGTAGAGAAGTCGCCCGCCGGAGTGGTAAAGGTTCCCGAGCCCGCGCTGGCGAACCACAGACTCAGGCCGCCGGGCAATTCCAGGATGACGCCGCCCGTGACCGACCAGATGTGCTCCAGGCCGGAAAGGGTCCAGCCGGCGCCGAAAGGACTGGAAGCGTCGTTGATGAGGTTCACGGAGCCGGAGTAGGTGGTGGTGACCGGAGTGGCGTAGTTGGCGGTGACCGCGATCGAGTAGCTGTAACGGCCGGTGCTAAGCGAGGAGGCGTTGACCTGGGAGGCGATCTCCATGATGTCGCCCGGATTGAGCGACGAGGTGCTGTAGTAGAAGGTCGATCCCGCCGTGCCGTTGAACGTGAGCTGGGCGCTGATCGTACTGGGCAGAGCGCTGGTACTGGTCGGGTAATGGGTGATGAAGATTGGCTCGGCGTTGGCGGCAGTGGAATTGTACAAGAGGCTTAAGGGGGCCACGCCTGGGTTGTAAGCCGGCATGTCGTATTCGGTATCAAGCTCGCTCGTAGCCAAACCAAGCGAGTAATACGGGCCAGCGCCGTTGGCCTCCTGCTGGCCGGTGATGGCATCGGGCGGCAGGACATTGGGCCAGGTGCTGGAGGTGGTCACTGCGCTGGAGTACGCGGGTGAATTGGTCGCGGTGACATTGAATGTCAGCGTGATGACATTATGCGTGCTGTCGCTGTTGGTTTCGGTCAGGGTGATGCTGTCGCTGCGGGCGGCCCCGGTGAAGCTGGACCAGCTGAAGGTCACATGATAGGTGCTGGCACCGCTGACGCTGGTCGTATCGGGAGCGTTGGTCATGCTCCAGCTGTAAGAGGAAGCCGAGACCCCGGAAACCTGTGCTTCCAGGCTCATCGACCAGGTCGAGAATTCCTGCTCGGTCACGCCGGGCGTCACAACCACGCCCTTGTTCATGTCGAGCACCCACAAATTGCCCTCGACGATGGTCAAGGGCTTGATGCCCGGCCCAGACGGCGCCGTCGGGGAATGGGTGACGACCACAGAAGAAACATTGGAGGTGCCGGTGCTGCGCGCGTGCCCGGAACCGCTACCGGTCGATCCGGAATTGCTGAAATTGGAGGCAGGCGGCGAACCGCCGCCGCTGCCATGAGGCGGAATGCTGAAATTGTCGTAGCTGCCCTGTTCCAAGCTGTCAGGCGTGGAATGGTTGCTAGGAGCCACGCCAGATCCACCGCCGCCATCGCCGCCATGCCCGGCGCGATTGGCGAGGTTGTCCAGACCGGCCGTCCTGGGTGGCGGCGGTGGAGAATCGCCGAACAAATTGAACGGCTGATCGTTCAGCACACTGAAGCGCCCTCCATCCTGTTCAAGGCCGCCAACGGGGCGCGGCGGCGCTGTTTGCTGTTGGGCGGCAGGGGTCGAATCGCCGCTGCCGGCATCGACGGGCTTCCTCGGCAAGCCCTGAGGCAGCGAAACGAGCGGCTTGCCGGTCACAGCCAACTCTTGCGGCTGCGTGATCGCCGTGCCGTGGGCAGGAGCGCTACCCAATCCGCTTGGCCCATTGTGCATCGTGTATGCCAAGGCCAGAACACTGGAGATCGTTTCCGTCGGTGCGGCCCGATGCTCCAATTGCTCGCAGCTGAGCGCGATTCGCTTCTTGAGTTTTTCTTGAAGAGATTGGCTCTTTTTGGCACGTGCGAAGAATTTGCGCATGGTGATGCTCCAGGGGTAGACACCATCCCTCTACACCTGTGCGCATGGCACCAGGTGTGCCCAGGATTCCTTGCCTCGCCAATGCTCTCTATTCCAGGGAACGATCCGCGTTGTAGCACAAGCTGACAGCTTGTGTTGCAGCCGGCCATTGTGCGCGGGCACCTAGGGAATTTCCGCACAAGCTGACAGCTTGTGCTACGATTGCCGGATCACGGACCGGCCGGTGCGCGCACAATCACCCTTGCGCCTCTATGTGATCCGTTTTGAGAAACTGCTTTACGATTCAGACAATCATGGTCAAAAAATGTGCAGGTGATAGGCGGCTCGAGTCAGGCGCCTTCCTGCCCCTCTATACGTATATAGCGCAAGGAGGCTATTTCCTGCCAAAGGAAATCCGGTTTTTTCTAGAATTCCTTTAACCTTCACGAGGAAGCGAGAGAAAAGTCTTCGCACACAAGGAGTAATGTCCAAAGCCAATACCTTGGCTGATGGGAGGGACCGCCTGCTTCACGGAAGCAGCCGCTATGTAAATCGCCCTAATATTCCGGTGTTCGGAGCTTCCAGGCGGAGACCATCACTTGTCAACTTGCAGAGGTGCCTTCCCTCTACTCTCGCTGCCAGAAGGCCCGCCATTTATCGATTATTCTCTTTTGGAGATGCCAACGCGCCGCGTCGGTTCGTTGCGTGCGAGACTTTGGACTTGGCTCACCGTGGAGGTCGTACAAGAAGAAGTCTCGCTCCCCCGGGGTCAGGCACCCAAGGAAATCCTGCTCCAAGGCTCCGCGCGG
This sequence comes from Gemmataceae bacterium, assembly GCA_035296965.1. Taxonomy (GTDB): domain Bacteria; phylum Planctomycetota; class Planctomycetia; order Gemmatales; family Gemmataceae; genus DATGZX01. Next base: position 6,403 of record DATGZX010000177.1, read on the forward strand.
CAATTCCGTGATCGCGATCTTGTCTTCCGGGATCTGCCAAAGCGGAATTTCCTGACCCCTATAGCGACGGCGCCGACACTGTTGGTGCCATTGGGCGCACTGCCAGGCCAGTTTGCCTAGATAGTTCTTGATCGTTCCGCGCGCCGCGTCAAAGGGCCCGAGGAGGCTTTCGGCATGAAAGACCACCTCGCACCACAACGATTGCACGATTTCCTCCACCCGATCCTCGCTGACCGCATCTGCTCCCAAGCTCCGCCGAACGACGCGCAGCAGATGAATATGGCAACGATCGAAGAGCTGCTGCCAGATTTCCTTGGTCGCACTTCCGGACAAACAAGCGTCCACTAATTCCTGATCCGACGGACGATTTGGGCTCGACATCCTTCTGACAATCCTTACGGGCGCACAAAAGACCGAGATGCATTCGCTCTGGAAGCCGACGACCACACCTGTGACCTCGCTGATGCGGCAGTCAGAGGTGCGGAGTCGTCTTCTGGCGTTTCAGACAAGAACAGAATTGCAGCATGCAAATGCCTCCGGGACCTCGACTGAGATCACGTAATTGATTGATGCAGATTCGCTGAAGAAAGCGGACGGGTGATTTTGAAGGATGGAACAGTGCTAGGATAGAACATTTCTGGGGCCTCTCAAAAAGAAGCCGGCGACGCAGGGACCTTGTATCGCCACGAATTATTCACTGCTCCGCGGCCAAGGGGCCTACTATGCGACAACGAGCAGTTCGGTTTTTCGCGTTTCTCGATGGCATGAATCGCCTGACGGCTCCACCGCTTCAGTCAGGCGGCAGGGCCAAATGGTGTATTCGCCAAGAGTTAGATGCCAGACTCAGCTAAAGGATTCGTTGGCGCGCAGCCAGAATAATCCAGGCCGAGTGCTGTTGCGGCAAGGCAAGCCGCTTTCGCTGCGGGCGACGGGGCGTTTGAATCGGGAAGGCGAACCTGGGCGGGACGAACGAGTCGGAATCGGAGATCGGACTTGAAGCAATATCGGTGCCGAGCGTGCCAGAAACCGGCGCAATGGGTTAACTGGCAATAGGCCACTGACTTACACTTGGTCCAGGAAAATGACACCGCAAAACGCTTGGGTCAAAAACGTCGGAAATCTGGGCGCGCTGTCTAGATTCTGGGCGCTCTTATGGAACGCAACTCGGCCGATTATCGAGAGCAAGAGCCTGCATTCCACGCTCAATGGGAGTACTGGAAGAGAACACACTCCTGCGCCCGAGTTTCGGGCACGTGAAAGCAAAGGGTGGCCCGCCAACGGCTAGGAGCCACTCCCGGTGCCCCAGATAGCCTCGACAGTGTATTGACGGTAGAAGCAACCAGGTGCCTCAACCTGGTTGGCGAATGCTTAGGGCACGTCTGGCTGACAGATGACTCACATTGGCGGCCCCACGTCATTGCTCCTGTCAGTCCATTCCAGATCGCGATGAGATTGTGGCCGCGTTGCCGTCACGCGCCGTCGTCTGCCCCCCAAATGCCCCCTTTTGCGGGGCCATCCCTGCCAAGAACATGGCATGGAGTCCCATTCCTGGCCGCAAGTCTAGTCTAATTTGCTGTGTAAGTTCGAGGCAGGGGGGTCGGTTTGCCGCCATGGTTCCCCACGCATTGCACGAATTAGTCAAGCCCGTAGGACCGATTGGGGAATCTGCCGGAGCAAACCCGTACGGATTCAACAATCCGTGCCACTTCGGGTAAGCCGACCCGAACACCGCTCCGCAAAGTCCACCAAGAAGACAAAGGGATCGCCCGATCACCGCCCCAGAAAAATGGGGGCAAATTGGGGGCAGCATTGCCCACGCGAACGCGACATGCGTACAATGTGATCGAAACCTGGTTTTCCCTTTAACTTCGGTGCTTCAATGGCTTGCGACGTGCATGCAATGCGAGGCGAATGCCAGCGAAACATCATCATTCTAGGTTCGAATCCTAGTTCCGTAGCCTACAGCTCGTCTCCCGTCAATACCTTAGCCGACCACCTTGGACGTTTCGATCGATGGAGGAGAAGTCGAGGGCTTCTCCCACCAGGGTTCTCCGGCCGCACTTTGTTTGCCGTCGACAACTTTGACGAATCAATCAGAGCGACCTATCCTTTTATGGTCCCTTTAACAAACTTCGTGTGGGAGTGTGCGCTATGCCCAAAGCAGCACCAAGGGCGGCTCAAGCCGCCTCAAATCAATTGGAAATCACGGAGGCCGGCTCACCTGACTCCAATCCCGCCCTCCACCCATTCCCCGACTTTCGGCTTCTGTTCGAATCTGCGCCGGGCCTGTATCTCGTTTTGAGCGCTGACTTTAACATCGTTGCAGTGAGTGAAGCCTACCTCTGTGCGACGATGACGAAACGGGAGCATATTTTGGGGCGCGGCATCTTCGACGCTTTCCCCGACAACCCTAACGATCCAGCCGCCACGGGCGCTAGCAACCTGGATGCTTCTTTAAAGAGGGTCCTGCGGGACCGGGTTCCCGACTCGATGGCGGTGCAGAAGTACGACATTCGACGGCCTGAAGCGGACGGCGGCGAGTTTGAAGAACGGTATTGGAGTCCGGTCAATTCGCCAATCTTCGGGCCGGATGGCGAAATCGCATATATCATCCACCGCGTAGATGACGTGACCGAGTTTGTCCGTCTCCGACAGCAAGGAGCCGATCAGGAGAAACTGACGCAAAAACTGCTTACCCACAGCGAGCAGATGGAGGCCGAGGTCGTTCTGCGGGCGCAGCAGATACAAGAAGGCAATCGGAGACTTCGTGAGATCAATGAGGCATTGCAGACGGAGATAGCTGAGCGTCTGCGATCCGAACAAGCCTTGCGGGATCAAACAAGGGTTTTGACATCCATCCTCGGCAGTATGGGCGATGGAGTGGTCGTCGCCGATGAGAAAGGCAAGTTCACGCATTTTAACCCGGCAGCCGAGAGAATACTTGGCCTCGGTCTCACTGACTCCGCGCCCGAAAAATGGGCAGCACATTACGGTGTCTACTTGCCTGATAACGAAACGCTCTGTCCCACGAACCAATTACCACTGGTGAGAGCATTTCGGGGAGAGGCTGTGAACCAGGTTGACCATATCATTCGCAACGAAAAACTGCCGCTGGGCATCTGGGTCAGCGTTACCGGAAGGCCATTGAGAGACGAGTCCGGTGCTAACAAAGGAGGAGTTGTCGTTTTCCAGGATGTAACCGCACGCAAGCAGGCTGAGGATGCGCTCCAGAAAGCCCACGTCGAATTGGAACGGCGGGTTGAAGAACGAACCGCAGAACTCTGTCGTGCCAACGAGCGTCGTCAGCAACTCGAAGAACAATACCGCCAAGCGCAGAAACTGGAATCCATCGGTCAATTGGCAGGCGGCGTGGCCCACGACTTCAATAACCTACTGACCATCATTTCAGGCTACAGTGATTTGTTATTGGACAATCCGCACCTCGATGAGCAGACCAAGGGACTTCTAGAGGAGATCAGCAAGGCGGGCGTGAGAGCCGCTTCATTGACCCGGCAATTGCTGGCATTCGGCCGCAAGCAGGTTGTCGAGTTCAAGGTGCTGGACCTGAACACCCTCGTCACCGACACGGAGAAGATGCTGCGGCGCTTGATCGACGAGGACGTGTCGCTGACGACCGTGTTGGCCCCGGCGCTTGGACAGGTGAAGGCCGATCTGGGGCAGATGGAACAAGTTATTATGAACCTCGCCGTGAATGCTCGTGACGCTATGCCCCAGGGTGGCAAGCTGACCATCGAGACGGCGAACGTCGAATTGGACAACAGTTACGCGGAGACGCACGCCGAAGTGCGGCCCGGGTGGTACGTACTGCTGGCGGTGAGCGACACGGGCTGTGGCATGACGGAGGAGGTCAAGGCCCGTATCTTCGAGCCTTTCTTCACCACCAAGGGACTGGGCAAAGGAACGGGGCTGGGCTTGGCAACCGTCTACGGGATCGTCAAGCAGAGCGGCGGACACATCTGGATGTATAGCGAGCCCGACCGCGGCACGACCTTCAAAGTCTATCTCCCACTGGTCGGCGAACGCATTTCGTCGGGCAAGTCCTTTCCTGGCCTGCGCGCCACACCGACAGGCAATGAGACGATCCTGCTCGTGGAAGACGAGGATGCCGTGCGAGCCATCACCCGTCATGTCTTGCAATCGTGGGGGTACACCGTGCTTGAGGCAAGACGGGGCGGGGAGGCGATCCTCCTGTGCCAGCAGCATCAAGGTAAGATAGATCTGGTCGTGTCGGACGTGGTGATGCCCGAAATTGGAGGTCGGGAGTTGGTCGAGCGAGTAACCATGTTACACCCCGGTATCAAGGTGTTGTACTTGTCGGGCTATACAGATGATGCTGTGGTGCGGCACGGTATTTTGCAAGCCGAGGTGGCATTCCTGCAGAAGCCGTTTAGGCCCGCTGCACTAGCGAACAAGGTACGGGAAGTGCTCGATCAGTAGTGGCCCTCCTCCCTCGATCCATCTGTACCAGGTTGCCGGGTAGCTGTGCGGGGAGGGGCAACCCAAAGCAAGTGCTCGGCGTTAGCCTTGTGGGTAGAGCGCCCGTGGCCATCAGATTGGCGCCGCGTAAGATGTTGGCTAACATCGCCCTCAGATTCCAACCGGAGAACACTTCGATGCCACGGGGACGACTGAGGAACGACACCGGCCTCAGCAAAATGGAGGCAATGAGGAGAACCCTGGCTGCCCTCCGGAATGAATCTGACGTAGCGGTCATTCATGGCGCTAATGCGGCTATGAAGCCCTCGCACCTTCTGTGCCTGAGAGGCATCCGAAAGGTCGCCTGCCAAAAGTAGGTAGAGCCTCTGCAGTCCGTGTTGTCGAGAGTCTTGTATCTGCGCAATCGTATTTCTTGCAAATTCTGAATCACGAATGTCACCGTAGGATTTAATCTGAATACCGAATTTGGCATGTGGCCCCCATTCGATCAATTGGTCGCAGCCGCGGTCTTGAAGAGACTGAAAAATGGATATCCTTGGCCTTTCAAGGAGGCGTTCTTCGAGGCGAACCCTAAGCAGTTGCAGCAGGTCATCGTGCGAGTTCTCCTTGAACCCAGCGGCGAGGGCTTCATCGGCAGCTGATGGCCAAAGCACCCTCTCCAGGACCATTGATGGCTCAAGGATGCTGTCTTGGCGTTCCTTAAGCTCGCGCATCGTCTTGCAGTCGGGCGAGAGAATGATTCGGATAATCTGTCCAACAGGAGGCGGCGCGCACCATTGTCTGCTTCCAGCGAAGATTCTTGCGGGTTCATCATGTGGGACCACGTGCTGAGGAAGGCCTTCCGCCGGACCTTTCGCGCGAAGGCTGCCCTTTTGACAGATCGTTGAACAGCGACGTAGCTCAATTAGCCAGTCAACCGCCTCTTCGTGAGTGAGACGTACGAACGAGGGCTCGACCATGGTAGCCGGATTGACCGAATGAAGAATCCATGTTTGGTCCGGAAGGCGGTACAGGTCTTCAAGCCCTTGATGTTCCATGCCACCAAAGTACTGAGCGCCGTAGATTTCATTGCGGCCAATGATTTGAGATTCTTTCATCGAACTCTCAGCTCCTGTGCCCATGTGTTGAATCCAAGCAGTATTATATTTCGCAGTAAAGCGACAGCGTATTCAGCCACGTTTCATCCAAATACGCTGTCAATCGCTTGGCGCTGCTGGTCCGGGAAAAGATGCCGGTAGCGGCGGACCATTTCCTCGGTCTGGTGTCCCATCCACTCGTTAATCACCCTCTGGTCCAGGCCCACTGCCGCGCAATTCGATGCAAAACTGTGGCGCATGACGTGCCAACCTCTGAGGATGGCCCAGGCACTGCCTTCCAGAGCACGTCGAAAATGATCATGCGCTTCGTCACGTGTCACGGCAATGGGTTCTGTTCGATGCACCTTGCTGCGGACGACTTCCGCCTGGCAGAACAGGTGCTGCCCTCCAGGATGAACCGCCAACCAATCGCGCAGGACCGTTTGCACGAATGCAGACAAGGGCACACGCCGGCTTGTCCGCCGCCACCGATCGCGCTTCCTTTCGTGGACCAGCACAGTCCCCGAGGGGAAGTCCACGTCGTCCACCCGCAACCGGAGCAGTTCGCTCCGCCGGACTCCAGTGTGAGCGGCCAGGCAGACCATTGGATAGAGGAATGACTGGGCCGGACAGTTGTGAATGTGCTGAAGCAACTGCTCGATTTCCTGCCGCGTCAGAAACAGCGAGTCCCAAAGCTGGCGTTTTTCCACATCGGAAAGCCCGCCGCGAGCAATCTGGCGTTCGATCTCGACCCGTGTTTGAAACGGTGGCTTCTCATCCGTCTTCGGATACTTCAGCCCCCGTCCCGGGAAAATCTGTTTCAGCCGGCCTGTCTGCGAGCCCCAGTTCCAGCAAGCACGGAAACTGCCCATCTCCTTCCGCAATGTCACGGCACTGAGCGGCCGCCCACGGTAACGTTTGCATGCCCGCCGGTTGATGTGACGCTGGAGATCCTCCGGGGCCAGTGATCCAATCCTGAAGGATTTGCCCAGGGTGTCGATAACGTGCCTTAGATGCATGCACACAGTGGCCAGCGAGTTTTCTTCCATCGCCCCGTTGGATTGGACATCGACATATGCATCGCGGAGCTCGCCCAGACTCAGAATGTGAGCCGACGGGGTGGCGTTCGGCTGGCCGTTCAGCTTGCCGTCCGAAAGCAGGAAGGTGCCAATGTCTGCTCCCGGCGGAAGTTCGAGACGGCCACGCTCAAGCAGGTGGAGGTTTTCTTTGAACCGAGCCAAGGCCGCCTCGGCGTCGTCACGGCCGGTGCTCTTGATGGTCTTCTTGAGCTTTCTGCCGCCCCAGCGGAAGCAGATTTTGAAATGTCCAGACGTGGGGTGTTGTTCGAGCCAAGCCACGGGGTTGCCTCCATGAAATCGTATGCTCCGATCCGCTGTCCGGACCAGCGATACGACTCCAACGCGACCCCTATCCTGCCCCCCAAGTGCCCCCCAAACGGGCTGGCGCAACAAAAAGGGGCCACGGGCTGTTCGCCGTAACCCCTTATGCTTCAATGTGCCGGAGACAGGACTTGAACCTGCACTGCCCGTAAAGGCAACCAGGCCCTCAACCTGGCGCGTCTGCCAATTCCGCCACTCCGGCGTGGTCTGCTAGTAGCTTAGTACGACGGCAGAGCGGGTCAAGTGGGGTTTGTGCGCTCCAAGGTATACGAGGGAATCAGGCGGAAAGAGGGCGTTCGGCCACCGTTTCCAGGCGCTGCCAGAACTGGCCGAGCAACTTGAGGCTGCTGGTCGCCAGCCGGCCGCGGGCGTAGGCGACCCGTGCATACATACCTGCGAGGCCACGTGCTTCGCTTTCCAGAGCGGGCACTTCCGCTCCAAGCCGTTGGGCAAACTCCAATGGCGTTTCCTCGAGTTCCCTGCCCAGGCCACGTTCCCAGGCCCAGGCCTCCAGCGCTTCGAACGTGTAGGTTGCTATCTCGTCTGGAGAAAACTGAGCTGCAGTGCCGTTGGTGAAAGGATTGCTGAAAGCGGAAAACGGACGGGGGCGCGGCCTGCGTGGAGAGGGAGCCTCGGCCGCCTTGGCGGCGGGCTTCTTGCGACTGAACAAGCTCTTCCACCATGCATCTAGCGCGGCTAGTAGCTGCTTCGCCCAGTTGGTGAAATTCGCGAGGAACTTTAGTCCCGAGCGCAGCAAGAAAAACAATACCGCCAGCGCCAGGATGGCGAAGACTACCCACTTGAGGAAAGTCGCCAGAGCACCAAGCGACGGCAGGATGGATGGCGACGGACTGCTCGGCGGCGTCGATGGCTTGTTCTGGCCTGTCTTGGATTGCGTTTGATTCTTGGCGTCCTTTTCGGGTACCGGCGAACCGCCTGGACGTTTCTTCTCGCTTTGGTCTTGGCCGTTCTGCTTCTCGGAGTTGCCCTGCTGCGCGTTCTCGTCTTTACTCTTGCCGTCGTTTTCATCCTTGCCCTGCTGGTCGCGGTCGCCGCGCGAATCGAAATTGTTCTTCGACGAATTCCGGTCGCCCGATTGTTTGTCATTGCGGTCGCCACCGCTCTTGCCTTTTTGGTTGCCTGAGTTGGAACCCTTCTCTCCTGAAGATTTTCCTGAGGAATTGCTACCGCCCTGGCTTTGACCTTGGCCCTGCGAGGACTTGCCGCCGCTCTGGTTCTCAGCCTGTCCCTTGTCCCCAGGCTTCTTTCCTGAGCTATCCCCGGCGGTGTCATCGGAGCGGGACGTGTCGGAGGATGATTTTCCTTCCTGTCCGTTCCCAGCCGAGTCGCGTTTGATGGCGAACCGCGAGGCTTTCAACAACTTCGAGCCCGCCCCGGAGAAATTGATGATTTGGTACTCACCGTAGGGACGCGGCAGCAAGGCGCCGATCAGCAGCATGAGAACGACCAGGGCGCCGCCGAGCATCAGCCAGACTCCGGTCATCGCCCTGGGCATTTGCAGCTTCCGCTGCCGCAGGTAACGGCGCAAGCCCAGATAGCTGGTCGTCAGCAACAAGCCGAGCCCGCTGGCGACGTAGCAAACCATCAACCAAAAGGCGTAGCGGCGCCGGCCTTCCTCCGCAGCAGGGATCAGCGCTTGGCCCAACCCGAATAAGGGCAGCGCTGCCAGCGAGAAGTAGACGACCCATACCCCCGGCGTGTGCGGCTTGCGCAACTGCTTTTCGCGGTAGCGAGAGTAGCGGTCCCACCAGCCGAATAGACCAGGGGAGGAATCCCTGCCGGCCTTGTCATCCTCCGTCTTCGAGCCCGCCTCCTCAGCCTGCGCTTGCTCCATCCCGGCAGCCTCCAGCACGCCTTTTCCCGATGCGTCCACGCTGTCGTCGATGTAGGTGCAATCCCAGGTCAGGCGATGGGCGCACCACCAACTCAGGGCCATCAGGCCCAGGTTGATCGCCCATCCGAAGCTCGCGGTAGGGCTGCCTTCGGGATATTTCACAAAGGACTGGAGCGCGACAAACACGGCTCCGCCCAGGGCCAGTCCGAACAAGGCCGCCCGCCCGCCGCTCTGTTCGATGGAGATGCGGGCGATCAAGACGATGCCGAAAACGAAGAAGAAGAGCGTCCATTGCAATCGGCCTGTGTATTGACCGACGTAAAGGATTTCCAGAAGGAAGAAGACCAGGCTGCCGACCAGCGTCATGATCAGCGCCGGGCTAAGCGCGATCGTGACATAGTCGCCAAGCGTTTGTTGAGGCTTTCCCGCAGGCATCGCTCAGCCCTTCAAACCTCGACCTGGAACGCGTAGGTGTTCGCGCCGCGGACTTGCTGCTGACAAAGTTCCTGCAACCCTAGTTCATCTTTGAGAATGCGAACGTCCCGGACCCCTTCGGCCAGCAAGCGTCCATAGTACTTTTCAAGCTGCGCTTCCTCGACGGCAATGAGCACGGCCGCCACCGCATAACCCTGGCGGTTGAGGGTGCCCAGGGCTAGCGCGGTCTCGGCCGGCACGGCGCCGAGCAGGGCGACCACGGTCGCGTCGCGCGGCAGCCGGCTAGCCGACTCGAGGATCAGCTCCGCCAGGCTCAATCCGTCGGTCAGCTCCACGCGCGCCAAAGTCTCCCGGATGCGCTGAAACTGCTCCATGCCGCGACGTGTCTGGACGACCAATGGCTGTAGACGTTCGTTTTGCTGGCGCATGCCGGCCTTTTCCCTGGCAGCCAGGCGCGTGCGGTGATCGTGCTCCCAGCCTTCCAATCGTATCCGGTCCGCGGTGTCACGGCCGTTACTGATTAGCCCGATCTGCTGACCCATTTCGTAAACGGCATTAGCCAACGTGGCCGCCGTGGTCACGGCCAGCTCCGAGCGGTGCGGCTCGCCTCGAGACGGATAACTCTCCTTGTGGAAATCGAGCACGAGAGTCGCGCCTGCCAGGGTAGAGGGCTCATAGATCTTGCTGTGCAAAATGCCGGTGGCGGCCGTCGCCCGCCAGTGCACTCGATTGAGCGGGTCGCCGTGCTCGTAGGGACGAACGCCCGCCGTGCGGGTGGGGTCTTCGTAGAGGCGGTGGATCAGGCGAACGTCGCCAATGGGCCGGCGCGAGGCAAGATCGTAACCCTGCAACGGCACGACCTTGGGGTAGACGAGCAAGTAATGCGGCTCGGCATCGACGCGGTAACGGCGGTGCAATCCAAAGACGTCGCCGCTTTCCATGATCACCGGCCCGATCTGGTAATAGCCACGCATGCGGCAGCGCAACTGGTAATTAAGGTGCGCTTCATTGCCTGCGCGAATCAGGCGGATCGCAATCCGCTTCCCCTTCACGCTCAGCCGGCGCTGGTTCGGCTGAAGGGCCAGCCTGGGGAGCATGTCCTCCAGCAGGACCCAGGGAACCGGCATGGTGCCGGTGTTGCGAACGGTGACCTCGACGGGGACGATGTCGCCTATCTCGGCCGTCACCTTCCGGCAGGTCCGAGTCGCCGACAGATTGCCGGTCCAGGTGCGCGCCAGTACGCGGGTCAGGATCAGCATGGCCAACAAGACGTACATCGCGTACGCGAGCAAGCCCGACTCCAGGATGAGAGCCAGCAGCAGCATTACGCAGGCGCCGAAGAACCATTTCATGTGAGGCGCTCTTCTCCCTGGGCCTCGGACGTAACGATTGGGACAGGCACGTCCGGCACGATCTCATTGAGCACCGTGGCCGCGGTTACCTTGCGCAATCGGCTTTCCGGCCGGAGGATCAGCCGGTGTCCCAGCACCGGTAGGGCCATGCGTTTGACATCGTCGGGCAAGACGAAACTGCGCCCGGCCATGGCCGCCAGCCCCTGAGCCGTGCGGAAGAGAGCGATGGAAGCGCGCGGACTACCGCCGAGATGCACATCCTCGTGTTCGCGGGTGCGATGGACGATTTCCAGGAGGTAGCGGCGGATCTTGGGATCGACGAAGATTTCCCGTATGGCATCCTGGCAGGCGATGACCTCCTCGGCGCTCACTACCGGGGCCAGGTCGTCGATCGGATGCCCGTGTTGCAGTCGTTGCAGCATCTTCGATTCTTCCTCCGGACCCGGATAGCCAAGACTCAAGCGCACGAGGAAGCGATCGAGCTGGGCTTCGGGCAGGGGGAACGTGCCTTCGTGGTCGATCGGGTTCTGCGTCGCAATGACCACGAATGGAGCCTTGAGGACGTAGGTCTGGCCGTCCACCGTCACGCGCCGCTCGGCCATCGCTTCCAACAGGGCCGATTGCGTCCGCGGCGTCGTCCGATTAATCTCGTCGGCCAAAACGGTTTGCGCGAAGATGGGCCCGGGGCGGAACTCGAACTGGGTGGTTTTTTGATTGAAGATGGAGACGCCGGTGACATCGGTGGGCAGGAGATCGGGCGTGCACTGCAAGCGCTTGAAGGCGCAACCGACGCTCTTGGCAAGAGCCCGTGCCAGCATGGTCTTGGCTACGCCCGGCACATCTTCTAGAAGGATGTGGCCTTCGCAGAGGTAGGCCACCAGTGCCAGTGAAATCTGTTGGCGCTTGCCAATGATCACTTTTTCGATGTTGCTGACGATCTTGGCGGCTGTGGCCGCAACGTCGATCCGGCGGGCTTCTTTGACGAGAGGTTCGCTTCCGGCTTCAGGTTTGGACATAGGTCAACCAAAAAGACACGGCGAGCACGGATCTTCAGACCCCGGTTAGGACCGAGAACCAAAGGGTCTGAAGCCGTACTCGCCGATGTCTCTGAATCCGTGGAACTCCGTTGGAGCCTATTTGTCCTCGTCGGGATCCTCGTCGTCCTGGTCCTTATCCTTCTTCTTTGAGGACTTCTTTTCTTTGCTCAGGTCCTTGACCTCCACCTTGATCTTACCCTTCACGCCCGGCTCCACCAAACTTTTTAGTTTCTCTCGGTATTCTTCGGGGACATCGGCAATGCTCGTGTAGCTGTTCGTTTCTTCGCCGTCCGTGATTTTGATGCTATCGAGCTTGATCTTGCCGTCGGTAACGTTGCCGGTCGCAGTGATAGTAAGCGATCCTTCCTGCCGACTCGCGGAGAACTTGCCATTGTTGTTACTCACGCTGACGCTGACACTCTGTCCGCCCGCGCCTTGATCCGCAGGAAAGGAGAAAAATCGCTTGCCAGGGTGCTTGATTTCGGCTGGTTCAGATGGTTCAACTGGAAACTTGAACCCCAGCCCTTCTCCTTGTCCTAGCCCTTTCCCTCCAAAACGTTTGAATTGTTGGGGGGCATTGAATTCGGGTGTGGCCTTTGCCTCCGGCAGTGAAATGCTCTCGATCGTGACCTTTTTTCCCTTGCGAATCACCACGGCGTCCACGGTTGCCTTGCCCTTGATCGCCTGGATTGAGTGCACGAGCTTACCGGGGTCGCTGGATACCGCGTTGCCGTTGAACTCGATCAAGATGTCGTGAGCCTTCAAGCCGGCTTTTGCTGCCGCGGACTTGGGCTCCACACTGGCGATCACGAGTCCCTCGTCCTTGGAAAGGTTGAGCTGATCAGCCAGCTCGGCACTGGGCGGCTGCATCTGAACGCCAAGTCGACCCGTGGGGTGGATGCCAGCTCCGTCGAACTTGAAGCCTCGCATACCGAAATCGAACTCCTTCAACGGCACTCTGACGAGGTCTCCCACGGCGGGTAGCTGTAAGTGTAGTTGCTCGTGCATCTGCTTCAGCTCGAGTTGCATCTGCTGCAACTGCTCCTGCAGTTGCTGCAGATCGTGTAGCTGCGCTTTTTGCTTTTTCTCGGCCTTCTTCTTCGTCTCCTCCTTGCTGGGTGCGTCGTCGGCATCGTCGTCTGAAGAAGTAATGACCACGACTTCGTCGTCGTCAGGTGGGGAGACGCTTGCCGCCTTGGCGCGCAGGCTCACGCCGGACACCAGCACCGCCAGCGCGATGACTGCGCCAGCGGCCGAAAGCGACCACCACCGCGGGCAACATTTTTCCGTCTCTTTGGAATCTTGCAGTAACATAGTAACCCTCCGAAACAGATCTGAAGAATATCCAGAAACTCCATTCGTACCGAGCGGGAGCGCAGGTTGACCGACCAGGGTGAGCAAGAATTGAGCGTAGTCTTCGGGATCCGTAGCATGTGCGGCAGCAGTGGCGTCGGCGACATATTCCTGACAGAGCCGTACCTGCCTGCGCAGCCACCAGAACCAGGGCAGGTAAAAGTAGAGTGCCTGGCCGAGGCCGAAAAGAGAGCAAGCCAGGGCATCGTTCCGTTCCAGATGGGTCAGCTCGTGAGCGAAGACCCATGGCAACGTCTTGGCAGCTGCAGGCTCGCAGAAGCTCTCGGGAATAACGACAGTTGGCTGCAGTACGCCACAGCTCACCGGCATCTGCAGGTTGCGACATACGAGCAGCCGCGGCCGGCGGCGGAGCCCGCGCGCCATGTGCCGGAAGAGGCTGGCCACTTCTCCAGGCGCGCGATGGGACGAACGCAAGCGCCTGGCAAGGAGCCAATGTCCAACCAGCCAGCGGCCTAGAAAGACCAGGGCGGCGAGAACGTAAACGCATTCTAAACCTGTGAAGCTCGCAGTGCCAAGTTGGGCCATAGACCAATGCTCGCCCGCAGCGCGATTGACCGCGGCGCCCTTCGTTTCCGCGGCTCGATCGACATCGACCGCCGATGACTCGGGGCCGAGAAGATCGAAGTCCACACCTTGCCGACTGTCCGAGGAAGGCGACATGGCCAGAGCAGAGTTTTGCCACGCCCGGGCGTTGCTGTCTTCCGCAGGGTCGGCAAGCGCCTGACTTGTTCCCGCCATACGGGGAACAAAGTTCCTCTCCAGCACGAATGCTGGAGAGGAGGACGGGTTGGAAAAGGGTGGATCGTCGGTCTCGAAGAGGTTGCCTGATGGCTGCGACGGCAACACAGGCAGAACCAGCCAGGACGGAATCAAGGCCAGGACGGGAAGCAACAGCGCCCCGACAAGCCCCCATTCGCCCAGGCGTTGCCGCCAGGCCGGCTGCCGACACCACTTCATCGCTAACGCGCACGCGAGCAGGAGCAGACTCCCTCCCGCGGCCGTATGGAGGAGCCAGGCACCGAACGATGGCAAGGGGTAGTTCATGGCTTATCTCCTGCTGCGCGACCGCCGGAGCGACCCGTGTTACCGGATGACTTTTTCTTGCGAGCTTCCGTGATCATCGCTTGCAGGCGCTCCAGCTCGGCCGGCGGGATGCGTTCGGAGCGCAGCAGGCTCAGCACCAGCTGGTCCGCGGCTCCGTCAAACACGCGATCAAGAAAGCGGGCCGCGCTCTCATCCCGGCTGAAGCGAGATTGATAAACGAACGTGCGTCCCTCGGTCTTGTGTTCGACGATACCTTTCTCTTCCATGATGCGCAGCAACGTTTGCACGGTGTTGTAAGCCAGGTCCTCGGCCTGGGCCAAGCGCCTGTAGACGCTGCGCACACTGCTGGGCCCTTGCTCCCAGAGGACCTTCAGGATTTCCAGCTCCCGCGGGGTCGGTGAAGGGGATTCGCTCACGGCAAACACCTCAACCAAGAATTAAAGCCTAAGTCTTTAGGTATTAGATCCCGGAGATAAGCAAGTGTCAAGCGGATTTTTGGGCGTCTAGGTGACGAAGCTTGGAATGTGGTTCTGGCCTGCATCCTTAGGGAAGATAAAGCCGCCCCGTGCCGCGAAGGTTCTCGATATCAACAAGATATTCGAGAAGACGCTCGACTACCCGTTCCGCATACGGCTTATTCGACTTGATTTGCTTTGGGTCTGCCAAGGTGAGTACCGGAAGGCAGTCTGGCGCGTTGTGAATCCTGATCGTGGACTCCAACGACGTTGGTCCCGCTTTAGTGCGATTGCCGGTGACGAGAATGACTTGGCGTTGCTGACATGTCTTCCATAAGACATCGTCGGCTACGTCTCGGAGTAACCCAAGACTGGCGAAGGTCTCGACGGTGAAGCCGGTCTCCGACCAGACGTCTCGCCAACTGTCGCTTGCCAGATGCTGAAGAAGAATCTTGAAGTAGCCTTCGACATCATTGTCCGGCACCATTCCTGGCACTGTTGTCCTCCTGGGTACTACTCGTCCGCACGCGATCTAGCGCTTCTTTGAGCTTGCGCTTACCGACCTCCAGTTTGGCTAGAAGTTCCGGCGGGTTTCCCCGTGCGTTCCGCGCCACGATCTTGCGGTGAACCGCTTCCACGTCTTCCTTGTGCTCTTCGATGTAAGCGATCGCGGCGCCGACTTGCTCCTGGGAAAGGCGGAATATCAGTGCGACCTCTTGCGGACTGATATTGCCTTCAAGGTGGTCGAAAATGTCGTAAACCGTGATGCGCGTTCCCGCGATTTCCGGGCCGCGTCCACGATCAATAATGACGGCGTCCATGAATTCGTTCCTGCCAAGTATAGGAGCCAGCGATTCCTTGCTTATAGTGTGACTCACACGCCTCCCGGCCACAAGGCCGTCCTCCGGAACGAAATCTTGATCACTCCCGCCATCGATTCGGCAGAACCCCTCGTCCCTCGCCCCTCGCCCCTCGCCACTCCCTTTCGGTTGCCCTCCTTTCTGGGGCGCGATAGAGTACCTACCTCATGAGGCAGTCCAGTCGTCGGATCCGCCGTTTCTGCAGGCTAGGTAGTGAGGTCGCATGATGGACCTGGTGGAACAGGCCGAAGAAGGTTTCCGTGGCGTTCAGATCGACGACTCCAGCAAGGGACAGGCTCTCAGGTATTTGCGGCAATGGCTCTCGGAGACCGACTTCGCCGCCTATCGGCCGCAGCTTCATTGGCTTGTGCAGGACAAGCAGTGGACCGGACTGCTCGACCGTTTTTATCAAATCCTTCCCTTCGGCACCGGCGGCCGCCGCGGGCCGGTCGGCATCGGCCCCAATCGCATGAATCCCTGGACGCTGGGCGCCTCGATCCAAGGGCACTGCGAATACCTGAAGGAACGTTTTCCCGAGCGGGGATCCCTGCGTGTGGTCATCGCCTATGACGTGCGCCGGTTCGAAGATAAACGGCACAGCTACAATCCCGATTTGCCCAACCCCGTTCTCCATCTGTCGTCGAAAGACCTGGCCCATTACGCGGTCGGCGTCTATGTGGCCAATGGCATTCATGCTTGCGTCCTGCCGGCGGAAAGCAGTCGCTATCTGGCGACGCCCGAACTCTCGTTCACGATCCGCTACCTGCAAGCGCATGGCGGCCTGAACATCTCCGCCTCGCACAACCCGCCGGATGACAACGGCGGCAAGTTTTACGACGAACGGGGCGGCCAGCCGGTCCCGCCAGACGACCAGATCATGGCCGACCTGGTCGAGCAGGTCACCACGATCAAGACACTCCCCTGGACTGAGGCACTGCGGACCGGCAAGGTCTATTTGCTCGATGAAGCTCCCCACGACGCGTATCTCGACCTGATTCGACACCAAAGCCTGGTGCCCCCGCCGCGTTTCGACGAGATCAAGGTGGTCTTCACGCCCATGCACGGCGTCGGCTCCATGACCGCGATGGAAGCCCTGATAAACCAAGGGTTTCGCATCACGCCTGTCGAGGAGCAAATGACGCCCGACGGGCAATTCCCGAATGTCACCAAGACGCCAAATCCCGAAGTTCCGGAGTCTATGGATCGTGCCGCGGCAACGGCTCGGCAGGTCGGCGCGGACCTGGTGCTATCCACAGATCCCGATGCCGACCGGCTGGGCGCGATGATTCCCGACCGGCAGGGAGGTTGGCGTTTTGTAACGGGCAACGAGATTGCTGCCCTGCTTACGCATTTCAAGCTGAGCAAGTTAGCACAGCAGGGCCGGCTGCCATCGTCGCCGATCGTCGTGAAAACCGAAGTCACGACCAATCTGGTCACGCGCATCGCCCGGCATTTCAAAGCGCAGCTCGTGGACGACCTTTTGGTTGGCTTCAAATACATCGCCGACGTGCTTTGGCAGCTTGACCAGACTGGCTCCTACGAAGACGTGCGCGGGACACCCGAGGACTTCGTCATAGGCTGCGAGGAGAGCCACGGCATTCTGGTCACGCCAAAGATTCGTGACAAGGATGCCGCCGGGTCCGCTCTGCTCATGGCCGAATTGGCTCTCGATGAAAAGCGCAAGGGCCGGGGGGTGCTTGACTACCTGGAGATGCTCGCCAAGCAGTTTGGCTACTTCCACAATGAAGGGCTGCCGGTGGTAATGAGCGGCATCCTCGGCAAGAAGAACATGGCGCGCATGCTGGACGCGCTGCGGGCTGCCCCGCCGAAAGAGATCGCCGGGCTGGTCGTAACTCATTTCGAAGACCTGCGCAATGAAAACGGACGATTTGGGCCCATCAAAGGTGCCACGGACGCCGCGTCGCGCAACGTACTCGTCTTTCAATTGGGCGACCGTGCCCGGATTATCCTGCGTCCCAGCGGCACCGAGCCGAAGGCAAAAACTTATTTGGAGGTCTGCTCGGATCCCTGTCCCGCCGGCACGACCGCTGAAGCCTGGCAGAAGACCTGCCGGGAGGTGGACGAATTGGCGAAGCGGCTAGCGCATGATTTTCTCGAGAAAGCGCTCGGGCTTATTGGGATGAAACCCGGGGAGGGGCATTAACGAGGCGAAGATTCACCGAGCATTGATAAGCCTGTCTTACCTTGACCACCCAATTCCGCTGAGAATCCTATAATTAGGGAGTGCGCCTTTAGCCCTGCGAAGGTCGCTGATTCGTTTGACCTCTCGCGCTCACCGCAGGCTTGGCAGCACACTCCGTACCGCACGCAGCCCACGAGGAGATTCCACGCATGACTTTCGTGCTTATGCTTTTTTCACTGCTGACGACTGCGTTCGCTGCAGAGTCGCCGGCGTCCACCCCGTCGATGCCCATTCAAGCTTCTCTTGCCGTCCTGCGTCAGGTCGGACCGGATGGGAAGGGAAGCGCGGAAGCCGCGCGTGCCTGGAAGGCTCTTGTTACGACAGACATCCATCAGCTCCCCGAAATCCTTGCCGGCATGGATGGGTCCAATGCCCTCATGCGCAACTGGGTGCGCTCGGCCATCGACGATATCCTGGAGCGCGCCAGGGTCGACAAGAAGCAACTTCCCGTCGCCGCCCTTGAAATCTTTGTCCGTGATACGCATCACAACTCCCAGGCCCGCAGGCTGGCTTATGAGCTCATTCTCACGGTCGATGCCAAGGCAGCGGATCGTTTTCTTCCAAACATGACCGACGATCCGAGTCCCGAGCTGCGCCGGGATGCAATCGCTCGAATCCTCAAGCAAGCGGACAAGGCCCATGAGGAAGGCCAAAAGGACGAAGCACGGCGACTCTATCAGAAATCGTTCGCCTCGGCCCGCGAGCAGGACCATATCGACAAGGCCGCCCGCCGGTTGCGTGAACTGGGCCAGCAGGTAGACCTGCCCAAACACCTCGGGTTGATCCTGGAATGGAAGCTGATCGGGCCGTTCTCGAACGCGAAGAAAAAGGGCGTCGAGACCGTCTATCCCCCTGAGAAACAACTCGACTTCGGCGCCTCCTATGACGGCGCGGCGGGCAAAGTGACATGGACCGACTACACCTCGAAGGACGAGCACGGGCTTGTCGATCTCACCAAGGGGATTGGGGCCCATAAGGTATCGGTCGGCTACGCGGCGGGCGAGTTTGCGAGCGCGGCCGATCAGGTCGTCGAGGTTCGCGTCGGCTGCTATAACGCTTTCAAGCTATGGGTAAACGGCGAACTGGTCCTGGATCGAGGCGACGAATTCACGGGGATGCGTCTCGACCACTATGTCGCCAAGGCCCATCTCAAGCAAGGAAAGAATACCCTCCTGATCAAAGATTGCCGCGGAGAATCGCAGCCCGGCGTGCCCGACTTTTGGCAATTCCAGCTCCGCATTTGCGACGCCAACGGTGTCGCGATTCTGTCCACCACCCGGCCGGCCAGCCCGGCACCGGAAAAGAAATCCTAGTTCTCCAGCAAGGGACCCGATTATGAAGTGCGGCCGGATAGCATGCAGCGCGGGGCTCGTGGTGCTGATTCTCGGGGGCGCGGATTGGAAGCAATTCCGTGGCTCCGATTCGACCGGCGTGGCGACTGAGCCGGCGCCTACCCGCTTTGGGGCGGACCAGAACGTCGCCTGGAAGGCAGATCTTCCCGACCGTGGGCTCTCCAGCCCAATTGTCGTGGGGGACCGCGTTTTCTTGACCGCCTCCGGCGGCCTCCAGCACGATCGACTTTTCATACTGGGATTTGATGCGAAGACGGGGCACAGGCTTTGGCAACGTAGTTTCTGGGGCACTGGGCCAACCGATGCCCATCCCAAGACCTGCATGGCTGCCCCTACGCCGGCGAGCGACGGCCGACATCTTGTGGCCCTGTTCGCGACCGATGATTTGATCTGTCTCGATCTGGAAGGAAATGTACTCTGGATGCGCTCGCTCTACGAGGAGAACCCCGGCGCGACGGACGGCCGCGGGCTGGCATCATCTCCGGTCATCGTTGGCCAAACGGTCGTGGTTCACCTCGAAACTCAAAACACCTCCTTGGCCCTGGGAATCGACCTCAAAACTGGGTCCAATCGTTGGCGCATAGACAGGGCGCGCATGTATAACTGGACGTCGCCCATCATTCTGCCGGGCAAAACCAGGGCCGATAATCTGGTTCTGCTGCAAGGGACCGAACGTTTGAGTGCCTGCGACCCAATCACAGGCCGCGAAGTCTGGGGAATCAAGAGGAATTCCGACCCCATCGCCTCCAGCGTGCTGGCAGGCAACATTCTGTTCGTCCCCGGAGAGAAGGGATTGGCAGCCTTCGAACTGCAGCCAAATGGAGCGGCGCCGAAGCTTCTGTGGGAAAACGTCAAGCTCAACCCCGTGACTGCCAGTCCGCTCGTGCTCGGAGATCGCATCTACTCCCTGCATAACGGATTCCTCGTCGCGGGGGACGTGAAAACAGGCGAGGTGCGTGGCCAACTTCGGCTGAAAGGCCCGTTCAGCGCATCGCTTGTCGCCGCCGGCGGGTTGATCTACTGCCTCAACGAGAGCGGCCTCGCGCAGGTGGTCAAGCCCACGGACAAGGAGCCTGTTCTCGTGGAGAGCAATTCCCTTGCCGACACCATCCTGAGCACGCCGGCCGTTGCCGGAGGCGCACTGTATATCCGCAGCGACAAACGCCTCTGGAAGATCGCCAAACCAATAAGTCCCGGGACGCCGCCGGATCGAGGCTGAGAGCGCGCACAGCAGACGTTTCGCTGGTGACCTAGTGCATCTTCATGGCTAACTTTTGGGGCCCGAGCACGAGGCCAGCGAGAAAGGCAAACTTAATCGCGAAAACGACGAATGTCATGTTTTGTCATGTAAAACGGGGGTAGGCAGACTACTTGTCTGACAAAGAGATCATTTCGCAAGCTCATCTTCTACAAAGGGTTACATCGCAACTCGGAACTTAGACGAATGGCAGTGTCACCTGTTTTATGTCATGTGTACTTATGTACACATTTCCAGAGATTCTGAAGCCATGCCCTTACTCCAAGATGAAGACTCGACCACGCGCTAGTGCTTCTTCGGAGATAGTTTCTTGGGGCTCGGGCTCCTCAAGATCTCGTTCCGCGCTGCCACAATCAACTTGCGATCACTTCCAATCATCGCGTTATACTTCCCACCTTGAAATCGCCTTTTAGATTAGTGGCCTTGTTCCAAGGACCCTACCTTGGCGAGTCAGTTATGATTACGCCGGTCTTGAATTGGTATGTGGGCTGGGCGATGGTGCTTACAGCCTTCGCCACCGGCGGCATTCTCGGCCTGCACTTCCACGACGAACGCTTCCTGGGGGGTTATGCGTCGTTTCGCCGGCGCATCATTCGCCTCGGGCATATTGCCCTGGCAGCCCTCGGCATGCTCAACGTGCTCTTCAGTCTGGCAGCCTGGCCAACGAACAGCGTTTGGACAGCGAGTGCGGCTTCCGTCTGCCTTTTACTGGGCGGGACCAGCATGCCGGCGATTTGTTTTCTGACTGGTTGGAATCAAGGCTTCCGCAATTTCTTCTTCATCCCGGTCGCAGCCCTGATGCTCGCGATCGTATTCATTCTCTGCGGAGGTCATCCGTGAAAATCGGTTTGCTGGCAATGAGCGGCTTACGCGCCCACGATCCGGATCTTGTCGCCCTGGGCCTGACGCTTCCGGGCATCATCGAGCGCGGCAAAGTGATTGCCACTTTGCCAAGCCTTGGCCTCCTCTATCTTGCCGCCGCGACGCTGCCCGGTCACGAGCTGCGCTACTTCGAAACGATCGAGGACGGAGCCGAGTCCAGGGAACTCTACCAATGCGACCTGGTGGCCATCAGCACGTTTTCGGCCCAGGTGGGCGAAGCGTATGCCATCGCCGACCGTTTGCGGCAAGCCGGCGTCAAGGTGGCCATGGGAGGGTTGCACGTGACCGTGCAACCGGACGAGGCCCTGGATCATGCCGATTATGTGTTTCTGGGAGAAGGGGAGAACGTCTGGCCTGCCGCGGTGTCGGCAATCGCGGCCGGCAGCAGCCAGCGCGTTTGGAATGCTGCTGATTTCCCGGCCGTCGAGGTGAACAGGCTACCCATTCCTCGTTACGATCTGCTGGCCGGCAGGCCTTACAACCGCTTCACGGTACAAACGACGCGCGGCTGCCCATGGCGCTGCGATTTTTGCGCCTCCAACGTCATGCTCCGCCAGCCCTATCGTAAGCGTCCGGTAGAGGATGTCGTGCGCGACATCCGCGCACTGAAGCGCTTGCGCAGACATCCTTTCGTGGAATTCGCCGACGACAATACCTTCGTGGACAAGGCGTGGGGCAAGGAACTTTGCCGGCAACTGACTTCTTTGCGCATTCACTGGTTCACCGAGACAGATATCTCAGTGGCCGACGATCCCGAACTGCTGCAATGGATGAGAAAGTCGGGCTGCCGTCAGGTGCTGATCGGCCTGGAGAGTCCCGAGCCGCGTGCGCTCGAAGGATTGGAGATGCGCGCCAACTTCAAGGCGCGCCGCTGGGCGGATTATCTTGACGCGGTGCGCCGCATTCAGGCGCATGGGATCAGCGTGAATGGGTGCTTCATCCTCGGCCTCGATTGGCATACGCCGGATATCTTTCAGGAGGTGCTTGACTTCTCCCTGCGCGCGTCTCTGTACGACGTGCAGATCACCGTGCTGACGCCGTTTCCCGGCACGCCGCTCTACGACCGGCTACTCCGGCAAGGGCGGTTGCTGGAGCCAAGGCGCTGGGAGCTCTGCACGCTATTCGACGTGAATTACGTTCCCAAAAACATGACGACAGAGGAGCTGCGGTCCGGCACGTACTGGCTGGCAGAGCGACTGTACAGCTCTGATTGCCTGGAACGGCGCCGGCGGTCGTTTTTCGAAGAGCGCGATCCGCCAAAGTTGCCAACCAACTCCGCCAGCCGGCAGGGTTTCCTGGCATAGCCTATTGAGGACTGCGCCACCAATGCATCAAGCGGGTGCCATGCTTTCGTACTCGAAAGCATGCTTTGGAGTACCAAAGCATGGCATCTATGAAGGATCCGTTGTCAAGCCGGTTGGTGCAGATTTTGTTGAGCAGAAGTTCTTCCGCAACATCCTCGTCACCGTCGGCGTCGGTCGATCTGCCCTTTGTCCGACCTGGTCGATGGTGTGAGGTCGCG
>DATGZX010000178.1:0-6193 GCA_035296965.1 Gemmataceae bacterium
ACCCCCGACCCCTCTCCCCGGAGTACCGGGGAGAGGGGAGAACACGCGCTGCCACTGACCTTTGACGAAGCGGTCCAGCAGGGGCGAACGGACCTGCCTTCCTGTCTAACTCTGATTACAGGGCCCAGCAAGACCGGAGATATCGAGATGCGTCTGGTCACCGGCGTACACGGTCCCCGTGAAATTCACGTGGTTTTCATCAACCGCTGACGCTACAGTTTGCCGTTCCAGCCGATTCCTGACATAATAACCGCGATGCCAGCTCGCCCGGGCATTCCGGTTCGGTCTGCGCCAATGGATGGCGAAGCAGCTGATCGTCTTGGTATGGGGGTGTCATGAGTCAGTTTGAGTTGCGGCCCGGTCTGGCAGATGTGCCAGTTGCAGAGTCGGCGATCAGTTTCATCGACGGACAGCGTGCCCGTCTGGAATACCGCGGGATTGCCGTCGAGACCCTGGCGCGCGAAAGTTGCTTTGAAGAAACGGCCTGGCTGCTGCTCAAGGGAGAACTGCCCACGCAGCGGGAACTGGCGGATTTCGACGATCAACAGCGGCACCATCGCCGCATCAAGTACAAACTCGAGGAACTGATCAAGTGCCTGCCCGAAACGGGCCACCCAATGGACGCCCTGCAGGCCTCCGTCGCGGCGATGGGCATGTTTTACCCTTCGCGGGATGTCGGCGACCCCAAGAATAACTGGGAAGCCGTGATCCGTCTCATCGCCAAAATGCCGACGGTCGTGGCCGCCTTCCATCGGCTGCGCTTTGGCGACGAGGCCATCCCGCCGCGCGACGATCTCGATCATGCCGCCAACTTCTACTGGATGCTGTTTGAACGCGAGCCGACCCCCGCCGTCCGCAAGATCCTCGACGCCTGTTTCATCTTGCACGCCGAGCATACGATGAATGCGTCCACGTTCAGCGGTCGGGTAACCGGTTCAACCCTCGCCAATCCCTACACTGTTATCAGCTCGGCGATCGGCACGCTCACCGGCCCGCTCCACGGCGGCGCCAACGAAGAAGTGCTGGATATGCTCGACGAGATCGGCTCCATGGAAAACGTCCGGCCCTGGCTGGAGGACGCCATCCAGCACAAGAAGAAGATCATGGGCTTCGGCCATCGTGTTTATAAAGTCAAGGATCCGCGCGCCACCGTCCTTCAGGAGCTGGCCGAACACGTCTTCGCTGAGACCAGCAGGCCAAAAACCTACGAGCTGGCGATCGAGCTGGAGCGCGTTGCCGCGGGCATGCTCGGCCCCAAGGGCATTTATCCCAACGTCGATTTCTACTCCGGTATCATCTACCACTCGCTAGGCATCCCACGCGACGTCTTCACGCCGATCTTCGCGATGGCCCGCGTCGCCGGCTGGCTCGCGCACTGGCTGGAGCAGCTGAAGAACAACCGCATCTTCCGACCGGAACAGATCTACGTGGGCAAGCACGATGTGCCGTACGTGCCGTTGGAGAAGAGGCCGTAGTTGCTGTTATACTGATCGCGGTCAAGAATGAGACATCGCCCCGTAGCCGCATTCGCCAGAATGCGGGCTATATCACAGTTCCCCCGCATTCTGGCGAATGCGGCTACGGCCTATTGGTATCGGTATTCACCACAGGCCGTATAGCACTCGAAGGAGTCGAGCGGGGCGGGACATTCTTTTACGGCTTGAGCGAGTCGCGCGCCATGATCCAAGCAAGGCAAGACCTCGAAAGCCGCCTTCTTTACATTCTCCACTGGGGCTTCGTCGAGGCGCGGAATTTGGCCCTAGGCGGCCGCAACGAACAAATCCACGACCTTGCCGACGCACTTGAGACGTTGCCTGGCGAGTTACAGAATGGGAAAGAGGACTCGCTCGAAGCGATTCGGTTCAATTTGCAAACTTACGAAGACAAATATCGCGGCCAATCCTTCGAGTACCTCAAGTATCTCGATGAAAAGGATTCGCCAATATCCTTTTAACTCTTCAGGCGGCAGTCGATCAAGAAACCATTTCCAAGGTTGCCATGCTCGACGTTCAATTCATCCGCGAACATCTAGACGCCGTGAAGGCGAACTGCCGCAAACGTAATGTGCAGGTCGATGTCGATAAAGTCATCGGGCTCGACGACGAGCGCAAACGCGTTGCGCAGGAAACGCAGACAGTGCAGCAGCGGCAGAATGAGATCTCGAAGCTTATCCCGAAAGAAAAGGACGCCGCAAAAAAGCAGGCCCTGATCCAGGAAGGGCGCGATCTGCGCGAGCAAGCCGCGAGCTTTGAGACTCGTAGCCGTGAACTCGAGACGGAAGTGCGGGCCGCGCTCAGCGGCATCCCCAACATGTCGCATCCCGACGCCCCGGTTGGCACCACTGCCGGGGATAACAAGGTGCTGCGAAAATGGGGCGAACCGCGAAAGTTCGAGTTCCAGCCAAAGGATCACGTCGCCCTGGCCGAGGCGCTCAACCTGGTCGATTTCGAGGCCGGCGCCGCCGTCGCCGGGCAGAAGTTTTACTTCCTCAAGAACGAGGCGGTGCTCCTGGAGCTGGCGCTGGTCCACTACGCCATGCAGACGCTGCTCCGCGAGGGCTACACGCCGATCATCACGCCCGACGTCGCCCGCGCCGAGGTGCTCGAAGGGATAGGTTTCATCCCGCGCGGCCCCGAAACGCAGATCTACAGCATCGAGAATACCGACCTCTGCTTGATCGCCACCGCCGAGATTACCCTGGGCGGCATGCACAGGAACCAGATCCTCGACGAGCTGCAGCTTCCCATCAAGTACGTCGGCCTGTCGCACTGTTTCCGCACCGAGGCGGGCGCTCCCGGCCGGGATACGCGCGGGCTCTACCGCGTGCACCAATTCACCAAGGTCGAGATGTTCGCTTTCTCCACGCCCGATCAAAGCGAAGACCTGCACCAGGAGCTGCTGCAGATCGAGGAGAAGATCTTCCAAGGCTTGCAGCTGCCCTATCACGTCATCGACACCTGCACGGGTGATCTTGGAGGTCCCGCCTACCGCAAGTACGACCTCGAAGCCTGGATGCCGGGCCGCGGGCAAGGAGGCGAGTACGGCGAAGTCACAAGCACGTCCAATTGCACCGACTACCAGGCGCGTCGGCTGAACATTCGCTACAAGGTTCCCGGCCACAAGGGCACACGGTTCGTGCACACGCTCAACGGCACAGCCGTCGCCGTTTCCCGAGCGCTGGTCGCCATCCTCGAAAACAACCAGCAGGCCGATGGCTCCATCCTCGTCCCAGAGGTACTGCGCGCCCTGGTCGGCAAAGAGCGCATCGGCCCCCCAGGCCGAAACTAAGGACGAATCGTTTAACCGCGACCCAACGGGGAGCGCGTCAGCAGTATCCAATTTGCAATGACTTTTTGCGGACTCAACAGAGAGCCACCTGTCTCCCATCTGTTCGCGCTCCCCGCTGGGTCGCGGCTAAACGATTTGCCATCCTTTCGCTCATTGGAAGCGCACCCTTCGCCAACTTCTTCTGGTCTGCTATGGACCCGTCCCCCTACAATTACGTGATGCCCGCTGCCTGGCGGATTCAGGAGAGACGCCGTACTCGGGCCAATGCTGGGAGGAGGCAACTGGGTGACACCGGCCAATCGACCGTCGAACCTCAAGCAACTGCGCGAAAGCGGCTGGGTTTCGAAAACAGTCAAACAAGAAATTCGCGATAATTTCATTCGCATGCTGCAGGAGAAGGAGGAACTCTTCCCCGGGATCATCGGCTACGACAATACCGTCATTCCTGAGATCAACCTGGCCCTGATCGCCGGCCACGACATGCTCTTCCTGGGTGAAAAAGGGCAGGCCAAGAGCCGGCTGATGCGCTCCCTCGTCCGTTTCCTCGACGAAGAGATCCCGTACATTGCCGAGCCCTTGTCGCCCGTGCATGACGATCCCTATCGCCCGATCACGCGCGTTTGCCGGCGCTTGATCGCCGACCTTCCTGAAGAAGAGATCCCGATTGCCTGGTGGCCGCGCAAGCAGCGCTATGCCGAGCGCCTCGCGCCCGGCACCAAGTTTGCCGACATCATCGGCGAAATCGACCCGGCCAAGCTCGCGGGCGGCACCAGCATGTCCGCCGAGGAAGCGCTTCACTTCGGCTTGATCCCGCGCATGCATCGCGGCATCTTCGCCATGAACGAGATCCCGGAGCTAGACGAGCTGGTCCAGGTCGGCCTTTTCAACATCCTGGAAGAGCGCGACGTGCAAATCCGCGGCTATCCCGTGCAATTCGACATCGACGTGCTCATCCTCTTCTCCGCAAACCCGGCCACCTACAATCGCAGCGGCAAGGTCATTCCCCAGCTCAAGGACCGCATCGGCTCGCTCATCCAAACCCACTATCCCCTCGACCGCGCCACCGGCATCGAGATCATGGAGCAGGAAGCTGGCATCGATCTGGACAGTGGTTACCCGGTGCTCGTGCCTTACTTCATGCGCGAGATCATCGAGCAGGTGAGCATCAGCGCCCGCAGGTCGAAATATGTCGATCACCAGTCGGGCGTGAGTGCCCGCTTCAGCATCGCCAACTATCGCACGATGGTTGCCAGCGCCCGCCAGCGCGGCGTCCGCCTGGGCGAACGGCCCGCCGTGCCGCGCATCAGCGACCTTGGCCATCTCTACTCTTCCTCGCTCGGCAAGGTGGAGCTCGACATGATGGGCAGCCATCAAATGTCCGAACGCCAGGTGCTCGAAGCGATCCAGGCGGAAGCCATCCGCACGGTCTTCGAAGAATACGTCGAGAAACACGGCCTCGACGAGATCGTCGATATCTTCGGCAAAGGGGTCAAGATCGAGGTAGGCGACATGCTCCCCTCGGCGCACTACGCCGAGCGCCTCAAGCGCGTGCCCAAGGCCTGGGACAAGGCGTTCGAGGTGAACCCCAGCGACAGTGCCGCCGTGCGTGCTTCCTGCATCGAGTTCGTTCTGGCCGGCCTGTATGCGAGCGATCGCATCTCCCGGTCCCAACATCACGGCAGAATTACCTATGAGTTCAAGTGAGCAGCTCGGCGGCATCATCCACACGTACCAGAAGTACGACCCGGTTCATTTTCCCAGCCCCACGGCGCCGCCGCCTGACATGGTTTCGCCTGCCTTCGAGCATCTGCTCTACTACGGCAGCACGCGCCGCCTGACACCGGAAGAATTGGCCCGGGCCGTCCGCATCGATCCGACGCAGATCAAGGGGCTGGGGCCGAGCCTCGAAGCCTTGATGGAAATCCTCCGCCAGCGGAAGCGCAAGATCCTCGCGACCTATGAAACCGACCGCGTTCAGGAGGAGAGCCGTAAGCGCTACCGCGACTTCGCCAGCCAGATAACTCCGACCCCCAAACTCGTCAAACGATTTGTCGAAGCGGTGCGCGAGGAACAGATCCGCGACCTCGAACACCTTTGGTACGCGGCCGGCGACGAACAGAGCCGCTTCGCCCGCCAGTTGCTGCACCTGATCGAGCGCCTGGGCGAAAAGTATCAAATCGACGAGCTGGCCTCCAAGTACGAGTTCACCGGTCGCACGGTGCTGACGGTTCCCCAGGCACTGGAGATCAAGGAAGAGCTGGAAACGATCGATCGGTTGCTCAAACAACTGGAAGAGGCCGCCAAGACCGCGCAGATTGGCATCATCGACCTTGAGGAGCTGGCCCAGTTCGCCGAGCCTGGAGACCTGGAACAGTTGAGCGCCCTAAGGCAGCAGATCGAAGAATACCTGCGCGAGTTGGCCAGGCAGCAAGGCATCGAACAAACCAAGGACGGCTACCAGTTGACGCCCAAGGCCTACCGCCTCTTCCAATCCCGGCTGCTCAGCGAGATCTTCAGTGCCCTGCAGGCCTCGCGCGCCGGCCGGCACCAGGGGCCGATCGTCGGCGAAGGCGCCATCGAGATGCAGCAGACGAAGTCCTACGAGTTCGGCGACTCGGTCACGCACATGGACATTCCCGCGTCGATGGTCAACGCCATGCTGCGTAGCGGCCCCGGCCTGCCCGTGTGCATGCGGCCCGACGACATCGAAATCCACCGCACGCGCAACAATCCCAAGTGCGCCACGGCCGTTCTGCTCGACATGAGCGGCTCCATGCGCTACGACGGCCAGTACATCAACGTCAAGCGCATGGGGCTGGCACTGGATGGCCTTATCCGCAGTGAATATCCCGGCGACTTCCTGCAGTTGATCGAGATGTATACCTTTGCCAAGCCGCGGCACATC
>DATGZX010000179.1:0-48097 GCA_035296965.1 Gemmataceae bacterium
TAAACAACCCCACGTGAGTAGTAGCAACCATGCGTTCCTCCGGGAAATAGGTGAAAGTCCGGAAGAATCGTAGGCCTGTACACTTGTCCCAATCAAGGCCCTCTCAATAATTGAGGTGGAGTTTGATGCGTTCGCCCTGGCAATCGCCCATCTCCAGCTTCTCGATTCCGTAAGAATCGAGGACTTGAACCTCGTAACGGCCCTGGACGTAGACGCCGCTGTTGCCGCGTGCCTGGCCCTTCTTGTCGGGCAGGTAAGGCACACGAAATTCGACATGCAGCTTGAAGTCGCCGGCGAGCATTTGCTTGGAGAGGATGTTGCCGCCGTGGACTTCCATGGCGCCGCCCTCGACCAGCTTCCAGGGCGCGGGCGCTTTGCCGTCAAGCGTAGTCCAGTTGTCGAGTGACTTGCCGTCGAAGAGCACAATCGCGTCCTTGGGCGGCGGCACGCTCTTCACGTCTTCCCTGTCTTCCGGCTTGGCCAGCTTGAGGCCGCTGATGTCGCCGTACTTGTCGGCGGCAATGGCAGAAGCCGCGACGAACAAGAATCCTGCAAGTGTAGTCCATGGCCGCCGCATGTCATTGCCCTCTCGCGCCTTCGAATTTGCTATATGACAGTCCCAGATTTCCGACAGGTCCTCAAGAAGGGTGGCAAGCTCCGAGTGCCGCAATGGGCATGCCATCCAACTTGAGCTTTAAGCCCTGATCTCTATCACTTTGTGTCCGTTTTTACCTTCTGCGGCGGCTTCATCGATGTCCGGATCTTTTCGGCTGTTCTCTTGGCCAGATCGCGCAGGCGTTCGTTGCCGTCGTCCTTGGCGATTTTGTCCAGCGTGGGCAAGGTGCCCGAGGCCATCGAACGCAGCTCGGAAAGGGTATTCATGACGCCGAAGCGGACCATGTTGTTGTCTTCCTCGAGAGCGGCGGTAAGCGCCTTCAGGATTTGCTCGCGCTGCTGGTCGTTCGGCTTGGCTTTCAGCGCCAACTGGCCCAGGCCGCGTAACGCGGCCCCCCGCGCGCGGCGCGGGTGGCCCGGCTGGGCCATGTCCAACAGAGCATCCAGAACCGCCAAATCCTGAACGTCGCCCAGGGCGATGAGTGCGGACGTGCGCAGGTTGTCATTGATGGAGGGCTTGGCCAGGTAAGCCGCCAGCAGAGCAACGCCTGCCTTGCCTGCGTGCTTGGCGTAGGCCGACATGGCGGCACCTTCCACGGAATCGGTGGCATCGCCCTTATTGAGTATTTCCTTCATCGCTGCGGCAATGGCGGCGTCGGCCGCAAATCTTCGAAGTCCGTCGATGCAGGCCCGACGCACCTTGGGATCGGAATCCTTCACGCCTGCGAGCAGAGCATCTCGGCTGGCAGCGCCGCCAATTTTGGCCAATGCGGCCGCAATCTCGACCTGTGCGCCGCCGAACTTCTCACTGGCCAGGGCCTTGACGAGCAACTCCCGATCGGCGTCGGCCTTGCTCTCGCCCACGTGGCGTGCAGCTCGAATGCGCGATACGGCACCGGGAGAGTCCAGCAATTGCGCTCGCCAGTAGGAGGCATCCTTCGTTTCTTTCATTTCGGCCAGCACGCCCTGGTCGGGGTCCACGTCGATCTGTTCCGGCCGTTCAGCCAGCGGAACGAGGAAGGTATGTTCTTTTTCGGTCACGTACTCCTGGACGACGGTTGGCTCTTTGCCCTTGGAGCGAATGGCAACCGTGAACGGGAAGGCGAAGGCCTCGCTCGATTGAGTTTGCTTGACTACCACCTTGGCCTGCTGCGTTGGGGCAAGATATTCGCTCGTGACTTCGAGCGTGGGGTGGCCGGGGCGCTCGGTCCAATCATAGAAGAATCGGTCCAAGCTCCTGCCGGTCTCGCGCTCCAGTGTGCGGCGGAAATCGGTCGTCTCGGCGCTTTGCAGGCGGTGTTCCGTGCCGTAGCGCTGGATCGATTTCCAGAATGCCTCGTCGCCTAGTTGCGAGCGAAGCATGTGCAGAATCCACGCGCCCTTGGGATACGAGCGGCCGTCGAACATGGAATCGGGCGTGCGGTAGTGCCGATCGACTACCGGCCGGCGGTTGCCGCCGCGGATGGCTCCGGGAGCCTTGTGGAACATGTTCAGGGCGTACTCGTCGGCTCCCTTGCTATGCTCGTCCCACAGTGCTTCCGCATAGGAAGCGAAACCTTCGTTGAGCCAAAGGTGCGACCAATCCCGGCAGGTGACCAAGTCTCCCCACCATTGGTGGGCAAGCTCATGGGAAATGAGAGAGTCCGCCGGACCTTCGGCCATGCCGCGCTCGTCGCGCAGGGCCATTTCGCCAAGCGTGGTCGCACTGGTGTTCTCCATGCCGCCGCCGTACTGGTAGCCGATGATCTGGGCATATTTATCCCAGGGGTAATGGATGCCAAAGCGTTGGCTGAAAAAGGTGAGCATTTCGCGGGTATGACCAAAGCTGCGCGTGGCGTCGTCCTTGCGCCCCTTGGGCACATAGTAAAGCACCGGAATCTTGTCCCAGGTTTCGCGCACCACGTCGTACTGCCCAACCGCCAATGTCACCAAGTACGCCGGATGCGGTTTGTCCTGCTTCCAGTCGAACGTGACGGTGTGCGCCGCGCTATTCTCTTTGCGCTCGATCAGCTTGCCGTTCGAGACCGCCTCGAAGCCTTCAGGCACCGTCACGACGATTTCCGTGGTCTGGCGCTGGTCTGGGGCATCGATGCACGGAAACCAGTAGCGATTGCTGACCGGTTCGCCCTGGCTCCATACCGAGAGCGGCGCCTTGGGCTCGGAGCGCGTGGGCGCGAAGAAGTGCAAGCCATCCTTGGGTTCCTTGACGACGTACTCGACCTGCAGTGTGCCAGTGCGGCCGGCCGGCCACGGGGAATCGAGATCGACCGACAGTTTCTTGCCGTCATGCTTGAAGTGCGCCGGTGCGGCTTTCTGCCCCGCGCTGGCTAGCGTTACCTGCTTCACCTTGAAGCCGACGGCATCAAGACTGATATTCTTGATCGGTTTCACGCTGCGCACTTCAAGGGTCGCCTTGCCGTCTACGATTTTTTTTGCCAGATCGACCTGCAACTCGAGTCGGATGTCCTTCACGTCGAACGGCCGCTCGGGCACGGTGCGCAAGGGTTCCGAGACAGACGCCTGTGGTGCTGCAGGCGCTGGAGTCCCGCCCTGCCTACGTCCGCCGCCGCCCTGGCCGAAAGCTTCTTGATATTGGCCAATCGTCAAGCAGGCGGCCAACGTCAGCCCAACCCACATCCACCCGCGCATGCGATTCATAACGATACCTCTCCAAGAACGACGCTTAGCATCTCGAACTAGACCAGCGGTGCAAACACAGAGACAGCATACGCAAGGTATTCTTGCAGAATACAGGGACTCATCAAGTTTTAATCTTTGCGCTGCGATCCGGCCCAGTCTGTATTGAGCCAACTGTCTCGCGCCGAGATGTTGAGCGTGAAGCGCTTGAGACCTGCTTCCACATAGCGAGGAGGGCAATTGGCAGGTTTGGCTCGAAACGTAAATGACAGTCGGCCCATCGCGATCAATTCGCGACGGGCCGAACCTAGGGGGGTCGACGTAGGGATAATTCAAAACTCGCGAACGACGCGCTTTCGGTTGCAGTGGACGAGCAACCAAGCGAGAATTCAGGCGACGGAACCGGGCAGCGAACGGTGCGGACTAGAAGCCTCCGCCGAGGCCGAGGGCTCCGCCGAAACCGCCGCCGAAGCCGCCAAAACCACCGCCGCCAAGGCCGCCAATGCCACCAATGCCGCCGGCGAATGAGCCGCCACCCAAGCCGCCGATGCCGCTTAACCCACCACCAATGCCGCCGCTCAAACCGGCGAAACCGCCGGATAAGCCGCCGCCCAAGCCACCGCTCAGGCCACCGCCGAAGCCGCCGCTCAGGCCACCGCTCAAGCCGCCGCTCAGACCGCCCGAGCCTCCCATGCCAATCCAACCAGTTGACTGAACCTGCAAGGGTGTCAAGAACGCGCGGTCAGGCCTGGAGGTTGCAGCACCCACGAGGCTGCCACCGCTCGTGCTGGTGCCACCGCTCAAACCGCCAATGCCGCCGCTTAGGCCGCCGCTCAGACCACCGCTGATGCCGCCACTCAGGCCACCACTGATGCCGCTAATTCCGCCACTTATTCCGGAGCCGCCGAAGCCGCCTCCCCGGATTGTCTGGGCATGGCAGATACCCGAACCAAGCAACAGTCCGGCAGCTATAGCACCTAGGAAATAATGAGATGGAAGAGCGTAGGACGACCGACACATGGCGCACCCCCAGGCTTTGGTTTCCTGCGGCCGATGCTACATCTACGTCGATGCGCACAGCGGAGGAAACATCAAAAACTTTTTGAAAACAATGAAAACCGGTAGCGGGCTCTGAAGATCACTCGGTGGACCGTCAGGCCTCGCGACCAACCCTTTTTACCTCAGCAATCCTGATGCCAACAACCGCTCCATCCGTGGGCCGAGAGCGGTTACTGCCAACGACCATGCCAAAGCTGCCAAGCCGAAGCCCTAGGGCGGGAAGGACAATGATCGCCAGGAGCGATAGCGTGCTTGTCCCCTTCTCGGACGCCTCCGTATTGCTGTCCAAATGTATCCGAGAAGGATGATTCCCGCCTACTGGGAATCCTGCTTCCGCTTAGCGCGGCTAAATATGATGCCTCTTCCTCTGCTTATCCTTGGCTGCCCGTAGGACGAACCGGGCACCCTTTGATACACCTATATTTTAGACGATTGTGGTCACCAAAATGTTCGAGCCAACCCATAATGTCTCTCCAAGTTCAGGGCCTTTGTAAGGAATACTCTACCCGTAGCGGTTCTTTGTCCGTCCTGCGCAATGTGAACTTGGAATTACATCGTGGCGAAGCGCTGGCGGTGATGGGGCCTTCGGGGTCGGGCAAAAGCACGCTGCTGCATCTTCTGGGCACGCTGGACACCCCTACTTCGGGTAGCATTCGCCTCGATGGCAAGGATCCATTTAGGCTGCCCGAGCGTGATTTGGCTGATTTTCGCAATCGATACATTGGTTTTGTTTTTCAAGACCATCATCTGCTGCCCCAATGTTCAGTGCTGGAAAACGTGTTGATCCCTACCCTTGTCGGCAAAGGCAATCGCACGGAGATCGAGCGGTGGGCGAAGCAGTTGCTCGGACACGTGGGCCTATCGGCCCGCCTGGAGCACCGGCCGGCGGAGTTGTCCGGCGGCGAACGGCAGCGCGTGGCCGTCGCGCGCGCTTTGATTCAGCATCCCGTGTTGCTCCTGGCCGACGAGCCGACCGGCAACCTCGATCGCCACACCGCCTTGGCCGTGAGCCAGTTACTGCTCGACCTGCATCGCCAGGAGCAGACCATCCTGGTTGTCGTCACCCATAGCATGGAATTAGCCCGCAGTTTTCCAAGGCAAGCGGAGATGGTGGACGGGACTTTGGAAGCCGGCGGGGGCAGATCATGACGGGCACGCGCCTGCTGTTACGTAACCTGTTCTATCACTGCCGCGGCAACAGCGCTATCCTTCTCGGCGTCGCAGTGGGCACGGCTGTCCTGGCCGGAGCACTTCTCGTCGGAGATTCCTTGCGCGGGAGCTTGCGCGACCTGACCCTGCAGCAGCTCGCCTGGGTCGATCAGAGCCTGGTCGCTCCGCGCTTCTTCCGCGCCGAACTCGCCCAGGAGCTGAACGCGGAAACCATCAGCCCGATTATCATGCTCCAGGGATCGGCGAGCACAGGAACGGAGGCGGCCCCGGCCAGTGCTCTCCAACACCCCGTGACACGCGCGGGCAAGGTCTCGATCCTGGGCGTGAACAGCAGCTTCTGGCGCGGGTCGGCGGGAGCGGCGGCGAGCGTCACACCCATCAGCGCGGCATTCTGGGATTCGGAGAGAGAAGAAGTGGTGCTCAATGCCGCGCTCGCCGAGGAATTGGGCGTCGGCGCAGGCGGCCGACTCACCTTGCATCTCCAGAAGGTCAGCGCAATCCCGCGCGAAATCCTGCTGGGCCGTCGCGACATCAGCGACGTTCTCGACGAACTCACGCTCGGCGTGGCTGCCGTTATTCCGAACGAAGGGCTGGGGCGCTTCACTCTGAATCCCAGTCCGGAGACGCCTCGAAACGTGTTCGTGCCGCTGCGCGTCCTCCAGGCCAAGCTTCACCAGCAGGACCGGGTCAACGGCCTACTGGCCAGCGGACTGGATACGCCACGCCTCCAGCAGAGCCTGCAACAACACCTTACGCTGGAGGACTGGGGGCTGGTCTTGCACACGCCGGAGAGCCGAGTGGCGGCTCTCTTCGAGAAACTAGATCGCGACCACGACGGGAAGTTGACGCGCAATGAATGGCGGCGGCGCGTGGCTGATTCGCTTGCCCGGGAGGCGGACCGGAATCAGGACGGCGTACTGGACCGCGCAGAGCTGAGCGAGTTCTATCGCACGCACCACAACTATCTCAGCCTGGAGAGCCGGCAAATGCTCCTCGAGCCGGCCGTAGCCGCCGCCGCCATGGCCTCGGCCAAAGAGACAGGCATGCCGGCTGCGCCGACGTTGGTCTACCTGGCTAACCGCATTTCCGACGGCAAGAAATCAATCCCCTACTCGATTGTCGCCGCGCTCGATCCTGCACTCCCGGCCCCGCTGGGTCCCTTCCTGCCGGCCGACGCGAAAGATTTGAAGGACGGCGAAATTGTCCTGGTTGACTGGCCGGCGTCTCCCCTCCGGGCCCGTCCGGGCGAGTCGATCACCCTCACCTATTTCGAGCCGGAGGAAGAGGGAAAGCTTCGCGAAAGTACCGCGACTTTTCGTCTGCGCGGCCTGGTACCCTTACAGGGTGCCGCCGCTGACCCCGACGTGACGCCGGAATTTCCCGGCATCACCGACAAACTCGATCTGCGCGACTGGAATCCGCCTTTTCCATACGACAACAAGCTCGTCGGGGCCGCGGATGAGAAGTACTGGGAAGAATACCGCACCACGCCAAAGGCATACCTGACGCTGGCCGACGGCCAACGGCTCTGGAGCAGCCGTTTTGGCGCACTTACTTCCATCCGTCTGGCGCCCGCGTCTACCGACCTCACCAAGTCTGCCGAGGACTTCCGCCGGAAGCTGCTAGAACGTCTTCAGCCGGAGCAGGGTGGCTTCGTCTTCGACGCCGTGCGCCAGCGCGCCCTGCAAGGAAGCTCCGGCGCAACCGACTTTGGCGGGTTGTTCCTTGGCTTCAGCTTCTTTCTCATTGCCGCAGCCCTGCTGCTTGTCGGTTTGCTGTTTCGGCTCAACCTCGATCGTCGCGCGGAGGAAATCGGTCTGCTGCTGGCGCTCGGCTTTCGTCGAGCAACCGTCCGGCGGTTGCTGCTCGGAGAGGGAGCGATTCTTACTGTGGCTGGAGGGCTCCTGGGGTTGGCCGGCGCGGCGGTTTACGGCTGGTTGATGCTCGAATTCCTGCACGCCTGGTGGCCTGGCACGCTGGACCGCTCTTTCTTGCGCCTGCACATCACCGGCCAAAGCTTACTGATCGGCTATGGCGCCGCCTTGATCGTGAGCGTGCTGACGATTGCCTGGGCGGTGAGGATGTTGGGGCGCATCCCAGCGCGCGCCCTGCTTGTCGGCGAAACCAGCGAGGAATCGAGCCCAGGGATGGTCAGCCGGCCGGCACGCTGGAGTCCCTGGGTTAGCGGAGCTGCCGCCGTCGGGGCCCTGGCCTGCCTGGGGCTAGGCGGGTTCGTCAAGGGGCAGGAAGAACAGGCGCTGACCTTTTTTGGCAGCGGCGCCCTGCTCTTGACTGCGAGTCTGGCGGGCATGTGGTTCTGGATGTGCCGCTCCCGGCAGGGTGCGGTTGTCGGCTCCGGGGCGCCAGGGCTGGCGCGCCTGGGTGTGCGAAACGCTGCGCGCCATCCAGCGCGTAGTCTACTGACGGCCGGGTTGCTAGCCTCCGCCACCTTCCTGATCGTTGCGGTCGAATCGTTCTACCGTGATCCGGCCAAGGATTTTCTCGATGTGTATGCCGGCAGCGGCGGGTTCTCGCTTCTCGCCGAATCGGACCTGCCGGTCTATCAGGACCTGAACAGCCCCAAAGGGCAAGAGGAACTCAACTTCCCGACCCAGGCACGAAGCGCGCTTCAGGATGTCCTGATTTATAATTTCCGTGTTCGCAGCGGCGACGACGCCAGTTGTTTGAACCTCTACCGGCCGACGCGGCCGCGTATTCTGGGGGTGCCGCAAAGATTGATCGAGCGCGGCGGATTCCTGTTCAAAGAAACGGAAGCCAACACCGACAGGGAGCGCACCAAACCCTGGTTGCTCCTCGACGAAGCCCGCGACGACGGCGCCATACCGGTCTTTGGCGAGGCGAACACCGTCGAGTGGATGCTCCACGGTAAACTGGGCGGTGAGCTGACGGTGCCGGACGAACGCGGCGCGCCAAGGCGCCTGCGTGTGGTGGGCCTGCTGCAAGATAGCGTCTTCCAAAGCGGCCTGCTTTTATCGGATGCGAACTTCGTCAAACTCTATCCCCGAAACGAGGGATACCAGTTTTTCCTCGTACAGG
This sequence comes from Gemmataceae bacterium, assembly GCA_035296965.1. Taxonomy (GTDB): domain Bacteria; phylum Planctomycetota; class Planctomycetia; order Gemmatales; family Gemmataceae; genus DATGZX01. The sequence goes on from DATGZX010000179.1 coordinate 8,539, forward strand.
CTGCTCCGGATCAAATCGGCCGGACGAAGGCGTTGCTGGAAACCGCGTTGGGCGATCACGGCTTCATCGTCACCAGGACCAAACAGCGGCTGCAATCCTTCCTGGCCGTGGAAAACACCTATCTCTCCACCTTCCAGGCCCTGGGCGGCTTGGGGCTGATTATGGGCGCGCTGGGGCTCGCCGTGGTCTTGCTGCGCAGCGTCTGGGAGCGGCGCGGCGAGTTGGCGCTCCTGCGCGCGCTCGGCTTTCGCAAGGCCGCGCTGGCCTGGCTCGTGCTCGCGGAGAACGGCTTCTTGCTCATCCTCGGCCTGGTGATGGGCGCGGTATCCGCATTGCTGGCCGTGGCGCCGCACTTGACAGGCGCCCAAGGCGAAGTGCCTTGGTTCTATCTACTGGTCTTCCTTGCGATAGTATTATTGGTAGGGTTGGCACCGGGGGCGGCAGCCGTGGCCGCTACCTTGCGAGCGCCCTTGATCCCCGCCTTACGCCGAGAATAAAAAAAGTTTTGTGAGCCCGATCTTGCTCTGGATGCCAGAGCGGGGCCCTCAATTCTGACCGAGGGTCGGACTCTTAGATACGCTCTCGCGAGCCGTCGTTCTCTTATAGGGGAGAAGGTAATGGAATCGAGGATCTGGATGGTGTTTGTCGCTTTAGCCGGGCTTTGCTGGGGCGTGTATGTGCCTCTGATCGCCCAGGGGGGGAAGGAGCTGAAGAGTTCCTATGCCTCTTTCCTGTGCGTGGGAATTGCCTACTTTCTAATCGCCATCCTCTTCCCGATCGCCATCCTGTGGTACCGAGGCAAGGCGCCGCAGTTTACGGTTTCAGGGACCACACTTGCAATTCTGGCGGGAATCGCGGGCGCATTGGGTGCCCTCTGCGTGATTTTCGCAACGTTCGAATTCAAGGGACCGCGGATTTACGTCGCTCCCGTGATCTTTGCCTTAGCCCCTGTCATCAACACACTGGTGAGCCTTTTCTGGCATCCGGAGCAATCGCCCTTGCACTTCGGTCTACCCAAGGAAACGCCTCACTGGACGCTTTACGTCGGCATCCTCCTCGCCGGCCTGGGCGCCGGGCTGGTGCTCTTTTCCAAGGAATATGCCGAGGCAAGCCACGCCAAGTCGGCAAAACCGGCCGCACCTGCGACCGTGGCCACGTCCACGGGAGCAACTCATCTGTAATTGAGAAGGCGATGCGCCATCCCATAGGTCTTACAGGACCTATAAGCCCTATCGCTCGCTTCGCGCCCTAGTCGGATGGCCTAGAGCAAGGTCTGCAGATCTTCCTCGCTGAGAGGATTGGGAAACTCGCAGCCGACGGCCCAACCGCCGTTCGCGTCCTGGCTGGAATAGACCACGCGGGCTTGCAGCGGGCGCATGAACCCCGAGCTCGGTCGAATAGGCTCGATGTCGACGAGCGCTCCAGCACGGAAAGGGGACCCGACCAGCAGGCGGACGCCGCTTGCAGAAAGGTCCTGCACTTTTGCCAGGAGCCAAAAGTCATGCGTGTCTGCCGCAGTTTTTTGGCAAAGCGTCGTCAACTTGGTCGAATAACGAACGCTGGCCCGGCGTTCGGTGGTCAAGGAGGCAGGGTTTTGCGGTGAATCGACGGGATCGATTTCGGACATGACAGCCTCTTTGGTTACCTTTTCGAAGTTTATTCCATTCATAAGGCTAGGTCACGCCGATAGCCAAGTCAAAAGCGGCAGGAGCGCCCGCGCGCAGATTTTTAGTCATAGGCATGAACAGCTTCGAACAACTCCCCGTCAACCGTTGGTAGCCGCTCGCTGGCCGCCCGGCTGCAATCGTTCGCGAGGCGTTTGCAGCCTTGAACGCAGCAACTCGATCTCGCGGCGCTCGGCAATCAGTTGTCTTTCACTTTGCTCGAATTCGCGCCGCAGATGATCTTCCAGTTCATCAAGCTCGGCCAGACGCCGTTTCGACGCTTCCTCGGCCTTTTCGAGGGCCTGGTAACGCTGTTCCATCTGCGCCTGCCGCTCGATGAATTCCTTCTGTTTTTTCTCCCAGGCTTGTTGGCGCTCTCGAAGTGACGTTTCCAGAAGAGCGAAGTCGGTGCGTGCGCTCTGGCTGGCTTGTTGGAGCTGGGCTGTGTCGGCACGCAATTGATTGAGGAACGTTTGTTGGGCCTCCACGTCGCGGCGCGTGCTTTCACTGCTGTCCTGCAGGGCCAACAGCTCCTCCTGGGCCTGGGCGAGCTTCTCTGTCTGCGCCTTGAGCTGTGTTTCATGCTCCGCCAGTTCCCGGGCGCGCTGCTGCATCGCTTCGGATTGCGACGCCAGGAACTGCATCTCGCGGTTGAGTTCCTGGGCGCGCAAGGCCAGGGCCTCCTCGCTGCGGAAGTGCTTTGCCAGCAAGGCCTGGTGCTGCTGCTGGATCGTGCCGAATTGGCTGCGTGTGTACTCCTCGAGCTTGCGCTTTTCGTTGGCGAGCCATTCGTGCGCAGCTTTGACATTTGGCTGTTCGCCCTCGGGAAACGGCGTCGGCGTAAACTCCACCGGCCGGGCCGACTGCTGGGGATGGACCGTCGATATTGTCGCTCCTGGATAGCTTCGGGGCGCCGGGACGTACGCCGATCCCTCCGTGACGAAGCCGGTGAAGAGCATGTCGATCGATTCCATGAGCGCAGGATGAGGGGAGTTCGCGGCGGCCATGATTGATTCCTCGCCAGACTTCGCACCGAGATTTGGGGACACAGAAAATGCCCCGGCAAGTATAGCTTACAGTTGCAAATCCGGCATGATCCGCGTGCGCCTGCCGAGCGAGTGGGTCATCCATGCTGCATGGACAGTTGACGGAGGACGGAGCGCCGCCCATGCCATCCTACTTCGCATGGTCATCTCTATCACCGCGCACGATTCCGCGAATACTAGCCCGAAGCGTCAGCGAGGACCTCGCTAACGCTGCGGGCTAGTATCAGCAGATTGCCGCCCGGTCATCTAGACCGGCGGGAAAGCGTAGCGGAGGATCATGTTGCCGATCCAGCGCACGACGATTTCGTCCAGCCAGAAGAGCGGCCCCATGAACCAGGGCAGGTTGATTTGCGAGCGCCGTTTGACAATCAGGCGAATGATCTGGTCCACGCATTTCTCCACGGGCCAGATGCGGAAGGGTGGTTCGGGAGGCGTGGTCCAGGCCTTGCCGTCGGGGCCAAGGACGTTCTGGCGTAGCGGAGTATCGACAAACCCCGGCGCCACAACGCCCACGTGCACGCCGTCGCGCTTCAGCTCGAGGCGCAAACTTTCGTACAGCCCCCGCACTGCAAATTTGCTGGCACCATAGATGCCATAGGACGGGATACCGCGGAGGCCAGTCAAGCTGCTCAGGGCGACCAGCGATCCGCGGCTTTGCTTGATGTGGGGTAAAGCAAAGTGCGTGGCATAAAGAGTGCCAAAGAAATTGACGCGCATGACTCGTTCCATTGCTGCCAGATCGGAACCCGCAAAGTAGGCGCGCATGGACAGGCCGGCCGAGCAAACAAGGATGTCCAGGCGGCCGAAGCGTGCGACCGTTTCGTCGACTGCGCGACGGCAGTCCTCGGTGTTTGTCACGTCTGTCTCGATGGCTATGCCCTGTGCCCCAAGCCCCTCAGCTGCGCGCACTACGTCGTCCAAGGCGGCCTTCGTGCGCGCGGCAAGGCTCAGTTTGGCCCCAAAGCCGGCCAGCCGTAGGGCCGTCGCCCGCCCGATTCCGGATGAGCCGCCAGTGATGAGGACGACCTTGCCCCGTAGAGGATGCATAAACACTCTCAAAGGCGAAGAGCGATTCTTACTCCACAACGCACCTGTTCTTTCAGGCACGGAGACTGTAGGATCTTCTGGCATGAACGGCCAGATACCTGTCGAGCCAGCAGGCCTTGCCGCCAAAATTGCGCGCCTGGTCGAGGAGCGCGGCTGGAACCAGGAAGACTTTGTCCGAAACGCAGGGTTGAACCGCCAGACCGTCCGCCAAATCCTCCAGGAAAACGGCGCTCGCCGGCTGCGCAACGGCACGGTCAGTCGGTGCGCCAAGGCCTTGAGTCTGTCCGTCAACGAATTGCGAAACATGCCTCTGGAGCGTCTCTTACAGCGCATCAGCGCTTCCCCCGCCGGCGCCGATGGGGCTCGACGCCTCTACGATCAGGCGACCCAGCCCGAATTGCAAGCCTGGATCGAGCGCAACCCAGACCGGGCCGACCGGTTGAGCCCGGAGGCCATCGACGAACTCCTTTCCTTGCAGGGCACCGGTGGACCGCTCACCAGCTTCGGAGTCGAACATTTTGTAGAACTCATGGAGCGAAAGGAACAACTCATCGATAAGGTCCACACGATTGCCGCCACGGAATACCTGGAACTCCTGGAGCAGCTGGTGACCTTGCTGTACGAAAAGGTACAACCCTATCGGGACCGACAATAACCCTGCCGTATTCGCTTTCTGAGCAAGAAGCCGTCGCGGTCACTCTGCCATGGACACGCCTCCGCTGATCGTCCTCAATGCCGTCGGCCTGACGCCTCGATTGCTGGAGTACGCGCCGCGCCTACGCGCGCTGGCTGGCAAAGGCTGGCTGCGTCCGTTGCAGGAAGTCTTGCCGGCCGTGACGTGCACGGCCCAGGCCAGCATCCTCACAGGCTGTACGCCGGCCGGGCACGGCATCGTGGGCAATGGCTGGCTTTGGCGCGACACTGGCGAAGTGCGTTTCTGGCAGCAGTCGAACCGCTTGCTCGACGCAGAACCGATCTACCAGAGCGTCCGGCGGGCCCGGCAAGAACGCGGGCTGCCGTTTCGTTGTGCCAAGCTCTTCTGGTGGTTCAACCAGGGCGCTGCCGTCGATATCAGCGTGACGCCCAAGCCCTATTACGGAGCAGACGGCAACAAGGTCTTTGGCATTTACGGCACTCCTCAGGGTTTGACCGAGCGCTTGGAAGACAAGCTCGGTCCGTTTCCCTTCCATACATTCTGGGGGCCGCTGGCGGGGCTTCCTTGCACAGAGTGGATTGCACGCTGCGCTGCCCAAGTAGTACGAGATAGTCGGCCCGATCTCACCTTGGTCTATTTGCCCCACCTCGATTACGACCCGCAGCGTTTTGGGCCGCAGGGCTGCGACATGCCCCGGCTGGTCAAGGAGCTTGACGATGCGACAGCACCTTTGCTCGACGCAGCTGTAGCGCTGGGCGCCCGTGTCTGGGTGGTGAGCGAGTATGGCCACGTGCAGGTCCGGCGCGCGGTGCTGCCCAACCGTGTACTGCGGCAGGCGGCGTTGTTGACCGTCCGGCCAGGGCCCTTCGGAGAGGTGCTCGATACTTTCGCCAGCGAGGCGTTTGCCGTGTGCGATCATCAGCTAGCGCACATATACGTCAATAATCAGGCGAGCTTGGAACGAGCGCGTGAATTGCTGGCGGAGTCGCCCGGCGTGGCGGGAGTGGTTGCCGGGGCAGACCGAGCAAAGCTAGGCCTGGACCATTCCCGCTCGGGCGAACTTATCGCCTTGGCCGAGCCGGATGCCTGGTTCGCCTACCCCTTCTGGCTGGACGACCGGCTGGCGCCGGATTACGCCCGCACCGTCGACATCCACCGCAAGCCGGGCTACGACCCGTGTGAACTCTTCTTCGATCCGCAGCTACACTGGGCCCGGGGCCGGGCACTCCTCCGACTCGTGCAGAAGAAGCTTGGATTCCGCACTCTTTTCGACGTCGTTCCCTTGAACCCGGAGCTGGTCCGCGGCAGCCACGGACTCGCGGCGCAGGAGCCTGCGGACCGCCCGCTGCTGATCGGCGATGGCCCGCCTCCCGCCACCGCGGTGCTTCCCCTGCCTGCTGTGCACGGGCTGCTGTCAAATGTCTTAATGACCGGCGCGAAGTGAGGCCCGGCACGAATTCCTTTTGCCCGCACGATTGCCAAGCATGACCTATACTTACGCCGGATCGCGCCTTGCCATTCCAAATCGGATTCTTGTATGATCGGACGCATTTTCCTTGGCAGGTACCAGGCCACAAAGCTGCTCGGTGAAGGCGGTATGGGCCGGGTCTACCTCGCGCGCCAGCTCGACCTTGGCCGGCAGGTCGTCGTCAAGGTGATGCACGAACACATCGCTTCCGAGCCCAAGTTCTGCGAACGTTTCCAGCGCGAAACACTGCTCATGGCGCGCTTCCAACATCCTTATGTGGTCACACTCTACGATGCTTCGCTTAATGACCCCGAGGGAGCCTGCATCATCATGGAGTATATCCGGGGCGCATCGCTGGATGCGCTGCTCCTGAAGAACGGCAGGTTAAGCGCAGCCCGGGTGGGGCGCTTGCTGGGGCAATTGTGCGAGGCGCTGCAAGCTGCTCACTCCGAAGGCATCATCCATCGCGACCTGAAGCCCGCCAACTTGATGGTCGTCGATCCGGACACGCCGTACGAAAAGATCAAAGTAATGGATTTTGGCCTGGCCAAGATTCTGGACCAATCCGCTCTGCAGCAGGCGGCCATCACGAACAGCGAATTTGCGGTCGGCACGCCCGGCTACATGTGCCCCGAGCAGGTGCGTGGCGAAGAAGTCGATCAACGCGGCGACCTCTACAGCGTCGGCGTCATCCTTTACGAGCTACTGACCGGCAAGCTGCCTTTCGCGGGCCGCTCGTCGATGGATATTCTGCTGGCGCACGCCAATGAGGAACCGCCCCGCTTCGAGGACATTGGTGCCAGCGATTGGGTCGCTCCCGACATCGAAAACGTCGTCATGGCCTGCTTGGCCAAGGATCCAGCCGACCGGCCGGCGTGCGCTCGCGACCTTGCCGAACGCTTCGAGATCGCGCTTGACCACGAACAGGTCGTGAAGCTGAAGACCTTGCCCGCGGAGGACCCGCGCGCCGCCGCGCCGGCTCCCGCACGTGCGTCGGAGTGGTTGGATGACCCCACAGCAGTCGTGCGCGTGCTGGAAGCGTGGATGCCCGAGAAGATCGCGGCTTACAAACTGCACGGCTTCGTTCAGGACGTGGGCGGCGAAGTGATCGAGAGTATTCCCGGCCGGATTCGCGTGCTTCTGGGCGGACGCGGCAGCCCTTACATGCCGTCGGGCGGGGGGCCGTTCTCCTGGCTGCGCAGAGGCCGCAGGTTCGACCAGATCGAGATGGACCTGCACTTGCAGCAGGCAGACTCCCAACGCAACAACCTTCTTCAAGTCACAGTCGCGATGCGTCCGCCGAATCGAGGCTATTCCCCCGACGACGAATGGCGGGCGCGTTGCGACCAGATCTATTGCGATTTGCGCGGTTACTTGATGGGGCTGTCGGGCGCGGTGGAGTAGCATTTGCCTGGCTTCCCTGCCCAGGCGATATTCAGCCCATAGGTCCTATAGGACCAATAAGACCTAGGATCTTCCTTTAGCGAATCCGCGCCTGGAACGTCACCGCACCGGTCTGCCCCGGCAACAGCGGGCCGCCGACTTCCCAGCGTAAGATCAGCGAGCCCGCCTGGTTCTCCTGCATCGTGAACACCGCTTGGCGGTCGGATTTGGCGCTGCCCGCGATGTATTCCAATCGGCCGGTCAGGCTGTCGGAGACAACCACGTCGTTGATCGGCTGGCCGCCCTGGTTGGTGTAGCGGAGTGTGAAGGTGACCACGTCGCCGATGTGGGCTGCTTGCTTGTCAACCGATTTGCACAGGACCAGCGGCCGCTCCGGCGGTGGAACCTTTTCGGCCAGGGTGCCCACCACGGTCTTCTCTTGGAGATGCCCGGTCACCCGGACCAGGCCTTCGACCTGAACGACGTCCACGAGCCCTTCCTGGCTCTGGATGCCGCTGGGCCGCTGTCGGCCGGCCAGGGCTTCCAGTTGCACGTTCTGTTTTGCCTCGACGCTCGGCTGCCGAGCCGCTAGCACTTGCTTGGCAACGACGGTCTGCGTACCGCCGACCGCCAGGGATGAGCCATAACCAATGGGCAAGGTCAGCGTGGACAGGACGGCGAAGCGCGGCACGCAGATGCAAACGCGATTCGAGATAGCGATGTGTTTGCCGCCGTGGTTATCCGAGTAGACGGCTACCGTGTCCGAAGGATCGAGGCCATTCAGCCGGCCCGCTTTATCGAGCCCCACGCGCGGGCCGCTGTCGCCGCCATCTTGCAGGCATTCATCGACGTTGCAAGCGGGGCCGGCGATCGGATCGTAGAGGGGAACGCACTTCCAGGGCGTGTACGGCGGAGCCCCGGGCTGGCCCAGGGTCTTATCGCCCGGCAGCATGAGCGTTCCCCGAACTGCCGCGTGGACGAGTTCCTCGTGATCTACGGCTCTCGACCCAAGACGCACAATGAGCATGAGCCGGCCTGCGGCGCGCGCCATAGCGATGATATCCTGACCGGGCCGAATCTCGGTTTCCAGGGGCGCCGCGGGCTGCGTGGCCACGGGAAGGGCACGGTCCGGAGGTTCGAGATAGATGACCTTGGTCAACAGCGCTCCCCTCAAAGCACGCTCCACATCTTCCGCAGAGAAGTTGACCGGCACGGGGTAATCCATCGAACGCATATTTGGCGGCAGGACCAGGCTTCCACGAACCTCCAGCGTCGGGTACAGAATGACCCCGGGGTGGTCGGGTAATCTCAGTTCGGCACGGTAGACGTATCCTGGACGCAAGCCGACCGTGACCGGAGCTGGAAACTCCTTGCCTGCGGCTTCACCCTGGTAAAAAGTCGCCTGTGTCCCGGGCGCACCATCGAAGCGAGCGTATAGAAGCGGCGCCAGATGAGGCGCCGCGGGCACATGAGCATAAGTAGGCGGCGCGATTTGCGCGCAGGTTCCATAGGGCAAAGTGGCGGCTGTCAGCAGGGCGGCGGCTAGTAGTTTGAGATTCATGAGGTGGTGAGGGGTGAGGGTAGTCGGATTCCCGGCAAAGGGCGCGTGACGCGGTCTGCGTCACGCGCCCTTTGCCAGCTTGTCAGCCGACAGTTACTGTTGCGAAGGAGAATCGCCCGGGAACCACCAGTGGCGAGAAGCGGGCTTCTTGTCGAAGGCGGACGCATCGGTCGCCTGCCCGGCCAGACCCGCAGTCGTCGTGTTGGCCGCGGGGCTGAAGCTGTTGTACTGCATCTGCTGGATCTTCGAGGGGTCAGGCAACGTCGAGACCGGGCTGGTCCCCGCGCTTGGCTTCTGCGATGCCGGCGCCCCGGATCCGTTGGCGCCGGCGGCCGGCATGTTCGACGGCATCGGCACCGGGCCGTTCGGGCCCAGCAGCACCGGACCGTTCGGGCTCATCATCATGGGGCCATTAGGGGTCTGGAAGACACGGCCCACCGGAATCGCAGGTACTTGCTGTCCTCCAGGGCCGGCCATCTGCCCGCCTGGGGCCATGCCGGGCATCTGCCCGCCGGGCATCATGGGGCGCGCCGCCGCGCTTGCTCCACGGCCAGGCTGCTGACTGTATGGGCTGGGTGCGTTCATGGCAGGCGTGCCTGGTGCTTCCAGGTCGATGTTGCCTAGCCGGACCACAAGCAAGATACTGCCTCTGCGGTAAGCTTCGGCGATCGGATCGGCTCCCGGTTGCAGCCGGGTCGAGACCAATTCATCCGGTCCTACCACGGCCAGGTCCTGGAATTGCGGATCGGGCAGGTAGACTACCTTGACCACGTAGTTGCCGGCGGCAACCTGGTCGAAGTCTTCATCCGTGAAGGCTACCGGCACCGCGCTGTGAGCCAAGAAGGTATCGCTCCGGGCATTAGACGGCACGACTTCCAGCGTCGGATAAAGCTCGAGGCCAGGCCGATTGGGAATGTTGCTGAGCTTCAGGCGATAGATCGCGGCCTGCACGAAGTTATAACGGCCCGGTGCTTCCAAATGGCTTGCCACCACGGGCTGCCCGGTCGGGCTCGCGCCAAACCAGGAGACCTTCATTCCCGCAGGTCCGATGAAGCGGACCTCGGTGCGCTTCGAGGGGAATTGCCCGCCGGCAGAACCCGTAAGCGCCCCAACTGCGGCGACGGCGCCGGGCGGGGGCGTGCCCATGCCCGGAGCAACAGGTTGGAAAGGCATGCCGGCGGGTGAGATGCCTGCCGGAGGCGGCAGCTGGCCGCCCGTCCGCGTGATTCCCGAGCCGGCGCCGGGAGTCGGCGTGTATCCGGCTTGCTGGATCATATCCATCGGCACGCTCTGGGACATCATGGCCCGAGCTGCTTCAGCTCCCGGAGGAGAAGCCGAGTATGGCGCCGCCATGCAAACCGGCTGTCCCCAGGGGCCCTGGGCGCCGGGCACGGTCGACGGCCCGTTGGAGTAACTGACACTACCGCCGCCCCAGCCGCCCATCGAAGGACGCTGATCCATCTCGGCGCAGCCGCTGAGGGCGGCCAGCAGTAAAAACGTACATCCGGTTCGCTTCATACGATCCCCCTCCGGCGCTCAATCCTCTTTCGTCTGTGGTCGTCCCCGGTTATACTCGACCAAAGAGGCTGAATAACTTTCATCAAAACCGGAAAACTTTACCTATGCGGCACCTTCGTTTCTTTGCACTTCTTGGACTTCCCATCTTGGCAAGTTTCCTCTTTTTTCCGCGAGTCACGCTGAGCCAAGCATCCCCCCAGACACCGCCGCCGTCCGCTCCCAGCGCCTCGGCCCCGAAGGCAGACCCCAAGGCGTTGGAGACCTTCCACAAGGTCCTGGATCAGCTCGACCCGAAAAAAATCGGTTGGCTGGAGATGGGCCTTTGGGAAGAAATGCCCTGCCTGCCGCTGCGATTTCAAGCGGATGGAGACTACCTGTCCGGCCCAGATCATCGGCTGCGGCTCAATTTGAAGACTCGGCTGGGCAGTCAGGAAGGCACGACGAGCGTGGTCAGCGACGGTGTGACGATGTGGACCATTGCCGCGGTCGGCGCTGAGCCGCGTACGATATCGAAACTGGGCCTGCGCGAGGTCGACGAAGTCCTTAAAACTTCGAGCAAGCAGCTACGCCAGGAAATCTACCAGGTTCAAGGTTTCCAGGGGGTCTTGCCTCTCTTTGAAAGCCTGGCCCCACAAATGATCTTCACCAAACAAGAGACCGAGCGCTGGCAGACAAATGATGTGCTGAAGCTTACGGCCGTGTGGAACGCCGAGGTGAGCAAGGCCCAGGCTCCGCCACCCAACCCGTGGCCTCAGCTGATGCCACGAGAGTGCCGCATTCTGGTCGATGCGAAGACGTATTGGCCTCATCGTCTGGAGTTGTGGGGACCGACGGCACCGCGGGGACCGGACATCTTGTTGCTAGCGATGGAATTTCGGAACCCCAACATCCTCAAGCCTGGCGACAAGGAGCCGGAGCGTTATTCCCGAGCATTTTCTTTCGACCCAGGTAAGGAAAACGTGCACGACTCGACCAAACAGCAAGTGGAGCGATTATCACAGATCATCGCCGCAATGGCCCAGCAATCCACGCCCCCGAACGGAAGCGCAGCTCCTTCCACAACGAATTCGCCGCGTCCTTGATGGCAATCCTGGCCTCGAGCCCTCTTCTTTGATCGTGCGCGCCAATATCCTGCGGGGCGGGCTCGTGCCTCGGAGTTGTGGGTCGGCGCCAGTACGCTTGTCTCCTCACTCCCTCTGCAAGTGAATGTGGTGAATGTTGTGAATGTTTTTCCCGCCCACGTTTACGGACACACGCGGACACCGGGGCGCGCGTGGGGTCCGGAAAACATTCACCACATTCACTAGCTTTACGTAAGATGCTGAAAAATAACGCCTTACAAAAGTGAATGTGGTCGGCCAACATTCACTCGACATTCACTTCGGGCTCTCGGGTGTGAACGTGGTGAACGTTGTGAACGTTTTCCGTGCTCCTTGACTATGTGCACATCCAGGCACGTGCGTACATTAAGGGTCTGGGAAAACGTTCACCAGGTTCACTCCTCTTTGCCGGAATTGGCCGTAACTCCTTAATCGATAATTCGTTAGTCCTCTTTGGCCTCCGGTTCGATGTTCACCCGGATGTTCACGTGGTGTTCACCCACGTTCACCCAGAAGCTTCATAGAGGGTCGGGCCCCACTTTCCGCAGGCCTCAAATGCCGTCGGAGTGACTCCTTCCTCTACGGGACAAGCGCGGTTGCCTAAACTGAATCAGGGCCGGCGGATAAAGTAACGAGTTAGCGATGATGGATCTAAAGCTCGCGTCCGGGTAACCTGGCTAAATTTTTCCGGTTTTAACGACGATAGGGATAGTATCGGATTTTACCGCATGCGCGGATGGTCTGTCCGGGGCTCGGGGAAATCGTCCGCACGAGGATTATTTGGGCTAGACAATATGCATATGCTGGGTAAGCGCGCTCGGATGCTCGTTTCTGGTTTGGCCCTGGCTGGGCTTATTCCCTTGTCTGAGGCAAAGGCACAAGCGCCAAACATGCCACCCCCGCTTCCTCCAATTCAAGGCAATCCATTCCCCAATCAAAGCTTTGTTCAGGCGCCGTCTGCCCCGCTGCCGGCTTATACTCAGACCAATCCAGTGAACACGGTGAACATGCAGGGACCAGTCTTGCAGCCCTCGGGCAGCGGTATTCCGGATAACTCTGTCCCCGCCGCCCCCATGGAGGCCCAGGCCGGTACAACCGGGGAGGTTTCGTCACTCACCGCCCCGCTCAATCCCAGTTCGATCAAGCTTGGCGAAATCGGCGGAAAGGCGCTCACGGCAGGATGGGACGACGGCTTCTTCATCAAGTCCGAAGACAGGCAATTCATACTGCGCATCACCGGCCAGATTCAGGCGGATTACCGGGATTATCCAATCAAGGATGATACCCAGGACATCGATAACTTTTTCCTCCGGCGGGCGCGTTTCGGTCTCGAAGCGACGATGTTCAACTACTATGAGTTTCGCTTCCTCCCCGACTTCGGCCAGGGCAAGGCAGTGATTCAGGACTCTTACCTCAACGTCCACTATTGGGACGCCTTCCAGTTCACGGCCGGCAAATTCAAGCAGCCATTCAGTTACGAACAGCTGATTCAAGACCGCTATGTGCCGACCATGGAACGATCGCTCATCGACCAGCTAGTGCCCGCCCGCGACATCGGGCTGATGCTGCACGGTGAACACCTGGTAAAGGACCAATTTGATTGGGCCGTCTCTGTCTCCAACGGCGAGATCAACGGTGACGGCGATACCAACAACCAGAAGGACGTGAACGCAAGGCTTGCCTATCGACCATTTGCCAGCTTGGCGGAACCGGGCGCCATTTTGCACGGCCTCCAGGTTGGCTTTGCGGTGACGACGGGGGTCGAGGACGAAACCCTCAGTCCCGATCCCATCAAAACGCCCTCGGGCGTGCGCTGGCTTACTTTCAACTCCACGGTGCGCGCTGACGGCGTACGCAACCGCTATAGCCCAGAGTTAGCCTACTTCTGGCGCTCGTTGGGATTCGCCGCCCAGTACTACAGTGAAGACGAAAAAGTGATAGCGACCGCCCTTGCCAAGCAGAGACAAGACATCGACATCGAAGGCGGCTACGTTCTGTTCACCTGGCTTCTGACCGGAGAAGAGCGCACCGGTTACAGCGAGCAAATTGTGCCCCGGGCCTCGTTTTCACCCACGCGACCTATCTGCTGCCCGGGCGCGTGGGAACTGGTGCTCCGCGCCTCACGCTTGCGTTTCGACAACGGGATCTTCACGCCCGGCGTCGGCCAGCTTGCCGATCCAACCAAAAACAGTAGCGGTGCCACGGAGTTGACCACAGGGTTCAACTGGTATTTCAACGCCTGGGTGCGCATGCAGTTCAATTATGAACATGCCTGGTATGACGACCCCGTCCAGTTCAGCATAGGCATCGCCGGTCTGCACAAGGACTCCGATGCCCTGATGACTCGTTTCCAGATCATCTTCTAACCGGATCGGCGTTGGCCGTTCGCAAAAACGGAGCATCACCGTCTCTATATCACCGTGCTTGAGTCGGCAGCGGCGTAGGACAGATTTCCCAATCTGTCCGGTCAGGTTGGAAACCTGACCTACTGCCGAATCCCGCACGGTCATTTAGTGCGTAGGGCCGACTATTTATGAAGCTCCGGGCTCTGGCCCCCGGACCGTGCAGTGCTGCTCGGCGGCGCTGCCAAGGACGACGGCTCGCCCTGTGCGGGCGTTTGAAGATCTGCCGACGAATCGACCGGCTGTCTCAACTCGCGCTTGCGCTCATCGAGCCGTTGATAGTGCTTGCGCAGGGCGCTTGTCAGCGAGCGGATGAAGTTGCGGCCGTAGCGCTCCTGCGAGTCGACGAAGGATTCCGTGTCGCCGATCTTGCCGACGGCCCTGCGCCACAGAACCCAGGTCGTCCCCAAAGCTCCCAAAGCACAGATGCTCATCGTGACGCCGAGCGTTATGTCTTTGTAGCCAAGCACGGCAAGAAAGAACGCGACAAAGGGAATGATCGTGCAGCCTAACCACAGGAAGGCGCATGCAAATACCGCGAGGATGCCGAAGCAATAGGCGTAGCCGGCAGCCAGCGTCGCGACGAGGCTGCGCCAGGAGCTTGTCGCCCGTGCCGAGCATGACAGTCCGGCCGCGGCCATGTACACCAGCGCGATCCAATCGATGAGCAGCATCGATAACGTAAACCCAACGGCACCGGCGCGGCTAACCTTATCCTGGAACGCCATGATCGTTGCCGGGATGGCGAACGCAAGGTAATAGGGATAGACCGAACGCAGAATGCCGCTGGCCTTGTCCTCGACGATCTCCCAGGTGTCCATCGGCGTCAGCAGCAGGGAATCCCACGTGCTGCGCTCACGTTCCCCAGAAATCGCGCCGGAAGCCCGTACGCCGACGATGAAACTGAGCAGCACGCCGGCAACTCCTCCTTGAAGAATGAAGTAGCTGGGTTCCCTTTCGAATAGCACCCACCTGGAGGAAGCGTAGGTAGCGCCTGCGATCGCCGCGACGCCAACCCAGCGCCACATCCCCCGGCCGGCGGAGCTCTCACGCCAAAGAATGGGCTCGTCGGACACGGCGCGGCGCCAGCGCAGCCTGCGCGGTTTGCGGCGCGAACCTTCCATGTAGCGGATCGTGCTGGGTCGCAATCGCCAAATCGACAGCCCCAGCCACGCAAGGCAAAAACCTCCGGAACAAAGCAGCATCGTCTTCAGCCGGGCGCCGAATTCCCGGAGGTCGTTCGCCCCCCATGTGGGATCCAGGACGTAGAGCGGGTTCAAACAGTTCAAAACGTCAGTTACTCGAGTCAACTGCTGAATGAGAGTCGGCGCAGGTCTATAGCCCAGCAGAAGCAACCAAAGACTCCAGTAGTTAAGGGCCCAGATGAGCGAACCGGCAAGGCCAAACCACAGGTAGACGCGCAACACCGCTTCGCTGGTTTGCCTGCTGCGCACAGACGCCCAGATGCTTGCCGTCCCAAGCACGACGAGCGCGACCGCAGTCATCAGCGCGAGACAAAGAAGCGGTGCAATGGGCCGATGGCCATAGCCTGTGACCAGCCAGAGCACCGGCCAGCCCACAAACGACAGGAAGGCCACCTGCGCGAGCCGGCCCAACAGCTTGCCGATGATGATTTCCCACGACGTGACGTCGGCAGTCAGGAGGTGCTGAAGAGTTCCCTGGGCCTTTTCGTCGGTGATGGCGCCGGCCACGAACGCCGGCGTGGCAATGAGGAGGAACACGAAATGCTCTACCAGAAAGAGTCCGTAATAAGCATCGACGAACCGGTTGATTGCGAGCACTTGCAACCGCTCTGCGGCAAGTAGGTGGATCAGGAAAAGGCCAGCGCATTGCGCAATCTGCCAAGCCGCCAGCACTCGGCGAAAGGTCTGCAGCCGGTTGCGCCGGCCTCCCAGCATGATTTCGAGGGATAAAACGGGCCCGATCATGATAATCGTCGCCAAACGCCGGGGCGAGGGGAGAACATTTGCTGCCGCTTGATTCATGCTCTTTTTTGGACTGCGGCGCTTTTCAGTCGCTTTAATTTATGCTGTTTTTCACACAGTGTTACCGATCGAGCAGGCAAGGAAAACCAAAGCGGCGGAAAAGCGCCGCAGTCCAGAATTTGTCATTACCATGTAGCGGGCTATTGGCCGGCTTTGCTTGCCGCTGGTCCCTCTCCGGCAGCATGCTTCTTGAACCGGGCCATAACTTCTTTCCAGTCAGTCACGATGATGTCGTTGTCCCTGATGTAGCGCTGCACGACGGGATCGCCGAGGAGGCGATTTTCCCAGGCCCGTTGCTGCCAGGAGTGCGTGATCTTCTTCAAGCCTTCCGTTTCTATCGACGGGTGGAAGATGATCTCGTTCAAACCGGCCGGGAACAGGCGGATCTGCTCCAGGAACTTCTCGCGCTTCTGCTCATAGGTCTTGCCTTCGCCGACGGAATGAAAATCGTCCAGTTTCGGCAGGGTGTAACCGGCCAACAGTTTCAGGCTGGCGGCAGTGATCGGGTAGCCTTGGTTCTTGAATTTCTCGATGGTCCGCGGCGTCATCTCGATCACCATGGCCGGGATCTGTTCCTCCATGGCCACGCGCAGGTACGCCTGGGTATAGTCCGGACGGGCGTAGACCGTGCCCATGTGCGTATCGATGTGCGAGGGCTGCATGCCGAACTTGCGGGCACGGGCGAGCTGGGCGCGGATCTCGGTCGCCACTTCGCCCGGCTGCGCCGACAGCGCGACGCTGCGCACGTCGGCAAACATGTAGCCAAACGGATCGATCAAACCTTTCACCTTGTCGTGCGGCGCTACGGGGGCCCAGCGGTAGTATTTCCACTCGCTGGTGAACGTGAGGTGCAAGCCGACGTCATACTCCGGATGGTCGACGCACCAGGCCGCCATTTCGTTGAACCAGGGGCACGGCACCATGGCGGCAGCTGAGCGATAGTCGCCTCGCGTCAGCGCTTGCTGAGCCGCCTGGCTCGCCTCGTAGCACATGCCCACGTCGTCTGCATGGAAAATGACGACGCGCTTACCTGCCGGCCATCCGAGCCGCTCGCCCCACGTTTTCGACTCGGGCTCCACGGCGCGCGCGCCCTCGACCTGCACACCGAGCACCGAGAGGATCGCCGTCGCGAAGAACATCCAGCATGTTTTCATGGGTCTTCCTTTGAAACGATCAGCACGAACGTCCAGAATGCTCGCACATCCAGTTGACGTTGTCCAGGGTGCGTCCACCAGATTCCACGCGCAAGGAGCGTGGACGCCCCCCAACGGGCCGCTGCGAAATTCGTTGAGAGCGAAGGAGAAAGTGATTGGACGACCGACTAGCGTACCGTTAGAGTCCATCCCAGAACTGGAACGCCATTTCCCAATGCAAGGGCTGTACACTGTGGCTTCGACCTCATATCGTCGATGGAGAACGACTCGCGCCTCGGCTCTGGATGAAATTGCCCGCGCTCATGCGGCAATTGGCGGCACGGCTCGCGGCCGTCGATTCACGACACAACAAATCAATCAAGCCTACGCGATGTTACTAGCCTCCCAGTTCCAGGGGTTTTGTCGGGATCTTCATTCTGAGTCCATGGATCCTGTTGTCGCCGTGATCGCTCCACCGGCTCGATTGCGCAACTTAGTCATGAAGGGCGGCCCGGATGATTGATAAGCTGAGCGTGTTTCATTGCGGGCGGTCACGTTCCCAATGCCCGACTGCGACGACAGTCCGCTGCCCTATTGGAAGGCCCCGTTCTTTCGCGAGGGCAACTGGCGCGTCGCCAGCGATTTCCTAAGCCCTTCTAAACCGAAAGTGATTCGCTGCCGACCTTCACTTGCTTTGAAATGAGTCGGCCGGCTGCTGCCTGCGCGGGCAGACCGTCAGTACCTCGCTTACAAACCAGGATCTATCGGTGGACAATAGCGATGAAGAGGTCCACAAAGATGCACAATGCTAGCAGAAGAAACCCTGCCAGCCAGACAAGTAATGCAAGGGAGACGCCCTTGCTGGCGACTGGATCTGTGGTTTCCGCGCTCTGTGCAGATTGAAGGGCGCTTTCCTCAGGCTGCCCGCGCTCGGGCAGAACGTGTGCTTGATGTCGAACAAATCCCATGGAGGTCACCGCCTTTGCTCAATACCACCACGCCTGGCCCGGCTGCTCGCGCATGATAACCCCTTGCAGATAGGTCACCGCCTTGGTCAACCCCTCCTGCACGCTCATGTAGCTGTCTTCATGTTCAATCGAGAGCACGCTGTCGTAGCCTTTGCAGCGGAGCATGCTGACGAAAGGCTTCCAGAATTCGTCGCCGTGGCCGTAGCCGCAGGTGCGAAACACCCAGGAGCGCTGGGCCAGGTCGCCGTAACTCTTGGTGTCGAGGCCGCCGTTGACGCGCATGTTGTGAGCGTCGAGGCCGGTATCCTTGGCATGGACGTGGTAGATGGCGCCCGCATCGCCGAGCACGCGGGCCGCCTCCACGGGGTCGATCCCTTGCCAGAAGAAATGCGACGGATCGAAATTGGCGCCGAGATTGTCCCCGGCCAGCCGGCGCAGCTTGAGGATCGTCTCCGGGTTGTAGACCGAAAAACCAGGGTGCGCCTCGAGGGCGATGCGCACGCCTTCGTTGGCCGCCTCGAGGGATTTGCGTTTCCAGTATGGAACGAGAACTTCGTTCCACTGGTACTCCAGCATGTGCGGATATTCAGGCGGCCACGCGCAGGTCACCCAGTTGGGGGTCTTGTCGCCGGCCGCGCCGCCTGGGCAACCGCTAAAGGTGCAGACCACGTTCACGCCGAGCCGGGGCGCCAGCCGGACAGCGATATCCTGGGCGCGCTCGTGGGCGCGGGCCACGGCCGGGTCCGGATGCACTGGGTTGCCGTGGCAGGAAAGGGCACTGATAACCAGTCCCCGGCTGGCCACGTCGTCCTTGATGCGCTGTTGTAGGGCGGGGTCGGCAAGGGCCGCCTCGGCGCCAAGCAGCTTGCTGCCGGGATAAGGCCCGCATGGAAGTTCGATCGCTTCCAGGCCGAGCTGCCGGCAGGTATCGAGCGCCTTCTCCCAACCAAATGAGGCGATGGCGCTGCTCATGATGCCTAGTTTCACAGGCGCACCACTCGGGCTAGAAAAAGCGGGCGATGTCGATCCAGAACGTGAAGACCACCAGTAAGAGGATGACGGCCAAGCCCACAATCGTCGCGCCACTGCGTATCGATTCGGAAGCTGGGATACCGCGGATTTTCTCGTAGATCAAGAAGACCATATGTCCGCCGTCCAGGATCGGGATCGGCAGGAAATTGATAACAGCCAGATTCACGCTGATCACGCCTAGGAAGAAGACAAAGGTCCAGATTCCGTCCATCACGGCACCGTAGGCAGCCGCAAAGATCATGATCGGTCCGCCCACGCTCTTGGCGGGCGAAACGCGACTGGTAGCGATGGCCCGCAGGCTCTGATACATCTGAACGACGAAAGAATACGTGCGCTCCAGACCCAAGACCACGGCCTGGCCAATGTTGTCTGCCTTCTGCAGGATGAGTTCAGCCTGGAAGACCACGCCACGGTCGGAGTTCGCCCACGTGGTGTCGGGAACAGCGGTAACTTCCAACTCCTGCAGCTGACCGTCGCGTTCGATGCGCAGGTTGACCTTTTTGAAGGACACCACGCTCTGCAGATGATACATGGTCTCAGCCCATTGGTCGGAATCGAGGGGCTGCCATTTACCGGGCTGACTCTGGCCGGGCACCTTGCCTGGCTCTTCGAAGCGGATCGCCTTGACGACGTCGCCGTGCTTGAGGCCGGCGCTCCAGGCGGGGCTTGTTTGCCCGTCCGGCATTTGCTCATTGACCGCCTCGATCGTCGTCTGGATCTGGTAGGCCAGGCCCAATCCGGGGATAGGCGTTGGCGCCTGCGCGCTGAATGGCACTTCCTGATCGAAGCGCCAACGATCGTCCCAGGTCAATTCAAGTGTGACATCCTGGCCGCGCTCCGCGTGCTTCTCCGTGCGCGGCACGACCAGGGTGACCTTCTTGGGCCCTTCTTTCCGCAGAGCCCACTGCTGCAACTCGTAGGGGAGCCGGAGGGGGTCCAGATCCTTGACCGTCTTCACGTCCGGCGGAACTGGCTTGTTGCGTGACGAGACATAGCGGGTCTTGCTGCCGTCCGTTTCCGTGACTTCCACCTGATCGATGATATCGCCTTCCGTGATTCCTTGACTGACGTCGCGGGCGATGACGCCGGCAGCGGCCGCGGGGGACTGGTCGCGCACTGCGGTGATTTGCCCCATGCGCATGCGCATGCCGAAAGCGTATTGATAGGCCGGAGGCACCTCGATATCGACCAGCTTCTCCCCGCCCTGAGCGTCGTGCCGGCGAACGCGCATGATCATAGCCTTGCCTTCGAGGAGCACGAGACGCCGCTCGAACTGCAAGCGATCGTGCTCGATGGAGGTAACCTGACCTCCGTTGCCGGGGTCCGTGGTGGCAATGACCTTGTCGCCAAGCTCGAAGGGCGGGCTGGCCTGGGCAGCCGCGCTTGTTTGCAGGACCGGTGGGATGCTGCCGCGCATTCGTTTGGGCATCAATTTCAGCCCGGAAGGCGGTGCAATGCCGATAACAGGGCGCGAATCCTTGTCCTCGCGGCGCGGCTCGATGGTGGTCTGTTCGATTTTGCCCGGCTGATCGGGCAGTTGATAGACGAGCGTGAGCTTCTGACCCTTGGAAGAAAACATGACCGCCGGCATCAAATCGTCAAAATAGGGGCGCTGCACATTGCCGATTTGCAGGATGACCGCGCCGCTGGGCACGCCTTTGCGCCACGCCGGCGAACCCGCATCGACCGTGCCGGCCACTCCCGGCTGCCGGTCCACGCCGTGCAGCATGTACACCAGGATGAAGCAGACAATGCCCAGGATGATGTTCATGGTCACGCCCGCGGAGATGATCGCCATGCGCTGCCACACCGATTTGTTCTTGAACGAGCGCGGGTCGTCATCCCCCTCTTCGCTTTCGGCGCCTTCGCCGACCATCTTGACATAGCCGCCCAGAGGGACCCAGGCGATTTTGTAAAGAGTCTCGCCCCTGCGAAAGCTGCAACCCGGAATGGCGGGGCCAAAGCCAATGCTGAATACTTCCACATGCACGTCACACCACTTGGCCACGAGGAAATGGCCGAGTTCGTGGAAGAAGATGACAAAGCCGAGGCCAACGCCGACGATCGCCAGGCCCACAAGACGATCGATCCCGAAGTAAGTGAAAAGCCAGTACAGGGCAATGGCGCCCAGGGCAACGGTGGTTCCTAGGCGCAGCAGTCGAAAATCAGCCGGGGGTTGCGACCCGGCCGCTCCGTTTTGCGGCCGCGGTTGATCCATATCTTCGCTCCGTGCAGATGAGTTTATATTTGCCAACGCGCTACCTCCTGCCGCGCCCAATGATCGACGGCGACCAGTTCGCCAAGGGTCGGCCGGGCGCTATAGTGATGATTCTCGAGTACAGCGCGGCAGACCCTGCTAATATCCAGAAAGCGGAGTCCACCTTCGAGGAACCTGCCGACCGCTGCCTCGTTCGCGGCGTTGAGCACCGCACCGCAGGTTCCGCCTCGGCGGGCAACTTCATACCCTAATTGTATCGCAGGGAAAGTCTCGTGATCGGGTTGTTCGAAATGCCAGGCTCCCAGTTCCCGCCAGTTCAAGCGCCGCGCGGGCCCCGCACAGCGCTCCGGGTACGTGAGCGCATACTGGATGGGCAGACGCATATCAGGCGGCGACAGCTGAGCCAGCACGGAGCCATCCTTGAATTCGACGAAGGAGTGGATGACCGATTCGGGGTGAATGATCACCTCGATGCGCTCGGGGGGCAAATCGAAGAGCCAGCGCGCTTCGATTATCTCGAGTGCCTTGTTCATGAGCGTGGCGGAATCGATGGTGATCTTTGGCCCCATGCGCCAGGTCGGATGCCGCAATGCTTCCTCCACCGACACGCATGCCAGGTCGGCCGCCTTGCGGCCGCGGAACGGTCCGCCGCTGGCCGTCAGCACCACGCGCTCTACCTCGTCCGGCTTGCTCCCCTGCAGCGCCTGAAAGATAGCGCTATGCTCGCTGTCGACAGGCAAAATGCGTACGCCGCGCCGCCTGGCGAGATCCAGGACCAGCGGGCCGGCCATGACCAAGGTTTCCTTGTTGGCGACGGCCACCATCTTACCTGCCTCGAGGGCGTTCCAGGTGCCCATCAGACCGGCAGCTCCGACAATCGCCGTGACCACTAGCTCCACCTCTGGGTCGGTCACCATCCGGGAGATGCCGTCCTCGCCACAGAGAAGCTGGGTGGCTTGGGGTAGCCGGGCGGGATCGAGTCGTTCTCGCGCTCTGGCATCGGTCACGGTTACCCAGCGCGGTTTCAAGCGCCTGGCCTGGTCGAACAGGCTTTCCCAGCTGCCGTGCGCACTTAAACCGACAGCTTCCAGCCGATCATCAAGGCGTTCGATGACCTCCAGGCAGTTCGTGCCGATCGAGCCGGTCGAGCCAAGCACGACAACGCGGCGGCGGGTGGGCTTCGCTGCCATGGTAGAAGGGGACAGGGGCACCAACCACCCGGGGATAGAGTTGAGAAACGGCCAGCAACAACAGAGCAATTCTGCCGGCCGTGCGTCAGGGCCTTTCTGCGGGCACGGGAGTTGGGTTATTCTAGTGTTAGAAGGACAAACACCGCAACTTGAGTTCTGACCATCGGTTGATTCCGGACAACCACAGGGGGTGGGTATTACTCAAGCCCTGCACACGATGGCGCCAGCGCATACGGTTTCATCGCCCTGCCGATCGTGACCGGAGGGTCTATGCTGCGGCGCCACCTGGACGCAGGGTCGCGAACGAATTGTTGCAATCAGGCGTAAAGACACCTAGAATGTGGGAACAGCAGCCCCTTTGGCTCCGTACCTCCGGGTTCTTTTTGCCTCTCCCACCCGGCTTTGGATCAGGTCTTAGTAAGCCATGATGAAGAACCAGCGCTGGTTGTTCCTGTACGTAGTCACGGGTCTGGTACTTTGCGCGCCTCACGGATTTGGCCAGGCCGGCGATGAATTTGGGATTTCTCAGGAGACATTGAACCGCTCGCACCATCCATTCGACTTTCCTCAGGGCGATCCTAACGATCTCATGCTGAAACGTCTTCAGGGAAAGCTGACCCTGGAGCAGCTCAACAAGATCCTGGAAAAGTACAGGAAAGAGAACTCAATCACCCCTGAAGAATTCGCCAAGGTCTTGAGCGGTCTAAAGATGGATCCGAAGGACCCCAGTCTGCCGAAGGGGTTGGGGCAGCTTCTCGAAAGGATGAAGGATCCCGACCGGGCCAAGAACCTTTCGGTGCAAGAACTCAAAGACCTGGCGCAAAAACTGGGGAAAGCTCAGCCGGGAGGGCTCTCGGGCAATGAACAGTCGCAGCCGCCCGAAGCGAAGTCTTCGAGGGGTGGAGGAGACCAGGGGTCGGAGCAAGACCCAGCCGCCGGGCAGCCGGGCGCGGAATCTAAAGCGCGCGCAGCACCCGCGGATTCGGAAGAGGTTCAAGCCGACTCACCATTAGCGCGGCGTCTGCTGGAATACGCCACGAAGCTCGATCCTGCTCTGCAGAAGTCTCCCGCGCTGAAGAAGGCATTGAGCGATTTAAGCCAATATGCAGGTCAACAAGATCCACGCTGGCAGAAGATGTCGAAAGGCATGCAGGGGATGGAGGAAAAACTCGGGGGCTTGGTTCAGTCACTCCACCTCGATCATCTTCCCGATATCAAGGGATTTTCATGGCCCGGCAGTTTTAATCCGAACGTGCTTCCGCCGTTGCGGGTGCCGGAGAGAGTCCTGTCCGACGTCGGCAATTCTGCTCCGATCGATAGCGGCACCAACCCGGCCTCCGCCGGGGCGCAGAGCTGGCAAGTCCTCTTGGTCCTTGGCGGACTCCTGGGAATCGTGTTGCTTTTCTGGAGAATCCTGACGCAGGCCCGACACAAAGACGCGGACGCTGCCGACCAGGGCTGGCATTTGGGCCCCTGGCCCGTCGATCCAGCTGCGGTGGCTACGCGGGAGGACCTTGTCCGCGCATTCGAATACCTTTCGGTCCTCTCGCTTGGACCGGATGCCCGAAATTGGAACCACAGGGCCATCGCCGAGCGACTAAGGGATCGAGACGCGCTGTCGGTCGGTCACGCTATGGTTCGAGACACTGGCCGGGGCGACTCGGCCGGTGCGGTCGACACGAGTCTCGCGGTGGTATACGAATTGACAGATCTCTACGAACGCGCGCGCTACGCTCCTCCGAGCGACCTTCTGCCCGACGAGGAGTTGGCTGTTGCCCGGCGGGACCTCTGTCTCTTGGCCGGGGTGAGTGCTGCATGAAGAGATCTGCTGCCTGGACTGCGTGGCTGCTGGTCTGCGTCGCCATGCACGCAACCCTCCCGTCCCTGCGGGGCCAGCAGGAAAACCTCAGACTGAAGCAGGGTACCCATCTCTTTCGCCAGCTCCTTTATCAAGCAGCCATTAAGCCTCTGAAGAGCCTTCAGGACCTGGCGGGCGACGAGGACCAGAAGCTCCTCATCCTATTGGGTGAAACGAAATTCCTTGACGATACCGACTTCCATCTCGCTGACTGGGTCAGCAAAGGCGGGGCTGTCTTGATCGCGACGGACCGCGATGCCAATGGATCAAGCCTGAAGCCGTTTGCCACCGAGCTAGTGGGTGATCGCGTAGAAATCTCGGTCGACGATCCGGCCTGCTACAGGGATTCAAAAGATTGCATGCTGGTCAGATCGACACGCGCTGGAGAGCCGGTTTTCAAGGAACTGAAACGCGTCGCGACGAACATTTCCGGCTATGCGGTTCTTCCAGGGGGTTCTCGGCTCCCAGGGGGACTCCACGTCTTCGCGGAGTTCCCCCCCGGGGCCTACATCGTCCCTAGATTCCGCCATGCGTACGGGCGGATGGCCTTCGCCATCGGTGGCCAATGGGAAAGAGGGCGCGTCTTCTTCCTTGCAGATCACAGCCTTTTCATCAATAGCATGCTGCTCCAGGAGGACAATGATAACCTCGAATTTGCCAGCAATTGCATCGAGTGGCTGAAAGACAACGGCCAACGAAAGCAAGTTCTCTTTTACGAGGAAGGCAAGGTCCAAACGGATTTCAACATCCCTCTCAAATTGATCCCGCCGCCTGCACTGCCGCCGCCAGAGCAGCTCGTGGCCGCCATGGATCAGGCGCTCGCGGGGATCGAGGAAGAGAATGGCTTTAACAGGCTGCTCATCAACTTGATCGCCGGAACCCGGCTGGACTGGCGTCTCATGTTCGTGATCCTAACCGCAGGCCTGTGTGCCTTCCTCCTTTCGCGCCTTGCCCTGGCCAGGCAGCACAGAGAACCCGGTGTTCCCCTGCTGGCTTCCGGATTGACGCAACTGGTCCCCGCGGTCGAAGTCCTCGATCAGCGTCACCGGACGATGCTGCGTGAAGGAAACTTCTTCGAAGTCGCCCAGCAGCATGCGCGGCAGGGCTTCGGAACGATCCTGGGAGCGCCTCTCACGCCGGGGGCAACGGCAGGGGAAAGGAGCCTGTCGCAGCCACCGCCCCTGCAGATGCGCGGCAGCTTGTGGCAACGCTGGAGCCTGAACCGGTTGGTCCGGCGTTTATGGGGCTTGGCTTACGTCGGCCAGCCCCGGCCGATCTCCTTGCGCAAGTGGCGGCGGATCGAAGAAGACGTTCGCGACCTGCAGGCCGCACTCCGCGACGGCACGATCCAGGTCGCTTGGCCAAGCCCCGGCGCGCCGGCGCCCGGCCGGCGGCAGATTTGAATTGGCTTTTGCCGCAGTAACTTACAAGCGCGGTCGGCGTGGGCGGGCACTGTTAGAATACGTGAAAAGATGAACAGATACTTGCTATGACTCGCACTCAAATAACTCGTGAGACTCCTATGACGGTCAGGGTCGAATCCAATTCAGATGGCACCACAATTCGCGAACTGGCAGAGCGTCTGCGCGTCTTGCGCGACAAGACCGTCGCCGAGGTAGGCCGCGTCGTCGTCGGCATGGAATCCGTCACCCTCCAGTTCCTGGTCGCCCTGCTGGCAGGCGGACACGTTCTTCTCGAAGGCGTACCGGGAGTCGCGAAGACGACCCTTTCCAAGACCTTCGCCAGCATCCTGGGCATCCATTATCAGCGGCTGCAGTTTACTCCCGACCTGCTCCCTTCCGACGTGACCGGCACCTACATCTTCGATCGCAAGCAAAACGATTTCGTCCTGCGCAAGGGTCCGGTCTTCTGCAATATCCTCCTCGCCGACGAGGTGAATCGAGCTCCCGCCAAGACGCAATCGGCCCTTCTCGAGGCGATGCAGGAGAACCAGGTCACAATTGAGGGCACCACGCTGCCTTTGCCCCAACCGTTTATGGTGCTGGCGACAGAGAACCCGGTGGAACAAGAAGGCGTCTATCGCTTGCCCGAGGCGCAGCTCGACCGCTTCTTGTTGCGCGTGTCCATGGGCTACCCCGTCCACGACCGCGAAGTCGAGATGCTCAAGCTGCACAGCCGGCCCGTGGGCGACGTCGAAGCCTTGTTCTCCGCGGAATTGATTCTCGAACTGCAACGGCAACTGGCCGACGTGCATGGCAGCGATGGCTTGCTTCATTATATCGTCGATCTCGCGGAAGCCAGCCGGGCGCATCCCGACCTGGCTTTGGGTGCCAGCCCGCGGGCGGCTCTCTGCCTGCTACGCTGCGCTCGCGCACGCGCCCTCCTCGACGGCCGGCACTACTTCACGCATGAAGACGTGCATGCCGTCGCGCTCGGGGTGCTCGGCCATCGCCTGATCGTTCGCCCCGAGGCCGAGGTGGATGGCAAACAGGTCGCCGAGGTTGTCGCCGAACTCCTGAATTCGGTTGCGGTTCTGGAAACCAACTGAGTTTCAAGAACGGGACGGCGCCTGGCATTCTGCACGAGGAGCCGTCCTTCTCTCGACGAATCTTCTGCGACATCTGACATGAATGAGTTCGTAGTTCCGGCTTTAGCCGGCAAGGCCACCTGAAGACGTGCCCACGACCTCATGACAGGATGCATGCCGTAGCACCAGGTTGCTCTCGAAGCTGCGCTCGTGGGCTGGGGCCGTTCAAAGATGATTACCGCACGGGGTTGGTGGTGTCTGGTCGTCATCCTGGCCGTCCAGACGCTGGCCGTGCTGAGCGGGCGCCCAGCGTTGACCCTGGTGGCATTGACCTTGCTCTTGTGGTTTCTGGGACAGTGGCTGCTGTTCGCATTCCGCGTGCGTTTGACCGTCCCCACTTTGCAGATCAGCCGGCAAGTTCGTGACGGGCGCGGGCCGGTCGATACGCTCTGGGCCGGACGCGTCTTTCAGGTTCAAGTTGAACTCCGGGCCGTCGAGGGATTGGCTCTTCCCTGCCTGCGCGTTGCCGACCAGGTGCCCTTCGCAATCGAAAAGGTCGCCGGCAGCGCCGAGCGAGAGGGCAGCCTCACGGAGGATACCCACCTGACGCTCGACTACAGTTTTCGCGCCCCGGCCGCCGGGCGCGTGCGCTTCGGCGGCGTCGCGGTTGAAATAGCCGATTTTCAGGGATTTTACTACCACGCGCTCTTCGTGGCCGCTCCTCACGAATACAACGTCTTGCCGCCGTTGGCCGATGCCAGGGGACATCGGCCGACAATCAAACGCAACAACCTCTTGCCTTCTCCCGGCTTGCACCGCCACCTTCGGCCGGGCTCCGGCAGCGAGCTGTTGGACCTCCGCGACTACCTTCCCGGGGACCCTCCCAAGACGATTGCCTGGAAGGTTTCCGCGCGCCGCGACCGGCTGATCACCAAGGAATTCGAAAGCGAAGTGCCGGTGCGCTGCACTTTATTCCTCGATACGTCTCAATCCGTCCGCCTGGGACTTGCCGGACACAATGCCCTGGCTCGGCAAGTGGAAATTGCCGCGGCGGTGGCGCAGGCTGCCGGCGCGGCCCGAGATTTGACCGGCGCCTGTCTGTTCGACGAGCAAGGGGTGTCGGCGTACGTACGTCCGGCCCGCGGCGCCCGCCACCTGGTGCAATTGCTCAACCTGTTCGCCAAGGCCGCGGGCCTGGCCCCCGCCACCGGGGAAACGCGCGTGGCGACGCTTCTGCCTTTGGCCTATGCGCTTGCCGAAGAATGCTATCCCGAGCTGGTGAAGCCGGCCGTTAACCGGACCCCCTGGTGGTTATTCTGGATTTGCCCGCCGGCGCTGGAGGCCGCGTCGCGCGCATCGAAGTTTCGGCGCGTATTACGCTGGATGATCGTCGTGGCCGCCTTCTTGCCGCTGGCCGTTGCGATGGGGCTCTTCTTGCTGGCGGGCGGGCTCGTGGAGGAGATCGTGCCCGCTGCACTTTCCCGCCTTTGGAGAATACCCGAACAGTCGCTCGACTTCGTGCTGCTCGCGCTGGCCGTGAGCGGCACGCTCTTTTATTTTGCATTGGTCACGACGTTCTCGCGGGCGATCCTGGTCACGCCGCGGCAGCGCCGCATGGCACGCTGGCGCAAGCGCGTGGCGGCCATCGTATCAGTACATCACGGTCTGGATCCAGGAGGGTTGTCGACACTCCTGGAAGATGACAAACAGTTTGCCTGGTACGTGCAACGATTCCTGGCGGATCACCAGGTTCCTTATCCGGTGCCCCTCTACGACCACCGGGGCCGGTACCTGTTCCGGTCGCCCGGCAAGACGGCTGTCCTAGCTCGTGCCCTTCTGCGCAGCGTGGGCAAGGGAAGGGACAATGAGTTGTATGTGCTCCTGGTCGACTTGCTCGAACTCGGCGATCAAATGGATGTGTTGCTGCGTGCCGTTCGAGTCACCCTCGCGCGCCATCACCAAGTCATGGTGATCTGCCCGTGGCCGCCGGGCATCCCGCTGCCCGGCAAACCGGAAGGGATCGCCGCCGAGGTTTCTCTGCGGGCAGGACCGCAGACTGCGATGTTGCAGGCGACCACCGAACGTTTGCATCGGGCTTTCGACGACCTGCGGCAAACGTTTGCTCGGATCGGGGTGCCCATCGTCTGCGCCAGCAAGGGCGACCCGGTGCGTCTCATTCTGACCCGACTGGATCGGCTGCGGCTCCTGGGTCTTGGGAGAAAGCCTTGAACGATCTGCCCGAACCGAAAGATCCCAAACAGGATCCCGCGTTGCGGAACTACCTTCTCCTGTGCCTGACGGCACTCGTGGTCATCCTGCTGGTGCTCGTGCGCATTGGAATTCGCGGACCGGGCTTGCTGGTTCCCCTGATCGGCGTGCTGGGATTGAGCATGCGCTGGCGGCTGGCTCCCCTGTTCACTCTGATCACTCTGGCAGGCGTACTGTACTGGAACGAGCGGCCGCACTTTTTCCGAATTTCGGAGTCGCAGACCGTCCGCCCGTTTAGCTTGCCCGACTGGATCCTGTGCGGAACGACCCTGGCGTACGTCGTGGCTCATTACCGATACCTTGGTTTGACCGGCTCCGTTTTTCCGTCAGACCCACGCAAGGACGCGGCACGGGATCATGGCGCGGGTGAAGCGCTGCCGGGCCTGCCCAGGACGGGCCAGTCCGCGCGGCCGATCTCCCAGGCAGAGGTTGGTTGGCTGGTGCTGTCGCTGCCCGTGTGGGCTTCCCTCTCGCAACTTGTTTGGCAACTGCTTCCCCCCAAATCGAACGATTCGATCGGGTTTCTGTCTATCCTTGCGTACCAGGGACTCGTGCTCGCCTGGGTTTTGGGGCTTGGAGCGCTTTTCGTGACCGGCTTGTTGAGCTATATCCGTCAGCGGCAAATGACACGCACGGAGGCAAAGCTGCTCTTGCAAGACACCTTGTGGCTGGAGACGTGCCGCGAGCAGCGGAACGTGAACCGCTGGCTGGCCTGGGCCCGGCTCCGCCGCAACCGTCGAAAGGAATAACCATGCACTTTTGGAGTCGCGAGGTTGTCGGTTGGGTGCTGATTGTCGTGGGGCTGTGCCTGTTCTACCGCTGTTACAGTCTCCTTGCGGGCGGCCATTACATCCTGGAAGGCGGCACCTTGGCGGTTGTCGGCATTGTCGTTTTCCGGGGCGGTATCCATCTACTGAAGATTGCCGTCGCGGCGCGCGTCTGCCTGCAGGCCCAGCCAAGCCTGGAAGAAGCTCGGCCCAGCGCTTCCAGGATCAACCTGCCGAGGCGGCCTATTCCCCAGGTTCCCCAACAGCGCCGGCAAGCCTAGAGTTTCCCTGGGCGGCAAACTCCGGTTTGGGAACGGGGAAAGGCGGAACTACGAGCCCAGCGCGGGATGAAGGACAAAGCACTACGATGAGTGCGGAGATCCCAATGGCATATCACCCTACCTTTGAGGAATTTGTCGAGCTGGCACGTAATGCCAGCCTGGTGCCGGTCTATCGCCAGCTAATTGGCGACACGCTCACGCCCGTCAGCGCCTTCTGCAAGATCCAGGAAGAGGACTGGGCCTTCCTTTTCGAGAGCGTGGTAGGCGGCGAGCGCGTCGGGCGCTACAGCTTTCTTGGTTCCGGGCCGTTCTTGCGCTTCCAGGCCTTCGCGCACAAAGTGCAGATCCAGGAAGGCGCCGCACTCGCCCCGGCCGGAAACCGGACTCGGGCCCCGGTCTTGCTGGAGCAAGAGCACGCCGACCCGCTGAAGCTGCTCGAAACCAGGCTGGCGGGGTATCGGGCGCCGCACCTGCCGGGACTGCCGCGCTTCTGCGGCGGCGCGGTCGGTTACGCCGGCTACGACACGGTTCGCTACGTCGAACGCTTGCCCCATCCGCCGGCCGACGACCGCGGCCTCCCCGACCTTTGCTTTGCGTTTTACGATCGCATGGTGATCTTCGATCACATCAACAAGACGATCGCCGTCGTGGCGCATGCGCACGTCGATCCGCAGGATCTGGAGGGCAGCTATCGCTTCGCGTGCGGGCGGGTGGACCGCCTCGTGGAGCGCCTGCAACAGGGGGTCGCCGACCTGCAACTGACCGACATAGCGCCCGTCGGCGAGGTGGGGCTGCCCTACCGCTCGAATTTCGAGCGCAAAGCCTTCGAAACGGCGGTGGAGACGTGCAAGGAGTACATCAAGGCCGGCGACATTTTCCAGGTGGTCCTCAGCCAGCGTTTGCAATCCGAGACCAAGGCCAGGCCGTTCGACATCTACCGAACCTTGCGCGTCGTCAACCCGAGCCCGTTCATGTTCTATCTCAAGTCGGGCCCGCTCTGCCTGGTAGGCAGTTCGCCGGAAATCATGGTGCGCGTCGAGGGCGATCGCGTCACGATCCGTCCCCTGGCCGGGACACGGCCGCGGGGCAAAACCGAAGACGAGGACGAGCGCTTGGCCGCCGAATTGCTCGCCGACGTCAAGGAACGCGCGGAGCACATTATGCTTCTCGACCTGGGCCGCAACGACCTGGGACGGGTCGCGCGTTACGGAACGGTGCAGCTGAGCGACGTCATGACGATTGAGCGTTACAGCCACGTCATGCACATTTGCAGCACGGTCACGGGCCGATTGCAGGAGGGGAAAAGCGCCTTTGACGCACTTCGTGCCTGCCTGCCCGCCGGCACGCTGAGCGGCGCACCCAAGGTACGGGCGATGGAGATCATCGACGAGCTGGAACCGCAGCGCCGCGGTCCCTACGGCGGGGCAGTCGGCTACGTCGATTTCAGCGGCAATATGGATACCTGTATCGCGTTGCGCACCCTCGTATTAAAAGGGCAGACTGCCTACCTGCAGGCAGGCGCCGGCATCGTTGCTGACAGTGTTCCCCAGACAGAGTGGCAAGAAACGCTGAACAAGGCCATGGGTTTGCTGCGCGCCCTGGAAATTGCGGAAACGCAGCTGTGACGGCCATTTGCAATACGACCCATAGGTCCCATAAGACCGATACACGCCCGCGGCAAAGCCTCCCTTCCTTCAAGATGGTGAAGCTGGCGAAGCATTCACGAATGTTTCTATGGCAAGGCTGCGCGCGCGCTGCGACAATTGCTGTAAGCGTCACAGTCACCAAGACTAACGAAGCAACTATCCCCGCAGAAGTCCTCCGGCTTCTGAGCCAAACCGCAATCCGGAAGTCCTTTTGATTCGTCTTATTGGCAGGTAGCATGAGCGAACCGGCTGCGACGACCCCGGCGCGGAGGATCGCCTCACAAGGCTCGGACAGTTGTGGGGAGGACTTGGTGCGCGCATTCAATGAGGCACGCACCGAACTTGTAAGCACGCTCTTTTTCTTCCTCGGCAACTACGAGGACGCCCTGGATGCTGTACAGGAGGCGTTCATCAAATGCTGGCGCACGCGCGATGGACTCGACGAGGTCAACAACCTGCGTGGCTGGATTTTCCGCGTCGGCCTCAACGCTGCCAAGGATCTCCAGCGGAACGCCTGGCGCCGACGCGCCCGGCCGCTGTCCGGGTCGAATGTGCTCGTCGAGGATAAGGGCTTGTCTCCCCTCAAAAGCCTGGAAGAACGCGAGCGGCAAGATCGTTTGCGGATCGCGCTGCTGGACCTGCGTCCGGAGGAAAAGGAAGTCTTCTTGCTGCGGCAAAACGCCTCGCTGACCTATGAAGAAATCGCAAAAGTCCGGCGCAGTCCGGTTGGCACCGTCAAGACTCAGATGCGAGCAGCACTTTCCAAGCTCCGTCAGGTGCTCCATGACGAGGAAACGAGCGACTAATGCAGACCTGTAATCAATTGCGCGAGTTGCTCTGGGAAGATCTGTACGGCCTCTTGGAAGCCGACACGCAAAAGCTGCTGCGCGAACACCTGGTCGCCTGCACCGTTTGCCAGTCCGAGCTGGCCCAGGCCAAGGCGGACCAGCAGGCACTTTCCGAGGCGGCTCGACTCAATGTTGCCATCCCGGCCTTCGCGGCGCCGGCCGACGCGGCCACGCTTCCTTTTTCCTCAAAACGAGGTAACGACTCCAGGCACTGGAAGCAACTCTGGCTCTGGTCCACTGCGGCAGCCGCCTTGCTGGCCTTGGTGCTGGTGCCTTTCGGTATTTATCAGGAAGGCCTGAGACGGTATCAGGCGGCCCTGGGAAATGCGGAACAGCAGGCGGTTCAGGTGGCCGCCCAGCGCGAAGAGGTCCGGAAGCAAGCCAACCTCCAGTTCCAGGAAGCGGCGGCAAAGTCCCGCGCCGAACAGGTTTGCCTTCAGCTGTTCGGGCCGGCGAGTTATGCTCCCGGCAGCGCCAGTCCTTATCAAATCCGGACCGCCGATCTCGACGGCATGCCCGCCAAGGTACCGCTAACGGCACGCGTTCTCGATGCGGACCGCCACGAACTCTGGCGTGAACGCCTGGTCTCGAACGGCACTGCCCTCGTATCTCTCCCGCCAAACCTGGGCATCACCAATTCCCGTGCGCACTTGGAGATCGTCGCCCTGGTGTCCGGTCATGAAGAGAGGCTGGACGAGCCACTCGCCGTGGCCCGGCCCGCGCTCGTCACGCAACTGGCGATCGATAAGCCGGTGTATCAGCCGGGGGACAAGCTGTTCTTCCGTTCGTTGAGCCTGGAACGGCACCATTTGCAGCCACCCAACCAGTCGTTTACGGTTACGTACGCCCTGAAAGGCCCCAAAGGCGGCCTGGTAGTCTCTCCCCTCAGCGGCAAGACGCGGACGGACGGCATCGGCGCCGGCGAATTCATCTTGCCGAGTAAGCTGGTTGACGGAGAGTATTCCCTCACGGAAACCTGCGCGGACGGCCTTTTCCCCGCGGTCTCACGCAGATTCGTTGTGCGCAGCGCAGTTGCCGCCGGTGTTGCAGCGCCTCCGGCCGCCAAACCGACGAGCAGGGAACCTCGGGTGGAATTCTTCCCCGAAGGTGGCGACCTCGTCGCCGGCTTGCCGAATCGCGTTTATCTCCGGGTCCGCAGTGCCGACGGTCAACCGGCCGACCTCGATGCGACGCTCGTGGACAGCAAGAACCGCGAAGTTGCCAGAATCCAGACGGTGACCCAGAGAGGTCAGCCGGCGCTGACTCGGGGTCTGGGTGTCTTCACGTTCACACCACTGGTCGGTGAAACCTACGGCATCAGGACACCTTCCGGAGCGAGCGACCAGACGAAGCTGATTGCCTCTAAGAACGCGGAAGTTGCCCTGAGCGTGGCCACTCCGGTGACCCGCGCGGGCGAGCCGATCCGCGTGGTTCTGGCGCAAACAGCGACTGAGCTGCCGCTGTTGGTCGGTCTCTCTTGCAGGGGCCGGCTGGTTGCGGAAGAAGTTGTCCGCGGCCACGAAGGGGCTATCGAGGTTCTGCTTACTCCACCGCCCGACTGTCAAGGTGTTCTCCGCATTACCGTATTCGACGGCCGCGAAAGCAGGCCGCGGCCCGTGGCCGAGCGCCTCGCCTACCGGCTTCCCGCGCAACGGCTCGACGTTTCGGTGAAAGCTGAAAAGGACGCATATCATCCGGGTGAGAAAGTCCGACTCAAGCTGTCGACCACGAATGAAGCCGGCAAGCAAGAGCCTGCCTGGTTGCTGGTTTCCGTCGTCAATCGCGACGCACTCCGGCTGGCGGATGACCCGGACGAGCGTATGCCGGCCGCCTACTTCTTTCTGACATCGGAATTGCAACGGGCGCAAGACCTCGAAGACGCGAATTTCCTGGTAAGCGACGATCCCCGGGCAGGCGCTGCCCTCGACCTTGTCCTGGCGACGCAAGGCTGGCGGCGCTTCCCGAACGCCAGTGGCAAACCTTCTCCTGCATCCCCCGGTTTCAGCGACGGCGAAGTCCTCGTCAAGCGCGACAACACCAAGCAAGTGGAAGAAGCGTATGCTGTTTCTCTCGCAGCCGCGCAGAGTCGGATAAACGAATCGTTCAACGCCAAGGATCGGCTTCTGACCGAAGAAGGAAGTCAGGTCCTGCAGCATGCCCGCGGAGAGCTGGAAGCCTACCAGGCCCGATCATACGAGTACCTGCGCCTGGCGACGGGCCTGACGGCGCTCGTTTGTCTCGTTGCCGGCGGCTTCATGTGCGCTGTGGCGAGCGCTCGCTACTTGAGAAGCCTCACCGTGCGGACGCGTCAGCTCGTGGGTGCGGGTGTTGCGCTGACCGCATGCATTGCTCTCGCGATCGTTGCCGTCCGGGGGCCGGGGCAACATGCAGCGCCCGCAAACACCCCGCTCAGCCTGGCCCTGGCCAGGCCCTGGGAGGGGCTGGCAGGGCAGGATGCCCCCAAACGCCCTTCCGCAGAGTCCACCTCCGGACCAGGCAAGATACTGACTGTGACGCCGGAGACTCCTGGGCGAGTCATCCTGGACAGCTCTCCACGAATTCATCTTCGTCCCGAAATCGGGTCGATTCGGCGTAGCGCGGCGCCTCTATCTCCGGGGAACGCCACCACGCTGCGACCTTCCAGGGAAGTCATGCCGTTGCCGGTCCGGGAATATGCATACCTCCTTCCTCAGGACGCCGCCAGCGCCGGCCAGGGCGCACCGGACACGATTCTCTGGCATCCGGCACTCTTCACGACGGCAGGCGCGGCAGAAGTCAGCTTCGAGCTGCCGAAGGGAACAGCGACTTACCAAATTCGCGTAGCAGGGAATAGCGCAACCGGTCGCTTGGGGGGAGCCCAGCAAGAATTGCAGGCCCGCTGAGGCTTGAGGAACAGGGAAGAGGCTTACGGACCAACCGGGACAATCATCAGGATCCTCACTGCTGGCGAAGATCCCGGCTAATCCGTGAAGACATGTTGAATCTTGGATGTGGAGGAGAGGCATCCCAGCGGGGCCTTAAGCTCCAAGATTCAACATTCTTTCTCTTGCCTCAATCTTTCCCACAACAGGAGGGCGATCAGCGTCTTAGCATCCCGGATGGTGCCGTCGCGCGCCCAGGCCAGGGCGTCTTGCCAGGCGACGATGTGCGCTTCCATGTCTTCATCCATTTCAAGCTGCTGGACTCCAGACGTGAGATCCTGAGCCAGAAAGAGATGGGTTACCTCGCTCAGAACTCCGGGCGAGGGAAAGAATTGGGTCAATCTGCGCCAGCGCCCGGCCCGATAACCGGTTTCCTCGGCAAGCTCCCGGACAGCGGCCCGCTCGGGCGCTTCCCCCAGTTCCAGGGTGCCCGCCGGGATTTCCCAGAGCGTTGTGCCGACAACCGGGCGCTGGTTATGAACCAGGCAGACGTGCTCGACGTCTACCATGGGGAGGATCGCGACGGCACCGGGATGCAACACGACGTCGCGCATGATGGTTTCGCCGTTAGCCAGCACGGTCGTGTCGACCGCGACCTGGATTTTCCTGCCCTGGTGTACTATGGTCCGCGGCATGCTTTCCTCCGCCAGATAGCGCGTGCCAATGCCAAAACAGCGCCGGGATACGCCTTGCGGCCGCGCGTCGTGATTGCTTGCCTTTTCATGGGATGATAGAATCTCGTTGCTGGTGTTTCAACGTGTGCGTTCTCCTGTCGAGTGTTTGTTATGCGCGATGTGCTGGCCTGGTCGATGCCTCTCGGACGCATGTTCGGGATCACGATCCGGGTTCACGTGTTGTTTCCCTTCGTAGCCGTCGGCATGATCTTGCGTACGGCGTTGCAGAAAGACGCGCCCCCGGACATCTGGATCCCGGCCGCCGTCGTGATTGGGCTGCTCTTCCTGGCCGTCCTGCTGCATGAGTTCGGGCACTGCTTCGCCGCCCGCCTGGTAGACGGGGACGCCCAGGAAATACTGATTTGGCCGCTGGGGGGACTCGCGTTTGTCGATGTGCCGCACACTCCCCGGGCCAACTTTCTGACCGCGGCCGCCGGGCCATTCGTCAATTTAGTTCTTTGCCTCATCACCGGAATTGCCCTCGTGTCGCTGGCGGTCCGGCCGCCGCTCAATCCCTGGTGGGTGCCGATTCAGTACAATCCCAGCATTCCCGGCCATTCGATTGTCGTCCCGCCGGAGTTGTACACGTGGGAGGGCGGACCGCTTGTCGACCCGAATCCCTGGGTAGTGCTGCTGGCGCGGTTTTTCTGGCTGAACTGGATCCTGATGCTCCTCAATGTCCTGCTGCCCGGCTTTCCCCTGGACGGCGGCCGCATGCTCCAGGCAGCCCTTTGGCCACGCTTGGGCTTCCGCCAGGCCATGCAGGTCGCCATCATGGCCGGGTTCGTTGTCGCGCTCGTGATCGGCGTCTATTCGGTCGCCAAGTGGGACCCGCTGTTCCTTTGCCTGGGATTGTTCGTCTACAGCACGTGCCGCCAGCAGTACATAATCCTCGAAACGGGCGGCGACGAGTCGATGTTCGGGTACGATTTCTCGCAAGGCTACACGAGCCTGGAGCGCGATCAGCCGCGCTTGCGCCGCCGGCAGCCGAACGTCTGGCAGCGCTGGCGGCAGCGCCGCGCTCAACGGAGGCTGCAGCGCGAACTCGAACAACGCGAGTTCGAAGAACGCCGCATGGACGAGCTGTTGGAAAAGGTGCAGCGCGAGGGCCTGCAAGCCCTGAGCGACGAAGAGCGCCGCTTCCTGACGCGGGTGAGCGCGAAGTACCGCAATCGCCAGTAAACCCTGGGCCGACTGGTCGAGCCGGCCCACAACATCGCCGCGCGCGGCGCCCGGAATATGCCGTCTCCTTCGAGTGCACCTGCCGTGGGCACGATCGGGAATACGAAAGCATCATGGCCGAACTCATTCAACCGCGCACGCTCAAGGGATTTCGCGATTACCTACCTGAGCTGATGATCGCGCGCGAGCACCTGCTGGAGCAGGCCCGGCGGGTCTTTCGCTCCTATGGCTTCGCGCCGATCGATACCCCGGCCCTCGAGTATGCGGAGATTCTCCTAGGTAAAGGCGGCGAGGAATCCGACAAGCTGATTTACCGCTTCCTCGACCACGGCGGCCGCGACGTGGCCCTGCGTTTCGATCTGACGGTGCCCTTCGCCCGGTTTGCCGCCCAGCACATTGGGCAGCTCGGCACGCCGTTCAAGCGCTATCACATGGGGCCGGTCTGGCGCGGCGAAAACACCGCGCACGGCCGCTACCGCGAGTTCTGGCAGTGCGACTTCGATCTGATCGGCACCACCTCCAACGCCGCTGACGTTGAGATCGTCCTCGTGATCCACGATCTGATGCGCGGCCTCGGGTTCGAACGCTTCCGCATGCACGTGAACAATCGGCTCGTCCTCAACGGCCTGCTGGAAGAACTCAATCTGGCCGAGCATGCCGAACACCTCCTGCGCGAACTCGATAAGTTACCCAAGGTGGGCAGGCAGGCGGTCTGTGCCGAGATGACCAGCAAAGACAGCGTCACGACGGCGCAGGCGGACCACATCCTGGCCCTGGTGGAAACCGAGGGGAGCAACGCCGAAATTCTCGAGCGCCTGGAGCGCGATTTTGGCACGAATCCCAAGGCCGCACAGGGCATTCAGCATCTCCGAGAATTGGTTCAGGTGGCAGGCCAGGCCGGCGTCGGCGAGGAGTATCTGCGCATCGATCTATCCATCGCCCGTGGCCTCAACTACTACACGGGCACGG
Organism: Gemmataceae bacterium; assembly: GCA_035296965.1. Classification (GTDB taxonomy): domain Bacteria; phylum Planctomycetota; class Planctomycetia; order Gemmatales; family Gemmataceae; genus DATGZX01. The sequence goes on from DATGZX010000179.1 coordinate 46,832, forward strand.
TTTACGAAACGTTCTTGACCGAGCTGCCGGGCATCGGCAGTATCTGCTCGGGCGGCCGCTATGATAACCTGGCCAGCTTGTACACGAAGCAGGTGCTCCCCGGCGTCGGGGCTTCCCTGGGGTTGGACCGCTTGCTGGCCGGTATGGAGGAGTTGCAGCTCCTGAAGAAATCGGCGACGCCCGCCCCGGTGCTGCTCGTGCAGTTCAGCGCCGACCGGCTGGGTGACTACCAGCGCATGGCTCGAGAGCTGCGTGCCCATGGCATTGGCGTTGAGGTCTATCCGGAAGCGAAGAAAGTCGGCCAGCAGTTGCAGTACGCCGAGCGGCGCGGCTTCACGCTGGCGCTGATCGCCGGCCCGGACGAGTTCGCCAAGGGCGTCTGGAAAGTCAAAGACCTGAGCCGCCGCGAAGAGGTGCCGGTGCCGGCTACCGAGGTTGCGGACACAATCCGCAAGATGTTGGCGCTAGAGAAAGGCTGAAGGACGGTGCGAAAAGCAGTCGCGGCATGGGCGTGACTGCCTGGGAGAGAAGCCATGGACCGCGGCAATCACTACGAGGCGGCATTCGAAGCCTACCTGCAATGGCACCGCCTCTGCTACGTGGCCGTGGATGAGACGCGCCGTTCCGTCCTCGGCGAGACACCCGTCAAGAACCTCGACTTCATCGTTTGCGGAGAAGACGGCGTCCGGCTGCTGATCGACGTCAAGGGGCGCCGTTTTCCTGCCGGACCCAATACGCGGCCGCGTTGCGTTTGGGAATGCTGGTCGACTCTTGAAGATGTTCACGGCCTGGAACAATGGACCCGGCTCTTCGGCCCCGGCTCCCAGGCCCTGCTCGTCTTCATCTACCACCTGCAGCCGCCCATGACCGTCCCCGAAGGCACGCCAGACGTTTGGACATTCCGCGGCCGCACGTATCTCCTGCGTGCTATCCCGGCCACGGACTATCGCCAGCACATGCGCATACGCAGTTCCCGGTGGGCCACGGTTTCCCTGCCCACCGCGGTATTCCGCGAGTTGGTACAACCGTTGCAGTCGTTCCTTCCCAGGAGCGCGCCTGCAGTAGAGGAATGTTCTTGCTGGTAACATCGGCCGAGAGGCTGTGCCACAGGGCTTTATAGATCTTATAGTATCTTTCGGCTGACCTTCTCCGCAAGATGCGGAGAAGGTCAGCCGTTGAAACCCATTTTATTCACGCCACTTGCGACTGATAACGGCGATACGTCTGCAACGCGTCGCTCATGATGCGGCGGCCCCGAGTTGTTAC
>DATGZX010000180.1:0-22971 GCA_035296965.1 Gemmataceae bacterium
GTCAACTTCGCTCCGAGGCGTCTTATCCCCGCTCTCCTTCGATATTACTTTACAAGATGTGTCGAATCGCGCGGTCCACCGCTGGCGCGGTAGCCCGCCCAACGCGCGGTTTTGGCCCGCTTTCAAAGCGCGGCTGACACATCGAAACGCGTAAGCGACTGAAACGCTTGGGGAAGCAGCCATTCGAGGAAGTTGTCTGCCTGTCGGCATCAGAACTGCTAGAGGATGGGAACGGCTCTGCACGCCCACGAACCGGCCATGCATCTTTTGAGAAAGCTCCAATCAGCGGTCGAGGATTTCGCGCCTTCCCAAGGGAGATCGGTGATGGCTACTTACGTGACCCTGATCAAACTGACCGAACGCGGCATCAAGGATTTCAAGGACACCTGTAAGCGGGCAGCCGACTTCAAGGCAAGAGCCAAGAAACTGGCTATCGAAGTCAAAGACACCTACTGGTGCATGGGCGCTTATGATGGAGTGCTCATTTTCGATGCCCCAGACGACGAAACCGCAGCCGCGGGATTGCTGTCGCTGGGCTCCTTGAACAATGTAACTACGCAGTGCTTGCGCTCATTCACGGCTGCCGAGATGAGCAAGATTCTTGTGAAAACCATTTGATCGTCCGCGACTGTTGGATATCTCGACGATGATGGGAACTGCCATTTGATTCAAGGGACGCAGCATGGAGCTCGCAAACTGGGAGCGCATTTTAGCCACGACGGATTTCAGTCCGTTTGCCGATACAGCCGTCCAGTACGCGCACGCGCTTGCGGAACGATCGGGAGCGGAGTTGCATGTGTTGCATGTGACGGAAGACAGTTCCAAGGCCGTTGCCGAGCATGGCGTCGCTGGCACTTTCGATCCGTCGAATTTGCCGGATGAGCGACAAGAGTGGTTGGGGAAACTCCTTGGAGAAACGGGCACTGTTCGCCGCGTGGAGGCCGTGCAAGTCGGCAAGGACGTGGCTGAGAAAATCGTACACTACGCTCAGGCCAAGAAGATCGACTTAATTGTCATGGCAACGCACGGGCGCACCGGGCTCAGCCATTTGTGGCTCGGCAGCATCGTTGAGAAAGTCCTCCGCACCGCACCATGCCCGGTGCTGGCAATCCGTCCCACAGTTCCGCGGGAAGCCTCGAGGTAGCGACGGCCGGAATGCTGTCCCTGAGTTCGCTCGCCTACGTCGCTTAGGAAACATTCCGAACTTTCACGGCCGCTGAGATGAATAACATTTCGGCAAAAACATCGTAGCACTCCCAACGAAGGGAACTCGGAACGATACTCGAAGCAGCGGGCCGTTCCTGCCTTTAACGCTTCGTTCGTCCAGCGCTGATTCGATGACCAGTTCGGGCAGTTTGTGTTGGTTACTTCCAGTTCGGAGGACGCATCTCATGCAGTTGAAATCAATTCTTATCGCTCCTGGGTTGGTGTCGGTCTTTTTTTACAGCGCGCTGGGATCCGCTCAGGGACTTCGGGCACAACAGCCCGACAGGGCAACCGCGCAGAGAACCCAAGCAGTGAGGGAAAAGGGCGAGGCTTCGCCTGGAGCCACGCGGCCAGATGAAGCAAGGCAACGTATCGAGGCGCAGGTGCAGGCCCAGCTCCGCCTCATGGACGTGCAAAAACGGCAGCTCGAGGAGCAAGGCAAAGAACAAATCGAGCAGCTCGAAGAGCTGACTAGGGAACAGGTCGAGCAGGTGAAGGGAGAGGCGCACAGGCAAATCCAGCAGTTGCAAAGCCAACTGAACAGGCAGAGGGAGCAGACCAGAAGATACGTCATACGCCAGACCCAACTGCTGAACGCACAAATGAGTCTCGTGGAGGCGCAAGCCGGGTTTCGGTCCGAGACGATGGACGTATTAAAACGGTCGGTTCGTGCCGGTGGACCGACAACGGCTCCGGAAGTTCGTGACGAGAGGACGAAGCGTGCGGGTCCCTCCGCGGACGAAAAGTTGGACCGGATCCTTGACCGGCTGGAGGGCCTTGAAAAGCGCCTGGACTCACTAGAAAAACGAAGGTGAATCGAGGCGAGAATTGGCCAGAAAGTTGTCCACAATCTTCCCAAGGCGACCTGGAACTTGACGCAATCGAAGGGTTGGAGAAGACGAAGTAACATGACGCTCGACCTGTACCGGTATACTGCCGGGTTGGTCCTCGTTGGCAGAGGAGGGAGTGCCGGGCCCATGAAAAATTCCGTCCGTCGCGTTCTCGGCACCTTCTGGAGCTTGGCTGTTCTCTGTTAAAACGAGCGAAGCGGCGGAATTCCCTGCAAAAACCTCGGAAAGCGTCAAGCATTGGTGGGTCTCCTCGGCTGGGGTTGTTGTAAACTCCCGGGTTGCGCTTTTCGTGGTCGTGCCATGCTGCTCGCCACTCGCGACTACCTCAAACTCTCTCCTGGACTCTCTCTCTGCCCGCCAATCGTCCGCAGTATTAGGACGCAAATAGGACGCAAATAGGACGCATTTTTTGAGGGGGGAAAGGCAAACATTGCAAGGAAAGTTGTAGCACAACGTTCGACGACAATTTCCGGCTGCATGTCTGGGTACCGGGCCCGATCCGCCTGGGCGGTATGGAGCATGATCTGGTCGCGCTGCCAGCTACTCCACTGTCCCCGGACCACATCCTCGACATAGTAGCAGCCGCCCCCTGCGGTAGCGGCCCGGTCCCAGTAGCGCACCTGCTGGGCGCGGGCGGGTGGTGCCCCGACGATCTGCGTGAACCAGTCGTGCTGAAACATCCCTCCTTCCCTTGGGACCGGCTGCTGCTGGAGTTGGACTGCCGCCCCGTAAGAGCCTAGCGACTTCTCCATGGTGCGCACCTGCTCCTCATCAAAGAGGCGGGGACAGAGCAACTGACCGTCTTCGGTCCGGGCATCGTTCCAGTCCAGGCTGGTCCTCTGCATGCGGCCGCGTTCGCGCATTTGGGCGGCTGAAACCACGGATCACCAGGAGGACCGCCAGAAGACGATGACGCCGGCCATCCCGACAACTCAATTCTAGATCCGGCCAGGCACAATAGGAACCGCGGTCAACGAAGTTTGTCCTACCAAAATCGACCCGGTGGCAGGATAAATGCCGACGACGGAACTACCTTGCCCCCTATTCATAGATTGGGTGAGCGAAAAGGTGTCAGGACCCTTTTAGGCTTGACAGGAGCACCCACCGGAACGGTGCCTGGAGCGCGGGCAGCCGTACGACCCCGTAGAGTTGGTCGAAACGGGTGTCTGAGTGCCTCGGTCTGATGGGCACGTTGCGGCCACGGGGCCGGCCGGCAAGAGAGCGGAAAGTGAACGGAGAAAAGGGTCCTGACACCTTTGTTCTCAGGCAATGAGCAACGACGGCCTGACCATGCCTTCGACCGACTGCTGCGTGATCAATTGCAACAATCGGATGAATTTCTATGGGTTCCACACCGGCGGCGTGAACGCGGTGTTTGGCGACGGCTCCGTGCATTTCATGCAACAGAGTATTGCCCCCGGCGTACTGGCGGCCCTGGTCACCCGCGCCGGCGGCGAGGTGATCGACGGATCGGCGTACTAAAAGGACGCGACGGCGAATCAAGGCCGGCAGACGTGCTGTCTCGCCGGCCTTTTTTCAATCCTTCTTTAAGAACCTGCCTGCACTCGGCGGTTGCGCTTATCCCCCAGGCTGTCGTACTCTTCTTCGTCATGCTCCTGGCGGTAGCGGTTTTTCGGGAAATCCAGCAGCATCATGCGCTGGATGCGCAGCTTGACGTCTTTCTTGGGCATGGCGGGCAGCTCGGGGTGCAGCGGATCGAACATCGATTCCTTGGCAACGATGTGCTCGCCGCTGATCCGATAGCGGACAGTCTGAATCCGCTTCTGACGCTTCTGCCAATCGGCGAACACTTTTTCAAGTCGCGGATCGACACGCTCCTCGGCGCGGGCGCGGCCGAGCGTTAGGAACGCGGCGAGCGCGATGAGGAAAAACTTGGTATGGCGGTTACAGGCGGCCATGATCGATTTTCCTTTGGAAATGGAAGCGATGGGCCAGCGCGGCGCGCTTTGGCTGCGAAAGCTCCAGGGCGCGATTGAGGATTTCGTCGACGATGCTCATGGAGTTCATCTGCGCCAATTCTAAGAAAGGCGAATTCCAGAAAACAGGAGAAATCCGCTGCAGGATTGACCGCGTGTACAGGGACAATTGTCTTTTCCCCTTTCGTGTTGCCTCACCAGACAGGCACTGCGGAGCTGCGTGCAGCACGGGCAGCCGTACGGTCCGGAGAGTTGGTCGAAACGAGCGGCCAAGCGCCTCGGTCTGGAAAGGACGTTGCGGTTGCGGGGTCGGCCGGCCAAGAGGGTGGAAAGTGAACACAAGGAAAGGGTCCGAACAACTTTTCCCGATTCGCGTGGCATATGCGTGATTAGCCATCGACGATCCTAGCCAGTTCAGCCGATAGATTCTCCTGGTTTAATTCAATATTCTGTCGAGCAGTCAGAAACCGAATTGCGTATCTCCTATGTACCTTGTCCGCGAGGCTCTTTGTGCTCTTCCGCTCCCACAGCATTACTCCTTTGATCAAGTGCGATTGGGCGACGAACTTTTGGCACGCTGCTAAGACATCCTGCCTTAATGCTCGCAGCCAGTCGAAATAGTGCCTGTGGCGTTCAGCCATTCGTCGTTCATAGTCATTCTCTGAGTCTCGGGACAATGCCAGCAGCGAAGGCCATGCTAGCAAAGAACGCGCATCGAGAGCAGCTACACACTTGATTTGTGGCTTTCCCGCAGTGGCCTTTTCGATCTTTTCTTCCTTTTTCTTGAGAAGCGAGTGTATCAAGAGCGACAGAGTTTCCCCATATGGATACTCCTCGAATTGGATTTCCACCGTCTTGTGGCCAGAGTCTCTCAAATCGCCGACGCTGCACGAGATGCAATAATCTGGCTGGGTTGATTTGACGCACTTTGTATCAAGCAGAATCTTAACGTCCTTGGCGATCCTCTCCGCCAATTCGTCGATATCACGCTCTCCTTTTGCGGAGATCACGATTGATAGATGCTGGAAGTCCAAAAGCGCGAGCCGTAGCCGCAGGCGCTCGGCCACCGCGCGCCGGAGCGGTACCTCGCGCATCGTGGCTTCAATGCCCAGCGGCAATTCCCTCAGGGTGAAATCTGGTGAAGTCGTGCTGTAAATTGGCTTCAAGGCACCGCGCACCAGAGCTGCACCAACCTCAATCTCGAAGAGGGCCCCTCTGTAGAGCGTTTCGTCCGAAGAGATAAGATCGTTAAAGGCGTCGGTCCGGCCCATTTCCTTCTTGAAGTCACGAAGGGCCATGCCAAGATATAAGAGCTGGCTCATGCTTTCTTCTGACGGCGGCAGGCTAAGCAGGATCGGAATCGGATTGTAGGGCAGCCGTTCATTTGGATACGGTAGCAGATCGAAGTGACCAATAGCTCCCAATCGCGTGGCTGTGGCCTCATAGTACTCCAACGCAGTTTTCCGTGGAAAGGCGGTTGCAATCTCCTCCATGGCAGATAGATAGTCGGGCTCACCGATGTCAGAGGATTGAAGATACCGCTCATACGTCGGCCTATTCAGAATCCAGTGTTGTTGGATCATGCTGGCTCCTTGATTCTATCCGCTATTACGCAACGCCTCGGAACGAATCTGAGGTAGTAGCGGAGGCCGAGCCGCACAACGCGGATGGAGGTTTGGACACAAAGTAGATGTTGCTGGTTCGAGGACAATTTCACACTCGAGCGAAACCGGCGAACTGAACATTAACTACGATGCGGAGCCTCCTGAATTTCACGGACGTGCTTGCCACCTATTGTATGGAGACCTCGGCTCGACAACCTCCGTGCCCCGTCGCCGGGCGAAACTATGTCCGTTTACCGGGAGTTCAGTGGATTTCGCCAGTCGGCTTCGGCCTCCTTCATAGTTTCACCCGGCGCGATAATATCGAGATGGGAGTAGGCGCGGACCTGGCAGTGAGCTACATGAAGTCCCTCGGCCGAACGAGCCGCTGCAGCCGCGTTCAACGGTTTCCCGGAATTCAACGTCGCTCAGCGCGACGGCCGCAACTGAGCTTATTCACTCGGCGACACGGGATGGCATCATATGGAAGAATATGTCGTCAATGGTTTGCAACTTCCGCCGCTTCTCGTTGCACTGCTCCAGCAGGGACGTTGGCAGCATCCTGGCGATGAAGTGCTGCGGCGACTGATCCCGTTCTTCCGAGAATCGGTGGATTTCTTGACGGCGGTCCCAGCAATGCGGCGTGAGTCCTCCGGCTTTCTTGCTGATGAACCAAGAATCGCCAAGGTGTTTCACGAGGCCCGGGGGTCAAAAAGTGCTGAGCCGCTCTGCCTGCCTTGGCTTGATGTCGAGTTGGCGGTGTTTGTCGCCGTGAACAGAGTCCCCGGCGACGATTTGGGCATCGCGTTGGATTACCGGACTGGCGTTTTGGATCCGCGAGTTGTTGCGAGTGATTGGGATGAGGGGGCTGGTGGATGCATCTGGCGAGAGGTGGCCACGTCATTCTCGGAATTTGTCCGCATGTTGGGGGTGTAGCCGCCGAGAGCAGCGGGGCGTGCTGCCGCTCGGCGGCCTGAGTAGCGGAGAAAAGGAAAGGGGACTGCCCCCTGGCTGGGAGCAGTCCCGGATGCATCAACCCTCGGTGCTTGCGGCCCGCAGGAGTTTCTCGATTTCTTTATCGAGAACCTCGGGGCGAGGGCTGCCCAGCCATTTTTTCTTGATAATCCCTTTGTGATCGATCAGATACAAGGTCGGCCAGCCTTGAATATTCCAGTCGGTTGAGATGGGTCCGACTGTGCTGCCGCCGTTCCAGAAGGAACGCCAGGTAATGTGCTCTTGTTCGAGTGCCTTTTTCAGCTTGGTCTTATCCTTATCGCTGTTGACGCCAAGCAGTACAAACGATTTGCCTTCCATCTTTTTCACGAGCGACCGCTCGTGGGGGTACATGGCCCGGCAAGGCGGTCACCAATCCCCCCAGAAGTCGAGGAGCACCACCTTGCCCTTATAGTCGGACAGCTTGAATCCCTTGCCTTCGAGGTCGAGGGCGCTGATCTCGGGCGCAGGTTTGCCCAGGCCGTGCAACTTCATGTCTGCCAGTTCTTTCCGAGCCTCGGTAAGGCGTCGTTTCTCCGCCGGACCCTGCTGCGTCGGCTTGCTCAGGTCGGCGATTGCGGCTTCCAGCAGTTTTTCGGCCTCGGGCTGCGATTCCTCGTCCTTGTTCTTGAGCACCATCGCCAAGGCGTAGCGGGCCTGGCTCTTGATTTGCTCGGACGGGTTCTTGTCGGCTAGCCGGCGGAGATGCTTTTCCGCCCAAGACGGATCGTCATCTCGCCTTAGCCAGTCTGCCAGCGGCGCGAGCTGCCGGCGATCGACGAAGCGCTCCATAAGGAGGTCTACGGTATCGTTGTACAGTTTGGCGAGCTCCGGCGTGCCGCCGTACTGTGTCGCAGAGCCGACCCACAGGAGCAGCGCCAGAGCCTGGGGATGATCGAGATTCTGCCGGACTTTCTGGGCGACCTGGGGCGCGAGTTCGGCTACGCCGTAGGGTGGAAACTGCGTCAGGGTCTTTTGGAGCTGGCCCAGGTCGGTGATGGCGGCCACTTTCTTGTTCAGCCCGGGTATGGCTTTCTTAGCCTGCGGGGTGCCGGGAGCATTGGCGACAACCCACGCCCACGCCTCGACGGCAACCGGGCTATCCGGATGGGTCTCGGCCAGTTTCAGGCAGCGGTCGGCATACGCAGCCGGTTGGGGCTGCTTGTCGAGCAGGGCCTCCTGTTCAGCCGGTTTGGCCTCTTGATAGGCTTTGGAAAAGGCTTGTTGTGCATCCGACCAGTCCTTCTTGATGGCGGCAAACTCCTTGGCCGGGTCGGCGTTGGCTTGCTTGCCCGGCTCGTCCGCCCGTGCGCCGGGCGACAGGCCGGACAGCCCAACGGCCACGCAGGCCGCCAGGCTGAAAACGAACAGCTTCATGTGGGAGACCTCCTAAAAAATCCATGGTGCCTCGGACTCCACAAGGACGGTGCCTTGCAAATGGTAAGAGGCTTCTCGATGGTCGATCATAACACGAAGGATAGGCTGATGCCCCTTGTAAACTCCCGGGTTGTGCTTTTCTTAGCCTCGGGGGCACAAACTTTGGCGATCACGGGCGTCGCACCGGAGCGGTGTCAGTGACTCTTGGAATGTGGTGCGGAAGCAAGGAGAACGCGGCTCGTTTCCAGGCAAGCTACGGCCTCTTCCATTCCTGGGGTCTTTAGGTCAAATTCCCAGCAGCGGTTTGACCTTGGCTCTCACCTCGGCGACAACTTCGGGGGGTGCGACACCTGCGTAATCGACGGCACGAACTTGCCAGTCGGCGCTTCGAATGTGGTCGCTCAAGATAACGCCCGCGACGCCCAAGCCCTCCGGTAGCGTTACCTCGAATGGATAGTTCTTGATCTGAGAGGTGATGGGACATACGACGCAGAGCCCGGCCTTGGCATTGTAATAAGCCGGCGACAGCACCAATGCTGGCGTTCGTCTCGCCTGCTCGCGACCCGCTTGCGGTGAGAAAGAGAGCCAGACTAAATGTCCGGCGTCCGGGACGTAGCCCGAGCTACCACGACTCCCGCCCGAGGGCCTGGCCCCAGTCCGTTTCGCCATGCCGGTTCTCCGGTGTGATGCCCGCGACCAATTCTTCCAGGGAGTATTCCCTTGAAGGCGGGCGCAACATGATTCCGCCCTCCAGGATGGAAACGTCCAGGTCCATTCCTTCCTTGAGCCGCAAATCCTTGACATACGCACCGGGAATGCGCACCGCCAGGCTATTGCCCCATTTACCGATCTGTGTTCGCATGCTCAATCTCCCAATGTCTATACATCGTATATCAACGAAATGCTCGGCCGTCAAGCGCGAGTAAAGGTGTCAGGACCCTTTTCCGTGTGAAACGCCGACGAAGAACCAGCAGTTGTCAGTAGCCTCAGGAAGCAAAGGTGTTAAGCCTCCGCTGCATTTCCTCGGGCGATACGATTTCTTTGCGCGTGGAGATGGTCCAGGTGTTGCCGAAGGGATCGACGACGCGCCCCTCACGGAATCCAAAAAACATGTCGGTCATCGGGATCGTCACCTTGGCACCGGCAGCAATGGCCTGTTCGAAGATTGCGTCGGAGTCCTCAACGAAGAGTTGGGCCAGCAGCGGGTGAGCCGGCCAACCCTGCATCGGTTCAGCGAGGTTCAAGCGTGAATCGCCGATTATCAGCTCAGAGTGCGCGATGGTTCCGTCCGGCATCGTGAGGCGAACCTTCTCCTCTGCGCCAAATGCCTTCTTGTAAAACTCGATTGCTTTTTCCGCACCTCGAACGATGGTGTTCGGAGTGATCGTATGATAGCCCTCTGGGATCGGTCGGACGCTCATGGGTTGTCTCCTCGAGAAGAATAATCTATGTCAGATCCAATTTATACAATACATTGCTCCGGCGCCAGCTATCAGTTAACCTATCCTGAGTGCTCCGGCTTGGTACACAGGCGTCTTGGGCACTCGCTGCCAGGGCCTTGGAATTTATGATCGCCGCCGTCATTTGTCAGCTCGTCCTGCTGATTTACCACCAGATCACAACCTTCGTCGATCTCTATCCGTTCAACGGCGCCAGGAACTACTCGGCCCGAGAACGATTGGCCGAGATGGGAGTAAATGCTGCACTCATGAGCCTGGCTCCCATCGGCTTTACGCTCAATCTCCATGGCCTCATGCTATTTGGTGTCATTTATTACTTCGTCCTCTTCGGGGTGGAGATAGTGATATGGTGGATACCGTACTTCACTGTCCCGTCGGGGTGCTGGCGCAGGGCGTACAACCTCGTCCTTTCCGTCGCAACTTCCAACTTCGAGAAGGGCGACGCCCTGGAGCATTGGCTGGCCGTTCATCAACGGCTACACGACGGCACCCTCACCGTTGTGCCTAAACGTGGCGGCCGGATCGTTCCCAATCTCGAGCACACGCTCCTGCACGGCTGGACGCTGGTCACTGCAATAACAACACTCATTGCTTACAACGGGTCGCGTATCTAATGACGGCGCGGGATTCGGCTGTAGGTCAGGTTTCCAACTTGACCGGACAGATTGGAAATCTGTCCTACGAAGCTGCCGAATCAAGCACGGTGATATAGAGTCCGTGCATTCACGTCGCTACAAGGTACGCGCCGCCCGCCGAGCAGTTCCAGCTCGTGCAGGTTCTCATTGAACGCGTCGATTTCGAGGGGCGCAGGGCAAAGTGACGATCAACTTCCGTCCCGACAGCCTCCCATCTCAAGAAGCCGCGAGGGCCGACCCAAACAAGGAGACCAACCCATGACCACGCTTCACACCATCGAGTGAACTTGCCCTCTGCGCCGACGCGGCCGGGCAGGTCGGCAACCATTGCCGGTGGGGCCGGTGCCGTTGCCCACTGAGCGGATGGAGTCTTTCATCGACAGGCCGGTCCTATGCTGCTGCCACGTGTCTGCTTATCGGCCTTGTCGACTCGGGCTGTGGGATCGGCAAAACAACAATATGCCAGCCAGGTTGGATCATTGGGGAACTGCCCACGCACCGATAGGCGTGTTTTCCACAGGGCATCACCGATTGGGAGTCCCTTGGCCAGCAGTCCGTAGAAAATCTCGGCGAAAGCCAGGGCGGCATCGTCGGTGACGCGCCATAAAGTGCCTACGAAGCCGCCGCAACCCAGGCGGATCAATTCCGCTCCCCAGGAACCGAGTTGCGTCAAAGAATAGCCGATCCGGCCCGTATTGCATGCGTTAAAGAAGATCAAAGGGGCGGATTGCCGCAGCGCTGCCGTCATGCTCGGCGGTAGTTCTCCGGCCGTGAACACACCGTCCTCGAGCAATACAGCCGATGCATCCGCCCGCGACATGCCGCCGAAGGCTCCGTGCGAGACCAGGTGGAATAAATCGAAATCGGCTTGCTGAAGCGCTTCCCGCACGGCACCCCGGTGAGCCTCCAGGATGCGCACGTGGGCGCCCTGGCTGGTCAGCGAACGGATTACCTCAAGTTCCTTCTCCATATTGTCGAGTTTGGCTTCTTTGTTCAGCGGGACTGGCTCGGGCCGTGACATACGTTGCACGGCCTGAGGATCAAAGTCGCGATGACTCGCCTTTCCCCCCGTGGCCACCGCGCAAACTCGGTCCAACACAAATCGATCGGTAGTCGCGGGGCCGCGCAACCAGCGGCCCAGGGCAAACGACTCGCCCCAGAACGGGAGTTGCTCCATTTCCGGCGTGCTGGAATTGAGCCGACAAGGCTTAAGCAATTCCCAGGGGATGTGGGGGTCGTCCGTGAAGATCATCACGGTGAAGACCCCGCGGGAGGTAAGCGTCCAGCAAAGCTCCTGGAGCTTTACCGGCAGCAGCTGTTGGAAAAGTCGGTTGCCCACCTCGGCGAGCCGCTCATTCCCCTGCCAAGCAGGCCCAGCTGCGTCGTTGTTGAGGCATTCGAGCTGCTGAGATACCCAGTCCGCGACGTTGGCATTCAGATCGACGGTGCCAAGGTCGCCGTAGGCGACCATCGGCACGTCGCGAAGTCTTGGATCGTCAGAGAACAAGGAAAAGTGCAGCCGTCCACGCCTGGTGCGGTACTCGTGCACGAAAATGGTGACTGCCGGCGCCGGCCCCTCTCCGGCGCGCAACCTAATTTCGCCCTGCGGAGATGCGGTCTCTTGCGTTTGGGGTTGGTCCCCGGTCACGACCGTAGGCTCGAGATCGATCGAGCCGAGTGGGCGCCCGTCCTGGACAAAGTCGAGCATGATCCGCCCGGGACCAACCTCTTCGCCAGTGAGAAGAAAGTGGATTGGTTTCGAGTCACCTGCGCGCGGGACCAAGATTTCTGCATGCGTGTTGCCCTGGATGCTGAAGTTCTCCGCCGTTACATAGACCGTCACGCGAATCTGATCAGAGACCTCCAGGTCGATGGGGATGTCGTGTGGGTGCCGCCCGGAAACGGTGACGATCTGCACGCGGAGATTAGTCGCTTGGCCGACGCGAGCCTTTTTTGGAAAAGAAACGTCGGTGTAACGGCGAATCATCTCCTTGTCCTGGCTACGTGACACTGGAGTGAGCGCGCTGGTTGAATCCTCTCCACTTCGTTCCGCACGATAACCCCCAGCGATGGCCTCGGGAAAGATCCGCAAAATATCACCGCTCCGCAAACCGGACTCGCCGACAGTCAGGCGTCCATCTAGCCGTCGCGTGTCACCGGGGTTCTCCGGGTCGACAAGCTCGACTACGGGTCGCTGACCGCCGTCCTCTTTACGTTCCAGCGGCCACCCCCGCAACTGGAAAAAGGCAGCGGCCAGTTCATAAAGCAGCTGATCAAGCGCCACTTCGATCTCGAACCTTTCACCCGACGGAGCCTCAAGGTACAAGTTGATGCGCGCTTGGCCAGCATTCGACATGAGTTACTCCGCTGCAAGTCGGAATCGCGAGGCTCGCTCCCACACGGGGGACGAAAACATTGAACCAAAGCTTCGATCATTATTCACTTGCATGCGCCGCCAGCCAAATTGGGGGGACTTGCTCATTCAGTATATCCAGCCACGCAATGGGAAAACCGCGAAATGAAACGAATTTCAGCACCTGGGGCCATTCGTTGGTTGGCAGCCTCTTCACCTCGCACCCGTTGCCGTGTATGCTGGAAGCCAAACCCCGCAACCGCTTGGAGTACGCCATGACCAGCCCTGAAAGCTCCCAAGCCGCCTATCCCAAATCGGGTCTTCAGAAACTCCTCGGTCTGGAAGCAGACCTCGGCATCGCGATGGCCGCCGATCCACTCAATGCCAACCTGCCCGATCTGCACCTGCGTGTGACCAGCCTGAACTCTGCATGGTTCGCCCGGACATGCAAGGAGTGCAAGGACACCTTTCGCGAGGGCGATCAGGTGCGCTTGTGCCCCAAGTGCGGCGAACCGTTCCACGACGACGGCCAGTTCAGCCTGCATTGCTGGCAGCAGCACTTTGCCGGCGGCAAGCCTTGCAAGGAGAAGGGGGACCCCCGTTTCGGCGCCACGACCGCTTGCGACTTCCGCAGGAGCGAGCCGTTAGCAGACACGGCGGGTGTCGCAGCTGCCGCGGCTGGACAGGGCCCGCATTCCGCTCCGCCCGTGGGACTGGTGAGACAGTTTTTGAGCGGCCTGGAAAGTGTATGGCGGCCCTTCGGCGAGCAGCAAACGATTCGGATCGTCGCAGGAACCACGCTGGTGGGTCGAACTTGTCCCTGGTGCCGCTCGCGGGTCCGGGCTGGAGAATATGCTGTGGCCTGCCCATGCGGGTGTGGCACCTACTTCCACCAGGATGTCTTTCGCCGCCTCACGTGCTGGAACGAGTGGCACAGAAAAGAAGGGAACGATTACTGTCCCAACACGGGGCGCCGCCTGCCCGGTGTGGCCTCATGACCGACACCGATCGCTACGCCCGGCAGCGCCTGATCAGCTGGTGGGACCAAGAGCGCCTGCGCGCGGCCCGCGTTGTGGTAGCCGGCGCCGGCGCCCTGGGCAACGAGGTCCTCAAGAACCTGGCCCTGCTCGGCGTCGGCCACTTGCTCGTGATCGACTCCGACTGCGTGGAATTCTCCAATTTGAGCCGCACCGTATTGTTCCAGCAAGCCGATGTCGGCCGGCCGAAAGTCGAAGTCGCAGGCGCAGCGCTGGCGCGTATCAATCCGGAGGTATGCGTCCGCACCATCTGGGGCGACCTCTCTGACGACGTCGGTCTGGGGCATTACCGCCACAGTCAGCTGGCCATTGGCTGCCTCGATAACCTGGCTGCGCGCGTGCAGGTAGGTCTGTGCTGTGCCCTGGCCGGCATCCCTTACCTTGACGGGGGCATGTGGTCGCTGGGCGGAGAGGTGCGCTGGTTCAGCGCCGGCGCCGGCCCCTGTTTCGCTTGCACCCTCAATGACGAACAATGGACCCACCTGCGTGAGCGCCGGTCGTGCACAGGTTTTCAGAATCCAGCCGCGCTGGGAAATGGCCACGTGGCCACAGTTGCCACGACGGCTGCAATCATCGGCGGCCTGCTGGCCCAGGAGGCTGCGAAATGGCTGTGCGGCCAACCGGTGGTTACAGGTCGGGCGCTCGTTTTCAACGGTCTGGCACTGCAGATGCACCGTGCCGAGCTACCCCGCAACCCGCAATGCTCCTCCAGCCACTTCCCTCACCCCCAGGTAATCGAGCTCCCCTGCCGGGCCGCCGACCTGACGGCGGGCGAGCTATTGGCCCGCGCCCGTGCCGATGCAGCTCGACTCTCCCTGGAGGCAGACGATCTGGTGTTGGAGTTAGGACGCGATCTGCTGGTAGCCTTTCACTGCGATGCCTGCGGACAGAACGACGAAATTCTTCGCTCCCAGGGCCAGGTACCGGAGAGTGAACAGCGCTGCCCGCGTTGCGGCGTGGCTCGGCGGGCCGAGGTTGTGTGCTCCCTCGACGGTACCAGCCCCCTTGCGGACCGCACCCTGGCGGCCCTCCGCATACCGCCCGCGGAAATCGTGGCGGTGCGGACGGCCAAGGAATTGCTGTTGTACGAGCTGACCGCTGATATCGACCTGGTGAGATAGTATGGACCCGCTGCGGAAGCACTTTCGAGAGCTGACAGAGGAGGACGAACCCCGGCTGCGCGCCGAACTGCTGCGCCGGGCGGCAACCGATTTCGAGCGCGTCGGCGACTGCCTTGCCGCCGCCGAGTGCTGGGAAAAGCTTGGTGAACCGGGCCGCGCCGGCGATTTGTATCAGCGCGCCGATCAGGTCGAGAGGGCCGCTCAGCAATTGCTAGCGGCGGGCCGCTATGCCGAGGCGATGGCCCTCTACCAAGCCTGGGAAAAACAGCTGCCCCCAGAAGACGAGGCTGCCCATGTCCAGGCGCAGCTCGGCCGGGCGGCATGCCACATCCTTGGCAGGAATCGTTCGCCGGCTGCCCCACCTGGACATCCCCAGGCTGGTGCGGAGATTTACCGCCAGGCACGGGCACTCATCCAGTCCGAATCGGCACGTGACCCGTTGAGCGCTGCCCGCTGCTGGGCCGCCTTGGGCGCCTTCGGCCGGATGGTCGGGCGGTATGACCTGGTGCAGGTGGGCTACGAAAGTGCCCTGGCCGGTCTGAAACAGACTCCGGCCTGGCAGGAAGCGCAGGTGGTTTGCCAGGCTTATCTCGACGCCGTCCAAGCGCGCGGCGATCGCCTGTTGGCCCAGGAACTGGATGAGCGTCGTGCCAAACTGCGGCCGCCGACCCTGGGGACGTTGCTCCACCAGTTTCCGCATCAGGGAATCGTCCTGAGCGTGGCCTTCTCGCCGGACGGCCGCCAGGCTTTGTCTGGCGGCAGTGATTGTCTTATGCGTTTGTGGGACCTATCAACCTACGGGGAACTTCAGCGTTTCGATCACGAGGGCAGCGTCAGTTCCGTGGTCTTCACGAGTGACGGCTGCCGGGCGCTTGCCGCCGCGAACCTGGTCACCCTGTGGGACCTGGCGGCCGGCGTGCCGCTCCATCGCCTGGGCACAGGCGATGCCATTCATTGTGCGGCAATTTCCCAGGATGGCCGGCTGACGGTGTTCGGCGATTCGACGGGAGCCTTGGTGCTTTGGGACCTGGCGGCCGGCCGGGAGTGGTACCGCCTGGCTCATGACGGCCCGGTTCATGCCGCGGCGCTCTCGCCCGACAACCGTTATGCCTTATCCGCCAGCAAGGACCGCACCCTGCGGCTCTGGGATCTGGACTATCGCCGCGAAGTCTGTCGCCTTGTCCATGAGGCCCCGGTGCGCGGGCTCGCGCTGTCGCCGGGCGGTCATTATGCGCTATCCGGATGTGAAGACCACACCTTGCGGCTCTGGAGCCTCCGGCGCCGTCAGGAGTTGCACCGTTTCGCCCATGACGGCCCGGTGCTGTGCGTGGCCACGGGGGCTGACGGTCGTTACGCCGTTTCCGGCGGGGCGGACCGGACCGTCCGGTTCTGGGACATCAAGCGCCGGCGCGAGCTCCACCGCTTCAACCATGACGCCGTGGTTCGGGCCGTGGCGTTGTCGCGAGACGGCAGCCGGGCGTTGTCGGGGGGCGACGATCGCAGCATGAAGCTGTGGCAGTTGCCGGTTGCGTCAGGAGGGGACTGAGTGCAACAGCACCTCTTGAAGTAATGATCTCCGCGATCCTTCTTCCGCAGAATCACGATCGCAATGGCTCATTTGCCCGGCCCTGGAAAGCGATGGCAACACCAAACCGTGCCGAAGCGAGTACAGACACTTCCCGCGGAATAAAATCAACTAATTTCGTGAGTGTGGGTTATGGCCCATCTACATTCTTGAAGACCTTTCGGATGGCGGGTATACTACTGCGAGCGCGGACCGGCTTTCACAATAAGCAATCGCCTTTGCCTGGAATTTGGCGTGCCGTTGTCTGCTGCTGTGAACTCCGCTCTCTCTTATCCCCAAAGTTGGGCGGCGGTAGTCATTGCAAATCCCACCCAAATGCAATGAGGAACTGGCAAGCCGTCTACCCATGCCGCTCGCGCAGCTCTACCGTCGCGCCCATAATGCCAGGTCGCCTCTGGACAGACACCAAAGCGCTTACTATCTCTGGGAAGCCCGGGCAATACCGACTCCAACCGGCAGGAACCGTGGTCAGTCTAGCGGACACCGCCAGAGTTGAACAGCTCGTCAGCAGCGGCAAATTCGAGACCACCGAGCACAAGCCGCGTAAGCCTCTCGAAGAGTTGCAGAAAACCTCCCAACTCCGCGCCGAGGCGGTTCGCAGTTCGCTATTTCAATACGCCCGGCACAGAGGTCTTAGGCTGGATGAAAGCCAATTCCGGGCCGTTGGCATGGGCATGCGCGATCCTGTGGTCCCCGTGCCAGGCAATGCTGCGGGATCTGCTCGGAACAGGCGAATAGAGTTTCGTCTCGAGGCATCAACTGATGGAGTTCCCGGGGCGGCGATCAATTACTGGTGTCGTCAACCCATCCTTGCATGCTCTTGCGAATAGGTTCTAGACGAACTTGAGATCCAGATCGGAAGCTGACCTCTCCAGCCCAGGTTGCGGAGGCCTCGCTTGTTGGGAATTTAAATGAAGAATTCATTCAAGCGAAAAGAATAAAAAACAATCTTCCCAAACTATCTGCTTGGAAACCCCTCAACCCCTGCTGTAGAATCCTACCGTGCTTGCGTTCCGCGACCCCAGAGACCAGAGTCAGGGACGGAAGATGTCGGCGGACTGGAACGGGGCAGGGGAGAGCCTCAATAATAACGCGAGCGCATCCCCCTAGATCCCATTCGTCCCTAAACGACTCTCGGCCGCGCTAGGTCGCAAATCGGCACGACCTTCTGCGATCATCGGGGAGTTCGCACCATGCCCGACCATCCTCTGAAATCATCCATCGTGCGGATTCGCAGCGAGGATCAGGGCATTGTCGGTTGTGGTTTCCTGGCGTCCAGCCGGCACGTGCTCACCTGTGCCCATGTCATCGATCAGGCGGAGACCACCACCCGCCAGGTAAACCTGGACTTTCCCTTCGCAGCAGCCAATGAACCGCTGTCGGCCTGGGTTGTCTACCGCCAGCCGGGCCAGCGCATCGCCTCTTACCCACCGGCGGACGGTCTCGATCTCGCCCTCCTGCGCCTCCAGGAGAATCCTCCCGAGAACGCCCGACCGGCCCGCCTCGTCTTACCCGGCGAGGTATGGAACCACAAGTTCCGCGCCTTCGGCTTTCCGGCCCGGCGCAACGAGGGAGTCTGGGTCGAAGGGATCTTGCTGGACACGCAGACGACTGGCTGGGCTCAGCTCAACGCCAGCCCGGAAAGCACTGGCTATTTCGTGGCGCCAGGCTTCAGCGGTACGCCCGTTTGGGACGAAAGTCTTAACGGCGTGGTCGGCATGATCGTCGCCGCCGATCAACAGACCGGCATCCAGGCGGCGTTCATGATCCCCACCCTCATGCTCCTGAGCGCCTCAGCCGACCTTGCCGCCGAGGTCGGGCGGGAAGTCCTGTCGCGTAACACTTGCGTCCTCATCAAGCCCGAGGTGACCCACGCCGAAGGCCGTGAGCAGCAGCGGGAAGAAATCGAGGGAATCATATTGCCAGCGATCAAGCAGGCTGGCCTCCAGTTGCCGGATGATTATCCCGAAGGCGTGATAGTCAACGAGATTACCACGGATTTAATTCAGCTTGTCGATGAAGCCGGCATCGTCGTGATCGATGCCAATTGTTACGAGAAGAGCGGTGCCTTTACGCTGTCCCCTTACCTCTACTACTTCATGGCCCTGGCTCATACCAAGGGGAGCAGCACCATCCTGGTATGTCGATCCAGCGAGCATTTGCCTCCGAGCTTTCAGAAGCGGCCCCACACTTTGAACTATTCGAGCAAGGTCTTCAAGTTTGTCACAGAATTCAGGAACGTGGTGCAAAGGATTCAGGCGCGCACCGATTTCCGACCTGACAACCCGGTCCAGGAATACATCGCCAACCGCGTGCTGGCAGCGGAGCTCCAGCGGGCGCGGGCGGAACTGGCCGCGACAAAAAAATCCTGGAACAAGTTCCGAAACGTGGAACTGGATAATCCGGCTCAGAAGACTCCCGAACAGCCAAAGCAGCCTACGCGACCTCCACCACCACTGGATATTACTTTCAAACGTGTCGACAAAAAGACCCCCTGATTCCGCGAGGTAAACGTCCCATGCCAGCGATCGCAGCCAATCGCAAGATCTTTGTTGAA
This sequence comes from Gemmataceae bacterium, assembly GCA_035296965.1. GTDB lineage: Bacteria > Planctomycetota > Planctomycetia > Gemmatales > Gemmataceae > DATGZX01. The sequence goes on from DATGZX010000180.1 coordinate 18,714, forward strand.
GCCCCCTCCGGGGAACGCTTTGAGGCCCTTGTTCCCGTGGCGCGGGCACTCAAAGAAATTGCCGTTGCCTTTTTCCAGTCTCAGGGCTGGCCGCTCCAGGATGAACAGGGCCGCGGGCAGCGCGCCGTGGTCGAGCTGGTTAACCCGAACAACCCGGGCGACACCCGGCGCCTCGATAGCAGTCATGATCTCAGCGAGGCCGAGGTACAGGACGGCGACACGTTGCGGGTCTTCCCAGAGGCCATCGCCGGCGCGGTTGACCCGTCCCGCCGCCAGGCAACCCTTATCCGGGACCAGAACGACATGAAGGCCCTGTGCGAGTACAACCACAAGATCACGTTTACCGCCAATCGCCACCTGGCTCCCGACGTGTATGAAGTGACCTTTCATTTTCCCGGTTTCGGGGATTTGCCATCCGGCCATAATGCGCCGCTGATAGTGACGGACCACCGGGTTCAGATCACGCTTGGGGCAGATTATCCTTTGAGCGCTCCTCTCGTTCGCTGGCTGACACAAATCTTTCACCCGAACATCCGCCCCTCGGACGGCGCGGTGTGCCTGGGCGTCCTGCGGGAGCGCTATCTGCCTGGATTGGGGCTGGCCCGCTTGGTACATATGCTGGCCGAAATGGCGCAGTATCGCAATTTTGATGAAATGCACCCGCTCAACGAGCGGGCCGCCGTGTGGGCCTTCGATGAGCACAACGCGGACCAGATCCGTGCCATCGGCGGTATTCCCCATCAGGAGCCGCTTGATGAAAAGCTGATCGAACGCTTGATGCGCCAGTGGGCCCGAGCGGATGAGCCGCCCATGACCTTCCAACCCGTTAGCGTCCAACAGAAGTAGAGTTCCTCGACCGTCACGCCATGAGATCTGGCCCCTTTTTCGGCTTTCAGGTGCCACCATGCAACTCAGCAATCGCTCCGACGTAAAAAGCTTCCTCCTGGTACTTTACGACGGCGACCTGCGCGAGATTGCTCGCTTCCAGCTACCAGTGGAGGTGGCGGCGCCCCTGTGCAACCGCCTGCTGCGCGAGACACTTGCCGGCGTGCAGGTGCGTGAACCCTGGTACACGCTCAAAGCGCGTTACGACCGCTCCTTCAACCGCTCGCCGACGCCCATGGGACCGACCTCCCTTTTCGGGAGCCAGTACGACGCGGCTGCTGAAGCCGGCCCATCCCTCAGCGTGCACCCAGACGCCGGGATTCGCTCGTTTGAGGTCAGTATGCTCGATTTCCAGCGTGAGTTGTTTCGCGGTGAATACAGTGCGGAAGATCTGTTTCTCCATCCCGTCCGCTACGTATTGAACGGCTTACTCGAGAAGGGCAAGCTGACCCCAGAATGCGGGCCATTTTGCTATGCGGTCCTCCCCAGCCGGGAGACTGTTCAGAATGTATCCAAGGGGCTGCTGCCGGCCCAGGCCTATCAGGCGGAAGGCGTATTCCGCTTGCCGCCGCCGGTCAGCAGCGAGCCAAGCATTGCCTTTCGGCCTGTTGTTGAGCCACCCTTCCCGGAGCGCGATCCGGCAACATTTGGCCCGCTGCAAGTTCATGGCAAGGGCGAACACCAGTCCGGCCGGGTCTTTCTGCCGGCGATCATGTATGCCGATTTCCGGCAGAACTGGACTTTCAGTAGCCTGCACGAGGAGGGGGGTTACATCCTCGGGAACGTCTATCGCCAGCCCGGCAGCTCCGAGCGTGAGGACCGGCCGGGCTTCCGCTGGTTGATCGAATGCACCGATCTGCTCAAGGCTGAGGGCACGGTGGGCAGCCCCGACCGGCTGCTGTTCACCGGCGATGCCTGGAGCAAGGTAAGTCGGCGCCGAGACAAGGACTTTGCCGGGCGCAAGTTGGTCGGTTGGTACCACACGCACCTGTTTGCCGCCACGGACAATTTTGGCCTTTCGGGTCTGGATCTGAACATGCATGCCCTCTACCTGCCCAAGTCGTGGCAGGTGGCGCTGTTACTCAACCTGGAGGCCGGCAACGTGCGCACCGTTCGTTGTTACCAGAGGAATTCCGATGGGGAATTGGTGGAGACGCCCTTTGGGGTATTCGGCTAATGCCGGTGCCAAACAAACTGGTTCTTGACCATGAAGATCACGAATCTCTCCACAAGCGCACCAGCGGGCAAGGCCCGGATCGAGGAAGAACTCTTCTTCTTCTTGCGTTCCGTGAGTGCGGGCCGACCGCAGGCTCCGCGCCCGTTGCTGCCCGAGCGCGACGCTCTCCGGGCTCTGTACCAGGATCCTCATGGGGATCTGGTAATCGCCCTGCGGCACTGCCTGGATGCCTTCCTCATCGAGCTCGGCCCGGATGCTGCCGGCTGGGGTGTTCTGGAGCTGACGCCGCACATTTGGGGCCTGGCCCTGGCGGCTTACCAGTGCCTTACGCCGGCTCCGGCAACCCACGACGACACGACCGACCCGACAGCCGAGTTTGCAGCGGCATTGATCGCCACAATACCTCCTGCCCGGACCCTGCCCGAGGCGCTGGCCTACCACGCCCTGCTGCACGTCACCGCTGCTGCCGTCCCGCACCTCGCGCCTACGCAGGCTAACCTGATGCGCTCGCTCCTTCATCGCAGTCCGTTGAGCGCCGTCTACCACATTCAGCTGGAGACGCCACGTTCACTTCTGGCCCTGTCCAACCAGCTGCTGTTCGGTACGAAGCGCCGAGCACTTCCCATAACGCCCTGGCGAAGCCTGGACGACTGGCTCGAGGCCCTGGTCGGCTTGCTTGCACAGCGGTCCATCGCCGCGTTCCTGCAGCAGCGCTGGCTGGCCTTGCCGGAATCACGCTCGGCCTGTCGAAACCTGGGCCTGTTGCTGGAAACTCTCCGCGCGCGCGGAAACCGGGATTTTCTGCTCCGCTTTTATGAGTCTTACGACTATTTTCAGGCCGAGCCGGACATGGCAACCGGATTGGTCCGCACTTGGCCCTTGCTTGGCCGGATTGAACGGCTCCTGAGGATTGACGGGGACAGCGCAGCAGTCATCGAGCTGAACCGGCGGGGTCATGAATTCTTGCTCAAATTCTACCCTCTCATTCAGCTTGTTATCGCGGAAGATGGCGTGCCGCGCGACTACAGATTCCTGTCGCGCGAGTTCGTTTTGAACTTGAAGCACCTCTGGAAATGGACGGCGTATCCCAGTCCGGGGGCCAGCAGCCGGCGGAAGGCTGCAGAAGTCCAATTTGTCAGCGAGGGAGCCTGATGCCGCGCGGCGTGCGATTGCAGGCGCCGGCGGGCGATTCAGATCAGTGGTTTGACGAGGGAGGAAGCGATGCACACGGCAGCCCAGCGCAGGCCGCTCGAGCTAGACCTGGGCGATAGACAGCGCGAGGCGCGGCTCCATGCCGAGAGCAACCCGAAGGAGTCGCTGGCCGCGTTCCTCCGTGTTTTCCCGGCACGATCCTGGGAAGCGCTGCCTCCCGAGGATTACGACGAACCGCTCGAACATTTCTTGATCAGTCCAATCGTCCTGGAGCCCCATGTGGGGGTTGAACTCACGCCCGCTGCGGCTCCGATAAGCCAGCCATCGTGCGAGTTGCCCATTAATGACATTTACGCGGAGGAATCGAGCCGCAACGGAGCGGCAGAATTCCCTGAGCGTCTCAGCGACAACGAAGCCGTCCACCGAGCCTACCGCTTGGAGCTCCAGGCCATCGCCACTTTCTTGAAGCACGACCTGTCCGTGCTGATCACCTGTGACAAGATCCTTACCGAGCACGTCTTCGAATGGGTCTGCAAGCGCGCCGGCAAGCGGCCGGTGCTGGACGACGCCCTCACAGAAGGCGCCCGCAGCACCCCGGGAGCCGACCTCGATCGCGCCCTCCAGGGCAATGGCGGTAGCGTCGAAGCCCGGCTGCCGCTCTTGATCCGCAATCTCAAACCCGACGAAGTGCTGGTGCTCCGCAGCATCGACATCCTCAACACCCCGCCCCTCATCGAGATTCTCTACCAGGGCACGCACGGCGACAAGAAGCCGCAGTTGCTCGGCTTTCTCGACCCGTCACTCGAAGCGAAGAAGGTCCTGACCGATCGCTTTGCGGTCCACTTTCCGATCATGGGCCTGCCACGGCATGTCCAACCCGACCCAGCCAAGCCGCCAGTGCACACGGTCGGCCAGCTGCTGACCGCCCAGGAACGCGCCTGTTTCAAAGTGCTTGACCCCGAGGGCTTGTACAAAAATGTCGCGGGCCTCAACGCGATCCAGTTTCGTAACGGCATGCGCTACGTCGGCGCCACGGTTGCCCCG
>DATGZX010000181.1:0-4667 GCA_035296965.1 Gemmataceae bacterium
GCGCCTTCATCTCTTGGGCTCTTGGGCTCGTCTCGTCAGCGAGGTGTCAATACCTCGACAAGCGATGCGCGTCCATCATCGGCCCAAGAGCGCCGATTGCTTGGCTGAATGGGTATAATCATGCTGTTGTTTCTGTTCTCTTCATAAGTGGGTGGCCCTTTTCCGCTTGTAACTTTGGCGAGTTGACTTTGAGATTGCTGGAGGATTTAGTAACGGATGGCGCGGGCGTTTTTCCTTTTCCCTGCCTGCGGGGCGAATCTCCTGAGCAGCCGATCAGGCTGTTGAAACCCCGACAGCTAGATGCACGTGGCACGAATGCACTGGGTTGCCTTCGATTTACGCATACCCTGCCGCAATCTGCTTCGTGCGATGCGGCCCTTCGCAAACCGTTGGTACATAGTGGCTTGCAAAAAGCCAGGAAACTGGCCTGCCGCGCTGGTGTGTCGGCCGGGTATGTTGTGTGCTCTTTACTCTGTCAACAGGCATAGGCCGATGCGGTCGTTCACCTGAGACACGACCTATCGCAAGACATAGAGCGGTCGATCCACGCATGGAATCACCGGTTGAGATGATATTCGCCGATGCGCTCGGTGGCCTGAGCAAAGTGAAAGCGGGATCGGTGCAGGTGTGCGCGACGTCGCCACCTTTCTATCTGTTGCGGTCCTACGGGACAAAGTCAAAATGGCCGGACGGGTGGGAAGGCGAGCTCGGCCACGAGGATCACCCCAACGATTTCATCCGACACCTGCTTTTCGCGTTCGACGAGGTGTGGCGCGTGCTGAAGGACGACGGCTGCCTGTGGGTGAATCTCGCCGACACGTACAACAACAAGCAGGGGAAGAAGGGGACGACGAACGCGCCGGACGGATCGAACGGCCGCTTCGACGCAGGCGGCAAGCGGTACGCCGACAGCCTTCGCGCTCAGCCGGAATTCTTCAAGCACTTCATTCCCGGCATCCCTCATAAATCGGAGCTTGGCGTCCCGTTCCGATTCCAGATGGCCATGACCGACAGCGCGTTCCGGCAGTTCATCGGCGCCCCGGAGGGGCCGCAATGGATTTGCCGCCGCACAGTGATCTGGGCCAAATCGCTGGTGAAGCTCGAAACCCAGGTTGGCGAAGGGACGGCCATGCCGGAGCCGACCAGGGACCGGCCATCCAGAAACTACGAGTTCCTCTTCCTTTTCTCGAAAAAACCCGATTACAAATTCGACCGCACTGCCATCGATATCCCAGCCCGCAAGAGCTACAAGAAGGGCGACCGCGCGAACGCGGGTTCCGTGTGGGAGACGGATTTCCTCACCGAAACCGAGCCGGGACCGCACGGCGTCTGGCGGATCAATCAGGAAGCCTCCCGTTACCCTCACGTTGCGATCTGGCCCCGCGAACTCGTGCGGCAGATGATCCTGCCCACCACAACGGAAGGCGATACCGTGCTCGATCCGTTCGCCGGCAGCGGAACGACCGGCGAAGTGGCAGCCGATCTTGGCCGCAAGGCCATCCTTATCGAGTCATCGAAAACGGCGCAAGCAGCGATGAAAGACCGGATCGGGAGGATTCAGCATCGGCTGTTTATCTGATCGGCGGCTCGGAAGCCGCGGTGCCCGGCCAAGGAGGGCTTGGGGATGGCGAAGCAGAAAAAGCCAAAGGGATCGCCGTTCGGCGAGACATCGCGTGTCGAGCTGCTTGAACAACACCTTGACGCCTTCGGCGAGATCAACGCCGCAAACGCCTGGCGGTTCGTGTACGAAGAACTGCTTTGGTTCGACCGCAGCACGGGACTCGTTCATCTCTACGAAAGCGACAAGGTGCGCCCCGGCCGGTCATCGTGGTATGCGCGCAGTATCACGTTCACAGACCGGCTGGCCCAGCTTTTCGATGTGGACCGGGCTGGTCTGAAGCACAAGATCGACCGTCTATTCCTGGCGTGCCTTGAGCGGTTGGTGGAGGGCAAAGCGAAATTGCCGGGCGGCGCTCCCATTGTCGCAGCCGTGGCGGAGGTCGGAGACGAGCTGGGGATTGATCCAGGCGTTGTTGAAGAGGCCGGCCAGGTGGCCGCGTCAGAAGATTTCATACCGTATGCGGAACTACTTGCCGAGGTCACCGAACTGCTGGTCAGCCGCGCCGGCATGGACGACGCGGCGGCGGCGAAACTGGCCCGCGAGATCGTTGATCGCGCGCAGTTTCATCTCACGTTCGGCAGCAACCGACAGAACGTGCTTGGCGAAGGATTCGAGGATCTCTTAAGAATGCTCGTCGTCAGCGTGGCCAAGGTCCCGGCGGAGAAAATTATCCTGCGCAAGAAGGCGCATGAGCTTCCCGGATTCCAGGGAGAACTCGATCAACCCAGGCGCATCGAGTCACCGGACATCGCGATTGTCCAGGGCGAACGTACCGCCCTGCTATCCACCGTCAAATGGTCGCTTCGGCATGATCGCCAGAAGCAACTGTCGGATGAGCTGGATTGTTACGTTCAATTGCTTTCGCAGGACGTTTTCCCCGAGTATGTCCTGGTCACCAACGAATACGACCCAGGCAGGCTCAAGAATTCATCGAACTTGGCCAGTCGCGGCAAGACGGTGGACCGCATCTACCACATCAACCCGGCGCTCCTCGTCGAGGTGCTCTCCGACGTCCCGCAGTCAGCCGCCGAAGTGCAGGAACTCATCGAGACGGATCGGCTGCGGTCGCTCGAAGATTTCCTGAATGATCTTGGCCGTTGGCGCCGTGCTGCGAAACGCTCCAAGGCGTAGCCGGGGTTTATGGACCGAAGGCGCAGTGATCGAGCACCTTCCATCACCGTTATGGTGCTCGCCGGACGCGGGTTGCATCGCCAGCGCCGCATACTATCTTAGAACGCAGCCCCGGAACGGTTGCGGCAGGTCATGGATGGTTTTCCAGCCTTTGAATTACGTCCTGGCGAAGGACAACTTACCCGTGCCCGCCCGAAAGTCCGCCGCGAATTATGACGGCCTCGCTGACGAACGGGGATTGACCTGGCTTGGTCCGTTCCCGCGCAATACCAAAGCGCTGACCGCATGGCGATGCGGGCGCGGCCACGAATTCCAGGCGTGTTACAACAACGTCTACCAGGGAATGAACTGCAAGTTTTGTGTGCGCGAAGACAACGGCCAGAATCAGAGGCACGGACCGGCCGATTACCACGCCCTTGCTGAGAAACGTGGCATTTTCTGGCTGGGACCGGCGGTGAATTCGGCATTGGATCACACCGTTTGGGAATGCGCGGACGGGCACCGATGGAGTGCGCGCTACAACGCAATTCAGCAAGGCACCGGATGTGCCAGATGCGGCCATGAGCGGCGAGCCGCCAGGGTCAGGAGACAGCCGGCGGAGTATCATCACCTGGCAACAGTACGCGGATTCAAGTGGTTGGGACCGACGGTTGGGTCCTCGAAAACGATGACGGAATGGGAGTGCGCAACCGGGCACCGTTGGTGGTCAACCTATAACCGCATCGACCAAGGAAGCGGTTGCCGCCGATGCTCTGGCCTTTCACCGCTGACGCCCGCGGATTTCCTCGCGCTGGCTGCCAGGAGAGGCTTCGTTTGGTTCGGAACCGGGTCCGTTAATTCGAGGACGAGAACAGACTGGAGATGCAGCCAGGGCCATGAGTGGCGGACCACTTACACTTCGATCATGGGGGGTAGCGGCTGCCCGGACTGTTCAGGGAACCTTCGCAAGACGATTGAGGAATTCAGCCGCGTCGCTGAAGAACGCGGTTTCCTCTGGCATGGCCCCCTGGTTCCAAATAGCAAGACCAAGACGGAATGGGAATGCCCGAAAGGGCATCGGTGGTTCGCGCCTTTCAACGCGGTCCAGCAGGGCAACGGATGCTGGGAGTGCTCCGGGCTGATGCCCAAGACCCCGGACGACTATCGCCTTTTGGCTACTGAACGTGGATTCGTATGGGACGAATTAGTGGTCGCCAACACTAGCGAAAAGTCGAGGTGGAGGTGCCCGGCGGGTCACTTATTCCTGTCCTCTTACAACACGATCAAGGCAGAGCACGGATGCCCGTATTGCCTGGACATGGTGAACGGCGCGCGGGTGTCCAAGAACCAGAGGATTCTCTGCGAGATGCTGGGCGGTGAGCTGAACGGAGCGAAAGTCGGCCGATTTACGATCGATGTCACCAAGCAAATTGGGGACTTGAAGATCGCGGTCGAATATGACACCTGGTTCTACCACTCGGTGAACCTCGAACGCGATCGCCGCAAGAATCAGGCGCTCTTGAATGATGGCTGGTCCATCGTTCGCGTCCGAACGGAAAACCTGTTGCCGACAGCTACACAGCTCGATGAAGCGATAGCGGCGCTGGTCCAGGGAGAAAAGTACGTGGACATCGAGCTCGCCGACTGGGGAGTTGGCCCAAGGGCGCCCTGGACACAAGACGAGAGCGACGATCCGCTGTTCGGGGGTGTCGCCGTCGCTCCGTAAACGGTCATCGCAAAACTAGCCTTGGCGGGTCATGGCGCCTGGAAGAACTAAGTGGTCCGTTTCACAAATAACGTCGCGGATTCGACGGACTTTTGGTAGAGGGAGGTGGACTCCCAAAAAATCCCGGCTAGGAAAGGATGCCGCCATGCCAGGACCGAGGCCTGCTCTCTGTACCTTCCCTGAGGATTTCCTGCAAGAGGCGATGGACAC
>DATGZX010000182.1:0-5945 GCA_035296965.1 Gemmataceae bacterium
CCGCCCACCAACCCCACCTGCAGGAGAAGAAACCGTGACCTGATGACTAACACGAAATTCAACCCTTGCACAATAAGGACTTACGGCGACTGGTGTTAAACATAGGCTAGCGCTGAGACTGCGGCATTGGTTGTGCAGTCGCGCCGGGCTGCGGTGCAGGCAGCATTTCGGGTCGTTGATTTCCCGGGCCACTTGGACTGGCCGAAGTCGTCGGCGTGATGGGGCCAGCCGCCGAGTTTTCCGCAGGACACTCACACTTGGCAACTTCATCCAGCCACACTCCCCGGCTATCGAGCGGCATTAGTTCCAAATCGCGGAAAATTTGATCGCGTGTATTGAGGTAGTTGATCCAGATGGTAGTCATCGAGAAAAGTGAATTATAGAGAGAGGTCTGGGCGTTGATCAACTGGTTCGTCAGACTGGCGGCCCGTGTCGCGGTATCGATGGTTGCCCCCGCTGCCGAGGTTGGAGTAGGCGGCGCTTGCAATGTATCCAGTGAGTTATCCACCGTCAAATAGGCCAGTTCAATTTGCCTGGTTTGAATCCTGTAATTTTCCAGAAGCTGACGCAACAGGATCAACTCCTGGCGAACATCATAGGACACTTCATCTTCGCCGCGCTGCACGACGCGTCGCGAGCGCTGGTAGGCGATCAGACTCGCACGATAGTTATTTCGTTGCTGCTTGCGGACGATCGGCAGCTCGGTATTGAAAATCAGCTGCTGCTGCGTCCCGCTGCCGCTGAACGCGAGCGGCATCGCCGAGCCCGCAGGCGTCGTGCTCGTCAACGCGTATTGCACGTTGAGCGGTGCCAGTAAGGCGTTCGCATAGACCCTCAGCTGTCGCCAGGCATCGACATTCTGGGCGCGGACGTTCATGAGGTCGAGGCGATGAATCAAGGCATGCTGGGCTGCGGCGGCTTCCGCCACATCCAGGTCGGCTTTGAGCAAGTCAACACCGTCCACGCAGACGGGGCTGAGCACCGGCCACTGAGCGCGAATCTGCACGAGGCGTTCATTGCGTGCCTCGATCAATACCACGGTGAACTCGTTGGCCACATGTCCAAACATTGCCTGCTGGCGCCGGCGTTGAGTCTCGGCCGACTGCAGCGGGTTGTTCCATGGCTGGGCTTCGTACTCACGCAGCGCCGACTCGTACTCGCCCAAAGCTATCTCGTTGACCAGTTGGTCTAACCGGCCCTGATCGGCAACACTCAGTCCCTGGCCCTTCATGCCCAAGGAAACTTGTTTGTCCAGCAACCTGTTGCGCTCCTGATTGTAGTCAGACAGCCGTTTCTTCACCTGGTCCGCTGCCTGGTTTTGCCAGGCATCCAACCGCGCCGCGATTCGCGTCTTGAACTGCGTACCGCGCACAAAGGCTGACGAAGTCAACAGCTTGCGCAACTCGACGCGCACCTGGCCCACCTGGTTTGGTGCACTGAAACGTCCGGGCTGTGCGCTGGCGGTCTTGAATTCCCGAAAGAGGCTCTCAAATCGGGCGAACTGTTGGTTCAAAGGCAGGAATGGGGAGTCGTCCAGCTCGAGGAAGGTATCCGTTGGCACCCCAAGTTGCAGCTTGAAGTTGTCGATGGCTTGGAGATAGTTCTGCTGATCACCCAGCAGACTTTGCCTACCCCGGAGCAATTGTTGCTCGAAGGTATCGGTCTGCAATTGCGAGATGTCACCACCCTCCTGCAAGGCTTTGGCCAATCTGAAAAAGCCTTCCAGGGCTCGAATGTTATACTTGTCAACCTGAATTTGGGATGCTTCGAGCAGCGTGCTCAAATAGCCGGAAACCGGGGCGGCGAGGGCTGTATTGAGGAAGAGCTGTCCCGATTCCCCGGGGGTTACTTGGAGACCAGGATTGGCAAACGCCGGCACCGGGGTGATGACTCCCGGGGTCAGACCCGAAGCTCCAAGGCCTGCACTGGGCGAGAAGGTAGAACTGGCCACGACGCCTTGCGGCTGAAAAGTAGAACCGGTGATACTGCCGCCGCCGCCGCCCGCGATTGCAACATAAAGCGACTTCCTGAACCGGGCGTATGTGCGAATCTGATAAACCAGATTGCGCTCTGCCTGAGTCAATGGCTCGAGAGTGACCGCCCGGCCACCCCCTTGCAACAGAGGTTGAAAGAGGTCAAGGTTGATCGTCGATTGGCTCGTTACTGGGCGAGCCGCACCGCCGAGGTTGAATACCGTCTGATTGGCAAAGTTGAAGAGCAGCAGCGCGCCGGTTGAGAAAAGCTTGGCGAACCCGGCATTGGAGTTCATAGTCCAGTCGTTGCGGGTTCCTTCGGGCGACGTGGCTCCCGCCCACTCGCGCAGCGATTGCTCGGCTGCAAAAAACTGGGCTGCAAAACTGAATCTCTCAAGAGTCACCGGCAGCGCCGCCATGTACAAGTCTTCTCGGGCGTCCTGGTACTCTCTAGCGTTGATGACGGCCAATTCGCACGCTTGATCTAGATTAAGAAGGTAAGGCTGGACCCCGCCAGGCTTGGGTTCCGTTCGGAGAATGGTCGAGGTGTAGGTGTCGTCCGTGCCTCCACCTTTTCCGGCGAGTCCCTCTCCGGAACCACCTTGCGGCGTCTGGCCGACGGGAGGTTCCCCAGGCAACCCAGTCACATCCGCCGGTTCTCCCCCAAGTGCGCTAAGCGCTCGCTCGGCCGACGCGGCTTTCGTTTTTTCTGCTCGGTTCTCGGTGCTCCAACGCCCCAGCAACTCCAGATAGCCGGCTCCAACCACACGAAGTGTCCCATCCTTGCCAGGTTTCTGTGGGTGAGGCGATTGTTGCCAAGCTTCCGGATCGTCGGGTGGCATGAGCGGATGGTCGGGATCACTGTCGTCGGCAAAGCGAGCGCGAGGGTCGGGGTAGACGTGCCACTGCTCGATGCTCGAGTCGGGATAGTGGTCTTTCTCGGCCAGAACATCGGCCACTTCCTGGTCCGCTTGTTTGCGGAAGAAATTCCGCGTGCAACCCGTGGTTTGCGCCAGGCAGGCCCCTGCGAACACAATTAAAAAGAATGGGCGCACCAGTCGGTTTAGATCACCTAACTTACCAACCTGAACTTGTCGCCCCATGATCCACCTGTGCTACTCGACAAGCATGACAAAGACGGCTTATTCGGTATCGTCCGAAAAGTTCTCTTGTCTTGAGAAACCCCGGCGGCTGCAGCGCGCCGTTACTGATAAGTCTTGCAAGATGCAAAGGATTTAGCGGCAGGATTAGATCCGAACCGCATGCGCTGCGATCCGGCCGGGGAAGCCTGGCGAAGGGGATATCTCAGTACGAAGTGGGCAGAGGCGAGCGCCCACAAGCTCGCCACGGTCATCCTCTGCTTCCTGGTTTTACACGGATTTGGTTCTCGGCGTCGCTTTGACCTGTTCAACGGGAAATTTTACCAGATCCTTCGTCACCTCGCGCGCACCTTTCCGACCCGAAAGGGAATGGAGTGCTTTACGATACGCACATCTATCCCGTGAAGAAGAATCGAGACGCTTTAGTGACCGCCGTGGCTGACAAATACGCAGTCCTGGTCGGCGAGTTTGGCCCTGACCGGCGAAGGCGAAGATCGTCCTGGTGGAAGCCGCATCCGATCTGCAGAATGCCTCGACAGGCGAACCGACGGATCTGCTCCACGCGGTCAAAACCGCGGCAACCTATCCCGGCGTGGACGTGGTGTCGATGAGCTGGGGAATTGGCGAGGTTCCCAAAGAAACTAATTGGGATTCTTATTTCTCGACTCCGGGCGTGACGTTTGTGGCGGCATCGGGTGACAGCGGTGCCGGCACTATCTGGCCGGCCGTCTCCCCCAATGTCGTAAGCGTCGGCGGCACGACTCTGAACCTCACCAAGTCGAATACGATCGCCAGTGAAACCGGGTGGGGATATGGCCTCTGGAGTTCGTATTTCGGCGGCAGCGGCGGCGGCTTCAGCCAGTACGAGTCGCTGCCTTCCTATCAAGCCAACGCTGGCATTTCCAAGCTCTACACGCAGTTTGGAGTGCGCCTCAGCCCGGACGTGGCCTACGTTGCCGATCCGAACACTGGGAGCCGGGATTTGGCGGGCGGCCGCGACCCGTTGCTGGAACTCGGCCAATTGCTTGGGGCTCGGCAGATCGTCGTAAAGCAGCAGGAGGCTCGGTGGGCCACCAGTGTAATGAGAACGACGACCTCATTGGCATTGTGCTCTATGAAGTCAATCAACGATCCAGGACTTGGCCGCAGCCCCGGCGCAAGCGCTCCCCTATCTCGCCAGGCGACTGCAACCTACTCCGGTGCCCATCTTATCGTGCCACGCCGCCGCTGCATTACCCGGCCCTTGCACTGGCCACCTTGCCGGCTCTGGCCTATCTCGCGACCATCCCTCTTGATATGGCCTTGGCCGGTACGGTGGTTGCGGGGCACAGCCCTCCGAAAGGTAGCGCCATCGCCATTACTGGCAGCACGTGGGATCAAGGCGCCGGCTTATGCCAAGGCCCGACTGGGGATCTCGCGAATGACTTCCCATCCGAAAGATCCCCTGGGCAAAAGGCCTAAGTCCCTACGTTCACGGCATTGCCGACCGAGGTGAATGTCGAGTTGGCGTTGGTGCCCAATGTGGTGATGGCACCAATACATACGACAATGATCAGAGCCAGCATGACGGCGTATTCGACAGCCGTCGGTCCATCTTCCTCGTGGAGGAAACCGGCGAACAAGGTACCAAGTTTGCGCATCTTCTTCTTCCTTTTGGTAATCTGGCGATCCACCCACTAGAAATACCTGTGGGCGCAGGCCAATGACGTTGCATCCCCGCCTTCGAGCGGGTTTGCGCTTTCGAGGAAAAGTTACCTAATGGAAACTCTTGGCATGGCTATCGAGACATGCTGCAGCATCGACCACCAAGGAACTCTAAAACGACTCGATGGTATTGTCAAATTGCTTTTCTCCAGGGCAGGCAAAATGAGACAAGATGAGAATCGGCATCGGTCACAGAGCCTTTTGTATGAGAATACTTTTCCTGCTGCCCCTTCTGGAGCTCGTCGCGTCGGTAGGCTTGTAGGGTAAGCCCGGCTCGTGCAGCGGGCCGAAAGTTACTGTTTTGCAAAACAGTAACTTTCGGCCCGCTTCGCTTCGAAAAACGTGGTGTGGCAGTGGCTGGCCGGCAAGTGTGCCCTGTTCGATACGAAGGCGGATGAGCCAACCCCACTCGGGGGTGCTGATGGACCAGAGCCTGCGACGGCAACAAGACCATCTCCGTAGGCTGACCCTTGATCTCAGTACCCCCGCAAGCCACGAAGGGATGCCGGCTCAGGGTTCATCACAGAAAGCCAGCCAATCCTGGTGAAATTCCCGACGGAGCTGGCTCACCCGCCCCGCTGACAGGCCGAACTTTCGGGACACGTCTTGCGTCCGCTCGCCGACCAGGAGTTCGTCCATGAGGCGTCGATCGCGTTTGCTGCGGCTGTTCCGCCACTCCGGAAAATCGACGCGGAACACGACTTGGTCGGGCACCGGCGTCTGGGTATTATCATGGAGCGCGTCGAGCAGCGGCTCCCTGAGGCGGTTGTGGTCTTCGGGCAATCCCTCGACCTGGAAGCCATAGCGCCGTTGGGCACGGGGCGAGAGCACGTCGTTGGCTTTCTCCTGGCCACAGAGTCGGCGGCCGCTCTTGACAGCGCGGGCAGCATAGCTGGCCAAGGTGGACACGAACCGGGCGACGTCCTTGCCGCGTTGCCTCAGCCGGCGATACCAGGACGGAGTGAGAACCAACAGGTCCATCGTGGAGGCTTTGGCGGCAACCACCATGGCAAATCTTCGGCAGATTACTCAATCTGGCCACCACTTCTGGCAAGGGCGGCCTGGATTGTGGCGGAGCTTGCTGCCGGCACGCGAGGCCCGACAAATCGCGGCTGCACACCCGACAGTTTTTTCGGAGTTGAATTATTCCTGCACTGCGGATGCCGAC
>DATGZX010000183.1:0-68406 GCA_035296965.1 Gemmataceae bacterium
GAGGGAGGCCGCCGAACAGGCCGACCTCGAGGAAATCGCCAACCGCTTGGAAACGCCAACCGGCCTGCTGCGTCTACGCCGAATGCTTAAGCGCGCTCTGCCCAAGGAGGTCGCAGCGTGAAGAAAAGCGCAACTTCAAAACTCAGCCCCTACCTTCCGCATCTTGCCAACGCAACTTGGGTTTTGAGTTTTCAGACAGTTGCAGAGATGCGCTTCGGAGCCCTGAAAGCCAAGTGGGGAGCGCGCCGTCGGTCCGAACTAGAGGAGTTTTTCAGGGGCTTCACCGTCCTGGGCTACAACGATGCGCTGGTTACGGCATGGGCCGAGATCATGGTCCAGGCCACAAAGGTTGGGCGACGCTTGGAAGCAGGAGACCCGTGGATCGCGGCAACCTCAAAATTCCTATCGGCTCCCTTGCTCACGCACGATCAACACTTCGCGATAGAGGCTTGCCCTTCCATCGTTGTCCACAGGTATTTACCTGCCTGACGTGGTCGTTTTGCGCATTCGGCATATTAAGACCCAAGTATCATTTCGACGATGGCCGATCCATGTGGCACCTGATATGGAGAAGCAACTGCTATGAGACACAAGTGGTTCCTATCGGGCGTCCTGCTGCTCGCTTGCACGTCGCTAACCCGTGGAGGAGAAATGGGCGAAGAAGGTTTTGCCGACTCCAACGGCGTCAAGATCCATTACGTAACGATGGGGAAAGGTCCCCTGGTGGTGATGCTTCACGGCTTTCCCGACTTCTGGTACACCTGGCGTGACCAGATGCCCGCGCTTGCCAAGCATTTCCAGGTCGTGGCCATCGATCTGCGCGGCTACAACAATAGCGATCAGCCCAAAGGCGTCGAAAACTACACGGTGGATAAGCTCGTCGGCGACGTGGAGGCCGTCGTCAAGCACTTCAAGCAGGACAAGGCCGTTATTGTGGGGCACGATTGGGGCGGCATGATCGCCTGGGCATTCGCGATGGCTCACCCGGAAAAGACCGACCGTCTCATCATCCTGAACCTGCCTCACCCGAAAGGCATGTTGCGTGAATTGGCCAACAACCCAGAGCAGCAGAAGAACAGCCAGTACGCGCGCGACTTCCAGAAGCCCGATGCGGCCAAGAAGGTGCGGCCGGAGCTTCTCGCCTCCTTGGTCGAAAAGGAACCCGAGGCACACAAGAAATACCTAGAAGCATTCAAACGCTCCTCCATGGAGGGAATGCTGAATTACTACAAGGCCAACTATCCGCGTGAGCCATACCAGGCCAATCGCGAATTCCCACCGGTGAAGTGCCCGGTGCTGATGTTCCATGGGCTCAAGGACAAGTACCTGCTCTCCGGCGCCTTGAACGGCACCTGGAACTGGGTCGAGCAAGACCTGACGCTCATCACCGTGCCGGGGGCCGGCCACTTCGTGCACCGGGACGCACCGGAGCTTGTCACGCATAACATGGTGAACTGGCTGACGCGCGACCAGGCGAAGTGACTGCCATGCGACTCCTTCTGGGCAGCGGCGGTTTTCGTACCGAGGAACGTCGCGCCCGACTGACCGGGCAAATGCAGTCGTTCTTCGGCAACATCGAGCGCTTGCTGTTCATCCCCTATGCTCGGAACGATCACGACCGCTATATCGAGGACCTCGTCGAGAAGGGCCTGCACGCGGGCTATGCGCTCGATGGCATCCACCAGCGCGCCGATCCCAGGAAAGCAGTCCAGGATGCTTCAGCAATCTATGTCGGCGGCGGCAACACCTTTCGCTTGCTGGCCGCTCTCTATCGTTTCGATCTTTTGGAAATGATTCGCCAGCGTGTGCAGGCCGGCGTCCCCTACCTGGGGGTCAGCGCCGGCACCAACGTCGCCTGTCCGACAATCATGACCACGAACGACATGCCAATCGTCTATCCGCCGAGTTTCCAGGCGCTCGGCCTCGTGCCTTTCCAGATCAATCCTCATTATTTCGCAGGCCAGACCCACATCAAGCGTTCGGACGGTTTCCAGGAGCACTTCGGCGAGACGCGCGACCAGCGCATCAACGAATTCCACGAAATGAATGACACGCCGGTGGTCGGCCTCTGGGAAGGCGGAATCCTGCACATCGAAGAGGGAAAGGTCACGCTTGTGGCCGCTCCGGCGCGCATCTTTCGCAAGGGGCAAGAACCTGTTGATGTGGAGCCTGAGGCACGACTTGATCCCTGGCTGAACGCCTGAGGAAAAAAAGCGGCCGCGTCTGCCGCGCCAGGGGTACCAATCCACAAAACACGACAGGCCGCGGCCAAAGTTTCAAAGAGTTGCGTAGTGTACCGACGAGAAGATGAGAATACGATGAAAGCAATGGATGACGCGCCTGTCACCATGTTCAGGTCATGGAACGCATGCTGAGTTGGGCCGGGTGAAGGGGGCCGCACCTGCCAGACATGCACCGCGTTCAGCGCCAATGCGGTTGCCGTTCGACTCTCACCCCTTCCTCGCTTGCTAAAAGTCCTACAGATCGGCTGACCGGTCCGAAGCACGTAAGAATTGCCCCCGGCGCGCTGAGCCGGTTGCATTTTGCCTCGCCGCATTCCGATGAAAAGGAAGTCCGCAACTATGCTCCGCAGCTTTGACATCGAGGAATCAGCAACATGAAAAGCGCACGCCTTTCACGCGCCCTGCTCGCCGCGGCGGTGGGTGCCGGGGTTTGGGTCGGCCTGGTCCGCGCGCAAGAGCCAATTGTGGCGCCAAGCCCCAGTCGGGAGGCCATGGCGGCCCCTGCCCTCGTGCCTGGCGGGCCCATGTTCGTCCAGCCGCCGTTGCAATATATCTCCCCCGAGGCATCGAGCGCAGCGCCCAGCCCGCTCTCGAATCCGCTTATCGTGCAAGTTCATCCCCAATTTCAAAGCCCGCCTTTCATACCGCCGGACGCCATAGCCGCCCCGGAGCCGACGGTGGACGATTATCCCGGCAAGCACGGCTGCGTCGCCAATTGGTTGCACCGCCACAATTTCTGCTGCTATGCCAATGTCAATAGTGTCGGCTGCGGCAGCCTGAAGTCCGAGTGCACTTTCATCTTCGGATCCTGCCGGGCGTTCTATAGCGAACCCTGCCTGCCGGGCAAACCTGCCCCGCCCTATTACCCCGCCTACTATGGCTTCAGTCCGCCGCCCGGGTTCAACGGCTACAAAAAAGCCGGCTGCGGCTGCCCTTGAACGATTCCGTAAAATATTCCGTGGTGCGCGTTCGACGTAGCGCGCGTAGGTCAGCCACGGGATATGGAAACGGAACATGACGCATGAACCCGGCCAATCGCCTCCTTCACCGGAACAGGGTCGCAGCCGCACCCTGTTCCCGCTTGTTTCTTCCCCGCAGCCTTCGGCCAAAGATCCCGTTTGCGGCATGACGGTCGATCCTGCCACCGCCCGCGCGTCGCACACCTACAACGGCGTATCGTACTTTTTCTGCTGTCCCTTGTGTCTGCAGAAGTTCCAGGCACATCCCGAACAATTTATCGGCGGCCCAGATACGGCGCACCCCAAGCCCGTAGTCGAGGCTCCTGCTTCTGCAGGTCCCGTAGCGCAGATTGAGTATATCTGTCCCATGCACCCGGAAGTGGTCAGCGACCGGCCGGGGAGTTGCCCCAAATGCGGCATGGCACTCGAGCCGCGCACTGCGCTGGCGGAGGAAGGCCCCAATCCGGAATTGGTGGACATGAGCCGCCGTTTCTGGATTGGCGTGATCCCTAGCGCCCTCCTTTTCCTGCTGGATATGGGCGGCATGGTTTTCCATCTGCCGCATTCCCCGGTCCTGAGCTGGGTTCAATTGATACTGGCCACGCCGGTCGTGCTGTGGTGCGGTTGGCCCTTTTTTCAGCGGGCCTGGGCGTCGGTCACCCACCGCAGTCCCAATATGTTCACGCTAATCGCGCTGGGGGTTGGTGCTGCCTACGCATACAGCGTGGCGGCTACCGTAGCGCCACACGCTTTTCCAGAGGGGTTTCAGACGCAAGGCGTCGTGATGCCCTACTTCGAAACCGCGGCAATGATCACCGTACTCGTTCTGCTTGGACAGGTGCTGGAGCTGCGGGCACGCAGCCAGACCAGCTCTGCCATCCGCAAATTGCTCGGCCTGGCGCCCAAGACCGCGCGCATCGTGCGTAGCGACGGCCGGGAGGAAGACATCCCCCTCGAACAAGTGCAGCCCGGAGACACGCTGCGCATTAGACCTGGAGAAAAAGTGCCAGTGGATGGAGTCGTTGTCGAGGGGCATAGCGCGGTGGATGAGTCGATGATCTCGGGCGAACCTATCCCAGTGGAAAAGGAAGCCGCTTCCAAGGTAATAGGCGGCACGATCAATGGAACCGGGACCCTGCTCATGCGCGCCGAGCGCGTGGGCTCAGGCACATTGCTGGCTCACATCGTGCGCATGGTGAGCGAGGCGCAGCGCAGCCGCGCACCCGTTCAGCGCCTGGTGGATCAAGTTTCCGCCTACTTCATGCCCGCGGTGATCGCCGTCAGCATCCTGACCTTCATTGGCTGGAGTGTGCTGGGGCCGGAGCCACGTCTGCTGCACGCTCTGATTAGTGCTATCGCGGTGTTGATCATCGCCTGTCCGTGCGCTCTCGGTCTCGCCACGCCGATGGCCATCATGGTAGGCACCGGCCGCGGCGCGGAACAAGGCGTTCTCATCCGCGATGCCGAGGCCCTTGAGACTTTGTACAAGGCGGACACGCTGATCGTCGATAAGACCGGCACGCTCACCGAGGGAAAACCCAGAGTGGATGCGGTGGAGGCAATTGGCGAGATTTCCCCGGATGAGCTGCTGCGCCTGTCCGCCAGTCTGGAACGCGCCAGCGAACACCCGCTGGCAGCAGCTTTCGTCAAGAAGGCAACGGAAAAGCAGCTGGCTCTCGCCGAGGTGCGCGATTTTCAATCGTTCACCGGCAAGGGCGTTGTGGGCATGGTGGATGGGCGGAAGGTCGTTCTCGGCACGCGCGCTCTTCTCGAGGAACAGGGTATCGATGCGCAAGCGCTGGCCGCTCATCTTGACGAATTGCGCGGCGAAGGCCAAACAGTGGTATTGGTGGCCGTCGACGGCAAAACGGCGGGCCTGGTCAGCGTGGTCGATCCGATTCGCGTGTCCACGCCCGAGGCGATCCGGCAACTGCACGCGGAGGGCTTGCGCATCATCATGGTGACCGGCGACAACAGGCTGACGGCCCGCGCCGTAGCCCGCGGCCTCGGCATCGATGAGGTGGTCGCGGAGGTCCTGCCCAAAGAGAAAAGCGACATCGTGAGAAAGTTGCAGGATGAGGGCCGCATCGTCGCGATGGCCGGCGATGGCATCAACGACGCCCCCGCCCTGGCCCAGGCCAACATCGGCATCGCCATGGGCGCCGGCACCGACATCGCGATGGAGAGCGCCGGCCTCACCCTCATCCAGGGCGATTTACGGGCGCTGGCCCGTGCCAGGCATTTGAGCCGGGCGACCATGCGCACGATTCGCCAAAACCTTTTTCTCGCCGTGGTCTACAACGCACTGAGTATCCCTCTGGCCGCTTTCGGCATTCTGCATCCCATTGTTGCGAGCGCCGCGATGAGCCTGAGTTCTGTGTCCGTCGTGGGCAATTCCCTGCGACTGCGGCGGAGTTCGTTGTGAATTCCATTTGACCTGCGATTCAGCTCCTCGGGACGGCACTTCGTCATTCCTTGCGCTTGCGTTGGGCATACTCCTGCTCCAACTGCCGCATCAGTCCAGGCAACCGCTCCATCAACCGGCGCGGTTTCCGCGGTGCGTGCTTCGCCAGAGAGTATGCCGTCAGCAGTGGCAGCGCGACGGTCGAGTCGAGATAGCACGTGAGCGTATCGGGTAGCTGTGCAGGATCCACCTTGCCCCACGTCATGGCCTCTTGAGGCGTCGCTCCGCTCAGACCGCCGGTGTCCGGGCGGGCGTCGGTCACTTGCAGGAAATAGTCGTGGCCGCTTTCGTCCAGGCCCAACACTTCCTGAATTTGCGGCTCGGTTTGCAGAATGAAGTTCTTGGGCGAGCCGCCGCCAAGGATCAGGACGCCGCTGCGGCCTTCCTTCTTGGCGTCGTAGACAAGCGCGGCGCTCTGATTGACGTCTTGTAAGGGATCAATGCGCAGGGCAGAACCTTCCAGTTGCAATGCGGCCAGGTTCATGCCGATGGAACTGTCGCCGGGCGACGATGTGAAGATGGGCACGCCGTAGCGGTAAGCCGCCCCCAAAAGACTGTGGCCCTTGCGGCCATTCTCCTCCTCGTGGGCGGCCACGTATTTGCCGACCAGATAATGGAATTCGGCAGTCCCCATCGTGCGCTGAAACGCTTCGCCGCGGCAAAGCGTGCGGTAGAAGCGATCGGTGCCGAGCAAGTTTTCATAGTCGAAGACGATGTCGTAGATCCGGATCACCTGGTTCTCGCGGAGCTGCACATCGTTCAGGCCTGGGCGCGATTGGTGCATGTCCATGCCCAGGGCGAAATGCGTGTCGTGGTAGAGGTTGGCGCCCGTGCTCACGATCCAGTCGATGAAACCCGCTTCCACCAGCGGCACCAGGCAAGAGATGCCAAGGCCGGCCGGCGTGAGTGCCCCGCTCAGCGATAGGCCGACGGTCGTCTCGTCTGCGAGCATCTTGGTCGTGAAGAGCCGGCAAGCTTCGCGCAGGCGACCGGCGTTATAAGATAGGAAGGCTTCGTCGATGACTTGCACCAGGCCGGCCTGGGCCGTGAGAGGCGGAGGAGCGATACGCTGGTGGCTGATGCTGTGCAGGTACTTGTTCTTGGCACCGGTCGGCTTCACGAGATTCTCCTTGGAAAAGCCATTTGCGCTCAGGCTAGAGGTTGGGTGGGCCAGCGTCAACCAAGGGCTCAATCGTCAACGCGGCTGTCGATGGGCGTCAATTAACTCCCTGACCGTTTGACGCAGAAGTGCCTCGCCGCCGAATGCCATGCCCAGAGATCGGATTTTTTCCGCGACGATTTGATGTTTCGGGCCACGATTTAGGTTGGCAATCGTGCTGGCGCTGCCGGTCAATTCCTTGGCGATGCGGGCCACTTCTTGCTCGCTGACGTAGCGGTCGTAACAGTTGAATGCTTGGCCTGCGATGCGCTTGGCGTCGGCTTCCAGGAGCAAGCCGACGGCCCTGGCAACGTCCGCGGCGTGAACTTCCTTGCCGCCAGTCGCCGTGGATATCTGCTCGCCGCGCAGGACCTGGCCGACCAGTTCGAACCATCGGCTAGCGCTCGGTGGCTCGGCCAGACCATAGATTCCCGTCGGTCGTAGTGCGCAGATGGGCCAGCCTTCGCCTAACCCATAACTGTGCACGAACTTTTCCAATGCCGCTTTGTGAGCCCCGTAATGGCGCATGGGCCACAGTGGATGCGTTTCATCCAACGGCCGGTCGTCGAGGATCACTTCGTGCACCGCACACGAGGAGATAAACACAAACCGCGGCACTCCTGCTGCCCGCGCCGCCTGAAAGAGCCGCAATGAGCCCATCAAATTGGCTTGCAGGAACTGTTCGAGATCAATAGTGGGCCGCTGCCGAGAATGACGCGGGCCTTCCCACTCCAATGCGGCGTGCACCACCGCACCCACGCCGCGAACGAGAGCCTCGGTCGCCGGGACATCGCCGAGACTGCCGGTCAACCATTCGATCGCAGGGGCGGCATCCCCAAACCCGCTGCGATTGCTGCCGGAACGATACCAACAGCGCAGTGAATGTCCACTGCCAGCCAAGTGTCGAACCACATACCGGCCCAAGAACCCCGTCGCCCCTGTAACGGCAATCAGCATAAAACCACCTCATGTCTTGGTACCCAGGCTCTCGCGCTGGCCCCCTGACGCTTTGCGTCTGGTCCGGTTGCGTTCGCACCAAACGAAGGGCCTTTGCTCCCCTTGTTTTATCCGTTTTTCACTTCCGGGCTTGCTTCTCTCTGGATTAGATCCGCTCGCGCCATTACCATCACTTCTAGACGACCGACCGCGATTCGGCGGTGGGTCAGGTTTCCAACCTGACCGGACAGATTGGAAATCTGTCCCACTCAGCTGCCGATTCTCCGATGGCCCACCCTGCAGGATAATCAACATGGCTCCAATCTCCTCGACACAAAACGGGTGCTGCACCAGGCGTGCATTCCTCTTGGGGGCTGGCGCGGGCATCGTCGCGGGTGCGGGATCAGCTATTGCCGCCAGTACGCCATTGAGCGCCTGGATGCAGCAGGCGTTGGCAGCCTGGGGGAAGAAGGGCGCTGCCTCCCCTTCTTTCTCCGGCAGCACGACGGAAGTGGCGCGGCCCGAGTACGCCATGCCGGGGGCTTTCCCGGGCCGGGTCATCGAAGTCAAGCACCCCGGCTCGGTGAAACCCGACAACACGATCAATGCCGACGCGGTCAAGAGCATGATGGACCGCGGCATGTGCGAGCTGACGGGAGCCGACACGCCGGCGGCTGCCTGGCGCCGTTTCTTCCAGCCCGGCGACATCGTCGGCATCAAGGTGAACCCGGTCGGCTATCGTTCGCCGAAAGACCCCTGGCGGGGTTCGGGCCCCCTTGGCGTCATCTCCAGCCCCGAAGTGCTTCTCGAAATTGTCCGCGGGCTCAAGAGCGCCGGCATCAAGCCGCGCGACATCATCGTCTTTGAGCGCTATGCTGTGGAATTTGTTGATGCTGGATACGAAAGCGTGATGCGCGAGCGCGAGATGGACGGAGTACGCTGGTATGCCTCCTCGTATCTCGGCGGCAGCCGGCAAGTGGACATCGAGGGATTTGACGACGGCAGCCGGGCCGGTTGCCCTCCCGAGTTGGCCCGCCACGTGGTCGGCTACGACCCCGCCGTCTTTGCCCACATGGGCTTTGCCGCTCCCGAGCACGACCCCAAGGATGACCGACGCTTTCGCTCGCACTTGTCGGTGATCGTCTCGCGCATGGTCGACAAGCTGATTACCATTCCCGTGCTCAAGGACCATCGCTCTGCCGGCGTGACGCTCGCTCTCAAGAACCTGTCGCATGGCATGAACAACAATGTGGCCCGCAGCCATCTGTCCAACATCGCGCGCATGGATGGGTCGGTAAGCGGGCCGAACCAGTGCAATACGTTTATCCCCACGGCCGTTTCTCATCACCTAACGCGACAGAAGGCAACGCTGCACATCCTGGACGGCTTGCTCGGCGTTTATGAAGGCGGCCCGGGAATATGGAATCAGACATGGGGGACCTGGCAGTACAAGGGGCTGTTTTTCGCCACCGACCCGGTGGCCATGGATCACGTCGGCTGGGACATCATCGACAAGAAGCGTGCCCAGGAGGGTTGGCCGCCGGTCGCCCACATGGGACTCTTGCAAGACAGCACGGCCCAGAAACTATCGCGGGGCTTAGCGGCGCTGGCGACGGCAGGCAATTTGCAGACCCTTGCCCTCGCGTCGGCCGGCAGGAATCTGGAAGGCGGCAGGGGTTCGGAAGTCTTCGACCGCCGGCAGCCGGAACACATTGTTTTGGCCGGGGAGCTGGGGTTGGGCGTCTTCGACGCCCGCGCTATCGAGCACCGGCAGATTGCGCTGAAAGCTTAGACTCTCGATTTACCTCAGAAAACTTTAGGATTTGCGTGAGCCAGGATTGTCTGTGAACGCGGAGCATGGTTCACGGAGGTCCCAGGCTTTCCAGTTCGGCTTCCATGTCGAAAAACCTGCGCGTGCCGTCGTCGGGAATTGGCTGGTAGCGGTAGATTACATCGTGTTTGTAATCGCGCCTGTCGTAAATCATGGCACCTACCGGCAACTCGAGCGCGGCCAGGCGGAATAACTTAGGAGAAATCGCTACGTTGGCTTTGAAGTCGTCGAAGTGCAGGGCGTAGCGATGTTGCCCTGAAGTCTCCTCAATACTTGCCAAATACCAAACACTGCCAGCTTTCTTCCAAACCACTTGCGCTTCACCATTCAGCGATTGGTGACCTTCGAATTCAAATTTCCAGTTACTGACATTCCAGTCAAACCGCTCCAGAATGGTCCATGAAACACGCGCATTGCCTTTCTGAACATGCAGGGTGTAGCCGCCTATCGGCAATTCTTCAACCCGGATGTCATCCAACGGCTGCCGGATCCAGCGATCCACATCGAATAAGCCACGGGGAACCTGGCAGGGTTCCCAGGGGAATTCCTCTACGTAAGCGAGTTCCAAAGAACGGACTTGACCCGAACCAATCCGCCGGGACCTGGAACTGTTGGCGATATAGACAGCCGAATTATCACGGATAATGCTCTTGCTGCCGAAAGTCCGACCCTCATCGTCGAGCATGTTCAAGTAGTAGCGTTTATGATCGAATTGCAACGTAAACTTGGCGCGGACTCTTAAGGCGGCCTTGGTGTCATTACTGGTTTGCAAGTATTCCTCATAGATTCCGTTGCCGATGCCCGAGCGCAATTTACGTGCCGTTCTGTCTTGGGCTTCGATCATCAATAAGAGCACCTTGCTCTGGAGTTCCAATTCAGCCACTGCGGGTGCTGGAGGCAGCGGTATATAGCCCTCGGCCACGAACTTCTTGATGACCGTTTCCTCGTTGGGCACGATGAGGATTTTTCCAGCACTGGCCAGGCACACGCCTTTTACCTGTTTAGCGAGCACCTGAAGAAGGGCGCCCAGCCGCGCTCTGTACAGAGGGGGCAGGCTGATCGGTTGTTGTCTGACATCGTCAAGCCCTCTGGGGTTGAATCGTTCCGAGTCCGCCATGACGTTCACGTCGTATCGGTCGTTGATGAATTCCATCGCATCCTTGAGCGATACCATATCAAGCCCTTTTTCCAAACTGACTGGCAAGTTCAGTTTCTCGCGAATGGCGTCTAGAATTGGATCGCTGCGGCGTGGCGGTTGAGCAGCGGTCGATTGTGGAGTTTGCTCTTCGGATTCGGAGGCTGCCGCCGGAATGCAATGAGCAGCCCAGACCAATCCCGCGCCGAAGAGGCCGGTTGTCAGCACCAGCGCCGCACATTTGGTCAGGTGGGTCCAGAGCATGGTCTTGAGCACTCCTTTCGTCAAGGCAGCCACCGACGGGGAGACGAGGCCGGCTGCCTGGCCCAGTGCCGCGCTCATCGCCGCACGGGTAGTGGCAGTGAGCAAAGTTGGCGACAGGGCGGCCGACGCGCATTGTTCTGCCAGGACCGCGACTAAAGCCCCGGTGGAAAGTTTTACGCCGCGTCGTAGCAAACGCTGAGCCAGCATTGCTCTCGCCCGCATCAGCCGGGTGGAGAGCGTGCCTTCGGGACAGCCGAGAAGCCGGGCCGCTTCTTTGCGCGTTTTTCCCTGCAGGTCGCAGAGGATGACCGGCGCTTGATAGATCTCAGAAAGGCGCGCGATTTCCTCGTCAAGAATGGGCCCAAGCTCTTGCTGCGCAGAGTCCCTGGTCTCGACGATTGGCATGTCGCGCATCGGTCTCTCCTTGGCCCGCCGCCGCGAGAGGATCACCCCAGCCTTGGCAGCGGTGCGGTAGGCGACGCCGTAAAGCCAGCTTCCGATCGATTGCCGTTTGCGGATCGCCGCCGCTTTGCTCACGAGTACGAGAAACGTGGCCTGGAAGGCATCCTCGGCCAGATGCTCGTCGCGCAGCATGCGCCTGCAGATGCCGAGCACCATCGGCCCGTGCCGGCGGACGAGCATTTCAAAGGCCGCTTCCTCGCGGCTGGATAGGAAGCGCTCAAGCAATTCACGATCGGACGCGCCTTTCCCATCGGGGAGCAAGGCGATGCGACGCAGTTGCTGACCGAGATCTGTCATGTGCTTAGCGTTTCCTCTTCGTTGCGCGGGCCAGTGTCCTTCCTCTTATAGTGCCGGAGGCAAGGCAGTTTCATTCAATAATTTTCTACTCTGATCGACAGACGTGATTCGAGCCGGAGTATCCGCATTGCCGATCTTGCATTGCCTGTCGAAAAAGGTACGGTTGGCGGGTACCATTCCATCAGAAGACCGGTACGAGACGCTTCGCATCTTCGGTGCCGCAGCACGAGGATAACGAGTCAAGGAGAACCGCATGCCCAGGGATCCAGAAACCAAGCGCTGTCCGTTTTGCAGGGAGCGGATCAGCACGAAAGCGATCAAGTGCCGCTATTGTCGTCGCTTCCTGGATGAAGAAGAAGATGAAGATGAGCGGGATGACTACGATGACGATCGCGAGGAAAGAGGATTCGATCCGGCGGTCCGCTGGCTGATTCCCGTCGACCGCAGCGTGTGGTCGCTGGCGGCCGGTTATCTGGGGCTGCTCTCCATACTTCCCTTTGTCGGAGTCTTCGCCGTGCTTACCGGTGTGTTCGGGTTGCGCGCGTCAAAACGAAATCCAAAGCTGGGCGGCAGAGGACGTGCCATCTTCGGTATCGTCATGGGCACGCTTTTCACGCTGGGATATCTGAGCCTCGTGGTCCTTTTGGCTTTCGGCAAGCTTAAATGATGACGCGAAATTCGGCCCGGCCTTGCCTCAAATTGCCGCCAGGACAGCTTCGGTCATCGCGCTCGTGGAAGCGGTGCCGCCCAGGTCGGGCGTGCGCGGTTTGCCTGCCCTGAGGACGGCCGCGACCGCTTGCCTGACGGCCACGGCGCTTTTCGGGAGGCCGAGGTGGTCCAGCAGCATCCCCAC
Organism: Gemmataceae bacterium; assembly: GCA_035296965.1. Taxonomy (GTDB): domain Bacteria; phylum Planctomycetota; class Planctomycetia; order Gemmatales; family Gemmataceae; genus DATGZX01. Next base: position 12,604 of record DATGZX010000183.1, read on the forward strand.
GGAAAGAATGGCGGCCAGGGGGTTGGCGATTCCCTTGCCGGCGATGTCGGGCGCTGAGCCGTGCACCGGCTCGAACATGCTCGGATAAGTCCGTTCGGGGTTGATGTTGCCGCTGGCGGCAAGGCCCATGCTGCCGGTGATGATGGCGCTCAGGTCGGTAAGGATGTCGCCGAACAAATTGCTGGCCACGACGACGTCAAAGCTCTCCGGCCGGCGCACGAAATCCATGGCCGCCGCATCGATGAGCAGTGAGCCTGCCTGGATGTCAGGATAATCCTTGGCCACTTCCCGAAAAACCTCGTCCCAGAGCACCATGCCGTAGATCTGCGCGTTGGACTTGGTGATCGAGGTGACCTTCTTGCGGCGTTTGCGAGCGCCTTCGAACGCGGCACGCATGATGCGCTCGCAGCCGCGCCGCGTGTAGAGGGCCGTCTGCACGGCAATCTCGTGCGGTGTGCCCTGGTAATGCCGGCCGCCGAGGGGAGCATACTCGCCTTCCGTGTTCTCGCGGTAGACCAGCATATCGATGGAGCCCGGCGCCTTGTCACGTAGCGGGGATTGCACGCCCTCGAACAGGTAGGCGGGACGCAGGTTCAGGTACAGGTCAAATTTGCGGCGCATCGGCAAGAGCAGGCCATGGAGCGTGATGTGATCCGGCACGTCGGGGCTGCCGATCGCTCCCAGAAGGATTGCGTCGTGGCGGGCGAGTTCCTCCCAACCGTCCTGCGGCATCATTCGTCCGGTCTTCTTGTAATAGGCCGAACTCCAGGGGAGCCGATTCCAGTCCAGCGAACTCTTGTCATGCCGTGCCGCGGCGGCATCCGCCACTCGGACGGCCTGATCGATCACCTCGGGGCCGATCCCATCCCCGCCAATTACCGCGATGCGCGAAGCTGCCATTGCAAGTTTTTCCTGGGTTTTCTATAGAACCGTGGCTTGTCATCCGGAGAGAGTCAACTTACGGAAACCCTCAATCTAGCCAGTGAGTAAAGCGGGTCAAGATGGGTAAGGATCCGACGAACAGGATGCCGTCGAATGGCCGCAAGGTGGGCATTGTGATTCCGCTCGCATTCGCCCTTGTCACCATGTCCGGGCTGGAGACAGGTTGTTCCAATCTCAATCGCAATACGAGTACCAACAACGCCGATCCGCTTCTCGGCGGGCCCGGCTTGAAGCCAACTTCGGCGGCCGCGGCACCACAGGCGTCCACACCCGTGGCCGTCTTGCCCACGCCAGCCCCATCCAATGGAACGCCCAGCACGGCTGTGCTGGCGGCGGCCACGCCGCTTCCCATGGATAGCAGCCGTGATCTTCGTATTGGCAATCCCGCCAGCAGCCCAGGGAGCGACGCCTGGGCTGGTCAGGGGATCACCACCGCAGGTGGAAGCAGTGGGGCTGTGCTGCAACACCCGCAAGTTGTCGTCGAGCCCGCCTCACGTTCAGACCCGGTTCCCCCGGCCACGATTGCCTCGCTGCCTGGCGGCACTGGAATTAACAGCATCGAACAGGCTGAGTTTCAGCTAGCCTCGCGCGGCGTCGTCTACGAACAGTGGACCTTCGTCAAAGAGAGCGGACAAGGCGAATTCAAATGTTCGCTGCCCAACAAACAAAACCCGCGTCTCCGCCGGACCTATGTGGGCAAAGGACCCGACTATCTAACGGCGGTCCGGGCCGTGCTGGAACAAGTCGACAAGGACCAGTGACAGGTGGAATACGCTGAGCGCGGTCAAGAATGAGACATCGCTCCGTAGCCGCATTCGCCAGAATGCGGGCTATCCTCAGTTTCCCCCGCATTCTGGCGAATGCGGCTACGGCCTATTGGTATCAGTATTGACCGCACGCCGTATGACCCTGCTTGAGCGTTCGCCGCACTCGATCGTCAGTCCGCACTTTTCCTGCCGAACTTCTTGAAATCCGCTTTTCCCCTAGCTGTCTCCGTCGGCAGCCGTTATCTTCCAACGGCAAGCAACGTTGACCTGCCGGCGGAGTCGAGATGAGCAACGCAGCCGCAGCCAGTTCGCGCATCGTGTCCATGGACCAGTTCCGCGGCTACACCGTCACCGGGATGCTGATTGTCAATTTCCTAGGGCACTTCGCGATTTCCCATCCTGTCCTTAGCCACCACAACACGTACTTCAGCTACGCCGACACGATCATGCCGGCGTTTCATTTCGCTGTCGGGTTCGCCCTGCGGCTGACGATGCTTCGGCGCCTCCAGAAGGTCGGCACGCGCGCGGCTTATGCGCGAGGGATCAAACGCTGCCTGGGCCTCATTCTCCTGGCCACCGTGATCCTGCTTGCCGACGAGGCCCATCCTTTCAAGAGCTGGGCCGATCTACAAAAGATCGGCGTATGGGGCGTGCTGGCTCAGCTGCTCAAGGGCGATCTGTGGGAGACGCTGACCTTGATCGGCGTCACCTCCCTTTGGGTGCTGCCGGTGATCGCCGCCTCGGCGCGGATTCGTCTCCTGTTCCTGGCCGGCTGCATCATCCTCCATGTGCTGATCTGCCGGCTCTTCTATTTCGATTTCCTTTATGCCCGGCCCAACTGGCTCGATCAGTATTGGGGGGCGGCAAACGTTCGCGGCTTCGACGGCGGTCCGTTCGGGTTCCTGGCCTGGTCGATTCCACAACTAATCGGATCCTTCGCCTACGATATGGTGGCGCGCGCACAGAACCGGTCGAGCGTCGTTCGGTTGTTCTCTTTGGCGATCGTCCTCATGGGGTCTGGCTATGCCCTCTCCTGCCTGTCCACGCTTTACCCGCTCACCAGCCCGCCCGCAAACGGCGAGGGCAGCATTCGCATAGCGGAATCCCCCGTCGTGCCGCCGCCGCCGGAGTTGGCCGACAAGGATTTCAAGTCGTTCCTGGCCGAAGCCCCCTTCGTTCAGCCCAGGCCGGAGGAACAAAGACAATTAAGCTATTGGTTGATGGGCAAACGCGTCGTCACACTGCCTTTCAGTCTCTTTTCCAGCGGTTTCGCGCTTGGAATCTACGCGCTCTGCGTGTTGCTCTGCGATCTAGGGGGGCTGCAGATCGGATTCTTCCGCACGTTCGGCCACAACGCGTTGGCGGCATACATCATTCATGAAGTGGTGAACAAGGCAGTCAAAGTGTACGCGCCGGCCGACTCGCCTTACTGGTGGGCGTTAGGAACCTTTGGCCTCTTCTTCGGGATTACCTACCTGTTTGTTCGTTCGTTGGAAAAGAACGGGATTTACTTGCGTTTGTAGGAGCGGGCCCTGGCATGGGTACAGAAGCGGTTTGAAAAGGCCCCAGGCAGCGGACGAAACGAGCTGAGCCATGCGAGCCGTGCTGAGGGGCCATGGGGCGGCCCCCGAGCGGCGGACGTAGCGATTGTTCTGGATTCAAGCCTCAGCATCCGGGCACGGACCTCGGCCAAAAAAATTCCCTTATTTTTCTTGCTTCCTACCTAACGCACGCTTAGAATCCGATTTACTCTTAATCTGATCGCTCTGGCTCTGCTTCGGGCATACCAGATGGACTGGTCTCGCCTTTCTTGAAAATCGCTTGTTCGAGGTGGTTCTCTGTCTTCATGCTTGTTTTTTTCTTGAGGAGTCTCTCCATGTTTCAACGCAGGTCGCGTAGGAGCAGCGGCTTCACATTGATCGAGCTGCTGGTCGTAATCGCCATCATCGCCGTGCTCGTCGGTTTGCTTCTCCCGGCAGTCCAGAAAGTTCGCGAAGCCGCCGCCCGCATGAGCTGCAGTAATAATCTGAAGCAGATGGGATTGGCGATGCACAACTATCACAGCACCTTCAACTGTTTTCCCCGTGGAGCCGCGGACGATACTCACAACGCCACGGGCATCACCTCTTCCTTGCCGTGGGGTGTGTATCTTCTGCCTTATCTCGAACAAGGAAACCTGTACTCGCGATTCAATGTTGCCGGCATCCAGGGCAGCAACGGTGGGCAGTTGCTCAACGGACAGATCCCCGGCACTGACCCCACGACCCTGTGGAACAATTTTCCCAATAATACCAATAGTCCCGACCCAACGCTGAATCCCGCGGCCAATCCCATAAAGATCTACCAGTGCCCGTCTTCGCCCAGCCAGGGCAGGGTCTACCAAGATACCTGGGATAACGACCCCAGTGCGTTCGGACCCTATTCCTTCTTCATGGCGGGACAGACATCCTGGACAGTATCGGCAACCGACTACATCAGCATCAGCGGCGTGCACAGTTATCTCGATAAAGCGATCCCGCCAGGTGTCAGTGTCGGGGACCGCAGCGGAGTCATGAACGACAACTATCAGAACTCCCTCACGACGATCACGGACGGCAGCTCCAATACCTGGGCAATCAGCGAATGCGGGGGTGGCCCAGACTTTTATGTTGCCGGACCGAAGCTATACCTGCAAGCGCCCTTCGATCCCACACAGAGCACTTTCCAAAACAATGGCTGGTACGCGTCCGGCACCGGGTGGGCGGATGAGACCAATGGCGATATCTGGATCGAGGGAAGCACGTACGACGGACTGACCCTCGGTGGCGGTTTTTGCGTGATCAACTGCACGAACGCCCAGAACATTTTCTCGTTTCATGCAGGCGGCGCCAACGCGGCATTTGCCGATGGGCATGTGCAATTCATGGCCCAAAACCTCAACGCCTATATTGCTGTCTTGCTGACCTGCACGCGTGATGGTCAGGTCATTGACGGCAGCGCGTATTAACGTATTCCCAAAAATCGAGGTGTCCCAAACTCTTACTCTGGAGTCTGGGACACCTTGATTGTTTACGGAGGTACAGGGCGATGAAGCGGGCTTGGTGCCTTTTGATTTGTTTCTGCTCGATTTCCTGCACCGGCAATCCCCACGGAGACCACCCGGCTCATCCGGTGACTGGTCGGATTCTCGTGAATGGCCAACCGGCGAATAATGCTGATATAACTTTTTACCATCTGGGTGACTGGGGTAAGGAAACCATCATCCCCATGGCGCGGACCGAAGAGGACGGGACATTTGCATTAGCTACTTACGCAGTCAAGGACGGTGCTCCCGTCGGCGAATACGAGGTGACGGTGACTTGGCCGGCTTATCGTCATGCGAGGGATATTGGCCCCGACAAGCTTGGTGGCAAGTTTGCTAAACGCGGCGCTTCGGGCCTCAAGAAGACTATCGAGGCGGATACCAAAGAAGTAAATTTTGAATTGACGGCAGACCTCTCCAAAGTCAAAGTTGACGTTCCTACAGTTAGTGGCAGGCGGTCCGGAAGATAGCGAGAATCGGCCGCCACGCACTTGCCGCCTGGACCCTTGCGCTCGCTTCGACCTGCCGACATTCGATTTGAAAGTTTCCTAAATGGCCGTGCGGGATTCGGCTGTAGGTCAGGTTTCCAACCTGACCGGACAGATTGGAAATCTGTCCTACGCAGCTGCCGAATCAGGCACGGTGATATTGAACGAGAGCAGGAGCGCCCGGTCGGAAAGGGAAAGTGAATCGGCCAGGCCTGTGACCCCGAGCGGCGGAAAACAGGGCAAGCTGAAGTGGAAGTCCTAAGCTAGCGTGTCAGAGCACTAGGAATCGCCGGCAATCTTCAATGGCGCCGGCTCGCCCGGGGCCATCTCTAAAAATGTGCCCCCGTTCTCGAAGAGCCCGTCGCCGATCGCGCACGTCCAGATCACACGAACGAGGAAGCTGGAGTGTTCCTTGCCGTCCGGATGCGGGACATCAACTTGCACCTTTTGGCCCAGCAAACCACGTGTCCCAATCAAGCGAATGCCCGACTCCGAAAGGTCTCGGCTCAACAGAGTGAATTCCCGCTTGTCTTCTGTCCGCACCTTGACCGGCTGGATAAAGTCGGCCCGACCTTGTTGCCGGCGCTCCGTCTGGGCGTTCTTTTTCTTGTACTGGCGAACCAGCTGACGGATTACTTGATGGACGGCCCGCTGCTGGCGCTTTTCCTGGCGGACGCGCGGGCTTAGCTTTGTCTTGAAGTAATAGCGGCCCTGATGGAAACGCAGCGAGGGGCGCGAAAGGGCGATCACTTCTTCCAATTGTGTTTCGGGCAAATTGGTGTGAGCTAGTTCTTCGCGGATTTCGCTGGGAAGGATGAAGCCCTTGCGTTGGGCTCGACGGACAACGGCATCGGCAACTTCGCGTAGGTCGGTCATGATCATGAGCCTGCTCCTGATGAAGGACAAGGAGCCGGCGAGCCTTTCCTCCTCTAGCCGTGGCCGGCGTCTTAGGTTGCTCCGACAGGGAATGTGGCGGTGAGAGACAGATCGCCACTATTGCCTAAGAATATTTAGCATATCTTTTCACGCCAGGGCAAGTTTCCCTGCCTATTGTTTTGGCATAGATTTCAGATCGAAAGACGCCTTCAGTTTTAGAAAAGACCAAGCTGCAATTTGGCCGCGTCGGACATACGATCCTGATGCCACGGCGGGTCCCAGACAACGTCAACCTTGGCAGCGCGAACGCCAGGGATGCCGCCCAGCTTGGCCTGAATCTCGGGAGGCAAGGAGCCGGCCACCGGACAAGCCGGCGAAGTTAGAGTCATGCGGACCAGCACGTTGCCGAAGGGATCCACCTCCACGCCGTAGATCAACCCCAGTTCATGGACGTTGACGGGGATCTCCGGATCGTAGCAGGTTCGCAAGACGGCGACGATTTGCTCCTCGATTTCCTCGATGCGTCCCGGTGGCAGCGGCTCGCCAGGCTCTACCGGGACACTGGCCGGTGCCTCGGCTGAGCTCGAGCTACTGGCAACAGGCTGGCCTGCAGTGCGATTATCCATCTCAAGCGGGATCCGGTGGGGGCTGGTGGATTCCATGGACCTTCCTCACGGGTAATTCCTCACTCCGTAGAGATCGTCTTCTCTGCACCTTCCAGCGCTGCCCGCAGAGTATGCCAGGCAAGCGTGGCGCACTTCACGCGGACCGGAAACTTGCGCACGCCGGAGAATACCGCCAGTTTGCCAAGTTCCATCTCTTCGGCTTCGGACGTTTCGCCCGTAAGAAGATGGTGGAACTTTTGAAAGAGCTGCTCCGCCTCGGCACGGGTCTTGCCCTTCAAGCACTGCGTCATCATCGAGGCGGAGGCCGTCGAAATCGCGCAGCCGGTGCCTTGAAACGCGACGTCCTTCACCACGCCACCGTCCATGTCCAGATAGATGGTAAAGCGGTCGCCGCACAGCGGGTTGTAGCCCTCGACCCTGCGCGCATCGCCTTCGAGCACGCGGAAGTTTCGAGGCTTCTTGCTGTGGTCTTTGATGAGGTCCTGGTAGAGTTCCCGGAGGTCCGACATCAACCAAGCACCTCCTGCACTATGTGAATGCCTTTCACGAGGGCATCGATCTCCTCCTTGGTATTGTAAAGAGCCAAGGAGGCCCGCGCGGTGGCCGGCACTCCATAGCGGTCCATCACTGGCTGCGTGCAGTGCTGGCCGGTGCGAATGGCGATGCCTTCCTGGTCCAGCACCGTGCCGATGTCATGCGGATGCATGCCCTCCAGAACAAAGGAGAGAATGCTTGCCTTCGCCTCCGCGGTGCCGATGAGCCTCAGTCCGGGGATTTCAGCCAGCGCCGCGGTTGCGTAGGCCAGCAGTTCTTGTTCATGGGCAGCCACTCTCTCCATGCCGAGCCCTTGCAGGTAGTCGATCGCTGCGCCAAGGCCGATCGCTCCGGCGATGTGCGGAGTACCCGCTTCAAACTTGTGCGGCAGGCTATTGTAGGTTGTCTTCTCGAATGTGACGGAGCGAATCATGTCGCCACCGCCCTGGTAAGGCGGCATGGCGTCGAGGTGCTGTTTCTTGCCGTAAAGCACGCCGATGCCGGTCGGGCCGTAAAGCTTGTGGCCGGAAAAGACATAGAAATCGCAGTCCATTTGCTGGACGTCGACCCGGGTGTGATAGGCGGCCTGAGCCCCATCCACAAGCACGGGGATCCCGCGCGCGTGGGCTTTCGCGATCATGTCGCGCACGGGGTTGATTGTTCCCAGCGAGTTCGACATTTGCACGATCGAAACGAACTTCGTGCGCGGGCTCAGCAGTTGTTCATACTTCTCTAGAAAGAGTTCGCCCGCATCGCTGATCGGAATCACACGGAGGAGCGCGCCCTTTTCCTCGCAGAGGATTTGCCACGGCACGATGTTCGCGTGATGCTCCATGGCGGAGATGACGATTTCGTCACCCTTCTGCACGTGCCGCCTACCATAGCTCGAAGCGACCAGGTTGATCCCCTCGGTGGCATTGCGCGTGAAGATGATTTCCGCTGAGCTGGCCGCATTGAGGAAATGTTGCACCTTGACGCGGGCAGTCTCGTAACCCTCGGTGGCGCGCTCGCTCAGCAGGTGCGTGCTCCGATGGATGTTCGAGTTGTCCGTCGTGTAGTAATGGCTGAGCGCGTCGAGGACGGCCTGGGGTTTCTGCGTGGTGTTGGCATTATCGAGGTAGACGAGCGGCTTGCCATGCACCTTTTGCCGGAGAATCGGGAAATCCTCGCGGATGCGCTGGACGTCGAAGGGGGCCGGCCTGGCGAGACGAGGTTCAGGGGATAGAACGTCCATCGCGGTTTTCATGACGCTTCTCCAGCAAGCTTGGTTCGAGGCAAATGCTGGGTCTGGAGCAGTAGTTTTTCAAGCTGGACCCGGATCGGCTCGACCTTGATCCTGCTGATGATGTCGTTGGCGAAAGCGAAGGTCAGAAGGCTGCGGGCTTCTTCTAGGCCGATGCCACGCGAGCGCAGGTAGAAGATCGCCTCTTCTTGCAGCTGGCCGATCGTCGCCCCATGCGTGCACTTGACGTCGTCGGCGTAGATCTCCAGCTGTGGTTTCGTGTTGATGACCGCGTTGTCGGACAGCAGGAGCGTCTGGTTGGTCTGCTTGGCGTCGGTCTTCTGGGCGTCCTGGCGGACAAAGATCTTGCCGTTGAACACGCCGTGGGCCTTGCCGTCGAGGATGCCCTTGTAAAGCTCGTGGCTAGTGCAACGCGGCTTGGCGTGATCGATCAGCGTGTGATTGTCGATATGCTGCTGCCCGCTAGCCAGGTAGAGCCCGTTGAGCGTGCATTCGCAGCCTTCGGCATCGAGCGTAACATTGACTTCGTTGCGTACCAGGGCCCCCCCCAGGCAGATAAACTGCGACGAAAACTTGCTCCTTTGGCCCTGCTGCACCTGCATGGTCGCCACGTGAAAGGCCTCGCGGCTCTCGCGCTGGATCTTATAGTGGTCGATCACGCTGTTTTCGGCTGCGACGATCTCGGTCACCCCGTTGGTGAAATACACCTCCTGGTTCAGACCGAGATAGCTCTCGACAACCGTTACCTGGCTATTAGCGCCGGCAACTATCAGGTTCCGGGGATGCGCGACGCTCCCCTCCTCCGCTGCCGTCGCTACGAAGAGCAGCTCGATCGGTTCTTCGACGACCACGCCCTTGGCGACGGAAAGAAATGCCCCATCGCGAATGAACCCCGTGTTGAGGGCCGTGAACGCATGCTCCTGGTACCTGGCATGGCGCGCCAAATGCGGTTCGGCCCATTCCGGGTGCGCATTCAGGACCGCGGCAAGGCTTGTCAGGATCACACCAGCCGGCAGCGGTCGCGACGACGATAGTTCAGGGGCATACAGGCCGTCCACGAATACCAGCCGGCTGCAATTCTCGATGCGCAAGCTAGCCCGATCGAGCTGTTCCCGAGACAGCTTATGAGAATCCCGGCCGCTTACCGGCTTGAAAGGGAGCTTGGCGATAGGGGCGACGCTGGTGAACTTCCATTCCTCGTTGCGCGTGGTCGGAAACCCCAGCTCCGAAAAGCGCTTCATGGCCGCCTTGCGCACTCGGTGGATACCCGAATGGCCGTTGGCGCCCAACTCCTTTTCGAACCGCGCGAAATTCGATTGGTAGATGTTCTTTTCTTCCTGTACTTCAATCATCTTTCGATTCGCTTATTTCCAGTCAAACCGAGAACTAATATCCAGGCATGAGCGATATCTTCGTTTCTGATTCGGCATCTGCGTAGGACAGATTTCCAATCTGTCCCGGTCAGGTTGGAAACCTGACCTACAGCCGAATCCCACCGGATCATTTAGACGCTCGCGGCTTTCCCATGCTTGGCAGCGTCCTCGATCCAGCCGTAACCCTTTGCTTCCAACTCCAGGGCCAGCTCCTTGCCGCCCGATTTCACGATGCGGCCTTCAAAGAGAACGTGCACCTTATCGGGAACGATGTAGTTCAGGAGCCTTTGGTAGTGCGTGACGACGATGATGGCACGGTCCTTGCTGCGGAGCGCATTGACGCCGTCCGCGACCACCCGCAGGGCATCGATATCGAGACCGGAATCGGTCTCGTCCAGGATGCAGAGCTTGGGATCGAGCACTGCCATCTGGAAGATCTCGTTGCGTTTCTTCTCGCCGCCGGAAAAACCTTCGTTGACCGGCCGCTTGAGCAGCTCCTCGTCGATGTGCAGGACTTTCAGCTTCTGCTTGACGAGACCGAGGAAGTCGACGGCATCGTATTCCTCGAGTCCGCGATGCTTACGGACGGCGTTCACCGCCGCGCGCAGAAAATAGGTATTACTTACGCCGGGGATTTCAACCGGATACTGGAAAGCCAGGAAAAGCCCCTCGCGCGCTCGTTCTTCGGGATCGAGATCGAGCAGGTCCTTGCCCTCGTAAGTGACCGTACCCTCGGTCACGTCATAAGCATCCCGGCCGGCGAGCACCTGCGCGAGCGTGCTCTTGCCCGAGCCGTTGGGGCCCATGATGGCATGCACCTCGCCGGCGTTGACCGTAAGGTTGACGCCCTTCAGAATTTCGTTGCCGTCTACACTGGCGTGCAGGTTTTTGATTTCGAGCATGATTTCTCAGTTAATTGCAATGACCCTTTTGGCTATTCTTGACGCACAGCATGGATTCGTCGTTGCGCTCGAAATGATCTATGACAGACCAGCCGAGTATGTCCAGCAAGCGTACTTTTGAAAGACGCAAATTGCTGGTCATCCGCGGATTGGACTCAATCCATTGGGTTAGGTTGGAAATTGCTTTGGCATTATTCGCAAATCCTGCTAGATAACGAAACTGACGGAATGCCAAAGCAAGTGCTCCCATTTCTGGTTCGTCCGTCAGCCAATAGTTGAGTAGCTCGATTGGCTCGCAGTTGCCATCCGGCGAGAGGGCACGCTGCCTCAAGGCTCGAATCCCCTTGTCTTGCTGTTCTGGCTCATCCCACAGGTAGGGAACGTTTGCAGCTCGCCGAACGAAATCATCAAGGATTGGTATTAGCTTGGGACGCTTTTGATAGAGCAGCTTTGTCAAATTCGCTGGTTGAATGCCAGGTCGAAGCAGCGCACTGAACAAATCGACGGCTAGGCCATCAAATTCCCTGCTGGCAAACATGTCTGTCTGTACGGGAATCTTGCTTAAGCAGTCCAATTCCCGGTCGACGAAATCTGCCACAAGTTTGTCCGCGAACCTGCCGTGGATGAGACTGGTCGCCTTCACGTTATCCCAAGTCACCCTGTTCGGTTCATGCTGGTTCGCGGCGCTCTGCACGAACTGTTCAAATTGCGCTCCTCGAGAGATGCCGGTGGATTCCGAACCCCAGTACCATTTGATGACCTCCCGAGCGTCGGGCAACGTAACGCACAAGAAATCACCCGAGGTGAGTTTGTCGACGGACTTGAGTTTTGTCTGAATGACATGCGGAAACGTAATCGCATACGTGACCGGCTCCAAGGCAACGTCTCTCTGCAACACGCAGCGAGCGACCTTAAGAAGCTGTTCATCCTGGACATCGTAAAGATTTGCTAATGCCTTTTCAGCAACTCTCGATATCAACTGTCCGAAACGGAGTTCTGAATGACGGTCCGCCAATTCTCCCAGAACATCCGCCAGCTCAGCCTGGATTTGATTGACGCCGTCATCGCTTTTGGATATCCGCCCTGCCTTGGATGCTTGGTCAATTCTCTGCTTAATCGAGGCAAATAAATCCGCGTCCGACACTTCTTCAATGTCAGCTGGCACTCCCTCATTCGCTGACGAACCAGCGGCACAGGCAAGCTGGCCGAAGCGCATGGTGCGCAAGTTGCAACCCCATTCGTAGAGTGCGGTGCAAAGAGCATGTCGCGAAGCAGCGATCATGGTAACCTGGCCCTTACTGTCGGGAGTTTGCCGTAGTCCGAATTGGGATGTTCCTCTGTGACAAGCACGTCCAAAAATATTCCTGGGCATAGCTTGGCAATTCGCGTCGCCCTTGTTACACCGTCCAATAACATGAGTTCGCCGCCCTTTCCGCGATGCACCCAGGGCATTGGCATACCGTCCATCCTGTTGCCAAAATTACCAATCTGCTTCTGAAGTTTTAAGGGGTCGGCTCCTGTTGACCGAGACGGCGGTAGCCGATGTTTGCCGGGATCCACGGAAAGAATCTCGTTGGTCACGGGCAACGCTCTCCTGTGCCATGCCTTTTCTCCGCACGATCCCGCATCAGGCAGAGCTGCTTACCCCACACTTCCCTCCAAACTCACTCCCAATAGCTTCTGTGCCTCTACGGCAAACTCCATCGGCAGATTCAAAAACACCTGCTTGCAGAACCCGTTGACGATCATGTTGACCGCGTCTTCCGCCGACAGGCCGCGCTGCTTGCAGTAGAAGATCTGGTCCTCGCCAATCTTCGATGTCGAAGCCTCGTGCTCCACTCGGCCGCTCGGGTTCCTCACTTCGATATAAGGAAACGTGTGTGCGCCGCATCGATCGCCAAGGAGCAAGGAGTCGCACTGTGAATAGTTTCGGGCGTTCGTCGCTCCCTTCATGATCTTCACGAGACCGCGGTAGGTGTTCTGGCCGTTGCCCGCCGAGATGCCCTTGGAGACGATGGTGCTGCGCGTATTCCGGCCGATGTGGATCATCTTGGTGCCGGTGTCGGCTTGCTGCTTGTTGTTCGTCAAGGCCACCGAGTAGAACTCGCCGACCGAGTTGTCCCCTTGCAGGATCACGCTCGGATACTTCCAGGTGATGGCCGATCCGGTTTCGACTTGCGTCCAGGAGATCTTGGAATTGGCCCCGCGGCACGCTCCCCGCTTGGTGACGAAGTTGTAGATGCCGCCGCGGCCTTCCTTGTCGCCGGGATACCAGTTCTGCACGGTCGAGTACTTGATCTGCGAATTTCGGCCCACGGCAACCAGCTCGACGACGGCGGCGTGCAATTGGTTCTCGTCGCGGATGGGGGCGGTACAGCCTTCGAGGTAGCTGACGTATGCATCTTCTTCCGCGACGATCAGCGTGCGCTCGAACTGGCCGGTGTTGGCGGCGTTGATGCGGAAATAGGTGGACAGCTCCATCGGGCAGCGCACCCCCTTGGGGATATAACAGAACGAGCCGTCGCTGAAGACCGCGGAATTCAGGGCCGCGAAAAAATTATCGTTGTAGGGCACCACCGAACCGAGATATTTCTGAACCAGGTCGGCATGATTTTGCACCGCCTCGGAGAAGGAGCAGAAGATCACGCCCATCTGGGCCAGTTTATCCTTGAACGTGGTCGCCACGGAAACGCTATCAAACACGGCATCGACCGCGACGCCCGACAGCCGTTTCTGTTCATCTAGAGAGATGCCCAGCTTCTCGAACGTACTGCGCATCTCGGGATCGACTTCATCCAGGCTGCTCAGCTTCTTCTTGGGCTTGGGAGCTGAGTAGTAGATGATGTCTTGATAGTCGATCGACCCGAAGCGGATGTTGGGCCACCAGCGCGGCTCTTCCATCGTGAGCCAGTTGCGATAAGCCTTGAGCCGCCATTCGAGCATGAACGCCGGCTCGTTCTTCTTGGCGGAAATCGTGCGGATGACGTCTTCATTCAGCCCGCGCGGGATCGTGTCCGTTTCGACATCCGTGAAGAAGCCGTACTTGTATTCGCGGTCGGCCAGTTCTTGAATCGTGCTGGTCGCAGTAGTCATCGATACTGATCCTTACTCCGTGGTCCTTGATCCGTAGCCATCAATCCGCTGCCAGTGGTCCTCCACCACGGACCGCGGACGCATTCAGCGTGATAAGGTCAGAAACAGGTTCGAGGACGGCCTCGGCGAGGCGTGACCGAAGGAGATCGGTAATGCCGTGCTCACTCTGTAGAAGGTCAGCCAGCGTCACCTGGTTGAGCGTTTTCTGCATCCATTGCTCCAGCGTCAGCCAGAGCGCACGCAGCGTGCAGTCGCCGTGGTGGACGCAGTTTCCCTCGGTCTCCGTCCCGGCATGCCGTTGACAGTAGCCGGGCTCGTCGAAGAGTGGTTCGCCGAGAACCATCATGACCGAGCCGAGGCTCACCTCAGCAGGCGCCTTCGCCAGCCGGTAGCCGCCAGCGCGCCCGCGCACACTTTCGATCAGACAGGCCTGGCGCATGACGGCCAACAGCTTGGCAACGTAGGGCGCGGAGAGCCCTTCGGATGCAGCAATTTCCGGGATCGTCAGCGAATGCCCGTCCTCCGCGGAAGCCAGGCAGAGCAGACAACGCAACCCATATTCTTCCTGCGATGTGATTTTCATGCTGCAACCGCCTCGTCAAGCACCCGACCCCTATCAACATTCTAGGATCGTATACTTTTTAGTCAACGATTTGACTTCTGGCTACTGCGATCTTGCGGAATTTACATTAGCTCTTTTGCATCAGTCACTTATGATAATCAATTATTTCTTGGAAATTGGCTGCAGACGGACTGGCCGGACAATTTGTTAGTAATCACTTACAAAGATATGGAACGCTCGCCCATCGGGATGGCCACAGAATTTCGCGTGCTTCTGGCTTAAACGGTTCTGCGAAATGAGTTTATGGACTGAGAATTTGAAACCAGTGAGTGCGAGGGGGGGGACTTGAACCCCCACGCCTTTCGGCACAGGCTCCTAAGACCTGCGTGTCTGCCAGTTCCACCACCCTCGCCTGGGTCCTCCGTAAATATTCTCGCCGACTTCTAGCGCCGTCAACCCCTCTCGCTATGCTCGGCGCTGCTTCGAGCTCTCCAGGTCGCGGTAAAACGATGCCAAGCAAAACTTTCGCGCGGGCCTGCCAGAGCTGGAAGTTGCCCCGAAATCCGGCTGACGAGGCAGAAATAAGACTATAACGATTGCTAATTTTCTCTGACGCGCCAGCTCGCTTAGCGCTTCTCCTAAACACGCAGCATACGCTCAGCGGCGGCCGGCACGCGCAGGCCAAGGAGCAGTAGCTGAGCTAGGACGAGAATGGTAGGTACCATCTGTTTTCAGTTTGGTCCAGCAAGAGGCGCTGCGCTGGAGAGAGGAGTGGACAGTCGTTTTTAGGCTGGATCGAAGGCAACGATGACGCAGGTGACATTGTCCCGTGAGCCGCGTTCCAACGCGATGCGAACCAGATGCTCGGCCCAGGCTTGCGGATCGGGGTAGTGCTTTGCGCCATCGCGCAGATCCTCCTCGTTGACATGATTGGTCAGGCCATCGCTGGCGAGCAGCAACCGGTCGCCCGCTTGAGGAGTGAAGGGATGAACCTCCGCGCCCTCGGCCATCTCGGCGCATCCCAGGAATCGATGGAGAACGTGCTGCCAGGGACTATGCCGGGCCTCCTCCGGACTTAAAACCCCGCTGGCCACCAGGGCTTGCGCTACGGAATGGTCGACCGTCAGCTGGTCGATGGTGTCGCCTCGAATCAGGTAGGCCCGGCTATCGCCGAGGCCGGCTACGTAGACCTGGTTTTCCTGGCGGACGGCGAGCACCGCCGTGGTTCCCATGCGTCTACCTGCCGGCTGGTTTCGACCGGCGTCGATAATGGCCTGGTTGGCCTCGGCTAACGCCTGCTGAACGGCCTTGCCGGCATCATCTTGTGCTGCCAAGCGGTCTTGCACGACGCGCGGAATGATCTCCGCCGCCATACCGCTGGCTTGCTCGCCGCGGTCCTGGCCACCCATTCCGTCCGCCACCAGATATACATTGTTTACGGGGTCGACTACGTAGCGGTCCTCGTTATTCGACCTGGCACCCTGGGCAGTATAGCCCCCGACGTGCAGCACATACTCGGCCATGCGACAGGCTCCCCACCGAGAACGCAAGAGCAGGCACTCCGGTTCTTGTCCTATTCTACATCTGCGCGAGCGCAGCCTCCAAGATGCAAAACCGCATCTACACCAGTTTTGCTAATTTCCATGTCCCCAAGAGTGGTCGTGCGTTAAACGAGCGGTTTGGTTACAGTTGTCCCGGCGTCTTCATCCAAGCCACGAGCAAGGATTGCACGCATGGCCTTCTTGAAGAATGTGACGGCACGAAACCGGCAACCGGAGCTCATCGACCAGCCAGATCTCGATCCGCAGCGCTTGCAAGGAGCATTGCAGGGGCTTGAACGCATCAACTGGTGGAGTGGCAGCGCGCGCATTTTGTGGCCGCCAATTCGGGCGCTCGCCCGTAAATCTGGATCGAAACGTCTGCGCATCCTCGATATCGCGACAGGCGCGGGCGACGTTCCTATTCGTCTCGCGCAAAAAGCCCAACATGCCGGCCTGGACCTCCAGTTCGAAGGCTGCGACTTCAGTGCAAATGCCCTGGGATACGCTCGCGGCCGTGCCGCAGCTCGCGGGGCCGAAGTCCGATTTTTTGAGTGGGATGCACTGCGAGGCGATTTTCCCAGCGGTTACGACGTGTTGACCTGCTCGCTTTTTCTCCATCACCTCGATCAGGAACAAGCGGTAACGTTTCTACGCCGCGCATCTGAGGCGGCCCAGCGTCTGGTGCTGGTGAACGACCTTGTTCGAAGCTGGGCTGGCTTCACCCTGGCTTACCTGGGCACGCGCATCTTGACTAGGTCTCCGGTTGTGCACACGGACGGCCCGCGCTCTGTCGAGGGTGCCTTCACCCTCCAGGAGGCCCGTTCTCTGGCTGAGCGTGCCGGGCTCCACGGCGCCACTGTGGAACGGCGTTGGCCTTGCCGTTACCTGCTGGCCTGGGCCCATGCTTAAGCGCTACCTGCTCTCCCATGGGAGTTCGAACGGAATGAATGAATGCTTCGACGCACT
This sequence comes from Gemmataceae bacterium, assembly GCA_035296965.1. Classification (GTDB taxonomy): domain Bacteria; phylum Planctomycetota; class Planctomycetia; order Gemmatales; family Gemmataceae; genus DATGZX01. Next base: position 29,578 of record DATGZX010000183.1, read on the forward strand.
AGTGATCGGAGGCGGGCCTGGCGGCGCGACTGCGGCCTTGTTGTTGGCCCGCGCCGGCTGGTCGGTGGTGCTGCTCGAGCGAAAATCCTTTCCGCGCTCCAAGGTGTGTGGCGAATATCTTTCGGCGACGACACTCCCGCTCCTGCATCAACTCGGGCTGGCTGAACGTTTTCTGGAGATGGCCGGACCGGAAGTCAACCGGGTTGGCTTGTTCGCCGGGAAGGCACAGATGATCTCAGAGCTTCCGCGTCCTGGCGGCCGCAAGATTCGCTGGGGGCGGGCGCTGGCCCGGCAGCACCTCGACACGCTCCTGCTGGCACAGGCAGCCAAGGCAGGCGTTTGCGTGCACCAGCCCTGCTCTGCCATTGCACTGACGAGGACAAACGGCTCCTATACTTGCCAGGCAAAAACTCACGATCCATCGCAAAAAACGTTTTCAATCCGCGCACGGTTGGTCGTCGCGGCCCACGGCTCCTGGGAACATGGCTCCCTGCCGTCGCAGGTCGCTCACGGGCCGGCCCATGCCTCGGATTTGTTTGGTTTCAAAGCTCACTTCCGAAACAGCGACTTGGCGCCCGGATTGATGCCGCTCCTGGTATTTCCGGGCGGTTACGGCGGCATGGTCCATTGCGATGGCGGTCGTGTCAGCCTTTCTTGCTGCGTCCGTCGCGACGTGCTCGCCCAACTCCGCGAACGAGGCGGTGCGACTGCGGGCGAAGCAGTGATTGGTCATATCCAGGATTCCTGCCTCGGGGTGCGGCTGGCGCTCGCCGGGGCGACCCGTGAGGGTGAGTGGCTCGCGGCGGGACCGATCCGTCCCGGCATCCGTCTTCCGGGGCATCATGGCATTTTCCTCGTCGGCAACGCTGCCGGCGAAGCTCATCCTGCGATCGCTGAGGGCATAAGCATGGCGATGCAATCGTCCTGGCTCCTGGCCAACCGGCTCGTCGGCTGGCGGGAGGCGGGCGCGTCGGCTGCCGGCCAGTCAGCCGTGGGAAAAGATTATGCCGCTGCATGGCGGCGCGCATTCAGGTCGAGACTCGGCGCTTCGGTGGCGCTGGCCCAGTGGGCGATGAGGCCCGCGGCCGTTGCCGGCGTAATCCCTCTTCTGCGCCGCTTTCCGTTGGCACTTACCTGGGCGGCACGCTGGAGTGGCAAGGCGACCTCCGTCGTCACCCACTGACCAGTACGGGCGCCCGTACAAGAAAGAAAAATGCTTATGAGTATCGCTATTGTTGGTTTCGGGACCGCATTGCCCATCACTTCCGTCACGCAGGATGAAGCGGTCGAAGTGGCCAGGAAGATCTGCTGCCGGACAGACGATCAAGCCGAGCTGCTCCCCTCTCTCTATCGACACACTGGCATTCGCACACGTCATCTTTCCTTTGGTCCGGAAGTCGTCTGCGACGTCCTGCAGGGCACGAACACCTCAGGTTCTGTCTTCCTTCCCGCGGAAGAAGCGGACGACCCCGGCCCGACGACAGGCCAACGGATAGAACACTACGTGGAGCGGGCGGGCCCGCTGGCGCTCCAGGCGGCTCGGGAAGCGATCCATAGCTCGGGCGTGAAGCCCACGGCCTTCACGCACCTCGTCACTGTTTCCTGCACTGGTTTCAGCGCGCCCGGCGTGGACATCGAGTTGATCAAGCGGCTGGAGTTACGCCCCACAATCGAACGTACCCACGTCGGCTTCATGGGCTGCCACGGCGCGCTGAACGGTTTGCGCGTCGCCAACGCTCTGACTGGCGCGAATCCGGGCGCCCGTGTCTTGTTATGCGCGGTGGAACTTTGTTCGCTGCACTATCATTACGGCTGGAACCCCAAAAAATTAGTCTCCAACGCATTGTTCGCTGACGGCGCCGCGGCAGTCGTCGGCATACCTGCCAGAACTGCTCCGGCGGACGCGTGGCGCATTGCGGCCTGTGGTTCCTGTCTGTTTCCCGACAGTGAATATGCCATGACCTGGGACATCGGCGATCATGGGTTCGAGATGACGCTTTCGACCCGCGTGCCGGACCTGATCGCGCGGAACCTGCGGCCGCAGCTGGAAAGCTGGCTACAAGAAAACGGTGTGCGTCTGGATGAGGTTGCTTCCTGGGCCGTTCATCCCGGCGGGCCGCGCATTCTCAGTGCCGTCGAGGAAGCGCTGGACTTGCCTCCGGAGGTCAACGCAGATGCTCGCGCCATCCTGGCCGGCTGCGGCAACATGTCTTCGCCTACAATTCTCTTTATCCTTGAACGCCTGAGGCGCCGAAATGCGCCGCGCCCCTGCGTTGCCTTGGGATTTGGGCCAGGCTTGGCCGCGGAGATGCTGCTCTTTCATTAATGCGGCCGGCGGGAGGAAAGCCTCCCGTAGCCGCATTCGCCAGAATGCGGGTGGAGGCTCCCCGCATTCTGGCGAATGCGGCTACGGAGGCGTGCGAACGTAAACGGGGCCGGGCCTTACGATGGATAAGGTCCGGCCCCGTTCGTTTAGCAATTCCAGAGCTCTTGCGAGGGCGAAATCTGAGCTAATCGATCTCGTCTTCGTCGCCCGTTGTGTTATTTTCGGAGAGCTTCTTTGTCGCGTCTTTTGAAGATTTCACCGTGTTCTCATCCTGGCAGCACTTGTCGCTCGCCGAGCAACAATCGCTGGCTTCCGGGGCCTGGGTCAGTGCGGCGGACGAGCAACATCCTGAACTCTCTACGACGGGCACTTGATCGTCGCCAGAGACGATGCCACAGCCATGAGATCCGCAGTGGCCAGACGAGTTCAACGCTCCATTCCGATACAAGCTGGTTCCCGCAAACGCAAGAGCAACCAGCGATAGAGATACGGCCGCGAACTTCATCAGCATGGCTCTCTCCTTGGTAGATGACGAAACACAACCTGGAGGCTCATTGTCCAGGTCGAGCGCGCTGCTGTCAATCGAGAAAGCCCCGGCCGCCCATGGAGGAACCGAGGTCTTGGCCAGCGCGTTGCATTCGCTCCGCGCTCGGCATATCCTACGTTGAGGCTGGGAAGCATTTCCATCGCAGATCTACTCCTATCCAGGCAGCCAACGACAAGGCCGTCGTGCCTGACTCAGGCGCCTCGAGTGAAATCTCGGAGCGGCGCTGGGGGTAGCGATTTTGAAGATGTCAGAAAGTTATTTCATGAGACTTCTTGTGCTGGGGCTGATTTGTCTGGGTGCTTTTACGGTTACCTATGGTCTGGTCGTCTGGGCTAAGCGGCCGCGCATTCCGATCGATGGCCCGCTTGGAATGGTCTGGATTCCCGGCGGCGAGTTCACCATGGGCAGCAACTCGGACAAGGCCTGGCCGGATGAGAAACCCGCCCACCGTGTCCGCGTGGACGGCTGCTGGATGGATCAGACGGAGGTCACCAATGCCCAATTCCAGGCCTTTGTCGACGCGACCGGCTATGTGACCACTGCCGAAAAGCCGCCCAGTCTTGAGGAAATCATGAAACAATCGCCCCCGGACACGCCGGCACCTCCCAAGGAAAAGCTGGTACCCGGGTCGCTCGTTTTTCTACCGACCAAGGGGCCAGTGGATACGCGGGACTACTCGCAATGGTGGCACTGGACACCGGGGGCCAGCTGGCGCCATCCGGAGGGTCCCGCAAGCAATCTGCAAGGCCGAGAACAGCATCCCGTGGTGCAGGTTTCCTGGGACGATGCCATCGCCTACACCAGCTGGGCCGGCAAGCGCCTGCCAACCGAGGCCGAATGGGAGTTCGCTGCACGCGGCGGATTGGAAGGCAAGGCCTATGTGTGGGGCGACGAGCCCTTCTCGGAGGAGAAGCCCCAGTGCAACATCTGGCAGGGTGAATTCCCCTATCACAATACTCTCAAGGACGGCTTTGAACGCACTGCCCCGGTGAAGTCCTTCCCACCGAACGGCTACGGCCTGTATGACATGGCTGGAAACGCCTGGGAATGGTGTGCCGACTGGTACGACCGTGAACTCTACCGCCGCCGGGAGGGAAAAGGCACGGTCGTCAACCCCACCGGACCCGATCACACCATCGACGCGACTCAACCGTTCATGCCGCAGCGCGTGCAGCGCGGCGGGTCATTCCTGTGCAACGACAGTTATTGTTCGCGTTACCGTCCCAGCGCCCGGCATGGATGCAGCCCGGATACGGGCATGTCGCACGTTGGATTTCGGTGTGCGAAGTCCTTCGATGGCCAAAAAAGGTGACTGCCAAACGATGAAAGTTGCAGGTTGCCCGAAATGCAAGGCGGTCAGCCGCCTTGGCTAGCCGCGGCCGTTGACCGCAGATTTGGCCGGCTTGCGTCTTTCCCGCGGCTTGCTGTGTTGGTGGTCGGCTAGGGCGCGCTTCACGATCTGCTCGAGCATTTTTTCGGCATCGACATCACTATCAATTGCGCCGAACAGTTCCCAGCCCCGCTGGCCGCGTTTCCGCAGCTGTTTTGGCTTTGGCCGGATGAGGATTTGGATCCGGTTATTCTTCGTGAGGACCGCATAGCGCATTGCCGTCGCCAGGGCGTCCACGAAATTGCTCTTGTTCTTAACTTCCGTTATCATCGCGAGTCCCTCACAGCTGCACGGTTCAAGGAGTTGGGCGCAAATGCGAGGAGGCAACATACCACATTTGGATGCAAGTGTCACGTTTTTTGAGCCTCGATCCTTTCGAACTTTCAAATCCAATCGCTCCAGTCCGCGAACGCTTCTTATCCTGGGAAAATATCTCGGCAGCGATTAAACTGGGATGGTCCTTCACACTGCCAGCGGAGGGAGGTTAGCCTGATGCCGTCACCTTGCATGCTCTATGTGAAAGCACGGGATGTGCTGGACCGAATTGCCGACTCGGTGAAAGACGCGGTCATGGATTGGGAATTACCCCGCCTGGGAGACGAGCGAGGATCATTGGACTTCAGAGCGGCGGCGCTGCCCCCGGTGGAGCCGGCACAGCTCGTCCGGGCCCTTCAGGCCAGGGTTGAATCGACCATCAGCAGTGTGGCAGACGCTATGAATGCAAATCCCACGGGACGGATTGGTCCAGAGGCAGAAGAGCGCGTTCTCGACCTGGTCGCCAATCTGGTAGAGGAGGCTTTGCAGTTAGGCCTACAATTGCGCATCGAGGCGGCAGAGAACCTGTTGCCACCCACCGAATTGCCGCAAGGACGATGGGCGAGGAAATTCCGCTCCATGCTGGCTGACGAGGGGCGCTGGCCTGACGCCGAAGAGCTGCCATTGTTGAGCGATGGGGAGTAGGCAGGCTCTCCAGCGCCCTCTCACGTCTTAATTGATGGGTTCGTCCTTCCGGCTCAGTCAGGAAAGCCAGCTGAATGTCGAGCCGGTAACTCAACGCAATTAGGAAGAGTGGCTGGAGGCGATCCGTCCTTCCATGGGGCTGGAGGCTTGAGCGTAGAGCTTGCGCGGAATGCGACCGGACAGGAAGGCTAGCCGGCCTGCTTCGCAAGCGTAACGCATCGCCCAGGCCATCCCCAAAGGATCTTGCGCGTGGGCAATTCCGGTGTTGAGCAACACCCCATCGCAGCCTAATTCCATGGCAACAGTCACGTCGCTGGCCGTGCCCACACCGGCATCCACGATGACGGGGTAATCGGGGTCGTCGGCCTTCAGATACTCCAAGATGATGCGGATGTTGTTGGCGTTCAATACGCCCTGGCCGCTGCCGATCGGGCTGCCAGCAGGCATGACGCTCGCCGCCCCGGCTTGCTTCAGGTGGCGGGCCATGATTGGATCGTCGCTCGTATAAACAAGGACTTGGAATCCCTCTTTCACGAGCTGTTCCGTGGCCTGCAAGGTCGCAACAGGATCAGGCAGTAGGGTCCTTGGATCTCCCAAACACTCCAGTTTCACCCATTCCGCACCACGATTACCCAGGTTCGCCAGGAGTTCCCGCGCCAGGCGGGCATGGCGAACAGCGTCCTCGGCGCTGAAGCAGCCGGCAGTGTTGGGAAGGATGGTGTAGCGCTTTAAGTCCAGGTAATCCAATATGTTGCGTCCTTCTTTGTCAACCAGGCGCTCTCGGCGTACGGCGACGGTCGTGACATCGCAGGCACTGGCCGCCAGGCAATCGCGCATCAAGGGATAGTTTGCGTATTTGCCGGTGCCTGTGATGAGACGGCTGCGCAAGGAAAACTTGCCGATCACCAAAGGCTTGTCTAGAAGGGGCGGCGGATCCGAGGCCCCGCCGCCGACGAGGGTAACGATCTCGACGCTGTCGCCGTCACCCAGCCGTTGATCGGTATGTCGCGGTGAAGGCACAACTTCTCGGTTCACTTCTACGGCGATGCGGCGTCGGTCGTACCCAAACCGATCGAGAAGTTCCGCGATACTCACTGGTTCGGGAAGCGTCCGCGGTTCGCCATTCAGGGTGAAATGAAGCATGATGACTGGTCCGTGGTCTTTGGTCCACCGTACGTGATTTTCAATGATCGTGTGTGAATCGGCCCAGTCGCTGAAACCGCTGGGTTAGCGCGGGCTGGGTCCAGCCCAGGTGCCCAACCCATGCTTCCAGCCGAACCAGGCACGGTCACTTCGACGGCAGAGCTACTGTCTCGGATGGTTCCTACCCGTACACTAAATATCATACGCGCCATGACGGATTTAGGAGCACAGACCACGGACTTACGGACCACGGACGTTTTTATGTCTTCCCATTACGTACCGCACACCAGGATCCCGACACTTGTCTTCGCCAACAGTATTCAGGCTTCCCGGCATGTGGCTCTTATGATCGAAAGCCTCATTCGCCAGAATAACTCGGCCGGACAGCCGACCGTGCTTGGGCTGCCGACCGGCTCGACCCCGGTAGGCATCTACCGGGAGCTGATCCGCATCTACAAGGAGGATGGCCTCGATTTTTCACGGGTGATTACCTTCAATTTGGACGAGTACTTCGGTTTGACAGGAGACGACCCGCACAGTTACCGCCGCTGGATGCAGGAGACGTTGTTCAATCACGTCAACATCCGGCCCGAGAACATCCACATCCCCGACGGTACGATCCCCGAAGAGGAAGCCGAAGATTTCTGTGCCGGCTATGAACAGATGATTCGCCGGGCGGGGGGCATTGATCTGCAGATCCTGGGTATTGGCCGCACCGGTCACGTCGGCTTCAACGAACCCGGCTCTACCCGGCATAGCCGGACGCGTTTGACCACGCTCGATCCGGTCACGCGGAAGGACGCCGCAGGCGATTTCTTCGGCGAAGACAACGTTCCGCAGCAGGCGCTGACGATGGGCGTAGGAACCATTCTCGAAGCCCGAAAAATCGTGCTCCTGGCCTTTGGCGAGCACAAGGCTGCAATCGTCCGGCGAGCTGCCGAAGGCGAGATGACCGACGCCATCGCTGCCAGCTTCCTGCAAAAGCATCCGGATACGACCTTTATCCTCGACGGGGCGGCCGCCGGCGACCTGACGGCCCAGCGCAGCCCCTGGATCGTCGGACCGGTTGAGTGGACGCCCGCACTGACACGGCGGGCGGTCATCTGGCTGGCCTTGAAGGTGGGCAAGGCACTTCTCAAACTGTCCGACGACGATTTCCGCGAACATGAGCTCTATGAGCTGCTCCGCGAGCACGGTCCGGCCGAGAGTCTCGGGCGGCGGGTGTTCGATGACATGATGCGGACGATTTCGACGCACCCCGCGGGGCCCGAGCCGAGCACCATTCTCGTTTTCAGTCCTCACCCGGATGACGATGTCATTAGCATGGGAGGTACGCTCATCCGGCTCGTCGATCAGCGCCATAAAGTCCATGTTGCCTACATGACGAGCGGCAACATTGCCGTCTTCGATCACGACGCCTGGCGCTACAGCGATTTCGTGGTCGAGTTCAACCGGCTTTTTGGCATCGACAACCAGCATACGGAGAGAGTAAAGGAACGAGTCCAGGATTTCCTGCGGACGAAAAAGCCCGCCCAGAATGACTCGGAGGACGTGCTCAAGATCAAGGCGCTTATCCGGCAGACCGAGGCCCGGGCGGCTGCCTTGGCGTGTGGCATACCGCCGGAACAGCTCGAGTTCATGGACATGCGTTTTTATCGGACCGGCACGATCGCCAAGGCGCCGATTCATCCTCTGGACATAGCAGATACGATCACGTTTCTCCAGAGGGTACAGCCGGCACAGATTTACGTGGCTGGGGACTTGTCCGACCCGCATGGCACGCATCGTGTGTGCGCGGACGCCATCTTTCGGGCCGTGCACGAAGTGTGGCAGCAAGGCGCGCAGTTCGAAGTCTGGCTATATCGGGGAGCCTGGCAAGAGTGGGAGCCGCACGAAGTTGATCGGGTTGTTCCGGTCAGTCCCGATGATCTGGAGCGCAAGAAATTAGCCATCTTCCGCCATCAGTCGCAGAAGGACCGGGCGATGTTTCCGGGCAGCGTCGACCGCCGGGAATTCTGGCAGCGTGCAGAGGATCGCAACTTGCACACGGCGAAAGTGTTCGACGATCTTGGCTTGCCGGAGTTCTATGCCCTGGAAGGATTCGTCCGATGGAACGGCAGTGGAGAATGGTGAATGGGCATGGTGGGCAAGAGCTGCCGGACCGGTGACGGCCAAGTGTCAAAAGTTGTCAATCCGTGCTTGAGCCATTCTGCGGCGCGGCCTGCACCATCGACTTTTCCGAACGCTCCGATCCGAATTCTTGCCCCGTTTTTTCTTGACGCGGATCAATACGAAGTGGCCTTTTTGCATTCCCTTCAGCCTTTCTCCCTTGATCTCCGACGTATGATATTGATGGGACGAGATAGAAAGGTCGTTTGATCCGGGGGGAGGCACGCGATGAACGGTCCGACGGAGAACACGGCTCATGGCTCATCGGAAAAACCGGAGGGCCGGAGTGCTGGCATCAGCTTGGCGACCGCACGAAGCATGCTGCCTTTGATTCGACGGATCGTGGAGGATATTGTCGAAAACCAACGATTGTTGGCTAAGCTGTTGCCTGAAGAGGAGCTACTCCACAGGCAGCGGCGGGATCTGACCTGGCCGGAACGATCGCGACGATACGCCATCCAGCAAGACATTGCCGGTGCGCAGCAAACTCTCGTTGAGGCGAAGGCGGAACTTGCCGGCCTGGGGCTCGTGTTACTCGATGAGGAAACCGGCAGAGTTGGCATGCCGACGCTGGTGAACGGCCGCCGGGCGTTTTTCTCCTGGTGGCGCGGAGAGGAAGATCTCCGCTACTGGCACTTCCCTGGAGAAGCCCAACGCCGCAAGATCCCAGCAAGCTGGGCAAAAGAGGCGGACATGAGCTTCGCAGAGGCCAAAGGCTGAGCGTTTTTTATACGGTGCGCGGTCAATACTGATGCCAATAGGCCGTAGCCGCATTCGCCAGAATGCGGGGGGGGGGAACTGTGTGAGATAGCCCGCATTCTGGCGAATGCGGCTACGGGGCGATGTCTCATTTTTGACGGCGCTCAGTATATCACGAGCCATGACTGGACCTGCCTTTCCTGAAGAAGGCAGGTCTTTTTTGTTAGGCAAGCGGCAGCAAATGTTCTCCCCTCGCCCCCGAAGCGGGGGCGAGGGGAGAGCCTTATCTCCAGGCTCCCGACCCCACATCTGCCCGGCCGCTTCCTCCCGCACGACCCCTTTCCTCATCCGAACTTGCCGGGTTTCGCTCTCGTAATACTATAAGACTGTTAAAAGAGCTTCTGGTTTAGGCTGCCTTGCGGCCTTTTCTCGGAAGTTCTTTTGCCATTTTTGTTCACGGTCTCTCGATCGTGATCCTACAGGATGAGTCATGATCCAGGTTGAAGGCCTTACGAAACTGTTCGGTCCGGTACTTGCTGTCGATGACATCACTTTCCAGGTGTCGCAGGGGGAAATCGTCGGCTTTCTCGGGCCCAACGGAGCGGGCAAGACGACCACGATGCGCATCCTGACCAGCTACCTACCTGCCACCAGCGGCCGCGTGCGGGTTGCCGGCCACGATGTACTGACCGAATCGATGGAGGTGCGCAGGAGCATCGGCTATCTGCCCGAAAGCGTGCCCCTGTACCCGGAAATGCGCGTCGAGGAGTACCTCGATTACCGATGCAAGCTTAAGGGCGTGGACCGCAAGCAGCGCCAAGGGCGCATCGACTACTGTCTCGATCATTGCCGCATCCGGGAGGTGCGTCGCCGGCTCATCGGGACGCTTTCGAAGGGCTACAGGCAGCGTGTCGGCCTGGCGGACACCCTCGTGCATGATCCGGCGATCTTGATCCTGGATGAGCCGACAGCCGGCCTCGATCCGCTCCAGATTCGGGAGACCCTGACGTTGATCAGGGAACTGGGCGACAAGCACACGATTTTGCTGTCCACCCACATCCTTTCCGAAGTGGAGGCCGTCTGCCGGCGCGTGATCATTATCAGTGCCGGCCAGATCGGTCTCGATAAGAAGATGTCCGAGCTTGCCGCCGAAGCAACGGTCATCCAACTCGAGGTGCGCGGGCCCGCCGAGCAAGTTGCCAATATGCTCCGCGCCACGGATGGGGTGAGTTACGTGGCCCCCCAGGTGCTGGCGGACGGTATCGTCGCCTTTGAGATCCGCACGCAGCAGAATCGCGACCTGCGCGAATCGATTTCGCAGCGCATCGCCAAAAACGGCTGGGTCATCCGCCAGCTCGATCTGCGGCGCCGCAAGCTAGAGGATCACTTTATCGATGTCGTGATGCGCGATGACGGGGCCCATGCCGGCGCGAAGTCCGCATCTAGAACTCCGTCGTTGCAGGCGCCAGTGGCGAGCTTCCCCGTGACCGGCCAGAATGAACGACCGATTGGGTGAGGCAAGTTTGCCTGCTTTCTCTGCCGACCATGCTTGTTGAGGACGGAAGGTTATGTCGAGCAAGGCTGTGAGTGAGAGATCAGAACAAGAGTCAGCGCCGGGCGGCCGGCGGCCCAACCGTGAGACGGCCCCCTCGGTCATCAAGGCCGACGATCCGACCCTGGCCCGCTGGCTGGCCTTCGTCGGGCTCATGCTTGCCACGTTGGGGCTGGTGGCGCTCGTCGCCTGGACTCGGTATGGCGCCAGCCGCATCAGTCCTTTCTGGGGCAGTCTGTTTGTAATATCCGGGCTGGCATTGCTCCTCTTCCACGCGGCCGTCGACAGCGACGTGCAGATCCGGCGCGTCTATGGCGTCTTTGGCTACGCATTGGCGGCCGTCGCAATCCTATTTGCCGTCATCCCCTTCGGTGAACGGCCTGCAGGGGCCCTGTTTGTGCCCTGGGGCCTGGTTAGCCTCGTCATGGCCCTGTTGTTTCTCCTTCCCTTCGCGCGCAACGAAACAGAAGGCCGCTGGCATCAGACGGTGCTCATGGTGATAGGCGTTGTAGGGCTGGCCTTGGCCGCGGTCGGCTTCATCGGCGGGAGCATTTCCGAAACGTTCCTGCTGGGAGGCACTGCGGCAATTCCGTATGGTCTGTTGCTCATCGTGTTAGGATTAGCCTACCTCTGGGCATACCTGGGGCTGGAAGGAACAAATAGTGCGATTGGCTACAGGGCGGGGATGGCTATCGGGGCCGCGGGGGCACTTGTGTTCCTCATCGCGTTCGGCAGGTCGGTCGTACCCCCTCTCTTTCACTGGTTGGGCTGGCTCCGGACGAATCCGCAGCCATATTTTGTTCCCACCGGGCTGGTCTTAGTAACCTGTGGGTTCCTGTACGCTGCATTAGCAATCGGTCTTTTTTCGGAAAGCCGATTCATTGTGCTTTTCAGGCGCGAGTTGTCGGCCTTTTTTTATTCACCCATTGCCTACATTGTTCTGTTTGGGTTCCTTGTCGTCAGCTGGGTCCTTTTTGCGATGTTTGTGGCGGACCTTGAGAAGCCCTTTGGAGAACCAACTCCAGAGCCCATCATTTCCAACTACCTTTTGAATTTCTTCCCAATCATCTGCCTGATCTTCGCTGTTCCGGTTCTCACCATGCGCTTGCTCAGCGAAGAACATCGCACCGGGACATTCGAAGTGCTTGTGACGGCGCCCGTGGGCGAAACATTGGTCGTGCTAAGCAAGTTCCTTGCCGCCCTGACTTTCTACATGCTCATCTGGCTGCCCTGGGGCTTATGTGCGATAGCCCTGCGCGTTGAGGGGCAACAGCCGTTCGAATACCGTCCGCTGCTCATCTTTTACTTGATGCAATTGTGCACGGGTGCAGGATTCGTGAGCATGGGGCTCTTTTTTTCAAGCCTGACCCGGAACCAGATAGTTTCAGCCATTTTGACGTTCATGGGAATGTTGCTGCTGACATTGCCGTACTGGATTATCAAGATTGTTCAGAGCGGCGGAGCGGGAGCAAGCTCGTGGGCGCCGTTCGTGACGCATATCTCTTACATCAATCTCTGGGTGAACTCCATATACTTCGGGCAGATAACTCCCAAGTTTTACGTGTTTTTCATCTCCGCTGCTGTGTTCTGGCTCTTCCTGTCTGTCAAGGTACTGGAGTCGCGCCACTGGCGTTAGTGAATCCCTGTTGTAGTGCATTAGTGCCGGGCTTTCGAGCGGTGCCGCACGAGGTTGTAAGATGTCGAACGTTTCGAATAATTTTGGACAAGTGGATTCGACGCACAACAAGCAGACCGCCTATGCCCTGATGGTCGCCGGGCTTTTGTTCGCGGTCATCCCTCTATGGCTGGGTATCAAGTATCGCACGGAGTACCTGCCCATCTGTTTTTGGGGCGGATCGCTGGCGCTAGTCGCATTCGGCGCAGGCATCTGGCAATTGCTCGACGCCATGCCAAGGGACTTGGCGCCGGCAGACGCCAAACGATTGCTCGTCCTGGTGATCGGCGGCCTGAGCGGCGTGGCCACGGCCGTTTTCCTCGGCCTCGGGCTCACCTCCAAGTGGTGGAACGACGTTGCCGGCGGGTGGGAGACATGGCAAGGGAGAGATGGCTGGCATGTTTGGGTCTGCCTCCTCTCCACGGTGGCCGGCCTGGCAATCATGTTCATCAGTTTGCAGCTCGCTCGCGGCGACGAAAAGTCAGGTTCCGGCTACCGCCGCTTCCTCTACGCCTATAACACGATTCTCACTAGCTGTTTGCTCCTGCTCCTCTTGCTGGTTGTCAACGTGCTCGTCTACATCCCTTGGGGCCCGTTCGCCTTCTTCAATAATACTTACTACTGGGCGGAATCAAGTATCTACAGCCTGAGCTCCCAGTCGGAGAGGATCTTGCAAGGACTCGACAAGCCTCTCAAGGTCTATGTGATCATCCCAGAAAACAACCCTGTCGACCATCTTGTCCATGTGCTTTTGGATAATTTCAGATCCGTGCAACCCAATATTCAAGTAAAGTACCTGTCCCCTGATTTGGATAAGGAAGAAGTGGGCCGGTTGGGAAAAGAGTACAAGTTTAGCGCTGAGCGATCGGGCGTTCTACTGGTTTACGGCAGCGAACCGAAGACCGAACATCGGTTTGTTAAGGATGCGGACCTGGTCAGCCGGGGCTCGGAAATGACTTCGCGCAGCAGCCAGGGAATGTTCAAAGGAGAGTCGGCGCTCATCACGGAACTGAATTCGATGGCCGAGGGCAAGGAAAAGCCGGTCGTGTATTTCACCCAGGGAAATGGCGAATTGGATATTAACGACCGTCAAGTAACGCAGCGTGATGACGAGGGCTGCGGTCTTTATCGCGATCAGATGGAGTCAAAAGGTGTCAAGGTACAAGGGTTGCTGCTTAGTCCGGTGGAAGGGCTGAAGTCGAAATCCCCGGATACGGTTGTTTCCACCAAGGTCCCCGACGATGCCTCAGTCGTGGTGATTGCCGGACCCAGAAAGCGCTTTGAAGAGCACGCTCTGACGGCGCTGCGCAATTACATGGAGCCGACCGACCCAACTAAGAAAAAAGGCAAGCTGGTGGTGCTCCTCGATCCGGTCCTTGCCGGTGAAGATCGGGCGGAGATGACAGGGCTGGAGGACCTGCTCGCCGATTTCAAGATTGAGGTCGGCAAGAATCGCGTGCTCGAGTTGGCAAACGGCTACGTCCGGAGCTTCGAAATCATTCTGGCCGGTGTGCAAGGCGATCAAATGGCGCGTGCCCAGAATCCGTTTATCGACACGTTTGCAAAGCGAGGTTATCTTCTGCTCAGAGCGCGAACCATCCAACCACGGGCGGGCGGGGTTGCCGGCAACGAGCGCTACAGAACAGAAGTTTTGTTGGCCACACAGCCAAACGACGAAGCTTGGGCCGAAACTAACTTGCAGTCTGATGTGAACACACTTGTTCGAGAATTGGACGCCCGAGGCGAGTTGAACAAGATAATAAGTCCAGACCCTTTGTCTGTAGGCGTGATCGTTACCGAGCCATCGCCGGGGTCAGCGAGCGATCCGCATTCCTTCATGCAATCCGAAGAGAAGCCGCGAATGATCGTCATCGGCAGTTCTGCATCGCTCCGTAATTCACTTTCCAGGGCCAATCTGTTCCGAAGTTTCTATGACTTTTTCGCCAGCGGCATTTCCTGGCTGCGTGAACGTCCGAGCAATATCGGCATCGAGGCAAAAAACCGCGACCTCTATGTCCTGAATCCCAGCGCCAACTTTTCGCGAATGATCTGGCTGCCAGCCTTGTTGATGGTAGTGGGGGTCATCGGATTAGGAACAGGTGTCTGGGTGGTCCGACGGCGCTAACTCCTTTCGCAATGAGATAGCAATAGGGAAGAACTCGAACCATGAGCTTCAAAACTACCTATATTCTTTTCGGACTACTCCTCGGCGTACTTGGCCTCGTCCTCCTTACCCAGCTCGTTGCCAAGCGCACCACCGAGCAACTGATCTATTTGTTGCCCGGCCTGCACGACACCATCAACCCGGTGAAGGCGGAAGACATCGACCGCATCGAGATCGAACGCACACCCCCCAAGGAAGAAAAGCTCAGCTTCTCCAAGGACGAGCACGGCAACTGGGTCTCGAAAGATCCGGATGTGCGTCTTGATAACAACGCCGTGCGGCAGATCCTCGATCAGATCATCAGTGCCCGCAGGGAACAGCAGGCCGATTTGACTCCCGAGTTGAAGCGCTTCGGACTCGACAGCCCGTCTGAAGTCGTGACCTTTTACAAAAAGGGCAGCGACCAGGCATGGAAGCTCAATGTCGGCGACACCAGCGCGGGCGAACAGAAAGCTCTCGTCTATCTGACCACTTCTGAGGAGCCCAAGCAGCCGATCGCCGTGCCGCGCTCGAGCCTGGAGTCGCTCTTCAAGCCGCTCAGCGACTTCCGCTCGAAGACCTTGCTCGCGGAGAGCGCGTTCGACGTCAACTCGGTTGCCCTCGAAGCTCCCATGCACGATTCGCTTTCCCTGGAAAAGAACAGCGAGAACAAGTGGCATTTCGAAAAGCCGGCCTTTGGCGACGCCGATTACGAGGGAGAGCCCGCTCCACCTACTCCTATTGGCGCTGCAAGCCCACGGATTACGGGGGTCCGCGAGTTGCTGCAGACGGCTTCCGATCTCCGCGTGGAATCAGATAAGGATTTTGGCACCGTCAATGCCAAAGACGCGGAATTGGCGGAAAAGGGGCTGCAGAAAGGCAAGGAGCGTCTCCGTGTCGAGACCAAACGCCAGCCCAGCTCTTTCGGCAGCGAAGAGAAAAAAGAGCCCATCCAGGATGCTCTGCTGATCGGCAACAAGGCCGACGACAAAGGGGGAAAATACTACGCCCGCCTGGAGAGCGACCGGAACATCGTCAAGGTGCCAGGCAGTAAAGTAGAGGCACTCACCAAGATTTTAGATACGCCCGGTGTGTTGCGCAGCCACGAGCTTCTTCAGATCGATCCATCTCATGTCGATGCCATCAACGTGAAACTGCACGATCAAGAGATCCTCAAGATGCGCAAAGCGGGCGACCCGGCCTCGTGGAAGCTCTATGACGGGGGGCACGCCCAGGAGCCGGATAGCGGGGCCGTGCAGAGGCTCCTGAACGAGTTGACGGCCAAGCGGTTGGTCAAGGACTTCCCGGAGTTTTCCAAGAGCGACGCTGCGCTAGGCCTCGATAAGCCCGCCACAGTCGTCTCGTTGTGGCTGGACGGCGTCAAGAAGGAAGAAAAGAAGGAAGAGCCTAAAGACGAGAAGCCTAAGGAAGACAAGAAGGACGAGAAGAAAGACGACAAGGCCAAGGACAATAAGAAGGATGCCAAGGCCGACGAATCGAAAAAGGAAACGAAGAAAGACGTGAACGCCGAGCCGGCTTTGAAGGATGAGAAGCCTACGGTCCGTCTCTCTTTCGGCAAGAAGGATAAGGACGTGGTCTATGTGCTGCGGGAGGAAGGCGGCAAGACGGCTCGCCTTGCCGTGCCCGCCTCGCTGCTGGACAAAGTTTCGGAAGGGAAGCTGGCTTATCTCGATCGCAAGCTGCCTTCGTTCTTGGCGAGCGACGTGACCAAGATCGTCCTAAACCGGGGCGGCGACAGCTTTGAGATCGAGAAGCCCAAGGATGACAAGGGTAACAACGCCTGGAAGATGAAGCAGCCCAAGGAGGCGACCGCCCGGAATGCTGAGGCTGGCAAGGTAGATCGTCTGATCAATGAATTGCGCGATCTCCAGGCCGAAAAGTTGATCGCGGAGAAGGCGTCGGAGAGCGAGCTGGAGCGCTTCGGCCTCAAGAATCCCGCGATCAAGGTGACGGTAACGGAGCGCAAGGGTGAGAAGGAAACTCAGGACCAGGTTTATCTGTTCGGCAAAGAGACTGATGACAAGTCCGGCATCTATGCGAAGCAAGCCGGGCGGGACATGGTCTTTGTCGTGCGCAAAAACGTCCTGGACTCGCTGCAAGCGGACCTGCAGGACACCAAGATTTTTGGTTTTGATGCCGGCAAGGTGAATGAACTCAAGTTCGTGGGTTGGCAAGACATTGTCGGTAGCCCCTTCACGCTCGAGCTGGAACGAAAATCGGGCAAGGGCTGGACGGTGAAGGCTCCCACAGGCTTGAACCTCAATACCGCCCAAGTGGACAGCTTTCTTGCGGGTCTCAGCAATGTTCGCGCCGAGCGTTTTCTGGGGCGGAAGGAAGGCATCAAGCCGGAATACAAGCTTGACCTCAAGGACGGCGCGCTGACCATCACCGTTGGCGTTGAGGGGGAGAAGGAGCACTATGTGCTAACGGTCGGCGGCTCCAGCGGCGGCGACGGACTTTACGCCACATCGAATAAGATCTCCGACGAGGTGGTTGTGCTGCCGAAAGGGCCATTCGAAGGAGCCAAAAGCAAACCCGCGTATTTCAAGAATCCCTGAAAGAATTGCTTGCCTTGCCTAGCTTGTGATGAATATGGCGGCCGGCGGGAGGAAAGCTACCCGTAGCCGCATTCGCCAGAATGCGGGAGGCGAGCATTCCCGCATTCTGGCGAATGCGGCTACGGGCTGGCGAATGCGGCTACGGGTAGGTTATTTCCAGCCACCTGCCTAAAGGCAGCAGAGTCAGCAGCGCGCGGAGAAGAAAATCACTTCAATTTCGCGAGCAATGAATTGTCTCATGACCAACGCCAGGATAGGATAACGTCCAGTTGGCGGCCGAATGGACCGCCGGCTTGACGGCCGCAATTCTTAAGGAGCTTCGCTGTCATGATGACCAAACCCACCCACAAACTTTCTTTCCATGATCGGCTGTCGCACCTCAATTTCACCCAGGCTTGCAAGTTCCTGGGCCCTTGGGGGCGCGAGTTAATCAACGAGGGGGCCAAGCGCGAAATCGATTTGAAGGAGGACGTTTATTTCGGCGGCGATCTCCTGCGCGTCAGGTTCGCCGGCATCGGCGGACAGCCCGGCGCCGTGGCCACGCTGACACTCAAGACCGACGCCAAGGACCGGCTGCACTGGCACTGCACGGCCTGCGAGGAACCGTGCGAACATGTCGGCGCCCTTTTCTCCATGGTGCTGGAGAACAAGATGGCGCTGGGCTTGTCAGCGCCGCCCAAGGAGTCTGAGCCGGTTGAAGCGCTTACCGAGGAACAATTGATCGAACGGGCATTGGCCGAGCGCGCGGAGCGGGCGCGCACGGAAAAGATGAAAGTGCGCACGAGCAATTCATCAAAGCCCTGGACCGAGTACACGGTCCTGAGCACCCTCAGCGGCAAGACCTATCGCGTCGCGCTGCGTGGACTCGAACGGGGCGAATCGTACTGCTCTTGCCCCGATTTTCGCACCAACACCCTGGGGACCTGCAAGCATCTCATGAAGGTCATCACCCTGGTGAAAAGGAAATTCACCTCGAATCAGTTGCGCCAGCCGTATCGGACTAAGCGGATCGCCGTGCATTTGCGCTACGATGGCGACATCAGCCTCCAGGTCGAGGCTCCGGCGCAGCTGCCGCCCAAGGTTGCGGAGGTGATTGCTCCGTTCCAGGGAAAACCGATCGCCGACGTCCTGGGCCTGCTCGCCCGGTTGCAAAAGCTGGAAGGGCTTGAACAGGACTATTACATTTACCCCGACGCCGAAGAGTACATCGGGCAGCGGCTCCACGCGGAGCGGATTCATGGGCTGGTCGAACAAATTCGCCGTAACCCGGAGAAGCATCGTCTGCGCACGGAGCTGCTGAAAGCGCCTTTGTTGCCTTATCAACTCGACGGCATCGCGTTCGCCGTTGGCGCCGGTCGAGCCGTCCTTGCCGACGACATGGGCCTGGGCAAGACGATCCAGGGTGTGGGCGTGGCCGAATTGTTGGCGCGTGAAGCCGGCATCCGCAAGGTACTTGTTGTTTGCCCCGCCTCGCTGAAGTCCCAATGGCGCAACGAAATCCATCGCTTCTGCAACCGGGACGTGCAGCTCATTTCAGGACCCACGGCCGAGCGCGGCGGCCAGTATGCCAACGATGCCTTCTTCACGATCTGCAATTACGAACAAGTGCTCAAGGACATTCTGGTGATCGAGCAGACACCCTGGGACCTGATCGTCCTCGACGAAGGACAACGGATCAAGAACTGGGAAGCGAAGACGACGCGCGTGGTCAAGGGGCTCAAGTCGCGTTTCGCGTTGGTGCTTTCAGGCACGCCTCTGGAAAACCGGCTGGACGAGCTGTACTCGGTCGTGCAGTTCATCGACGATCGCCGACTCGGGCCCGGCTTCCGTTTCTTCAATGACTTTCGCATTGTCGACGAGAAAGGCAAGGTTCTGGGGTACAAGAACCTGGACCAGTTGCGCGAACGCCTGAAGCCAGTCCTCTTGCGGCGTACGAGGGACTCCGTGAAACTGGAGCTGCCAGAGCGCACCGATGAGATCGTTCGCATTGCCCCGACCGGCGAGCAGAAGGATCTCCATGACACGCACATGCAGACGGTAGCGCAGATTGCCGCCAAGAAATTCCTGACCGAGATGGATTTGTTGCGGCTGCGCGCAGCCTTGCTGATGTGCCGTATGAGCGCGAATAGCACGTTCCTTGTCAACAAGGAAAAACCGGGCTATTCGAGCAAGCTGGAAAGGCTCGCCGAGTTGATCGACGGCATCATCGCCGAAAAGGAACGGAAAGTCGTCTTGTTCTCCGAGTGGACGACCATGCTCAATTTGATCGAGCCGATGTTGCACAAGCGCGTCCGGTTCGTTCGGCTTGACGGCAGCGTTCCTCAGAAGAAACGGCAGATGCTCGTTCACGAATTTCAAAACGACCCAGACTGCCGCTTTTTCCTGACCACCAATGCCGGGAGCACGGGCTTGAACCTGCAAGCGGCAAATACGGTCATCAATGTCGATTTGCCATGGAACCCTGCCGTGCTTGAACAACGCATCGCGCGGGCGCATCGCATGGGCCAGCAACGGCCCGTGCAGGTCTTTGTGCTGATTACCGAAGAGACAATCGAGGAGGGCCTGCTCAAAACGCTCAATGCCAAGCGCGACCTGGCTTTGGCTGCCCTCGACTCGGAATCGAAGGTGGATTCGGTTGCATTGGTCAGCGGCACCGCCGAACTGCGGGCACGCCTGGAGGTATTGCTGGGCGCCAAGGCGGAGGCGCCGCGGGACGAGAGCAAGAGGCGCGACGAGGAAGCCGCGATCCGGGCCGCAAAGGACGCGGGGCCGCGCCGCGAGCGCGTGGCAGCCGCGGGTGGCGCCCTCGTGGGAGCGATGGTCCAATTCCTGGGCGCGCTGGCGACGGAATCGTCGGCCGCCACTCCCCCCGAGACCATGGTCGAGGAGGTTCGCAAGTCGTTGAGCGAGTGCGTCGAGGTGGACCCCTCCGGCAAACCCAAATTGACGCTCACGCTGCCCGATCAGTCCGCTATCAACGACCTGGCACAGGCCCTGGCCCGGCTGCTGGTCAGGAAACCGGCGTAAACATCACGCCAGATGGCGAATGTACATACCTCTGCTCAAGCCGCCAGCAGTGCGCCTTATGGTGTCTCTGCGCTATGTTCGCTTCTCGCCTTCTTCTATAATGGATTGAAGCTTGTTTCGCTCAGCCGATTCGGACCCTGGTCCTGGACTCTGGATGAAGATCGTCAACTATCCCCATCCGTCGCTCCGACATCCCGCTGT
Source organism: Gemmataceae bacterium (assembly GCA_035296965.1). GTDB lineage: Bacteria > Planctomycetota > Planctomycetia > Gemmatales > Gemmataceae > DATGZX01. The sequence goes on from DATGZX010000183.1 coordinate 49,989, forward strand.
GCCGCTGCCCGCAATCGATAAGAAAGCGCGACTGCTCATCGGGGAAATGCTGGACCTCATGTATCAAGGCCACGGACTCGGACTGGCTGGGCCACAGGTGGTCCTGCCATTCCAAATCTTCGTCATGAATCTGAAGGCCGATCCGAACGAGCGCGCCTCCGAGCACGTCTGGATCAATCCAGTCATCATGGAACGCAAGGGCTCGGTGGAGGGCGAAGAAGGCTGCTTAAGCTTTCCCGGGCTGTACCAGAAGGTGCGCCGCGCGAAGACGATCCGTTTTCAAGCGTACAACCTCAAGGGGGAACTGGTCGATCGCTCCACAGAATCGGAGATTGAGGCACGAGTCTGGCAGCACGAGGTCGATCATTTGCACGGCGTTCTCTTCATCGACAAGATGGGGCCCATCGCCAAGATCGCGGCACGCGGGGCCGTGAAGACTTTCGAGCGCGACTTTCGCCGATCCCAGGAACGGGGCGAGATTCCTGCCGACGTGGACATCGAGAAGTTGTTGAAAGCCCTGGAGAACGGAGCAAACGAGCCGCCGCCCCCGCCAATGTAGCGAGTTGCATTTCAAGGCTAAGCGTGAGGATGGCAAGCGGATGCGACTTGTAATGATGGGCACCGGGACCTTTGCCGAGCCTGCTTTGGAGGCTATCCTGGCCAGCGCGCACCAGGTCGTCGGGCTGGTCACGCAGCCGGACCGCGTCATCGGGCAAGAACGCGGCTCGACCCGTCAAGTTGGCCGTGGGCTGAAGGCGATGGCCCAGGAACGCGGCATCCCCGTGCTGCAGCCGGAAAGCATCAATACTCCTGAGGGCGTCGCCGGCCTGCAGGCCTGGAAGCCAGACCTGCTGGTGGTAGCTGCCTACGGCCAAATCCTTTCCAAGGATGTTCTGGCCGTGCCTCCGCTGGGCGGGATCAATATCCATGCTTCGCTCTTGCCCAAGTACCGCGGCGCCGCGCCGGTGGCCTGGGCCATCTACCACGGCGAGGAGCAGACCGGTGTGACAATCATCAAGATGTCGGTTTATCTCGATGCGGGCGACATGCTGACTCAGGAAGCCGTTGAGATCGGCCCCGAAGAAACCGCGGGCGAGTTGGAAAGCCGCCTGGCGAAGCTAGGAGGCCGCCTCGCCATTCAGGTTATCGAGCAGATTGCGGCCCGCAAAGCACAGGGCCTCAAGCAAGACACGGCCCAGGCGACCAGGGCTCCCAAGTTATCCAAGGAGCACGGCCTAATCGACTGGAGCCGCCACGGGCGCGACGTGCGCAACCAAATTCGCGCCATGCAGCCCTGGCCAACCGCTTACACCTACTGGCACCGGCAGGGCCAGCAACCGATACGGCTCATCATTCACAAAGCCGGCTGGGAGGAGAACCACGCGCAAGGCTCCGTGTCGCCAGGGCAGGTGAACCCAAGGAGCCAGGATCCTGGTCGTTTATTCATTGCGGCTGGCTCTGGAACGAATGTAGAGATTTTGGAGTTGCAGCCCGCCGGTAAAAAGAGAATGCTAGCCGCAGAGTTCTTGCGCGGGCATCGACCTCAGCCGGGCGACCGCTTCGGACCGGAAACTCCATGAGGACGCGGCCGCCTCATTTTTCCGGCAAGGCACACACTGCTCGCAGCCTTGCCTTGCAAATCCTGATCGAGAGCCACCGCGGGGACGCGTTTGCCCAGGAACTTCTCGACAAGCGACTGAGCGAAACCGCCCTGTCAGCCCCTGATCGTCGCCTGGCCACGCAATTGGTCTACGGCGTGCTGCGGCGGCGCGGAACGCTCGACGCCTTGCTGCGGCCGCGTGTCAGCCGGCTGCCGCATCAAGTCGAACCGTGGCTGTGGGAAGCTCTCCGTCTCGGTGCCTTCCAACTAGCTCTGCTGACACACGTCCCGGCTCACGCTGCCATCCATGAAACGGTCGAGCTGGCGGCAACATTCAATCGCGCAGGCGCCAAGGGGTTTCTCAATGCCGTCCTGCGCTCACTCGTACCGCTGCTGACCGACGATTTCAGCTCGAAGCCGGCGGCCGACGCTCTCCCGTGGAAAAAAGGAGTCTACCGAAGACTGACCGCACCTACGCTTCCAGAGCCGGCGCAGTATCCGGTAGAATATGTCGCAGCTGGTTTCTCATTCCCGCGCTGGCTAGCAGCGCGCTGGATGGAGCGCTTCGGCTGGGAAGAGTGCCTGCGTCTCGGTTTTTGGTTCGTTGGTCCAGCCTCCTTGTGGCTTCGGTGTAACACGCTCCGGATCGATCGAGCAAGTTTCCTTGCCGCCTTGACCCAGGCGGGCATCGCGGCCGAACCGGGCGAGCATCCTCAAGCGATTCGACGGGTAGAGCCTGTGACCATCCGTGACCTGCCGGGATATGAGGAAGGCTGGTTTGCCGTCCAGGATGAATCGGCAATGCGGGTGGCTTCGGCATTGGCCCCTGCTCCAGGAAGTCGGGTGCTGGACTTGTGTGCCGCACCCGGAGGCAAGACGACCCACCTTGCCGAGTTGATGCAGAACCAGGGGCAGATCGTCGCGTGCGATGTGGATGACCGCCGTCTCCAAACCCTGCGGGAATTGTGCAGCCGGCTGGGTATCACAATTGTCGAAGCCCACCGTCTGCATCCCGAGCGGCATGAGGATCCTCCAGCGGGGCCGTTCGATGCAATCCTCGTCGATGTGCCGTGCAGCAACACCGGCGTGCTTGGTCGTCGCCCCGAAGTTCGCTGGCGGCTTCGGGCCGAAGACTTCCGCCGGCTGGTGCCGTTGCAGACCAAATTGCTGATCCAGGCCGTGGAGAGGGTCAACCCGGGTGGTATGATTGTCTATTCCACGTGTAGTATTGAGCCTGAAGAGAACCGGCAGGTGGTCCAGGCAGTTTTGCAGGTGGTGCCTGGTCTGACCCTGGAGGCGGAAGAACAACAGTCGCCGGGTCGGCCGGCAGATGGCGGGTATTGGGCTCGGTTGTCGAAAAAGAGCATTTGAGATTGGCCCGAAGGCGACGATGGAGTCTGCTCAGAAAGGGGGTGTGGCAATGGTAACCAAGACAGGCTTCGACTCGGACCGAGATGTGGCTCCCCCGCCCAATCTCGGGGACGATCTGCCTATTCTGTATGAAGACGATGAGGAAGGTGAATTGGGAGAATCGAGCCCACACGTCAGCGCGGACGAAATCCTTCATATTTGCTTGCTGGCCCACTTCGCTGGCCGTTCCGAGTACAAAGTCTTTTCCAACATGAATCTGTACTATCAGCCGGGTCCCTCGCAGCGGGTTAGCCGGCTACCCTACGTCTCGCCCGACACCATGGTGGTCGTACCGTTTCATCCTCTGGGCGACGATGTCACTTCATACCAAATCGGCAAGGACGGACCGGCCCCTGAGCTGACCATCGAAGTTCTCTCCGAGCGCTCGGCGCAGCAGCGCGACCTTGTCGAGAAGTTGACAGTTTACGCCAAACTTGGCGTCAAGGAATATTTTCTGGTTGATCCGAGCGGGAGGTTTTTGGCTCAGAAGCTGCTCCTGAAGCGACTTCAACCTGATAAGACTTGGAGCGACGAGCAAGATGATGATGGTGGATTGTCGAGTGCATTTGGTTTCCGGTTGACACTTGATTCTGCCGGCCGAGTTCAAGTGCAAGATGCCGCGACGGGTCGCGCGTATGTCCGTCCTACAGAAGCAGAGCAGCGCGTTCGAGACTTGGAGGCGGAGGTGGCTCGCTTGCGGCAAGCATTGGAAAAGAAAAGCTGATCCAGCGAAACTCCGGCTCGGCAGTTAAGAAGTTATGGCAAAAAAACTCTACATCGAAACGGTCGGCTGCCAGATGAACGTGCTCGACAGCGAGCTCGTTGTGGGCAGTCTGCGCCGGCACGGCTATCAACTTATCCACGACCCGATGGAAGCCGACGTCATCCTCTTCAACACGTGCAGCGTGCGCCAGCATGCCGAGGACAAGATTTACAGCGCGCTTGGCAAACTGCGTGGGCACAAGCAGCGGCATCCGAGCAAGATCGTCGGCGTGCTTGGCTGCATGGCTCAGAAGGACCAAGAGCTGGTGCGCAGGCGGGCGCCGCACGTCGATATTGTCTGCGGCACCGGGCAACTGGCGCGTCTGCATGAGCTGATCGAAGAAGTCGAGCGCACCGGCAAGCCGCAGCTTGCCCTAAGTCTGGACCGCAAGGGAGCATCACGCCCGGAAGTCGAACGCAGCTTCGAGAGCTACGATCCGTTGCGCGATCCGTCCATGCGGCCCTCGCGCTTTCAGGCATACGTGCGCATCATGATCGGCTGCGACAAGTTTTGTACGTATTGCATCGTGCCGCAAGTGCGCGGCCCCGAGCAAAGCCGGCATCCGGAGCAGATCGCCGCCGAGGTTCGCCAACTGGCCGACGAAGGCTGCAAAGAGGTAACGCTCCTGGGTCAAACGGTGAACAGCTATAAATACGACCTGGGCGACGGCCGGCGTTGCCATCTTTCTGATCTGCTTGCCCGCATCTACGACACGGCTGGCGTCGAGCGCATCAAGTTTATCACGAACTTCCCGCGCGACATGAGCGACGACCTTCTGGATGCCGTTCGCGAGCTGCCGAAAGTCAGCCCTTATCTCCACGTGCCCGCTCAGTCGGGATGCAACGATGTCTTGAAGCGGATGAAGCGCGTCTACACGGTCGAGTACTATCGTGAGATGCTCGCCCGCTGCCGGGAGCGAGTGCCCGGAGTTTCCGTCAGCAGTGACTTCATTGTTGGTTTTTGCGGCGAGACCGAGGAATCGTTCCAGCGCACTTGTGACCTGGTTGCTTCCGCGGGTTTCAAGAACAGTTACATTTTCAAATACAGTCCAAGACCGGGCACGAAAGGCGACGAGCTCTTCGCCGACGACATCAGCGAGGAAGTGAAGAAACGGCGGAACAACGACCTGTTGGCGATCCAAAACAAAGTCAGTCTGGCAGATCACCAAAAACGTGTCGGCGAAACGGTAGAAGTCTTGGTAGAGGGACCGAGCAAGACCGCCCTCAAACAACATCAGGCCAGTGGGCCAATACAGCTGACGGGGCGAACTCCGACGGATCACATCGTCGTCTTCGAAGGCAACGAACGGCTTGCCGGCCGGACGGTGCAGGTAGCCATCGAAGAGGCCACCGCGTTTACCTTGTTCGGGACGGTCGTCACGAGGGAAAGCATTGGAGTTGCCATGCCGCGCGGCCCCGTCCCAGAACCGCCACACGAACGTACATCGGGGGAGACGCATCGAATAAGTTTGCCGCTGCTCATGGCTTAAGTACTTTGATGCCATCGGTACCATTCCAAAAAACTAAAATGGCAGAGGTCAAGACCGCAATCTTGGAGGCCCTGGACCTGACGTAAACTCCACCCAACCGTCTGCTTGCTCATGCAACTCGACCATTTGCGCCGCTGTTTAGAAGAGTTCGAAGCCTCCCGTGCGCTGCTGCAAAACTGGAATCTGCGCGATCTCGAGCGTGGCTGGCGCAACCTGGCCCATCTTGCCGACGCGATAGGCCCCGATGCCCTGCGCGAGCTGTGCCATCCCCTCGGCCGGCTGCTACCGCGCTGTGCGGATCCGGACATGGCCTTGAACAATTTCGAGCGTTTCCTCGCCAACCCGGCCGGGGCCAGTCAATTGCCGACGCTGCTGGAAGCGCGGGCGCGCAGCCTCGAAACTCTCTTACAGCTTCTGAGCACCAGCCAGTTCTTTAGCGACCTGCTCGTTGCCAATCCCGATTACCTCGATATGCTCCGCGTACCTTTGCGGCGCAGCCCGAGCCCCAAGGAGTTGCACGATCACCTGCAGACGGAGGTCGATGCAGCGTTCGAGGACTCGGCGGTGCTGCGTGTCTTTCGCCGGTTTCGTCAGCGGCAGACCTTGCGCATCGGCACGAACGACATCATTCGCGATCGGCCTCTCGAGGAAATCACGCGCGACATTTCGCGCGTAGCGGAAGCATCGCTCGAGGTGGCCCTGGCGACGGCGTTGCACCAGGTGGGCAGCCGCTTCGGCCAGCCGCACGCGCTGAGCGGTCAAGCTGCGCGCTGTGTCATTCTCGCGTTCGGCAAACTCGGCGGCGAGGAACTCAATTACAGCAGCGACATCGATTTGATGTTTCTCTACGACGAAGAAGGAATCACGCGTGGCCCACGCATTACCAGCATCAGCAACGAGGAGTTCTTCGGCCGAGTCGTCGGCGAGGTCGTGCGTTTCCTCTCTGCCCACACCGATCGCGGCCAGGCGTACCGCGTCGATCTCCGGCTCCGGCCCGAAGGCCATCGCGGTCCGCTTGCCAGAACACTCGCCAGCACGCTCTCCTATTACGACACGCTCGGGCGCACGTGGGAGCGGCAGGCGCTGATCAAGCTGCGGCCGGTGGCAGGCGACCGCAAGCTTGGAGAGACCTTTCTTCAGGCCATCGAGCCGTTCGTCTACCGCAAGTATCTCAGCTTCGCCGAGATCAACGAAATCAAAGCGATCAAACGTCGGATTGAGCACAAGGCAGGACAAGCAGGCACGAGCGACACGGACGTCAAGACCGGCCACGGCGGCATTCGCGACATTGAGTTTGCTATTCAATTCCTGCAGCTCTTGAACGGCGGCGATCTGCCCGAGGTCCGCCAGCGCAATACCCTGCTGGCCATGCAGGCGCTCGAGAAGGCCGGCTGCCTGAACGACCAGGAATACCACATCCTCGACGACGCCTACCGCTTTCTGCGCAAGACCGAGCACCGCCTGCAACTGCTATTCGACCTGCAAACCCACCGGCTGCCAGGCGGCGAAGAGGAACTGCGCAAGCTTGCTCTGCGCATGGGGTATCATACTGAGCACAAATGGGAGCATCGAACGACCCAGGGCGCAGGGGACGATACTCTCGCACACTCGCAGCCTGATGGAGGCCCAGTCCAACTCGATCCTCTCGGCGCGTTCATGAACGACTATCGGGAGAAGACAAATCTCGATCGCCGCATTCTCGACCACTTGCTCCACGACACTTTCCAGGGAGAGGATGGACAGGCCGAACCGGAGTCCGACCTGATCCTCGACACCCTTCCCGACCCGGAGACGATCAAATCCGTCCTGGGCCGCTATCCCTTCCGCGACGTGTACGGCGCATACCAGAACTTGAGCCTGCTCGCTCAAGAAGCAGTCCCCTTCCTGTCTGCACGGCGTTGCCGGCATTTTCTTGCCAGCATCGCGCCATCGCTGCTGCGCGCCCTGGCGGAAACGCCTGACCCGGACATGGCCCTGGTGAATTTGGAAAAAGTGACGGCGTCCTTAGGCGCCAAATCCGTTCTTTGGGAGTTGTTCAGCTTCAATCCGCCCAGTCTGAAGCTCTATGTAGACCTTTGCGCCTGGAGTCAGTTCCTGTCGGAAATCCTCATCAGCAACCCGGGGATGATCGACGAGCTGCTGGACAGCTTGGTGCTCAATCAACCACGCACCGCGGCAGAGTTGCACCGAGAATTGGCCGAGTTGTGTCGCGGTGCTGCAGATCCAGAACCGATCTTGCACAGCTTCCAGTACAAAGAGTTGCTCCGCATCGGCGTGCGCGACATCCTCGGCAAAGACACGCTCCAGGCCACGACTGCCGCCCTCAGTGATCTGGCCGAAGTCTTGTTGGTGCAGATCGCCCACCTGCAGGAGCCTGTGCTGGCCAAGCGCCTGGGTGTGCCCTATCTCGCGGAAGGGCCTCGCATTGGCGAACCGAGCCGCTTCGTTTTGCTGGCGCTGGGGAAACTGGGCGGCCGCGAGATGAGCTACCATAGCGATCTCGATTTGATCGTGATTTACGAGGGCGACGGGCGGACCGGGCCCCCCGGCGGCGCGAGCCGCTTCGACCGCTACGATCTCACGGACAATTTCCACTTCTTCACCGAGCTGGCCCAGCGCATCATTCGCATGACGAGCTTCCTTGGCCCCATGGGCCGCCTATATCAAGTCGATATGAGATTGCGGCCGACGGGAAAGTCCGGCAGCCTGGTGATTCCGCTGACCGAATTCCGCCGCTACTACGAGACGGGCGGAGGCCAGCTTTGGGAAAGACAAGCTTTGACGCGGGGCCGCGTGGTTTATGGGGACAGCGAATTCGCCGGCCAGGTCATGGAAGCGGTGGAACAGGGAGCCTATAGCTTGCCTTGGGAGCCCAGGCTAGCGGACGAAATTCGCGAGATGCGCGAGCGCCTCGAAGCGAGCCGCAGCGAACGCAACGTAAAACGCGGCTTCGGCGGCATCGTTGATGTCGAATTCCTGGTGCAGCTTTTCCAACTGAAGTATGGTCGGCAAACACCGGTCCTACGCACCACAAACACTTGGGATGTCCTCAAGGCACTACGGACCTCCGACCTTCTTACCGAGAACGAATACGCAACGCTGCACGCAGGGTACGAATTCTTGCGTTTGGTCGAAAGCCGCCTCCGTATCGTCCACAACTTGTCGCTCGAAGAATTGCCGCAGAAACCCGAGGACCTGGAAAAGCTCGCACGGCGACTCGGGTTTGAGGAGACCGCTCACGAAAGGGCGGCCGGAGAATTCCTGGCGGAATTGGAGCGTCACACCAGTCAGATTCGAGAGCTGTTTCTGCAACTCGTCAACCGCGAGCGCGCCACTCTGAACGCAAACCGAGAATAGAAGGAGTCGGCGGCGCAACCAACCGTTTTTTTGCGGGACAACCATTTGACTTCGCCCGCTCGTCATGGTACGACAGTCGCAACCTGCTTCGCCTGTGACGGTTGCGCACTCGCTAACTCTCCGGAGAGATTCTCGATGGGCAAGTTGAATGACAAGATCCTGTTTTGGGCCAGCTTCCTCACGCTGATTGCTGCGGGAATGGGGGCGTCGATCCGTGGCGATATTTTGAACGACTGGGGCACGCAGTTCGGCTTTACGCAGTCCGAACTGGGCACGATATCGGGCATGGCACTGATGGGCTTCGGGGTGACGATCATTGGTTTCAGCTTCTTTGCCGATACGCTGGGGTACGGCAAGCTTATGGTAGTTGCGTTTCTTTTGCATGCCGGTGCGGTGCTCCTTACTCTTGCTGCGCCGTTCGCCTACCGTTCGCTTGGCAGGGACGGCGCCTATAATTGTTTGTACCTGGGGCAGCTGCTCTTCTCCTTCGGCAACGGCACCTGCGAGGCCGTCATCAACCCGCTGACAGCCACGCTCTTTCCCAAAAATAAGACGCACTGGCTTAATATCTTGCACGCGGGGTGGCCGGGCGGCCTCGTACTTGGAAGCCTTGTCAGCATCGGTATCAGCTCCCTGGGGGATATCGGCTTTATAGCGCGATGGGGTATTCCAGTCTGGATGTTGCGGTGGAGCATTGTCCTCGCTCCAGTGCTTCTCTATGGCCTGCTCATGCTTGGTCGCAGTTTCCCCACGTCCGAGGCCAAGGAGCAAGGTGTCAAGCTGCCAGAGATGATGTCGCAAGTCGGCCAAATCGGCGCCGCCATTGCTGCCTTCCTTATCGGACTCTGGTTTACGACAGCGATAGTTCCTGCGCTGGCTCATGGCCTGGGGCTCTCCGACTGGTTGACCAAATCGCTGGCCAATTGGCTTGGGTGGGCGGCCGCAGTTGTCCTGTGGTTAGCCTTTGGGTCTATCACACGCTTCAAACTGGGTTTCTGGTTGCTTGGCTTCCTGTACGTCATCCACGCGATGGTCGGCTATGTCGAGCTGGGAACGGATAACTGGATCCAGGACATTGGCAAGGTCGTCCTGAACAACCGGATCGCCTCGAACGCGGCTTTCATGTGGACGAACATTTTGATGTTCATCCTTCGTTTTTTCGCAGGGCCCATCGTTCATAAGATCTCGCCTGTTGGTTTGCTATTTTGCAGTGCCGTGGTTGGCACAGGCGGACTGCTGCTGCTCGGGCTCCCAATGATGAGCACCATACCCCTCTGGTTCGTTGCCGTGACCATTTACGGGATCGGGAAGACGTTTTATTGGCCAACCATGCTCGGTGTGATTTCAGAGCGCTTCCCGCGTGGTGGAGCTCTGGCATTAGGATTCAGCGGCGGTGTGGGCATGCTGTCCGCCGGTCTCCTGGGCGCACCGCTCATTGGCTATAGCCAGGATTATGCCGCAACCCGCCAGTTGGAGAAAGAAAGTATTTCGACTTATGAACGCTACAAATCGGCGGACAAGAAGGAAACCTCATCGTTCCTGCCTAAGATTGCCGGGTTGGATAACGGCAAGGTGGGTGTCTTGATGAATTACGAGGCCAACAAGGAGGAAGCGAAGGGCGGAACACCGAAGGTGCTGGACCTTCAAGTCGATCTCGAACGCCTCCGCAAACAAGGAAGACCGGCCGAAGAGCTGGAAAAGCGCTTGCAGTGGTGGGAGACCGAGGGGCTACCCAACGCTGATAAGGACTACCTCCTGGTCAAGGATGCGCAAATAGATGGCGGCAAGACGGCCTTCACCTGGACGGCCGCAGTCCCAGCCATGATGGCTGTTTGCTACTTGATCCTGCTCGTCTATTTCCGCATGGTGGGCGGCTACAAAGCCGAGGTCTTGATCGGCCACGCCGCCGATGACGAAGAATTTACCGGCGGCACTGTCGGCCCTGGTGAAGGGTGACCCCGCCGCGCCGGTTCCGGGGCACGTGGGAGGTTTGCTATAATTGCTCCAAGTGCCCTGTCGCAATCCGGGCAGCCTTTCCAGGGCTGCCCGGATTGCTTGAAGTCATTAGCCGGCAAGGAGCGGGATGCAGAGGCAACGCACGTTTACTTTTCTCGGCACCGGCACATCGGTCGGAGTTCCGATGGTCGGTTGCGACTGCGGGGTGTGCCGGTCGACCGACCCACGCAACCAGCGCTATCGTTGCTCCGTACTGATCGCGGCACCGCAGGGCAATATCTTGATCGACACGTCGCCGGAGCTGCGCTTGCAGCTTCTTCGCGCCAAGGTGCATGCCGTGCATGCCGTCCTGTTCACGCATTACCATGCCGACCACCTTTTCGGCCTGGATGATGTGCGTCCCTTATGCCGCTACCTGGGTGGGCCGATGCCTTTGTATTGCACGGGCGAGGTGGAGGACAAAATCCGCGAAGCCTTTTCCTATGCATTTGCCCGCGACGCCGATTTGCTGCCAGCCGGCTACGTTCCCAAGCTGGCCATTCAGCCTATTTCTGAGCAACCGTTTACGGTCCTCGGCCAGCGCGTCGTGCCGATTCCATTGTTGCATTCCCGCTTCAACGTTTTTGGCTTCCGCATCGACGACGTTGCCTATTGCACAGACGTGAACCGCATCCCGGATCGGAGCTGGCCGCTGCTGGAGGGGGTGCGGGTCCTGATTCTGGATGCCTTGCGTCCGAAGCCGCATCCCGGACACTTGAGTATCGACGAGGCGCTCGCGATCATCGCTCGCCTCAAGCCGGCCCGGGCTTATCTGACGCACATGGGCCACGAGGTGGACCACGAGACGACCAACCGGCAGCTGCCGCGGGGCGTCGAGCTTGCCTACGACGGATTGCAATTCGAGTTCTGAAGAGCATCGGCCATGATCACACCTCCCGCGCAACTACGCGACAAGCTTCGCGAATTCGGCCAGGAACATGTTCTCGCCTGGTGGGATCGCCTGAGCGACAGCGAACGCCAGGCATCGATCGAGCAACTGCGCTCCATCGATCTCGCGCTGCTCCGCCGGCTCTACCAGCAGCGCGATCAAGGGCATCCGCTGCCCCAGCCCGAGCGCATTGCCCCAGTCCCGGTTGCCCGGCTCGATGCCACGGACGAAAGCACTCGTCAGGCCGGGGAACAGGCATTGCGCCGGGGTGAAGTTGCCGTGCTGGTCGTCGCGGGCGGACAGGGAAGCCGGTTAGGCCACGATGTGCCGAAGGGGATGTTCGAAGTTGGCCCGGTGTCGAACAAAAGCCTCTTCCAGATCCATGCGGAGAAAGTGCTTGCCCTGGGCCGGCGCTACGGCAAGTCGATCCTGTTTCTCGTCATGACCAGCCCGGCCACGGATGCCGAAACGAGGGCGTTTTTTGCGGACAATGGTAATTTCGGCCTGCCTTCCGAGGAGTTCCTTTTTTTCTGCCAGGGAACGATGCCAGCCCTGGACCTGGCAACGGGGAAGCTCCTGCTGGAACCACCCGGCTTGCTATTCCTCAGTCCTAACGGTCACGGCGGCAGTTTGATCGCTCTTGCGGACAGCGGCCTCCTCGATCAGTTGGTGCAGCGAGGCGTGCAGCAGGTATTTTATTTCCAGGTGGACAATCCATTGGTCAAGGTGGCCGATCCGTTGTTCCTGGGACATCATCTGCGCAATGCTGCGGAAGTCTCCTCCAAAATCGTTCCCAAGGAAGGGCCGATCGACAAGCTGGGCAACCTGGTCCTGATCGACGGACGCTGCAGCATGATTGAGTATTCGGACTTGCCGCATGACCTTGCACAACAAAGGGACGAGAACGGCCAACTGCGCATCTGGGCCGGCAGCCCCGCCATCCACATTTTTGCAGTCGATTTTTTGCGGAGGGCCACGCAGGGTGCCCTGCGTATCCCTTTCCATCTGGCGCGCAAGAAGGTACCCTACCTCGACGCCAATGGCGCACTCGTTCAGCCGGACCGGGAAAATGCCCTCAAGTTCGAGATGTTCATTTTTGATGTACTGCCCTTGGCCGAGCGCTGGACGGTTGTCGAAACGAGCCGGCGCGAGGAGTTCGCGCCGCTGAAGAACGCGACGGGGCCCGATTCTCCGGAAACCGTGCGCCAAGCAATCAGCAATCTCGCGGCCGATTGGCTCGAAAAGACAGGTGCGAAACCACCGCGCCGCTCCGACGGGAATGCTGCCATGGCTTTGGAGATCAGCCCTTTATACGCCTTGGATGCCGAGGAACTGGCCGCTAAAGTAAATGCCACGCTGCCGGTGAATGAGCCTCTGTACCTTGGCGATGCGCTGACAAGAAGAGAGGATAAGGGCGAGAAAGTTAATCAATCATCGTGACTATTGAGGACTGCGCCACCGATGCATCAAGCGGGTGCCATGCTTTCGTACTCGAAAGCATGCTTTGGAGTACCAAAGCATGGCACCCATTTCCTAATGGTGCATTAGCTGCGCAGCCTTCTATAGTCATCTTGTCAATTTCCAGGGAGTGGTAACGTATGCTCCATGCGCTGATTATGGCGGGCGGCGGCGGAACGCGATTTTGGCCCCGCAGCCGGCAGAGCCGGCCCAAGCAATTCCTGACTCTGATCGGCGACCGTTCCCTGCTCCAGCAGGCGTGTGACCGCATCGAAGCCCAGGTGCCGCCGCAAAATACATGGGTCATCACTGCCGGCGCCCATCGCGGCGAGACATCCCAGCAATTGCCGCAGCTTTCAACCGACCGGATTATTGGCGAGCCGTGCGGTCGCGATACCGCTGCCTGTATTGGCCTTGGTGCCGCGCTGGTGGCGCGCCACGACCCAACTGCGACCATGCTGGTCATGCCTGCGGACCACGTCATTGAACCGGTCCAGGAGTTCAACCGGGCGGTCCGCGCCGCCGAGCAGACGATCGAAGAGCATCCCAAAGCACTCCTCACGTTCGGGATCGTGCCGACCTTCCCCGCCACCGGCTATGGCTACATCCATCGCGGCGCCGAGATCACGCAGCGGCAAGGGATTGGCGTCTACCGCGTTAACTCTTTCCGAGAGAAGCCCAGTTTCGATGTGGCCGAGCGCTTCGTATCGTCCGGAGAATACTACTGGAACAGCGGCATCTTTGTCTGGAAGGCAACGACCATCCTCGACGCCCTGCGCGAGCGCCAGCCCAAGCTGTTTGCCGCCGTGCAGCACATAGCAGAAACATGGTCGGGCCCCCAGCGCGAAGCAGTTCTGCGCAAGGAATACGAAGCACTGGAACGCATCAGCATCGACTTCGCCGTCATGGAAGATGCCAAGGAGGTTCTGGTCATCCAGGCCCCTTATCGCTGGGACGACGTCGGCAGTTGGCTGGCCCTGGAAAGGATGCACCCGCAGGATGCCGATGGCAACACGGTGCTGGCCACCCATTGCGGTCTCGAGACCAAGGGCTGCGTGATCGCCGCCGACACCGGGCATCTTGTCGCCACGGTGGGGATCGAGAATCTGCTAATCGTGCAGGACGGGAACGCGACGCTAGTCGCCGACCGCCGCGATGAAGGCACTGTCAAGCAGCTGGTCGAGCTCCTGAAGAAGAAGGGCCTGGAGAAGTACCTGTGACCGCCCACACCCGCCTACTGGGTGTTGACTACGGAACGGTTCGCATCGGCCTGGCCGTCAGCGATGCCGACCGCAAGATTGCCTCTCCGCTGACCACTTACACGCGGCGTACCAAAGAGCTGGATGCGAAGTATTTCCAGGAGGTGGCTGCCGAGCAGGCGATTGGCGAGATCATCCTTGGCCTGCCTGTCCACCTCGCGGGCCATGAAGGACAGAAGGCCTACGAAGCGCGGTCCTTTGGTAATTGGCTCTACAAAGCGACCGGCTTGCCTATCGTCTACTGGGATGAGCGGTTTACTACCGTGGAAGCCGAGAATTCCTTGCTCGCGGCCGGCCTGACGAGCAAACGCCGCAAGGCCCGGCGCGATCGCGTCGCTGCCCAGATCCTGCTGCAATCCTATCTCGACGTCGGCTGCCCAGGCGAGCAAAGCCTCGGGCCGCTTGGTGGGTAACCGTCGCCGTACGGTTCCTGCTGGGCATAAATCACGCGAACCTATAAGCTTACTTAGATTGCTGCGCAACCAATGCATCATCCTTCGTAAGCCCCTCGCCCCCGTACTCGGGGGAGAGGGTCGCGCTGGTTCAGCAGGCCCTGCATCAGTTGCCCCTCGCCCCCGTACTCGGGGGAGAGGGGTTGGGGTGAGGGGGTTGAGCGAGCCTTCAATAGTCTAAAACCCTCACCCCCTGCCCCTCTCCCTTGAGTACAAGGGAGAGGGGTGAAAGTGGGTTCGTTGCATTGATTGCGCAGTCATCAAGAGGTCCTGCCTAATGTTGTTCTTGGCTGTCAGCCGGTGCGCGTATGGACCGACGGGTGCCGACCATTCTGGGGAAAGGAGCCTGTTTATGTCGCGGGTAACGCGGTTACTCTGCGTGGGCGTTGCCATCATCGTCGGCGCCCCAGCCTTCGCCGCCGAGCGCGGTCTCGAAGGGACGTTTGAGCTGTCTTATTTCGACGGCCCGATAGAGGTTCATCTGGCTCTCATTCATTTCGAGACTAAGGACGGCAAACTGGTGGGCAACCTTGTGGGGCACAACACCCGCATGGGGGACTTGAAGCTCACCTCCGCTGCCCAGGCCGGTAAGACGCTGCGAATCAAGGTCCAGGGGCCGCGTGGTGAGCAAGTCTTCGAAGGCAAGCTTGGCTCTGACAAGACGCTGGGCTCGTACGCTGGCGAGAACTCTATTTACCCAGCCAAGCTGGCCAAGAGCGATCTTACGGAGATCGTCGGGGCGAAGGGGTTCTCTTCGCTGAACGTGGCACCGCTTACCAAGGTTCGACAGCTCTCGACAAAGCCACTTCTGCTACGCAACCAGGCCAGGCGGGAGCAGGACGAGGTGAAAAAGGCCGAACTCGTGAAACAGGCCAAGGAGGCCGCCAAGGTTGCCGAAGAGGAAGTGCCGGGCCTGTATCGCGAGGTGCTTGAAAAACATGCCGACAGTCCAGCCGTCTTCCAGGCTGGGTTCAATCTACTCCGGGATACCAAGTATAAGCCGGCATCTGACGACATCCGTAAGTGGGCCGGGATTATCGCCCATGCCGCCAAAGCCTACGGCAGGCGGTATGAAGCGGACGCAAACACGCAGCTGGCCGAAGTCCTGGGAATCAGGGACGACTTGCAAGACGTCGCTTTGGAATACGCCAAGAAGGCGGAAAAGTCATTTACCCACGACACACCCGCCGAATTCCAGGTACGCGTCCTGAAGGCCTTGGCCACGGTCTTGCGCAAGTCGAACCAGGCTAGTGAGCTCAAGGTCGTCGATTCCCGCATTGCAAAACTGGATGCAGTGCTCGACCGCGAATACTTTGCAAAGATGCCTCCCTTCAAGCCCGCTGGATTTCCCGGCCGGAAGGCCAAGAGCGACCGCGTCGTCGTCATGGAATTGTTTACCGGCGCCCAGTGCCCGCCGTGCGTCGCTGCCGATGCGGCTTTCGATGGGCTGGAAAAAGTTTTCAAACCGATGGATGTTGTCCTCTTGCAATATCACTTGCACATCCCGGGACCCGACCCGCTCACGAACGCGGACACGATTGCCCGCGCGAAGTACTACAAGGTCTCGAGCACGCCCTCGACGCTTTTTAACGGCAAGTCAAAAGCCGGCGGCGGCGGCGGATTGAACAATGCCGAGAATAAATTCAAGCAGTACAGGGAGATCATCGACCCACTCCTCGAAGATCCCGCTTCAGTGCACCTGACGGCGACAGCTCATCGTCAGGGCGAGCAGATCAATATCAAGGCCGATGTTGCCGGCCTGCCCGAGCCGGGCGACAATAAACGCCTGCGTTTCGTGCTCGTCGAGGAAGCCATTCGCTACGTCGGCAGCAATCGCATGCGCTTCCATCATCAGGTGGTTCGCGCCTTCCCCGGCGGCGTTGAAGGTATACCTCTCAAGCAGAAAGATTCGCACCACGCCACCACCGTCGATGTGAATGCCCTGCGCAAGGACCTGGTGAAGTACCTGGATGAATCCGCCAAGGTGCGGCCTTACCCCTATGCAGATCGGCCGCTGGATCTGAAGAATCTGAAAGTCGTCGTTCTCGTGCAAGACGACGACAGCAAGGAGATCTTGCAGGCCGCCGAGGTAGACCTGGGGGGCGGTCCGAGCCACCAGATCACGTCTCGTTGAGGTGCGTTTGCGACTTCGTCGCGTAGGCGGACAGCGCCACTTTTCAACTTGGGTAAAGTCTGGCACGATCAAAGAAGGGCTCGGCTCAAAATTGCTTGACCATTTTGTCAAGGGGCGCTGTCCAACTGGCAGCGGCTTGCTTTAGGGCGTTCTGATGCCCCGGCCTTGAGCCGGGGAGATTCACGTTGGTCTCTACCAAGCCGCTTGCTCCTGCCTGGTTGATGCCCCGGCCTTGAGCCGGGGAGAATCACGTTGTTATCTATGAACAGGCCGGGCCGCTTACCCCGCAGTTTTCCACATGTGCTTCGAGCATCCTGGCAAGAGGGTAGATGCCAACGTGAGTCTCCCCGGCACAAGGCCGTGGCATGTGCGCCTGCAAGTCTGTTGCATCAGCGAGGTGCAAGTCCTCGCCGGGGAGTGTCTGGCACCCCGTAGCTGAAGGTAACTGCGTCGCCGCGAGGCGAGGTGGAGAGCAACCGGAAGCGAACGACCAGTCCGTAGTACAGGCTGGCTTAGGCCAGCCGCCGCAAACTCGATTCGGCCTGCTGCTGTGGCGAGCCTGCATGCCAATGGCGAAGCCCAAGTGACGCTCGGTCCCGAAAGGACGCGGCTGCATCGGTAGCCGCCGGTAAGCCCGATGGTCAGAAAACGTCAGACAACGCATCGGGACGGCAGCGGGTGGTTGGAGACAGAATGGTCTGAAGGTGCAGCACGATAACGCAGGGAGATCTGTGCGGATAACGGGTAGGTGTTTATGTGCCGTAAGCCCGCCACGAGCGGTAAGCCGTGTACGAAGAGCCAGCCGCACAGGAGTCAGAGCGTCCATAGTAGCGAAGAAGCCGGTTAACGCCGGGGGAGCCAAGGGACGCAGGAAGGTGAATGTGCAATGACCAAACGAACGGACCAACGACCGGCTACAGTGCCCTTTGTGGCTAGCCCCGCCGGACAGCCCCCAACCGTCGAGGAGTGGGCGAACCGATCTGTTTGGACAGAGCGCATGCTGAAGGCACTCTCGCAAGGAGTGCGTGGAGGACGTTGGCACACGTTGATTGACAAGGTGTACCAGCCGATGAACCTGTTGCTGGCCAGCATCTCGGTGTTGGACAACAAAGGGGCGGCCGGGGTGGACCAGCAGACCGTCGAGAACTTCCAGGCTCAACACCTGGACGAACTGCGGCGGCTGGAGGAAGACCTGCGGACCGAAAGCTATCGGCCCCAGGCGGTGCGGCGTGTGTGGATACCCAAGCCCGGGAGCACGGAAAAGCGACCCTTGGGCATCCCTACCGTCCGAGATCGCGTGGTGCAGACAGCGTTGTTGCACGTGTTGGAACCGATCTTCGACGTCACGTTCGCGGAGCACAGCTATGGGTTTCGCCACGGTCGGGGCTGTCACCACGCCCTGGAGCGGATCGAAACGTTGCTGCAGCAAGGCTACGTGTACATCGTCGATGCGGACCTGAAAAGCTACTTCGACACGATCCCGAAAGAGCGCTTGTTGGCCCGTGTGCGGGAGAAAGTCTCGGACAGCCGGGTGCTGCGGTTGCTGACGATGTTCCTGGACCAGGGAGTGATGGACGGCCTGGAGGAGTGGACGCCCGAGAAAGGCACCCCT
>DATGZX010000184.1:0-46106 GCA_035296965.1 Gemmataceae bacterium
CCGCGCGCACCTCGTCGATGGCCTTGTTCATCTTGGCCATGATGTGGTACCGGTCCAGCACGTGTACCGCCTGGCCCGCCTTCTTGGCGATGACTTTCAGGTACGGCCGCCACATATCGCTGCACACGAACTTCAAGGCCGCTGAGCGCGTCTTACCCAGCATGCGGAAAAAGCTCAGCAAGCTCCGCGCCGTTCGCTCCGGAGCGATGTGCAAGAGCCGTCGGCACTTCCCGTCAATCTGGTAGACGAGCGTCAGGTAGTGGTGCCCTTTCTGCCACTGCACCTCGTCGACGCCGATGGCTTCGATGCCGTCCAGGTTGCGATGCGTCAGCCCCCACGCGACCGCCATCTGCACCGAGCGATACACGCTCTGCCAACTCGTGTGAAAGACATTGGCTACTTGCTGCCAGGCTAACAGCTTGGCCCAGGACGCCAGGAACCACTGGTAGGTCGTGGTCAAGTGGCTCTTGCCCTGGGCCCACGGCAGCCGTTCGACCTTGACGCCGCAGCGTGGGCAATCGACCCGCCGCGGGGCGTACAGGAAGTACACGGCCAGCGCCCACAGCGGCACGAACTCATAGCGGCGTTTGGGCAGCCGGTCGTAGCCCGGCCCGGCCTGCCCACATCCCGAGCAAAGCGGCCGGCTGTTAGCGCGCTCACGCACCTCCACTTCCAGGACGGAACGTTCGGCACCGGCAAAACGGACCGTTGCGTACACGAAAGACTTGTGCCACTCGACGCGATTGAGGATAGTCTGGAGTTGCATCCTGTCTTGCCCTCGGCGGATGGTTGCTGTGCAAACTCCATCCATACCGAAAAACAAGGCAGGATGCACTCCTGTGGTATCGCCGGCACGTGCCCCTTTGGGGCGACACCCGGAACAGAAAAGAGGGAAGGAGGGTGGGGGGCCTGGGGGGCGGGAAACTGGGGCCGCTGGTTCTGTCACCCAGGGCTTCACCCCTGGAAAGAACCCACGAATTCTGGTGAAGACCCGGAAATATAGATGCGGTCCATTTGTGCTGCTGACGACACTGGACGCGGTAGATCGGCAGCATGCCCATGCAAGCAACCAGCGGTACACTCTCCGCTCGCCGTAAGCATTCCATCCCTGATGCGCGCCGGTGCGTCACGTTGCAGAAACATTCGACTCGAACCCTCCACGATGCGAATTGTTAGAAACCCCCGGTACCCACGTGAGGGTTTCCCCCCTGTCCGCGAGTCGCTACACAGGTTGACCTCAAATACTCCGGACAGAATCGGGCAAAAATCACTCATTTACCCTTGATTTTCAAACCTCCGGCCTTACCATACGAGGCAGAGCATGCAAGAGTGACCCAGAAGGGTCCGGCAACCGGGCACGGAGATGCCAACGGTGCCTTGAGGGCAAGCCCCTCGATGCGCGGAAACTGAGTTTCCGAAAAACGATCTCCGCCTGGGACTAGATTCAACGGCCATCGCATGCTTGTCGTGCGGTGGCCTTTTTTTTGTTTTAAGGGATGCTGGCGATTGCCAGCTCAAGGGCAAAGAACGATTGACGGCACACTGCACGGGAGTGATCACAGCCGGAGGTGATATATGAATCTATTCCTGAATTTGCTGTGCTTTTCTCGATTTTCCTCGGAGGTAGAGCTTTTGCGCTCGACACCTCCTTGGTCTCAGGTTGACTTCAAGCCTTCATTGCCAGCTTGGACACGGGGTGACTACACGAGTTCGACACCGCCTTGCTCTCAGGTTGGCTGGAATGCACTTATGCGTGATCGAGGGTCTTCTAAAGAGTAGCCCTAAACCTGCTGGCCCGCGAGTTTGGGCGACTGACAGCGATGCAAGGACATTCGACGATCGAAATACGGTTAGAGGCAGTGGCAATCAATGGGCGACATACGACCGAAAGACCAAGCAGAGATCCGGCCAGGAGAAGCTCAAGCTGGAGTTTCGTCTGAGAGCCCTGGGCCGCCAAACAGTGACCGGTTTATCCGGGCTTCCGAGCCTTTCAGCCTGATTTTCGTTCCTGCCGTTCCAATACCCTCACCCCGCACTTCAAGCATGTCCGCCCCATGGGTTGGGGCCTTGGGTGGCGAAATTGAAGTTGACATCGATGATCCCGCCCGGCCGGTCACTCTGATTGATTTCACTCGCAGACCGATCACTGACGACGATCTGGCCAATCTCAAAGAACTGACAAGCCTCCAAACTTTGGAGCTCGGGGATACGCCGATCACCGACGCCACTCTCGGTCACCTGAACGATCTGACCGGCCTGCGCGTCTTGTGCCTCACAGGAACCCGCATTTCGGACGCCGGGTTAGTCCATCTCCGGGCATTAACCAACCTTCATGAGCTAGAACTTATCCGAACAGAGGTAACCGACGCCGGTCTCGCCTATCTCCAAAACCTGAAAGGACTGCACACCCTCGGCCTTTCCCTAACCAGAGTCAGCGACACCGGACTTCGCTACCTCCGCGAATTGGCCAACCTTGAGTGGCTCGATCTCATGGGGACGAACGTCACTCACCAAGGTGTGCATGAGTTACAAAAGGCAATACCAAAATTGTACGTCCCCTGGCTGAGCCTTGCGAGCCTCGGCGTGGACGTTTACCGAGTTGCAAAAGGCGATACCAAGATTGTACCTCCCCTGGCGTAACATTGCCGATGCAAAGGGCACGGGACAATTCCCATGAGTCAGGGCGACCTACCATGACCGATCATACCACGAACCACTTGCTCACCGATCTTGTCTATGGAGAAGTACCAGCCAAGGTGGGCAGATCGACCCATGCCGAAGGCGACGCGGATGTGCCCAGGGTAGACAAGACCCTGGTCTTAATTCCTCGTGACAAGGCTCTTGAGCTTGCGGGCACTTGGCATGCTCTTGCGACATCATCCACGTGGGGCGAATTCCGGTCCTTAGTTTCTGCCAAACGATACGAAGAAGTCGTTAACCTGTGCAGAAATCCTCCTCAGTGCGATGAAGATCCATTTCCAGGTTGTGACATTCCGACGGTAGAGCACGATGGTTATCCCGAAAACGCCTCGCAGGAAATGCTTAAGTGGGTTCCCAAAGAAATTATTGATGCGCCCTACAGTGAAACTCGCGAGTCAAGCTACTATGGCGACTTTCTGGTGCTTGACCCGAGGCATAAGGAGCAGATTCTTGCGGTCTTTCGATCTGCAGGCTTCGACTGCACCGAAGATCAAGATCTTGTCCTAAGAGCGACGGGAAATGCGGTTCCAACGAGGCAAGAAGGTTCCATCCCTTACTTGATTAAAGCCGTCACCTCAAAGGGGACATATGGTCCTGAGAATGCGGTTGCTGACTTGCAGGAGCTCGGGGAAAAAGCGATCCGAGCGCTCCACGAGGCGCTGAAGGACAAAAAGGACGCTGTCCGTAAAGGGGTTGCTTGGGCTTTGGGAGAGATCCGCCCCGCGACCGAGGCTACTGTCATGGCGCTGGGGGAGGCGCTAAAGGACGAGTGCGAAGATGTTGCCGCGATGGCAAGCAATGCTCTGGGAAGTATTGGTGCAGCGGCCAGGGACGCAGTTCCTGCGCTCACTGAAGCTTTGAAGGACAAACGTGACAAAGTACGGGAACAGGCTTGCTGTGCGCTGGGGAACATCGGCCAGGAGAGCGACTCTGTAGTCCCAGTGCTGATCGAGGCGTTGAAAGACCACTCCAGCTGGGTGCGAGCGAGTGCGACACGGGCCTTGGGTCAACTTGGCCAGAGAGCGGCAGCTCCCATCCCAGCTTTGGTGGATCAACTTAAGCATAGTAGTGGCAATATTGACGATCTCGCCGAAGCTCTAGGTCGAATCGGCGACGTTGGGGTTATCGGTCTTACAAGAGCCCTGACGGATGAAAGCGAAGTAGTCCGGCAGCGGGCGGTGCATGCATTAGGACAGCTTGGGCCGAAAGCCAAGAATGCGGTCCCTTCTCTCATCCAGGCATTAAGCGATAAGAATGAAGAGGTCCGCAAGAGTGCGGTAAATGCTCTGCGACGGATAGGTCTGGAGAGCAAGCTGGTAGTTGAGCCCCTAGTTCAAGTTCTCAAGGACAAGCACTGGCAAGTGCGTCTGGAGGCTCTGGAGGCCCTCGTGGAGATTCCCGCCGGGAATCAAGTCGCGCGTCGGTTCCTTATCGAGGCGCTAAAGGACAGCGAATTCCAGGTCAGCCGTTTTGCCGCGCTAAACCTAGCCGAGATAGCCCCGGAAGCACACGAAGCGATTCCCGCCTTGATCGAGCTTATGAAAGAAGACCTCCGAGCGGCCGTGAGCGCCTTGTGGAAGATAGGCCCCAAAGGTAGAGCCGCCGCGCCGGCCATAACCGAGTTTCAGTCGCGCCTTGAGGCCGTGTTCGTCGACAAGCCGGGTCCGGCTCCGAAATCCGGTCGCGTACTTGTCCCTTCTGAGGAAGTTTCTGTCACAAGCCTCTTCGATGATTCCGAGTTGAAAGACGGCGATGACGATGCCTCTGAGAACGGTGCTGAGAATTGGGGCGAGATTATGATGGAATTACTGAGCGGCGACGAAACCTGGCTTGTCTATTGTGGGAACCCCGACAGCATGGCAAGTGGTATGTGGGGGCTTAAGCAATTTGAGCTAGGAGGACGCGGATACATCTATCATCAACCTGACCCTGACGCCTGGTCCGACATGGGTTTTCTGATTCTTTCCGCTTGGGAACCCTTCGAGGACAAAGAGGTCTTTTCGGCGTGCTTCGTCGATACCTACACAGAAGTATGGGAGGCATTCGGCCTCCCTCCTTACTTTGCCGGTGAGGCTTGGGGGTCACCTTATATGGCTAAAGCAATCTTCCTCATTCTGCATTCGAAGCCCGACATGTGGAGTAAGGTTATTGAAGTTCTGCGGAAACGGTGGTCAAAAGACTTCACGTCGCAGGACGAGATCGCCACCTTTGCTCGTGCGGCGCGGTCAACGGTCGATCATATTCTGGGTCTCCTTCAGGATGACCCCGATGACCTTGAGCACCGGGCCCGGCAACGCGACCTGAGCCAGGAAGAGCAGCGAGTTGTGGTGGGGATTTATTACTACATCCTCGATAGCGCGAGGCCCAGGCCCGATTTGTCGCCGGAGTAGGCCACCAGGGTTGGGTTGGGATGACCTTGCTGGCGATCTAGCCTGTCTAACTGGAGTTTGATTGCCATCGGATTCGCCAGCCATGGCGAAGACGTGACGAATCAGGCGGACAACGCGTTATCTGGGTAGCACTTACCCATATTCGCCACATCGAATGGACCGATATGAAGAGCGAGACGGTTATCGAGTTTGCAGGCCAGATCATGGGCTGTGGCCGCGGCGGATGGTCTCTTGCCAAGCGAACGCAAAGGAGTCTACAAAGTGTCCGGAAAGGTCTGCACCTATACCTTTACTTCTGAGTCAGTTTCCGAAGGACATCCAGACAAGGTCTGTGACTACATGGCCGACAGCGTACTCGATGCTTTCCTCACGGAAGATCCCCATAGCCGGGTTGCTTGCGAGGTACTCTGCAAAGGCAATCGCGTCGTCCTGGCAGGTGAGATTACTTCCAGGGCCACAATAGACTACGAGCTAGTTGTCCGGCAAGCAATCCGCGAGGTCGGCTACACCAACCGGGCAGACTCATTCAATGCGGATGGCGTCCAATTCACCGAACTCATTACTGAGCAGGCGGCAGAGATTGCCAAGGGCGTGGATGCCAGCACGAACAATTCCGGGGAGCAAGGGGCTGGTGACCAGGGGATCATGTTTGGGTACGCGAGCGACGAGACACCAGAGCTGATGCCGTTGCCCATCCTGTTGGCTCATCGCCTCACCCGCGGCCTTGCCGACGACCGCAAGATAGGGGCTGTCGGATGGTTGCGTCCCGACGCCAAGACCCAGGTATCCGTGATCTACGAGGGCAATAAACCCGTGGCCGTCTCCACGATTCTCGTATCAACACAGCACGCCAGCATAGCAGACCAAGAGACAATTCGCGCCTATGTGCATGATGTGCTCGCTCCACGTGCTCTCGGTCGGTGGTTTCAGCCCAAGGTCCGGCTGTTGGTCAATCCCACGGGTAGCTTCGTTCAGGGCGGCCCTTCGGCGGATTGCGGAGTGACGGGACGAAAGATCATCGTCGACAGCTATGGCGGCGCTGCCAGGCATGGGGGCGGTGCCTTCAGCGGGAAGGACCCCTCCAAGGTTGACCGCAGCGGCGCCTATTTCTGCCGCTATGTCGCACGGCAGGTCATCAAGGAAGGGCTGGCACATCGCGCGGAGATACAGGTCGCTTACGCCATCGGTGTGTCTCAACCAGTGTCCGTCTGCGTCGATACCTTCGGTACGGGTGACGATCAAGTCGCAGCGGACTTCGTGAGCCGATTCGATTTCCGCCCGGCTGCCATCGTCGAGAAGCTGGACCTCTTCCGCCCGATCTACCGGCAGACTACCAACTATGGCCACTTCGGTCGGCCAGAACTTGCTTGGGAACGGTAAATGCTCGCTGTCTTACGTGCTCCTGCGACGGGTGGCCAAGGCAGTTTGTGTGGCCGGGGCTGGAGTCTTCGGAAGCCCATAGGCACCAAGTTAAGCGGAGGTGTGGCCGGGGCTGGAGGTACTCCGGAAGCCCCGGTGGAGCAGACGGCGACCATGCATTCTAAAGGACTGTGCATGACTGAGCAGCATAATTTGTACGAGGAGCCATGTCGGAATCTGCACCAATAGATCCTTACGCCGTAGGCGTTGCAGCCCAAAGCCCGGCGTCGCGGCAGCGCACGCCGGGAAGCAACGCAAGCCCCTTCCTCTACTCCGAAGGAGTTGCAGCATGAGCCAAATTGCCTGTCGCTCCAACTCCTTCGGAGTAGACATCCCCGAGAAAATGTATTACCCGGAGTGCGCTACCGCGACTCCGGGCTTGGCGCTGCAACGCCTACGGCGTAATGGGCGACCGGACTCCGGGCCGACACCAATGGGCCGAACGCTGGTATACGCCCTTCACTGCAAGAGCACGCACGGCGATCTAGAGTGCGCGACGAAATGATGGCAAAGTCGGCTGACTTCTCGTTGAAATGAGTCGCAACGGGGAGAGGCTGGATTGTCTCGCACGAAATCTTGATGCAGCTAAAAAACCGAGAACTGCCCCTTCACGAGCACAGTCCGTAGGGTGCGTCAAGCGTACTCGCGCCGACGCACCATTCCCAGGGCGGTGTTATCGCGTCGGTTTCAATCCATAGCGAGAACAAGACGGGCGTCTGCGAGTAATCGAAGGTGCATCGTGAAGAGGCAAGAGGGAGCGGTGCGGTGCTCGTTGCTTGGCAAGGTGCGTCGGCGCGAGTACGTTTGACGCGCCCTGCTGCTCCGCACAGATTGGACAGCTACATGACCAAGCGGCCCAGCCCTGAGAGAAAGAATGAAGATGAAGAGTAAGATTTGGAAGAAGATTATGAGCAGGAGCATGAGAAAGAGCATGATTCAATAGCCGGCGCAGGCATGACATCCTGCTCTTAATCTGGATCTTGCTCTTCATCCTCTTCGTAATCGTACTCTTCCTCCTAACTCTTGCTCTTCCTTCGAAGCATGGTGCGTCGGCGCGAGTACGCTTGACACGCCCTATTGCTGGACGGCATTCCCATCCCCGGCGTTTATCCTACCAATGGGACGTGAATAATGGCACAACTCTCCTCGGCTGCGGTTTCACCTGCGCCTTGCTGGATCTACAATTAGGTCCTCGGGATGCCGGGAGATGATCTCGGCGTGCGAGTTTGTTGCCCTCGATGTCAGGAAAACGCAGCTCGACGAGAGTTGCAAGGATGCAGAGGCAGATATGCACTCTTTACGCAATGCTAGGCGAGGGACAGGAAATAATCTCCCCTCACCCTCGACCCGTCTCTCCGGAGTACCGGGGCGAGGGGAGAACAAGCGCTGCCGCTCCCCTAAAGCGCGGTTTGTCGTCGATAGCGCCACCGGTGAAGGATCGATCCTGGCGGGAAGATCAGCGCGCCCGGTCTACTTGCGGCTTTCCGCTCCCGAAACGGCTTGTTTTCGGCGCACTTTCGGCGCGCTTGGGAAGAAGCGCTTCTCGGACCAACTCGTTGGGTCAATTGAATTGGGGACGAACGATCCCTGGCCAAGGCCCCTCACCCCCGACCCCTCTCCCCGGAGTACCGGGGCGAGGGGAGAACAAATGCTGCCGTTGCCTAGCAAGCTGCCCCAGCATTTTCGTTAGAGCTTGCTTCCTCGCGAGGCCGATGATGATGTAGTCCCTTTGCACCTCGTGGCGCGAGCGCGCCTGTCTACCAGGGAGAAACCAGGCATGTTCAACTTTCTCGGAAGGATGGCGGCAGCGCATCCCTGGAGAATTTGCGCAGCCTGGCTGATCGGGGGCGTATTGCTGGGCTGGGTTGCGCCGGGGTGGAACTCCAAGGCTCAGGATGACGACATTCGCTTTCTTCCTGAGCGTTGCCCCAGTGTCCGCGGCTATCAACTCCTCAGCAAGGCTTTCCCTCAGGACGTGTTCGCCAGCAAGGTCGTTGTAGCCATCGAGCGCCCCGATGGGACCCTGACAAAAGAAGACTTCGCGCTGGCCGATGACTGCGCTGCGGGCCTCGAACGACTGCGCACAGAAGACGCAACGTTGGAGATCGGCAGGATCGCGTCATACCGCGACGCGCTCACCGGCAGCCGGCTTACCAGCGCGGATCGCCAGTGCACCTTGATTCAGGTGCCGCTGGCTACGCCGTTCCTTGCGCTGCAAACCCGGACCACGGTCGATCGTATCGATGCCTTGCTCCGCAGCCACCTGGCCAAGGTCCGCACCAATCCTCCCCGCCTTCTGATCACGGGACCGGCCGGCATCGGCCGGGATTTGACCCAGGCAAGTGCCAAGAGTCTGGACAAAACAACGATCGCCACCATTATCCTCGTGGTCGTAATCTTGCTGTTCGTCTACCGCGCACCGCTGCTGGCACTTGTCCCGCTGATCACGATCGTTGCATCCGTTTGGATCTCACTGCAAGCATTGGCCTTGTTGACCCTTATCCCGGGAGTCTACCTGGTCAACGTCAGCAGGGTATTTGCAGTGGTTATCCTCTATGGAGCGGGCACCGATTACTGCCTCTTTCTCATCAGCCGCTATACCGAAGAACTGGAGAAGGGGGAGAACTTCGAAAACTCTCTGCGGCGCAGCATCAAAGGTGTCGGCGGCGCCCTTGCCGCCAGTGCAGGTACAGTGATCTGCGGCCTGGGGTTGATGGGCTTCGCGGAGTTCGCCAAGGTTCGCTGCGCGGGGCCTGCCATCGGCCTGAGCCTGGCTGTTGCTCTGTGTGCATCCTTGACTCTGGCGCCAGCGCTGCTGCGAATCATGGGTGGCGTGGTTTTTTGGCCTCGGGTGCTGCGGAACCCCGGTCTGCATCTGAGCTTTGAGCGCTCACGCCTGGCGCCCCCAATTCCATTCTGGGACCGAATTAGCCGAGTAGTAGTTGCCCGGCCTCTTCTTGTGTGGAGTGTGGCAGGACTGATTCTCTTGCCTTTTGTCGTGCTGGGCCTGAGAGTCTCGCCTGTCTACCGGGCTACCGGGGAATTGCATCCTCTGTCGGCGAGCGTGCAAGGACTGAAAGCCATCCAGCGTCACTTTACGGCTGGGGAGATTGGTCCACTGACCGTTCTGTTGGAAGGGTCGGTGGACTGGGATTCTCCCGAAGGACGGGAAGTCCTGGCCCATCTCAGTCGAGGATTCGCCGGCCTGGAAAACGTGGCCGAGGTGCGCAGTCTGACTCAGCCTCTCGGCCGACCATTACCCGATCCGGTAGCCACGGAGAGCCGCGCGGGCCTGCTCGGGTCGATTCGGAAACAGATCGTAAGCGGAGCCCTGGGCGAAGCGAACCGAGCGGCGCGAAAATTCTACGTCGCTGAGTTAGGAGACGATTCCGAGCGCAGATTCGTGACCCGGCTCGATGTGGTTTTGCGCTCGGATCCGTTCGATGCTGCGAGCTTGGAAACACTGGAATTGATTGAGGTTTGGCTGGCAAAGGAATTGCCGGGCACGGTCGCATCATTCGGAGACGTGCGCGCAGAGTGTTACAGTGCGACAGTAAACGCCCGCGATCTTGCCAACGTGACGGAAGCAGACCGGACCAGAGTCGATTTGCTCGTCCTGGGCGGGATCTTTTTGATTCTTCTGGTGCTCGTGCGGCGGCCATGGCTCGCAGCGTACCTCTTGCTGACGGTGCTGGTCAGCTACTATGCGACGCTCGGTGCGACTGCCCTGGTTGGCACGTGCTGGTCGGGCCGGCCCCTTGGGGAAGTCGATTGGCGCGTACCGTTTTTCCTCTTCACAATCCTCGTGGCCGTTGGAGAGGATTACAACATTCTGCTCATCAGTCGCCTCTTGCAGGAACGCAAGCGGCACGGCACTGTGGAAGGAACCCGCCGCGCATTGGCGCGCACGGGTGGAACCATTACTTCGTGCGGCCTCATCATGGCGGGCACATTCGCCACCCTCATGCTGGGCGGCCTGGGCACGCTTGTGCAAATCGGTTTTGCCCTGTCTTTTGGGGTGCTGGTTGATACGTTCGTGGTTCGGCCGTTCCTGGTCCCGGCGTTCGCCGTGCTTGTCTGGCGCGGCGCGCCGACGCCGACAATCATGCCGGCCGGGCGATCCATGGCGACCCAGCGGCGCGCAGCGTAACAGCGCAGGAACGGACCGAGAGGATTATGCTGGATTTGGATTAACCAGGCGCGGCAGCCTTCGCGGCGTGCTCTTTCCCGTGGATCATCTTGGCTAATTGCGATTTCTTGCGTGCAGCCAGATTGGGGTGGATAACCCGCCGCGCTGCTGCCTTGTCGAGTTTCTTGGCGGCCAAGTTATATTCTTTTTTGAGATCTTCCAGGGCGCCGCTTTCGGCCACGGCCAACACCTGTTTGATCTGGGTCTTCAGCGACTTCTTGACGCCACGGTTGGCGAGCCGCCGTTTCCTATTTTTCCTGAGAGATTTCTTGGCACTTCGCGTGTGAGGCATTGAACTTTCCAGGTTGCCGACAGTGATACGGGCCCATTTCGCAAAAAGACAATATAGTCGGCGAAGACGAAAGAACAAAGGGCAACCGTTGGGAGCGCCGCCGACCGACGCCGATCTTCGTGACTTGCCATCGCGCCAATCGGCAGCGGCCCTGCGAGAGGGGGACCGCGAGGTCACTGCGGACATGCGCGTTTTGACAGCCGCGGCTCCGCTTCCCGGGAAAATCACGCCCTGGGCAGTGTGGAAATCTCAGGCTTTCTGCAGCTTGTCCTGCCATTCGTCGAGAAGGCGGCCGATGTCGCGGTAACTGAAATCGAGGTTGGCCAGCTCGTAGGCCAGGTCGATGGCTTTGGACAGGTCGCCTGAGTCAGCGGCGCCCTGGGCAAGTTGAAAGAGCAGCTCCTTGCGTGAAGCGTCTTCACCAATGGGGAGGGTCTGCAAAGCTTCCTCGAAGTTGCGCTGAGCCAGACGCCAATTGTTGCGGTTCTTGAAGCAATAGCCCAGGTAGAGCAATGCACGCCAGCGCTGCCGGGGATCCGTCCGCGCCGCCTGCAACTCGACGATCGCCCCGTCGGTTTGACCAGCCCGCAAAAGGCGCACGCCCAATTCAAGCCGATGGGCCATCTCTGTGGGGAAGCGCTCGGCCTTTTGGCGAAACAGGTCCATCTCCCTGGTATTGATTTCCTTGAGCAAGCGGATGCGAATCTTGCGCAGCTCTTCATCCTGAGGCTGAGTCCGCAGTTTTTCATCCGTGATCACCAGGTTGCGCCGGAAGGGCTCGATATCCAGGTCGGCGATTTCAAGAGTCAGTTCGAAAGCATTGGCGGTCGGCCCGAGGGCCTGCTGCAACACCTCCCGGGCTAATTCAATCTGGCCGGCGCGGCGGAAGACCGAGGCAAGGTGAAGGTGTGCATTGACGTTGGTGGGGTCGGCTTTGATGCGTGCCCGCAAGGCTGCAGCGTCACGCGGCTCAGGGGATACAGATTCCTGGACGGGAACCTGGTGAACCGGGGCAGATTCCTTGGCCGATTCACCGGTCGTTGCGGCTTGCTCATCCCCTTCGTAATCTTCCTCCAAATTGCTGAACACCGCTTCGTAATTGCCACGGGCAATGGTATCGCTGGCAGCGAGATCCTTGGCTTTATGCTGGGCCTCCACATCTCTCGGCTCGGCCTTGCGGATCAATTCCCAGAGGGCGATGGCTTGGCTGAAATTGCCCCGTTTCTCATAAAGCCTGGCCAAAGCCCGGTTTACAGTCGCGTCCTCCGGGTTTTTCTGCCGGGCCTGCTCAAGTGTCCAGACGGCCACGTCGAGCAAGCCGAGAGCGTCCGCAGCCTCGGCCATGTCCATCTGCGCGCCGATGTCCCAGGGATTGCGCAACAAAACCTTTTCGCCGCACTCCAGTACTTTTAGGTAGTCGCGAGACGCCTTGGCGGCTTTGAGTTTCGTCCTGCTGGTCGAAGTTGTGAGAAAGGCCAGTCGGCTTCCGCGCAAGTTGTTCCGGTACTTGATTTTTTCGGTGCGGCGCAACGTCTGCCGGTAGATGAGGTTGGCCGGGTCCATCTTGCAGCAAGTCAGCAGCAGCTGAATGGCGTAGTCATAGTTGCCGGTGGCGATGACCTGGTTGGCACGCTCGAACTGTCCGACAGCAATTCGACGATGCTCGGGAGTGGGCGTCGGCACGAATGCGGCATGACCTGCCATTAGACCAACCTCCACTGCGGGCCCATCGTCACGTCCATGAATCTCGGAACTCGGTGCCGGCATTGGCAGCCGAGTCAAATAGCAGGCGACTGGCAAGCTGTTGCGTGTGGGAGAAGTACGAGCACTGCAAAACTCACTCTGCCCGACAGCAAGTTAAGTTACCACACTGTGACCAAGCGTCAAGCGAGAAGGTTTTCGGGATCGGCCTCTCGGCCTCTGATCGCAGCGGGAGCGAAGCGCTGGCGACATTCTGCCACCGTTGGCGGGCGCTTCTCACCCGTCAGAGTTTACGCACGGCTCCAAGACCATTGACCTGGGCGCACTTCGTCCTGGCGGCCTCCTTCCGGCGACCGGGCGCCGAGAGCATCTCGACATACTCTCGGGAAGCAAGAACCCACCAGTGCAACTCGGCGGCACTGGTGGGTTTCGCAACCTTTAGTCGGAGCGCGAGTCCTACTCGGTCAAGAGTGCGGCAAAGGCCGGGCTGATCAGATGGCCATCCTTGTCAGCGCCAGACTGGTGGACCTCACAGAACAGTTTCGGCTTGACCCAGACGGCCGACATCGACAATCCCTTGATCAGAGGATTAGGTGCTTCCAGCGAAGCCAATCGGCCAAGGACCTCCTTGGAAGCCTCCGGCGTAAAGCCACGCTGCACGGTGCCGGCGTACTGGAGCCTTTCACCCTCCAAAGTGGCCACCACCAAGCCGGTCAAGTTCTTGTCGGCATCGACCATGTAGCCAATGACCACGCACTGCACGGTCGGGCGTTTGTCTATTTTGGCCTGCTCCTTCTTCTTTCTCTCTTCCTCCTTCCTCTTCTCCTCGTCCTTCTTGGTGAGCTCCTGCGTATTTGCGACGTCTTCTACCGATTCTTCCAGGGACTTGTCGCCTCCCTTGTCCTTGGCGGCTTGAGCCACCGCTTGCAGGAGACCCTTGTCTGCAACCCTTTTCGGGTTGTAGAACTGACCCCAATAACCCAGGCCGCCGACCACAAAGACCCCGAGTAGCATCGCCGCCAGGGACCAGCCTCCCAGCCACACTTGCCTACGAGTTTCAGGTAGCCGATCGAAGGTCAGGCCCCACAATCGCCCCGAGATAATCGCGTCCTTTGCCCCAACTTTGTCGTCACCAGGTGCAATCAAGAAAAGGGCCCACACCTGGGCGCCGAATAACCCCAGAAGCCCCAGAAGAATCTGCGCCGTACTCCAGACTGCCCGCGGCAAGGAAGCCAAAGGCAGAACAAGATTCCCGACAAGGGACAGCAGGGCGATGACCGCCGTGCCAGCCAAGAGCACCCAAAGCCACCTGGGCGCTCTGCCGAGCAAATCCAGGAATTCCGACGCGCCCAGAAACGACGGCATGCGCGCGCGGGCCGGCGCAACCGATTCCATCTTGGCAGCATCCTCTTCAAGCGACCGGCAGAAGCCGCATTTGGAGCACCAACCCAGATTTTCCGGATTGATCAGCTTGGCACCGCAGCGCGGGCAGGGCACCTCGTCGATCTGCTCCGGCTGCACGGCAGGTGCGCTGGCAACCGGTGTCTCTGCTGTTTTTGCCTCGGGAGTTGACTCTTTGCCAAGCCAGAGCGTAGGTGTCTCTGGCTCAGGAGGGACGGTTACAGGCTCCACGCACGGACCACCTTTCTTAGCCCTGATGGTGAAAGAACATCGCCTATGCCCGAGTATAGTTCACATTTGCTGCCGGAGAGGTGCGGACGGAGCTTGTGCCTGCCGTTGAAAATTCCGGCGAGGTCGCAGTCAATTCTTGCGAGTATGGGCCGGTTCGTAGCGCTTCAGCAACAGGTATTCGAGCAACCAGACGAGCGTCGCCAGACTTTGGTCGTTGCGATCTCTGCCCGGGTCGAATTCGGAGAAAGCGACGCCGACGACGCGATCGGACCAAGCAGCATCCAGGATTGCGAGCACCTGGTGCGGACTGAGCCCGAACGGCAGTGGATGTGTGACGGCGGGAAAGTACGCGGGATCAAACACGTCGCAATCGATATCCAGGAAGACGCGCTCCGCGGCGGCGCTGGCACGGCGAACTTGTCGCAATGCGGGCCTCGGATCGACTGCAATTTCCGATGCCGGGAAGGTAGCCTGATAGTATTCCCGGATGTAATCAGGCCGCAAAAGCAGTTCCCGCGTGCCACAATTGATGATGGGAGGAAGTGGTTGCGGGCAATGGAGCAAGAAGTTGCCGTGGGACAGCTCGTCAGTGCAGTCTGAGAGGTTGTAAATGTCCAGGTGGGCGTCCAGTTGCACGACAAGCGTTTTCGGTCCGAGTCGCGCGACTTCCTCATAGAAGGGCAAGACACCGAGGTGATTGCCGGTGACCCAGAGAAGGAAACGTTCTTTATGCAGAACGGAGCGCACAAGGTGACAGGCTCGTTTGTGCCAATGCTGATAGTCCCTGAGCGTCTCGAGGGGGAGTCGGCGCATGCGCACGCTGCTGTCATAGCTGCGCGCCCGAGTCGCTTTGCGCTCGTGTTTATTATCCGCCAACATCTCGTGAAACGCGTCGGCAAGTAGATCGGCGCCCGCGCCCGCGCCCGCGCTTCCGAAGAGGTCGAACGGGAAGAACAACGCGCTGGTTTCCACGAATGCCTCATCATGCTGAAGCAAGGAATTATGCTCCGGCAGAAATCATCGATCGATGAAATACACTTAGAGCATATCCGAACAACGGGGACAGGACCTCTAATTCAAAGGTCCTGTCCCCGTTGTTCGGATTAGGAGTTTGCGTCACCTCCCGAAAATGCCTCCCCGGCAGAGTCATCGGTTCGGAGAAGCACTGCCTGGGGGTGTTTTATCCGAGCAAAGAGTGGCATACAATGGTCAACGATCGGAGCGAACGTCGGGAACAGGCGACGCTGGGCTGTTCAAGCCATATGGGACAGGGGTTTTGCGAGATCGACGCTGCAAGTACTTTGTCTATTTCCAAGGATCCGAGGAAGGTGGGTCGGACCGCTTTTTCAACTCGCCTTCCGCTGGGAAAGCTGTGCGAAGGACGCATCCAATGCAATCCATCCAAGGCTATTACATCGCTCGAGGTGCAGTGGTGGCAGGAGACGTTCTGCTATCGTCCGGAGTCAATATTTGGTATGCCTCGGTCGTGCGAGGAGATCTTGCTCGGATTACCTTGGGAGCCCGCGTGAATGTGCAGGATGGCTGCGTGCTGCACACCGACTACGACGCTCCTCAGGAGATTGAAGAAGGGGTCGTCGTAGGGCACGGCGCGGTAGTTCATGGACGGCGAATTGGCCGGGATACTCTGGTAGGAATCGGCGCCCGGCTCTTGAGCGGCTGCGAAATCGGCGAAGAATGCCTGATCGCCGCGGGTGCGGTGATAACCGAGGGGCGACGCATCCCGGCGCATTCCGTCGTGATGGGCGTGCCAGCCCGAGTCGTGCGCGAAATCCGGCCGGAAGAATTGGAGCGGACACGATCCATCTGTGCGCACTATCTGGAAATGGCCCAAAGATATGCACGCGGCGCTTACCCGCCCCCGTGGACGCGCTAGCCGCGGTCAGGCGCGCACAAATCCTTTTCCTTTGGCCGGATTTTTTGGTATTTTCAGGGAAACTTTGGCGCGCTCGATTGCCGTCGAGGGGTGACAGCTTGAAGACAATTGCCTATTTGACATGCCGATTGAAGTATCTTCAGATCGTTACGTAAGAGACATTTTCCATGACTTTGACCGCGGAAACGATGGTGATCCCCTCCTTGCAGCCTTCTGCAAACGGGGCGACAGGGGAATCGGATCGCCGGGCTGATGTGGACGCTAAGCAAGCGCAGGTAGCTGCGCTCCTGAACCAAGTTGGCTGCGAGGGCTTGCTCCTCCTTGAACCAGAGAACTTTTCGTGGCTGACCAGTGGTGCTGCTGCCCGGGGCGTCCTGGATCCTGCCGACCTTCCGGTTCTGTACCTGGGGGCCGAGCAGCGCTGGGTGATGAGCTGCAATGTCGACACGCAGCGGCTCTTTGACGAAGAACTGGACGGACTTGGCTTTCAGCTCAAGGAATGGTCGTGGCAGTCGAGCCGGGAAAGCCTGCTTGCCGACGTATGCCACGGCCGCAAAATCGCATGTGATCGGGTCTACGGAGCCTTCACGCCGGTGGGAGACCAGCTGAGCAAGCTGCGTTGGCCGTTGACGCTCTATGAGAAAGCTTGCTACCAGGCGCTGGGGGCAACCGTCAGCCACGCGCTGGAAGCCACTTGCCGAACCATGAGCCCAGGTGAAACCGAGCGGGAAATCGCAGGTCAGCTCAGCCACCGCTTGCTGCATCGGGGAGCCCAACCGCTGGCCATCGAGGTCGCTGCGGATGGCCGCTCGAGACGCTACCGGCAGTGTGGGTTCACGTCGGCGCCGGTCACACGCTATTGCGTGCTGAGCGTGCACGCGCGCAAGTATGGGTTGTGTGCGACGGCAAGCCGGTCCGTTTGCTTCGGTCAACCCGATCAGACCTTCCGGAGAGAACACGACGCCGCCTGCAAGGTAAGCGCCACTTATATCGCAAGCACCTGGCCGGACGCTCTGCCCCGGCAGATCCTGAACACCGGCCGGCATGTCTACCAGGTCACCGGTTTTGAGCACGAATGGCGTCTCTGTCCTCAGGGACAGGTGACCGGCCGATTGCCGGTGGAACGGAAGCTGACCCCACAGACGGAAGACCTCTTTCAAAACGGTTGGGCCATCGCCTGGCATGCGAGTGTGGGGGCTGCCTTCAGCTCCGACACATGCATCGTGACCGAGGAAGGTGCGCGTGTGGTAACGGTTCCGGAAATGTGGCCTCTCAAGCGCATTCGCGTGCAGGGCGCCGAATTCTTCCGACCTGATATACTCCTGCGGGAACAAGCCTCCACGGCATAGTCTCGTTTCCGATCTACCGAATTCCGTTAATTTCCGCGCGAGCATGAGTGCTCAACGGATTCTATAATTGATAGACTCAGCCCGGACCTTGGCGGGTGGATGATCAATTACCGCGTTCGGGCGCGAGCGTTGGTCTTCGACAATTTCTTCTCTTCATCCTCCACCCATAGCTTACTCATCTGGAAAGTTGGCTCGGGCTGAGACAGAGAGTGTCCGATCACGTATTTAACGAGCCCATGAGCCTTCACGATAATATTCAAGCCGGCACCGTCGCCCAGAGCCAATGAACACGCATTTGCTCCCATCCAAGATCCCAGTTTGTCAAGCGTCCTTTGGTCAATCCTGTTGGGACCTACGATCGAGGTTGAGTCCGGTTTCGGTTCTATCTGGTCGGTCGGAAAGAACCATACCTCGTCGAATCCAACAAAAAGCTGATCTCGGAGACCAGCTCTTTGCAATAGTTTCAAGGGAACAATCACGCTCTTCTTGAGCGTTTTTACTCCATTCATGGCCGATCGAAGGCTGGAATTCTTCCTCAGCAGCGATGCCGGGTCGAAGCTACTGTCCAGACACGTGATCAGCGCGTATGCCACGCTTTCGGAACTTCGTGGAAGTTCTGTGAGAAAATCTCCAATTGAACCGTCCAACCAGCCGGCAACGTATTCGTTGTAATGGACCACATTCTGCTTCCTTCTGCTTTCCATATCATTCTCCCGCCCTCAATGGACGAGCAGGCTGACGCGGGTCTCTCTTGGTCCAGTCCCAATCATGCGCGTGCGGCACTGGGTGTCCGTGATGAGGCAAGTAGTCTATATTCTTGATAGCTCTCCCGTCGCGCCCATAGAACCGCCGACGCTTGCGCCTCCGCTTCCCCTTGCGATCAATTTTATATTCCGTCAGGGACGTGTTGGGATTCCACTTGACTGGTAGTTTAGACCGAGGAATCCTCACTCCAAGCACTTATGACAACCGCTGCAAGCTATCCAATCATCTTACCTCTTTTTCCTCTTGAGCAGTTCAGTCCGCAACATCGCGTCCACGATCTGGGCGAATGACAATGGGATGTGCAGGAGTTTTCGCCGCGTCTGGCTCTTGCGGTTGGGCTAGTTTTTGCCGTTTTCTTTTTTCGACAAGATCGCCTCCCTGCGGTTCAGCTATCCTTTCGGGTAAACAGTTGTAGCTGAAGGGTTGCTTTAGCGCCAGAGCAGTTCCGTCAATTCTCGCTCGCCATTTGCTTGAGGCGGCCCGCTAAAAGGACGCAATGTGGCTCGGCTTGCCCATGCATGATCATGATCACGTCGCTATCAGGCCGCCTCGCGCCAGTCCGCGACAGCCGAGAC
Source organism: Gemmataceae bacterium (assembly GCA_035296965.1). GTDB lineage: Bacteria > Planctomycetota > Planctomycetia > Gemmatales > Gemmataceae > DATGZX01. Next base: position 18,907 of record DATGZX010000184.1, read on the forward strand.
GCCTGTCCCACTAAACTGAATTCGGGCACCGAATTACGCGCAGCGCCTTACATCGCCTTGTAAGGGTGCCGGAGAAGTCAGACCAATCCACCTGGCTAATAGCCGTGATGTTCCTCGCCTTCACTGAGCAGGGCGGCGGGATTGAGAACGACTTCTTCGCCTTCTTGAAGCCCATTCTTGATCTCAACGATCGTGTCGTCGCTTAATCCCGTAACGATTTCGCGCTCCTGGGGCCCGTCGTCGGTGAGAACGAAACATTTGCCCGGGCCGCCGTGCCGGGGAGCGCCAAAGATTGCTTCCATCGGAATCGTGAGAACATGCTCCAATGGCCGGTCTGCGAGGATGGTTACGTCGGCAGTCATTCCAGGCTTGAGTTCCTCAAACGGCTCATCGAGGGAAACGATCGTTCGGAAAACCTTGAGGTCTGTCAGTATCCAATCCTGCTGGGAAGGAATGACAGACACATGCTTGACATGACCGTGGAGGACTTTGTCCGGAAAGGCATGAACAAGAATCACAGCTCGTTCACCCGGGTACGATCGGCGAAGTTCCAGATTGCGAAGTTTTCCGCGGAAGTGCCCAAATGCATTTTGACCGACCAGCCGAGAGAGCAAATTGGGTTGGGTCAACATGGCTGCCTGGACGCTGTCGCAGAAGCCTGTCGGCGTCCATTCCTCGCCATGCACGTACGGGAGCATGGACTCATGTACTTGCGTGTCGAGCTCCATTTGGGAAAGGTCCGGGATCTGCATGAGCCTTTGGCCTTCTCGAACCGGTTCCCCCTGGGCAATGATCGTCTGCTGCGAGCCGCTGCCATATTGGCTCTGCTCCGACGTGTAGTAGACCACCATCCCGTCGTGCGGAGCAACAATGGTGCAATTGGCGATCTGTTCTTCGATGTCACGCAGGCGCATTGCTTCGAGATTGTAGATGGATTGCTTCTTCAGACGGTTGATCTTCGCTCGCAATTCCTTGGCCCGCGCCTGGCATTTGACACGCCTCGAGGCCCGCCGCGCCTCCGCAACATTGCTTTCCAGCTCCGCCAGCATTCGCCTCTTCGTGAATCGCTCGAGAATGCGCAACTCTTCCCGCACCTTGTCCAGGGCGATTTCGGACGAATCGGATTGTGAAGCCTCCGCCTGGAGCTGATTCGACGTCAGATAGCCTTTCTTGAGCATCCTGCCCGACCAGGCGACGCGGTCCTGCCACATCTCGCGATCCGATTCGGCCAAACGAAGTCTTCCCAGGACATCCTGGCGGGCTTGCTCGTAGTCTCCCTTCAGATACTTTTGCAGGTCGATTTCCGCAAGTTCGAGAGTGATCTGGGCGGTTTGCAAATCGCCTTGGTTTTGACTCAGAACGATGGTCAGGTTCTCTTCAGCCTGGATCCAGTCAGAGCGCGCCTTGGTGACGTTCATCCGCTGCACCTTCAGATCTTCCTCGAAGCCGGAGTCGTCCAGACGTGCCAGAACGTCGCCCGTTTGAACCGGCGTGCCGTTCTCGATGACCCATTTGAGGGTGCTGGCCACGCTGGTTCCCCTGGCCCGTGACTTGACACGACATACGACATCGGTGTTGGAAACCGACTGGGATGTGCCGTGCTCGGTGAAGGCCAGTTGCATGCTGCCGTATTGAATTTTCTGAGTGATCCATTTGCTGCGCAAGCGGTCCACGCTGGGAAAAACGAACAGGGCCCCGCCCGTTACGAATATCAGCACCGGCGCCGTCGAATACAGCACGCGTTTCCAAATTCGCCCAATCGACGAGGGCTGGGGTCGGGAACGACGAAATCCCTGGATCGGCGCATCCGAATTGCGAGGTAAACCATTCATCCGTTCAAACTCCTCCTGGAGAGCGTCGTCGCGGCGGGGAGGCAAGCTAGAGGCAGGACTCACGCAGTTATCGGGCGAGGGTGGCACGCGGGGCTGCGAAAGCCGCTAAGGAGTCAGGTAGCTTTCGCGATCATAAATCTGGGCCAGCATCGCGCTGGCTACGGTTGGCGGGAATCGGCTGGACAACCTCGAATGCCAATGCTTTAGCATCCTAAAAAATCATAGCAAGTTCGCTCCGCGGAGGCAACGAAGGAACGGTCGAAAACCCTCCCGATCCAAGGGTCGGCGGAATCATGATCTGCAGAACCAGCCGAGGCCGCCCAAGGGCACCAGGGCGGCGCATGACAATGATCGGTGCGCGATGCGAGTGCTCATTCTATCGGCTGGACAGGTCGAATTGATCGTATGGCTTTGTCCACAGGGATCGGAAGTGCGGAGCATCGGCGGATCGTAGGCTTTCCGACGCTTTTACCCGAGTTCCTTGGCGGACGGGTCGAGTTGGCGCTCTGGGACTTGAGCGGCAAAATACTTGACGAGCCGCACCTCATTGCCCGCGTCGTTATAGGTCAACTCGTCGACCAGACCTCGTGCCATCAGAATGCCGAAGCCGCCTTCCCGAATTCCCAGCGTCTCGCGTAACGTTAAATGACCGACGGGGTCTTCCAGGCGTGCAGCGTGAGGCAAGTTGCGCGGATCAAATCCGGTGCCGGTATCCCGAATGACGATAGTTACTTTGGCCGAATCGATGCGATAGGTCACGGTGACGATGCGCTGGAACTGCTTTTGGTTCCCCCACTCTATGGCATTGGAGCCCAGTTCGCGCACGGCCATCATCAGTTCGCGGACCTGCTGTTCCGTCAATCCGCTGAAGAGAAACAGCGATGCCAGCAAATGGTTGAGTTCTTCGAGGTATTGCAGGGCGCTATTCAACTCGAAATGAATCTCACCCTCGGTTCCCGACCGTACAAGGTCTTCTCGCCAAATGAGCACGTCATGAATGGCGCTCTCCAACTGCTCGACAGTGAACGGCTTGGTCAAGTAGGCATTGGCGCCGACCTGCAGCCCGTGCAGCCGGTCCTGCGGTAAATCGCGGGCCGTCACCATAATGATGGGAATCAGATTAGTCTGGCGGTCAAGCTTCAGATCTTCGCAGATCTGATACCCGTCGCGGTCGGGCAGCATCAGGTCCAGAAGAACGACATCGGGAAGGTGGGAGCGGATCCAGGGTACGGCCGGCTTCCCCTCCAGCAGCAACGTTGCTTCGAATCCCCGGCGACGCAGGATTTCCGCAAGAAGCTCTCCCGTGTCGCGCTCGTCTTCGACAATTAATGCCTTGCGAGCCACAATGCCCTCGTGTCGTGATCAGAGACAAGCTACCTTAGCTCTGTCCGTGTCATTGTTCCAGGCCTCGACTTAATGGTCAAGCATCCGGCCAATGTCTTTTTTGAGGGCTCTCAGGTTCACATGGCTAAAAGGTCTCGCGAAGCGAAGCGCAACTTCACGATCAGCATCGTGCCTTCTTGCTCTCTGTTCTCGGCCCAGATAGTTCCCTGAAGCCGACGGGCAATCGACCGGCACACAGCTAATTGCCAATTGCATTCGCTCTCTCCCATGCCTGCAAAAGGCTCGAATAAATGGGGAAGCTTCTCCGGAGCGATCGGCGGCCCATCATCGTGGACACAGAGCAAAGCATGTCCCTCGGCAACTTCGGTGCGTACTGTCAGCGCACGTGCAGAGTTTCCTGAATGTACCGAGTCGAGAAGCAGTAACAGAAGCCGCTTGAGGTCAACGTCGGTGCCTGAAACCAGGGGAAGGTCTGAAGAAAGTTCGAGATGCAACGGCGGCGCGGCGGAAGCCGACGAGGCAGCGTCGCCGGCGGACTTCAGGGCCTGCGCTATGCGTGTCGCAGCAACCTGCCGAACGAGTTGGTTCAAGTCGACGGGAAGGAGAACGGGGCGATCGGCGCGGCCAAGCTGTTGAAAGCGGCGTATCATGCTCGCCGCCCGGTTACCCAGCTGGCGCATGGGCGCCAATTCATTGACCGTTTTGGGACTATCGCCAGCATGTTCCAGGACCGCCAGTTGCAGCATCATGTTGTTCAAGATGTTGTTGAATTCATGTGCAACGATGTAGGCCAGATCACTGAAGCAATTCTGCAAGGTCGGCAGGGCTTCTGCCTCGCGAAGCGACTGCTGAAAACCGTCGCTGATTTCGAGCATCATGAGCAATGCCAGATGCTCTGCCGCCCGGACGAAGAGCACGTCCTCAGTTTCTGGGGTTTCTCCATTCTCCGCGCCAGCTAGAGCCAGGAAGCCGAAAACTCGCTCTCGGTAGCGGATCGGCGTCACGATCAAGCGGCAGCCGGTCAATTCGAGAGCAGACGGCGGTTTGACTGCCACGGGCTCTGTGGCTTTCCATTCGCGGCTAGTTAGTTCCAACACATCGCGCAGCGGCTCGATCCATTCGGGTCGAGGTTGGGCTTTCTGGTCCAATGCATAGGTGAATGTGCGGCTTTGTTGATAGAGCATGCAGGCGGACAAATCCGACGGCCAGCACTCATGTACTAATTCGGCGAGGAGAGCAGCGCGCTGCGCCGGCTGATCGACGGTTTGCTCCAGGGCCTTCGCAAATTGGCACCCGTGCTTCAGGATCGTCAATAAATGTGTGGAAGAATCTCGCATGAAGTCCCGTTTTGCTTGTGCACTCTCACGATCTAAATCGATAATTAGGGCGGTGCATAATGGAGGAAACCAAAAGCGGCGGCAGAGCGCCGCACTCCAAAAGTGACTTCTTTGGATTGCGGCGCTTTGCCGCCGCTTTCGTTTTCCCTTCGTTCAGAATTCCTTGAATGCAGTCTTGTTGATCTTGTACTCCGCAATCTTGGCGGAAATGCTGCGGCGCGAGAGCCCGCAGATCTTGGCGCAGCGGCCGATGTTCCCGTGGCTTTTCTTGAGCGCCTTGCGGAGGTACTGTTGTTCGATATCGGCGGTCAAATCTCGAAGTAGATCGGGCAACGGCCTCTCCAGGTCGATGTTGAAAGGCATCTTGGCGCTTGCGGGAGCCATGATGTCCGGAGGCAGATTTTCGGGCCGGATCGTATCGTCGCGCGAAGTCACGGACGCTCGCTCGATGGCGTTCTCCAGCTCGCGGATGTTGCCGGGCCAACGGTAATGCAGCAACAGCTCCATTGCTTGCGGCGCAATTTGCTTGGGCGCTTCGCCCGGGCGTGCGTATTTCTGCGCGAAATGCGTGGCCAGCAATGGGATGTCCTCGGTGCGCTCGCGAAGAGGCGGCAGATCGATCTTGACCACGTTCAAGCGGTAATACAGATCCTCACGGAACGTTCCTTCCTTGACAAGGCGCAGAAGCGAACGGTTGGTGGCCGCTATGACGCGCACGTCCACCTCGATGCTTTCCGTGCCGCCGACGCGCTCGAACCGTCGTTCTTGCAGCACCCGGAGCAGTTTGGCCTGCATGGCCGGCGGCACGTCTCCCACCTCGTCGAGAAAGATCGTGCCTCCGTCTGCTAATTCGAATCGGCCTCGGCGTTGGCCCACGGCATTGGTGAACGACCCTTTTTCGTGACCGAAGAGTTCACTCTCGAGGAGGGTCTCCGGCAAGGCCGCGCAATTGACCGCGATGATCGGCCCTGTCCGTAAATGCGATGCTTCGTGGATGGCCCGCGCAACCTGCTCCTTGCCCGTTCCGGTCTCGCCTTCGATGAGGACCGTGCTCGTGCTCTGGGCCACTCGGCTGATCAGCTCGAACACCGCATGCATCTTCGGATTCTTGCTGAGAATGTTGTGGAAGGAGTAACGGTTCTGGAGCTGTTCGCGCAGGTTGGCGACCTCGTCCTGCAAGGTTCGTTCGCGCAGCGCTCGATGCATGACAATGCGCAAATGCTGGATCTCGATCGGCTTTACCAGGAAGTCGTAGGCTCCCAGGCGCATCGCCTGAACGGCTTCGTCGATACTCCCGAACCCGGTGGTCACGATCACGGTGACTGGCAGTCTACGTTTCTGTACTTCCTCGATGAGCTGCATACCGCTCAAATGCGGCATCTTCAGATCCGTGATGACAATACTGTAGTTGTGCTCAATCAGGGCCTGGAGCGCTTCCAGACCATCGCCAGTGGTGTCGACCTGGACCTTCGGATCGCCTTCCAGTAATTGCTTGAGCTGCTGGCAGGTAAGTTCGTTATCCTCGGCGATCAGAACTCGTCGTTGGAGGGACACTGGTTCCTCAAGAACAGAGCTTGATGAGTCAGGAGGATGGCAAAGAGTTTGCAAAGTGCGCGCCATGATACTTCCCTGAGAGGGGTCTACGGGGTTTTCTAGGGCAGCTAATCTCTTCGTATTTGTGGGCTAAACGCTAGCCAGGAAGCCGTATTCGGCTCTCAGCGCAGCACCGGGCTGAAACCCGACCAATTGGAGCAACCCAGCCATCAGCGTGCTGGACAAGGTCCTCTGCTTCCTTCCCCTTTCAGGCAGCGAGCAGTATGCGTGATGTGTAGGTCGCTCGCCTGCCGGACTCGGCGATCGCGGAAGACAGCAAGAGCATGCTCATGTATTTATGATAGACAGGCATTTCTCCGCTTACAAGTGGGAATGCTCTTGCCGGTTCGGAAGCTATCTTTCCACTCGCCCTCCCATAGTAACTCAAGCTCGACGAGAGATCGCTCGAGGTCGCCGGCGTTCCAGTTGGCCATTTTACGGCCGAGCCATGCTCTCAGGATCAGCTTGAGCAATCGCGGCTGCCATTGGTCGTCGGGGCAGATTATCTGCCGCTTGGATGGCATCTACCCTCAAATGCGCTCCAGTTGGCGAAAGGACGGCGCGGCCTCTGCTGCCGGCACCATACTTGCACCCTTGTTCCTCTACCGGCGGCTGAGCGAAGCGCCGACACGCGCTGCAGGAGAGGACCGGATATGCGCACGGCCATTTAGAAAAAGGAGAATCGAAATGTCAAGAACCTTCTATGTGACCATCGGCACGGCTGCCATTGCCGTGGCGGCGTTCCTTATGACACCTGACTTCACTTTGGCACAACGTCATGGTGGCGGCGGGGGACGCGGCGGTGGCGGAAGCTGGCACGGCGGTGGTGGGGTTTCGCACGGCGGCGGCTGGGATGGCGGCGGCCGGCGCGGCTGGTACGGCGGCGGGGGCTGGGGATATCCGGGTTACGGTTACTATGGCTGGGATTACCCCAGCTATTACGGCTACGATTCTTACGGCTACGCTCCTGACTACTATTCTTACCAGCCGGATTACTATTCGAACTACGCGTCGCCCGACTACTCCTATTTCGGGACGGCTAGCGGAGATCGCTTTTACGGCAGCGTCACGAGTGGTCGTCGCAGTGCCGAAGACGTGAATTCGGCCTTCATCGATCTGCGTGTTCCGCCCAACGCTCGGGTCCTCTTCGAAGGCCAAAAAACAACGCAGACCGGTAACTTCCGTCGTTACATTTCGCCCGCGCTTACTCCTGACAAGGATTTCACGTATGACGTCGAGGCCCAATGGACGGAGAATGGCCGCGTGGTGAAACGGGCCCGCAAAGTTCACGTCCGCGCAGGGCAGACAGTGATGGTCGATTTTCTGCGCCCGATGGCGACCAACGAAGGAATGGGCAACACTCCGGACGGAACCCGGAAGGCCCCTGGGACCCTACCTCCAGCCACTCCAAGGTCAGGCGGCAGTTCGGGGGGAACTACCTCTGGAGCAACGGGCAACCAGTCCGGAACCGTAACGTCTGCCAATCCTCCGGGCAAGCCGCCTGAATGAGGCGGGAAGATGCTGCGTTCGAAACTAGCTGACAACGAAACGAAATACCGAATGGCGAGCCCACGTCGAGGGTTCGGCACCCTCTTGCGGGAGGGGGAGCTCTTGATCCTGGACTCGCCATCCGTTTGCTGACGATTACATCTCCCGCAATCCCGTGCCCACGACTTTGGCATAATCGTTGAATGCTATAAAGGCGAAGGCTTCTCCCTTTCGCTGGCTTCCCCGTCGGTTCTCCACACCCGCCATAAATCGTGCAACCTGGCAACAAATTCCTTCGGCTTCGAGGCAAAAATGCGGCGCCCTAGGAGATCGGCTGCCTGCTGCAACTCGGCGCGACGGCGTGCGATAAGCCCTAGCAGTGTCGCGACCATGGCCGGCTGAGCCGCCATTCCTGGAATCTCCGTCAAGAAATCACGGAGGACCGCCAGATCGTGATCGTCGCCCAGTGCATCAGCCAGCTCATGCGCCTGGATTGCCTCCTGCGCGAGACTCTGATGCATCGGTTCTATGATTTGCAGCTGATGCCAGAGATCCTTCACGCGCTTACGCCATTCATGCAGATGTTCCACGCTGGGCTCAGAAGCGGCGGCGGCGAAGGCTTTCCGGCCCCGGCGGTAGACGGATTTCAAACCGTTTCGCAACGCCGCCCAGCCGTCATGTTCAATGACCCAATCCTTGACGCGTGGGCGCGATGCCTGAAGAATAACCGCGACCACAGCCTGAGCGTTCTCTTCATCCAGCACGCGCTTGCAGATCGCGCGTTCGTGGGCCAGCAATTCCCGGCGCGCTTCTTCCAGCGACTCCCGGGTCACTTCCGCGGCATAGTGCGCCGCCAGTTTATCGAGCGTTTCGACAAGCACCTGTGCGTCGCGCACTTCCGTCAGAGGCCGGCCCGCGTCGCGAAAGCAGGCATTTTCGCGCGGATAGACCTCCGGTCCCAATTCCTCGCGGACCAATTTCAAGGCGGCGCGTATCTTCTTGAAACGACGCCGGGCATCGTGCACGGCCTCGATGCGGCTCCCATCGACGTGGGCAGTCAACGCGTCGAGGGACTTGTCGATTTCCTTGCGCACGATCCGCCTGATGCCCTGTGGAACCGACTCGTTGATTTTCAGTTCAAAAGCCATGAGAATGGTCCGATCGCATGTGATGGCCGCCTGTAAAATCCGCTGCGTTCGCCCCTTGCAGAGATGCCCGCGCGGACTCCTCGAATTGGAAAATAACCGCTGCTAGGAGGCGTGACGGTGGGGAGACATTCAAGGGGCCGATCCCAACCTGTCAGGTTATTCTCTCCTATTTCTCGTGTGGCATGCAAGGCAGCGCAGCTGATCCGTTTCCGAGTCACTAAAATACCGGGAAGCCGTGAGATCAAGAAATGCTTCCGGAATCAAGGCTTTCCACCCTGTGAATGGCTCCAGCTTAACAAGGAGACGAATCGATGCTTTGCCGAGCTTCCGCCCTTCTGACTCTGGCCTGCATTTCCTGTTGGACGCCGTCGGCTCCCGCGCAGCAAAAGGTGCCTGCCGGGGCGAAAGTGCTGCTCCTTTCGGGCGGCCAGCGCGACCATCACGCTTACCGCCGGCAGGCTCAACGTCTCCAGAAGATTCTGGAGGACAGCAGACAGTTCGAGGTGACCATCTGTGAGGATGCGGCCATCCTTTTGACTCCTTCGCTGCGCAAGTACGACATGCTCCTGGTGACGGCCGACCGTAGGGATCCGGAATTCCGCCTGACCGAGGAGCAGCAGCGCGCCATGTTGAATTTCGTTGAGGAGGGCAAGGGACTCTTTTCGTTCCACGCGTTCTGCTGCGCCGACAAGACCTGGCTGCCGCAGATGCGTGAACTCATTGGCGGCGTTCTCTCCCACGTCGGCACGCCGGATACCAAGGTCCGTATTGGCAAGTACCCCGTGAAAATTGTCGATCAAGACCATCCGATCACGCGTGGGCTCTCAGATTTCGAGCACGAGGATGAATTGTACTATCACTTGCAAACGCAAGGAGAGCTGAAGCCGCTCGTCGTGGCGGTGTATGAGGGGAAAGATTGGCCAATCCTTTGGACTCGGAGCTATGGGCGCGGCAAGGTGTGCGTAAGTGTTTTTGGCCACTGCGGCGTACAGCCGAACGCCAAGGATCCGCTAGACCAGGCGCCGTTCCGAGATCTCGTCTTGCGGGGCATGGCCTGGACGGCAGGGCGCGAACTTCCAGCGCCCTCGCGCTGAGGTGGAAGCGCACGCAGATCCGACCCAAGCGGCCCTCCATGTCGAGCCAAAGACGGCCAAGCGGATGGTGGCCGCTTGGCCCGCTCGCTGCTCGCGCAACTTCTTACTTCTTTAGCCGTTTGAACACGACGCAGGTTACGCCGCTGTCCGCCTTGGACGCAAACTCCGTGGGCCGCTTGCCTTCGGCAGAGATGAAGCAAATCTTGTACTCGTCTCCGCTGACCTCGTAGATGCCCTGCAACTTGTCCCCCGCCTGATCGCCCTCGGTAGGTAGGATCTCGACCGCCTTGGGTTTCTTGCTCGGGTCGAGCTTGGTCGTGCCGCGCATGACAACATTGTCGTCCTGCTTGAAGGTAAACTTTTCCCCTTCCACGATCAGGCTGTATTGCTTGATCTGGTCGCTATCCATTTTTTCGCCGTTCGCGGTAAACGAAACAACTGACCAGGTGCCGGCGAGTTTAGCCAAATCCTTCTTGACAGCAGCATCGGGCGCTCCGTCGGCGGCAAGGAACAGCCCGACTACCAACAGTCCCAGCATGCGAATCTTCATGGCGTACCTCCAGAACTGAACAGAGAGATGGGTGAGCGTTGGCATTTTATGATGAGTCCGCGGAAAGGCGAGGAGGCCGCGAATTCCCAATACGCCAGGACAAACCGCCTTGAGGCTCAACCGTTTGACGGCCTTGCCTGGACGGTTAGAATGGGTATGGAATAATGGTGCGGGTGCCCCATCGACGATGTCATCAAGGAAACTCTTCATGCGTGCGCTCACCGCCATTCCCGTCTATAACGAAGAACGCCATCTCCGCTTGGTCCTTAAGGAAGTCCGGCGCTACAGCCCGGAAATCCTGGTCATCAATGACGGTTCGACGGATCGTACGGCGGAGATTCTGAGCAGCGAAGCTGGAATCCATATCATCACCCATTCCCAGAACCGCGGCTACGGGGCCGCCCTGATTTCCGCCTTCGCCTACGTTCTGCAGCACCAATTCGACGTTTTGGTCACGACGGATTGCGACGGCCAGCACGAACCTTCGCGCATCTCCGTGCTCCTGGAGGCGATCCACGATGCCGATATCGTCTCCGGCAGCCGGTACTTGCGGTTTTTCCGTCAGAATACACATGCCCCGCAGGATCGCCTGAAGATCAACCAACGCATCACGACCGAGTTGAATCAGCGCTTTGGCCTGAACCTCACGGATGCATTCTGCGGATTCAAGGCCTATCGTGCCGGCGCGCTGGCCAAGTTGCGCATCACGGAAACCGGCTGGGGCATGCCGTTGCAGCTTTGGGCGCAGGCGGCCTTTCTGAAGTTACGCATCAAAGAAGTGGCCGTGCCCCGCGTCTATCTCGATCCCAAGCGCGCGTTTGGGGGCGTCCTCAACGATGCCGATGAGCGTCTGAGCTATTATCGCCGGGTCATCGCCGAGGCCGAAAACGGCATCCCCTCCGAGAAGCAAGAGGGCACCGTTGCCGACTCAGCTCCGCCTGCCACGGGCTACACCTTCGACTGCTGTGCGGAGTCCTGCTGGTGAGCCCGCCTCGCCGTCTGCGAGCGCCACACGAAGACGGCGCCGTAGTATCAGAACCGCCACTTGCTGATTTCGCGAGCCTGCTTGCTGCAAATCGGCAGGCGTTGAGCCGGCCGCCTGGCGAGATTTTGGGCCGGCCCTGGATTGAAGTGCGCGGGCACGCGCAGCAGACTGCTCTCGCAGCAGCCCGTTCGTACCTCCAGGATGTATGTGAGCCTGTTCCTCCCTTGCGCGACGCCCCTCTCCTTATGGCCGGCCATCAACCGGAACTCTTCCATCCAGGAGTCTGGATCAAGAATTTTGCACTGCATGGCCTGGCGAAGGCGCACGGCCTGACGCCGATCAATCTCGTCGTCGACAACGACACGGCAAAGTCGACTTCATTACGCATTCCGGTTCTAAATGCCGGCGCCAATCCCTGGCCGCACGTGGTGCATGTTCCCTTCGATCACTGGTCGGGTGAAGCTCCTTATGAAGAGCGGCAGGTGCAGGACGAACAGCTTTTTGCGACGCTGCCGGCCCGCGTCGCCGAGTTGAACAAGGACTGGGGATTCTCGCCCTTTCTTCCCAGTTTTTGGGAGGAGGTCCGCCGCCAGGCAGGGCGCACGCGCTTGCTTGGCGAACGGCTGGCCGCCGCCCGGCGCGACTTCGAACGGCGCTGGGGCTGCCATAACCTCGAGCTTCCGGTCAGCCAGCTCTGTCGCACGGAGCCGTTCGCCTGGTTTGTCTGTCATTTGCTTCTAGAATTGCCGCGCTTTCATTCCACCTACAACGCTTGCGTCCAGGCCTATCGCAAGCGCTACGGTATTCGCAGCCGCAATCATCCCGTGCCTGACCTGATTGCCGAAGGCGATTGGTTGGAGGTCCCGCTCTGGGCCTGGCGCACAGGCAGCTTGATCCGCGGCCGCCTGCTCGGGCGCCGAACCGGGACTGCCATCGAGCTGCGTGTCGGCCAAGAGCCCTGGCCCGCGCTGCCGCTTCCCGCAGCCACGGGCGCTAACCTGGTGCACGCCTGGCAGGATCTGGAACAGCAAGGTTTGAAGGTCCGCAGCCGGGCCTTGACGAACACCCTCTACGCACGCCTGTTCCTCGCCGATCTCTTCATCCACGGCATTGGGGGCGGCAAGTACGACGAATTGACCGATGAAATCATTCGCCAATTTTACCATTGCGAACCGCCGGGTTATCTCGTACTCTCAGCCACGCTGCTGCTGCCCCTGCCGGCGTTTCCGGCCCGCCCGGAAAGGCGCCGCGCGCTGGCCGGCGAATTGCGTGACGTGCGCTACAACCCACAGCGCCATCTGGCGGATGACAATTCACGCCACGCGGAGGCAGCGGAATTATGTGCCAGCAAAGACGCCCTCATCCATCAAGAGCCCGTTAGCGCAAGGGAGCGCCGCGAACGCTTCCATGCGCTGCGCTCGTTGACGGATCGGTTAAGGCCTTACGTGGCCAATCGGGAGAGCCAGTTACTGAGGACTCTGGACGAATGCGTTCAAGAGCTTCAAGGCAATGCGGTCCTTCGAAACCGGGAATACGCTTTCTGTCTTTACCCCGAAGAATTGCTACGCCCCTTTTGCATGCGCTTTCTCTCTCGCTGACGTCGGCCAGCGCTCGCTGGGACCGGACCATCCACGAACGTTGCGACAGGAGGGCCAACGATGAAGAAACTCAAAGTGCTGGCGCTAGGGTTGCTCCTTGCAGTTCCGGCCGTGGAATGGAAGCACGCGCTTGCTCAGGAATACTCCCCCGCCGCGCCCGCTCCAGCTGGCCAGGTCGCTTCCCTGCGCTTCGAAGTCACGCTGGCGCCGGGCTTGATCGCTGCTCCGCGCAACGGACGGCTGCTCATCGTTTTGAGCAGGCAGGCAACGCCTGAACCGCGCGAATTGATTGGGGAAACCGGCTTGTCGGCGCCGCCGGTGTTCGGACGCGACGTGGATGGTTTCCGACCTGGTGGCGTCGCCGTTGTGGACCAGCGTGCGGAGGTATTTCCCATCGGCCGCCTCAACGAATTGCCGGCGGGGGAATACTACGTCCAGGCGGTCTTCGATACAAACTTGGATTTGAAGCTGCCCAGCGCTCCCGACAATCTTTACAGTAAGGTTGTGAAGGCAACTCTGCCTCCCACAGGGGGCGGCACGCTAAGGCTCGAACTCGATCAAAAGATTCCCCAGGAGCAATTGCCGGCCGAAAGCTCGAACGTCAAGTACATCAAGCTGCAATCGAGCCTTTTGAGCCGCTTCCATGGCAGGCCTATGTACTTGCGGGCCGGAGTGATCTTACCTCGAAACTACGACAAGGAACCCGGCCGCCGCTATCCTCTTCGCGTACATATCGGGGGTTATGGAACGCGCTTTACCCACGTCGCGAATATGATGGCTCCCTATTCGGAGTTCCGGAAGGCCTGGTCGGCGGAGAACGCCCCCGAAATGATCCTGCTCCATCTGGACGGCGCAGGCCCCTACGGCGACCCCTATCAGGTCAATTCCGCCAATAATGGTCCATACGGCGACGCGCTCACCAAGGAGTTGATCCCCTACGTTGAACTGCGCTTCCGGGCTATCGGCCAGCCCTATGCGCGCGTGCTTGACGGGGGGTCCACGGGCGGGTGGGTGTCCTTGGCTCTGCAAGTCTTTTATCCGGACTTTTTCAACGGCGCGTGGTCCCAATGTCCCGATCCCGTCGATTTCCGCGCCTACGAGTTGATCGACATCTACAAGGATAGCAACGCCTACGTGAACGAACGCGGCTTCGAAAGGCCCGCGGCGCGCGAAATTAACGGCGATGTGCGCTACACCGTCCGCCACGAGTGTCAGCTCGAGAACGTGCTTGGACGCGGCAATCGCTGGACCCTGTCTGGAAAGGACTGGTGCGCCTGGAATGCCACTTTCGGACCGCGCGGCCGCGACGGGCTTCCCTGGCCGCTCTGGGAACCGAAGACCGGCCAGCTGGACCGCCGAGTTGTCGGCCACTGGAGCAACTACGACTTACGCATGGTTCTCGAAAAGAACTGGAAGGCGCTGGGGCCGAAGCTGAGAGGGAAAATCCACATCTGGGTTGGCGAGGCAGACGATTACTTTCTCAATAATGCGGTTCATCTGCTGGATGCATTTTTGCGCGAGGCCGATCCGCCCTACGAGGGCAAGGTCGTCTATGGCCCAGGCCGGGGACACACAGCCGGATGGTCTCAGCAACAAGTCATGGCGGAGATGGCAGCAGCCATCAATAGACCGGCGCGCTAAAACGCGGTTTCTCAGCTCGAAGACTTCGGAGTTCCCGCCGATGATGGCGAACCAGGGCTGGGAAGCGCTGGTTGCTGAAGATCGGAATCATCTTCCAGAGCATCCGGACTCGACGTTTGGATCAGCTTCTTGGAGTCTCCGGCCGGTGTTTCCAGGGCGGCAAGCAATTGCCGGGCCGGGTTCAAATCCGGTTTCTTCTCCAGCGCTGTCCGGAGGTGTTGTTTGCTAAGCTCATCCTCGTTCATGTGATGCAGCATGCAAGCGAGGTCGTAGTGGGCGATCCCTTCTTCCTCCACGCGGGCGAAAACGGCCAAGCTCTCTTCATACCGCCCCGCGCGAGCAAGACAGAAGCCGTAGAAGTGATTGTACGTGCGGTCTTCGGGATCAAGCTCGACCGCATGTCGCAAGTTATCCAGGGCCGGTTCCCATTCCTTCGAGCGAGCGTGGCACATGCCCAGCTCAAACCAGGCGGAGGCCTTCTCGGGATGAGCTTGAACGGCCTTTTCATAGGTGGCGACGGCATGCGCATGGTCTCCCAGCGTCGTATAAAGCCGGGCCAGAGCCTCGAATGCTGCGAGGTTGTTCGGCTCACGCTCAAGCGCTTGCTGGTACGCCTTGCGAGCTTGATCGAGGAGTCGCTCTTTCTCTGCCGGTGAGTGCCTTGGATCGGCCGCATTCTTCTCGCAGAATTCACCGCAAGCAATGCAGGTGGAGGCCATCGGCTGGCGCGGACTTTGATCATGAGGCTTAGGAGTGCCCTCCGCCGGCTTGTCGTTATTCGCCACCAGGGGAAGCTTTGCTTGACTGGCACAACCGAGGCCGCCGGTCGCCAGACCGAACGCCAGCACGAACGTAACGCGACAATCCATTGTCCACTCCCCTCGAATTGCGGAGGCTCGGAGGAGCAGTTCGAAAACGCTACAAAACCAGCGGCAAAGAGCCCTGGTCTTCCATCGTTCCGCTCTGCCCATTTGTACTACATCACCGTGCACGATTCCGCTAATACTAGCCCGAAGCATCAGCGAGGACCTCGCTAACGCGTCGGGCTAATATCAACTGGTTTGCACACGGTCACTTAGATTGCCCTTGACCCGCATTTTCCGAGATGTCGATTAGAATTCGCAGATGAAGCTGGCGGCCGCCTCTGCGATGAGATCACGGGTCAGATGGACAGGCTCTTTTCGGTATCGGCAGATCGACTGGACAATCTCCAGTAAATCCCGGCAATCACTGGCTCTGGGGCACCGGTTCGTGTTGTAATAGCGCTCGTAAAGAAAATCCACCGCCTCCGGACAAGGGTTCAAGCCCAGTCTCTTGGTCACGGCGTTGAAGATGCGCGTATAGACCTCGCGTGTCGGCGCCTGGATTCCCACTTTGTGCCGGATGCGGCGCAGGAACGCGTCGTCCACCAGGTCTTTGGGGTCGAGGTTGGTCGAGAAGATGGTCAGCTGCTCGAACGGCACTTCGAATTTCTTACCGGAAGAGACCGTGAGAAAGTCGTGGCGATCCTCCAAAGGCAGAATCCAGCGATTGAGCAATTCCTTGGGGCTGCAGAGCTGCCGGCCGAAGTCGTCGATGAGGAACACGCCGCCGTTGGCTTTGACGTGCAACGGCGCCTGATAGAAGTTCGCCTCCACATTGAAGCGGAGGTCGAGCATCTCGAGATTCAGCTCGCCGCCCGTCACCACTACCGGCCTGCGGACGTGCACCCAGCGGGCGTCGACCGTGCCGGTGTTGAGAAGCCTGCGGATAGTGGCTTCGTTATCTTCCATCCGGCCCTTGTCGGCTTCCTCGGTTATCTGGTGAACGGCCTGGTCGTAGACGGTGATGATGCTGTTCTCGGCAAGGAACGCGTAGGGGACATAGACCGCCCCGCCGCTATTGGTCATGAAATCGCCGATCGCTCGAGCGATCGAGGTCTTGCCGTTTCCGGGTGGCCCATAAATGAACACCGACCGGCCGCTCACAATGGCGGGCCCGATGGCATTGAACAAGTCCTCGGTGAGGACCAGATGCCCGAACGTCGAGCGGAGCATGTCCGGAGCGCAGTTGATTCCCGTGACTGCCTGGCGATAGGTCTGTTCAATGTAGTCTTCCAGCGGCACCGGCGCGGGCCCGACGTAGGCGCAGAGCTTCATCGCGTCCTGGGCCCGACGGCGGCCAAGTTCGGTGAGGTTGAAGCGGTAGCTGATGCGGCCGATGAGGTCGCCTCCGGCGATTTCGAGACACTTCTCGTCCTTCAAGAACCGAAGCGACTCCTCGATGACCTTGAAAGGCAGGCACAGCAGCCGCGAAAGGTCCAGCCCGAGCATGCCGCCAGCAGTATAAAGCGAGCGCAGGATCATGTCGTTGAGGAAACCAACGCTCAGGCCCGCTTCCTTCAACGATTCCGGGGCGCTCGGTGCATCGGGCAAGCCGGCCCCTTCCCACGCCGTTCCGTATTGTTTCGCGGCTCGAACCATGATTGTTTTTCTCAAACTCTCCCAGGCACGGTTTCCAGCGCTTGCGGCAACGAAAGTTTATCGTCAGCGGCGCATCAGAATGTATAAGCCAATGCACATGCCGATTGTCGCGAGTTGGATCATGCGCCGGCGATCGCTCAACTTGGCCTCCAGGAATTGCAAGACCCTGCCCACGCTGGATGTGTCGGCGAGCAGCGCAGCGGGTGCCGCGGCTGCATGCGGGGAGGAAAGGACAATGGGCGCGGCGCTGACGGTCGGCGGAAAGACCGCGCTGGCAACAACAAGCAGCAGAACCAGAGCCAGCCAACCGCGAAAGCCGCGTGAACGGCTAGGCATGAGAAGGAGTTGCCGGGTCATAGGTGCTCATCCTGCTTAGACAGATCTAGGATTCGGTCCGTGGCTGGAACCCACCGCGGAGGCGCCGGACACACCCTTTTCTTTGCTGCGCCCGCGTCCTCCGCGATGAGTCAACCAGTCAAGCAATCTTAATGGCCGCCAGTTCCTGAAGTGGCGCCGGCTCCGCCGGAGACGTTTGCCGCACCCGCGCCCGCGCTCGTCGGCAAGACTCCCTGGGCGCCGTTGTTCATCTTGAGGATCGAAATGCCCGCCTGGGTGGCCGCCATTCCCACGTTGGACGGATCATGCACCACCACTTCGAAACTCAAATGACGGCCCGCGGTTGAGACGGTCAGATAGTTCTGGACGGCTTGAATTCTCTTGCCGTCGAGTGCGTTGCGCTGCTCCGAGAATTTCTCGGGCGCAGCCGGGTCGTAAGCAATGTCCTGAGCGGTCTGGAGGAAAACCACCGAGTCGGGGCAGGGCCGCCGCCGAGCCAAGCACGCCAGGTGTTCCAGTCCGCCCGGAGTAAGCCGGTCGGTACCGGGCTTAAAGTGATAGTTCCAGACGGTCTGGTCCAGCACGTGCCCATTGTTCACCTGCGGAGCCTGGCACGCGTTGACCTCTCGCTCACTCGCGTATTCATAGCGCTGCGGATAGCAGGGATCAACGATGTTGCGATAGCAGTCGCAGCCCACCAGCAGCGACAGGCCGCTCGCCAAACAGGCCGTTGACAGATGTTTGGAGATGAATCCTTTCATTCCTTTGCTCCCTATAAATTTTGGGAATCGGCGAGCGGTAGTCGGGGGAGAAGGGAGTTCGCGCCCAAGCGCCACCCGCCCCATACATACCAAACGCCCATTCACCAGTGTCGGTACCAACTTCTATTGCTTCAACATCCTATTCCTTCAACATCGTCTGCATGATGCTGATGGCCGCCGGTCCCACGAGCACCACGAAGATGCCGGGGAAAATAAACAACACCAATGGGAAGATGAGCTGCACGGCGGTCTTGGCGGCTTTTTCCTCGGCGATCTGCCGGCGCCGCGTCCGCATCGAGTCCGATTGCACACGCAGTGCCTGGGCAATGCTCGAGCCGAACCGATCGGCTTGGATCAAGATCGCAGCCAGGCTCCGCACATCGTCGACGCCGGTCCGCACTCCCAGGTCGTGCAACACTTCGCGGCGCGGCCGGCCCACTTGCATCTGGAAGTTGCACAGGGCCAACTCGTCCGCGATCACCTTGGCATGAACCGACATCTCGTCGCAAACCTTGCGCATGGCCGCATCCAAGCCCAGACCGCTTTCGACGCACACCACGAGCAGGTCCAGCGCATCGGGTAACTGCAGGAAGATGGCAAGTTGCCGTTTTCGTTTGAGCCACCACAGGATAATCTGCGGCAAATAGAAGCCGATTCCGGTAAGGATGACGATCCACTGAATGCCCTTGACGGTCAGTCCGTAGCGCGGCAGGAATATGGCCGCGCTGAGCACGAAGAAGCCCACCAGCGTGGCAAAACGCACGCCCATGTAAACTGCCAGCGCCGAGTCGCTGCGAAAACCGGCATTTGCAAGTGTGGTCTTGACCGCCGACTGCTCCAGCTCGGTCTGCGGCATGAGCGGCTTGGACAGCGCCTTGGCGGTGTCCACAAACCCCTGTAAGCGCTCGTCCTTCCGGGGCATCTCGATCTCCGCCAAGGAAGCCGGCCGGCTGAGGCGCCCCAGGCGCTCCTGGGCCTTGCTGTTCCGCTGGGAGATGATGGACAACAGGCCCCAGACGCCGCAAACGAAGCAGCCGAAGACCAGGAACGGAATCAGGTCCGAAAATCCGATAAATGCTATGATCACAGCGGCAACTCCTCAGCTCTTTGTTCTCGATGTCAGTTCCACCGCCAGGCTCGCCCACTGCGCCAGCCTTACCCCCGTGACAGACTCACACTTTGATGTCGATAATCTTCTTGATGATCAATGCTCCAAGCACTTGCATGATCAAGCCGAAAACGCTCATCTTGATGCCCAGCGGGTCGGTCCACAGAAGCTGGATGTAATCCGGCTTGATGTGCAGCATCACGAGGAACAGGACGAACGGCAACGCGATGAGCACAACACCGCTCAAGCGGCCTTCCGCAGTCAAGGCTTTCACTTGCCCAAGGATGCGGTAGCGTTCCCGAATCACATGGCCGATCTTGTCGAGAATCTCGGCCAAATCGCCGCCGGTTTGACGCTGGATGGCCACGGAGGTCACGAAGAAACGCAAGTCGAGGTTGGGTATCCGTTCGCAGATGTTGCGCATCGAATCCTCGACCGGGATGCCCAGGTTCTGTTCTTCGTAAACCCGGCCGAATTCGTCGCTGATGGGCGACGGCATTTCTTCGGCGACCACGTGCATGCCCGCTCCCAGGCTATGGCCGGCACGCAAGGCACGCGCCACGAGTTCCATGGCATCGGGTAACTGTGCGGCAAACGTCTTCAAGCGAACGCGCCGCTTGTTCAAGACCCAGGCGAACGGCACGATAAACGCGATCAGCCCCGCCAGGGGCGCCAGCATCAACGGTACCCGCGCCAGCCAACTCCCTGTCATGCCGAGCACGCCAAGCACCAGGCCCACGCCGAACACGGTGCTGACCCTGATATGGCAGTCGGCCTGCTCGAAGATTTTTTGCAAGCTTGGCAAGTTGGGCGTGATGAGTTCCAACAAGGACTTCTTGTCGCTTTCGAAAGCAGTTTTTTTCAGGATGTCGTTGTTGCCGTCGGTCTTCAGCCGTTTGCCGACCAAGGTGTCGAGGCGTTCGGTGACCTTTCCCCCGCTCGTATCGCGAAGCACGTACGCCACGAGGCCGACCACGACCGAGACGGCCAGGAAAGGGATCACGGTGATCATCAAAGGTGACATTGCTCTACCTCTTGGCGGGCTCCGATTCGGAGTCCCTTTCATGTTGACCCGAACCGAGAACCAGAATCAATCGCGCAATAAAATCCGCTCCTGAAAGAGATTCGTAGGCAGTTTCATCCCTGACGCCTCCATCCGCTGCATGAAGCTGGGGCGCACACCGGTGGCTTCGAATTGCCCGTGGGCACGCCCGTTCTGGTCGATGCCGAGCTGCCTGAACCGGAAAATGTCCTGCATGATGATGATGTCCTGTTCCATGTTCATCACCTCGGTGATGCTCGTCACCTTGCGCGGCCCGCCTTGCAAGCGATTCGCCTGCACCAGCAGGTCGACTGCAGAGGAGATCTGTTGGCGCATCGCCTTGATCGGCATTTCCATGCCGGCCATCATTACCATCGTCTCGAGTCGTGCCTGGGCGTCGCGCGGGGTGTTGGCGTGCAGCGTCGTCATCGAGCCGGCATGTCCTGTGTTCATGGCCTGCAGCATGTCGAGTGCTTCGGCACCGCGGCACTCACCGATGATGATCCGCTCGGGCCGCATACGCAGAGCATTGCGGACCAGGTCGCGCGTCGTCACCTGACCTTTGCCTTCGATGTTGGGCGGCCGGGTCTCCAGGCGCACCACGTGGTCTTGCTGGAGCTGCAACTCGGCGGCATCTTCGATGGTGACGATACGCTCGTCGCTGGGGATGAAGCTGGACAGCGTGTTCAACAACGTCGTCTTGCCGCAACCCGTACCACCGCTGATCACGATGTTGAGGCGCGCCTTGATGGCCGCCTCCAGAAGCATCGCCATTTCCGGCGTAAATGCCTTGTAATTGAGCAAGTCCTCCAACTTCAGAGGATTGGAGCCAAAGCGCCGAATGCTCATGGCTGCGCCATCGAGCGACAGCGGCTGGATGATCGCATTCACGCGCGACCCATCCGGGAGCCGGGCGTCCACCATGGGCGACGTTTCATCGACACGACGGCCCACCTTGGAGACGATGCGATCGATGATCTGCAGCAGGTGGTCGTTGTCCCGGAACTTGATGTCGGTCTTCTCCAGCTTGCCGCGCCGTTCCACATAAATCTTGTGCGGCCCGTTGATGAGGATGTCGCTGATCGTCGGATCTTTGAGCAACGCCTCCAATGGGCCGAAACCGAACGTCTCGTCGAGCACCTCGTCGATCAGCCGTTCGCGCTCCATCCGGTTGAGGAGCGGGTTTTCGGTATCGCACAGGCGCTCGACCACCAGGCGAATTTCGCGGCGCAGCGTATCCCCCGAAAGGTCGCTGACGCGCGACAGGTCAAGCTTGTCCACAAGCTTGCCGTGAATCAGCCGTTTGAGCTCCTCGAAGCTCTTGTTGTTCTGCCGGTCGCTGCCAACCTGCGAGCTGCTCACCAAGCGACTGTGCGTGCCGTTCTGACTGAGATTCGTGATACCTCGTTGCAAGCGCGACATGGGTGCCTCATCAGGGTGTCGATCGTGGGTCTGCTCGCCTCAGCACTTGCTGGCTTTCAGGTCCCTATTCCCAAACGCAAACGGGGCGCGAGCGCCCGAGCCAATGCCTTATCGAAAAGAAAAGAAGCCGCTGCGTTTCTTCTTGGTTTCCTCCTGCGGAGTCTTGCCGCATATGTTTTCAGCGAGCAATGCGATGCTTTGGTGCACCTTGGAGCGCGGCGCAAACTGGATCAATGGCACGCCGGCATTGCGCGACCCCATCATGGCCTTGGTATCGTTGGGGATTTGCCAGTAAATGGGTTTGCCGATCGTTTCCTCCGCCTTCTTCAAATCGATGGCGCCGTCGCAAAAATCGCAACCGCAACGATTGAGCACGACATGCACCTTGTCGCCCAGGCCCTCTTCGCCGCCGAGACCCAGCATCATGCGCACGGCATTGCGCAGACTGCTCAGCTCGAGCTGGGCGACGAGCAAGATCACGTCGGCCATGCGCAGGGCGGTCAGGTCCATCGGCGTCACGCGTTTACTCAAATCGAGGAGCAGGTGCGTATAGCTCGCCCGTAGCAGGCCGATCACGCGCGTCAGATGATCCTCATGAATAAGACTGGCGTCGCTCAACTGCACGGGATGCGGCAACAGAGCCAGGCCAGTCGAATGTTGACTGAGCGAGCGCTTCAAGAAGGTCATGTCGAGCCGGTCGATGTTCATGGCGACATCGGCCAGCGTGTATGCCGGCATCACGTCGAGAGCGATGTCTGCGTCGCCGAGGGCAAGGTCAAGATCGATGAGGGCGACGTTGTTGTTCCGGTCCTGCGCCAGCGAACAGCCGAGATTGACAGCCAGGCTGGTCGCTCCGACTCCGCCGCGCGAACCTAAGACGGCGATGACCAGGGAATCCACCTTGGACATGCCATTCATGGGGGCGCCATCACGCGGTGTGCGCTTGAGATGCAGTCTCTGAAGCGCGACGAGCAAGTCTTCCATCACGACCGGCTGGGTCAAGAATTCCCGGGCCCCGCTGCGTAGGGCCTTGAGAATCGATTGCCCGTCGCCCTGGCCGCTGACTGCAAGAATCGGCAGGTCGGGGCATTCCCCCGTCAATTGCCCGATGAGCTGCAGGGCCTTGTTCTGGTCCGCGTCCAGCGCCACGATTGCCACGTCGGGGTTGGATTGGTGCGCAACGTCCGAGAAGAATTCGTAGCGCGAGCACTCAGCTTCCAGCCAGATGGACTCGATCCCCAAGAGCAGATTGCGTAAGGGCTCTCGCGTCGAGTCGGAAGGATCAACAATGACTACTCTTTGTACATCCCGCATGAACACCACCGAAGACTTCAGGAACCAGGCATCTGTCGAGAGCGTGGACGATTCTTGCCGCATCCCGAGGGTTGACCATCGGCTCCCCAGCCATCAGGTCATTTCTTGCCCTCCAGTCCCTTACTGGCCGCCGGGACCAGTAATGGGCGGCAGCGTCGGGGGCGTGCCTTCCGTGGCCGTCGACGAACTCCCTGGCGCTGGACTGGAACCGGTCGAAACGGCAGTCGGCTCATTCGAGCCCGTTTTTGCCGGTGTCGGGTCCGCTTGTGTTTTGGACTTGCTGCCTTCCATGGGAGCCGGCTTGCTCTGCTCCGCCGGAACCGGTTTGATCTCCGGAATGGCAGGAGGAATCACTGCCGGAACAGGGCACGATGGGCAACCTTGTCCTCCAGCGCACTGGCCGCCGCCTGCGGCACAGGGAAACACGGCGGTAGTGGGCCCATTCTTGAAGGCCGGCACATAGCGATAGTCTGGGCAAACTACCCTAGGTCCGCGCGGTGCTTCCAGGATTCCTTCCAAGAATAGCTCAAAATCGTCGGGGCTGCGCGTTTCATCTCCGGGAAGTGTTTTTGGAGCCTGGTCACAGGACATGGCGTCCACCAGGTGAGGTGTCACCAAAACGACCAGCTCTTCGTCCGTTTCATCATAACTCTTGGAGCTGAAGGCAGCTCCCAGGAATGGGAGGTCGCCCAGAATGGGGATTTTCGTCGTCGCGCCGGTGACCTGGCGTTGGATCAGTCCTCCCAGAACGTAGGTCTGACCATCCTCTAGCTCGACCGTCGTATGGATACGCTGTGTAGTGCGGCCCGGGACGACCGTGCCGGAAATCGTCGTGCCGAAGGCGGCATTTAGCTCGCTGATTTCCGGTTCGATCTCCAGATGAATCTTGCCGTTGCCCAGGACAATGGGCAGCACGTTCAGCCGGGTGCCGAACTCCTCGAACTGGACGCCGATCTGTCCCAGGCCTGCCGGCACGGGAACGGCCTGCTCGCCGCCGGAGAGAAAGCTCGCCGGCCGGCCGCTCAGGGCCACCACGCGGGGCTCCGCATGCAGCTTGGCCACTGTCTCGTTTCGCAGGGCTTGCAAGATGCCGAGGAATCCTTGCTCGTTGTTGGTGATGCCGAAGAAGAAATTGCTGGGCACCCCGTTGGGCGTTCCCAGGGTGGTCGTGGGCAATCCGCTCAAAGCCGTGATGTTTTGCAGGTCGAAGGCGCCGCCCACCGTGCTGGCGATGAAATGCTGGTTCCCGGTCTCCAGCCAGTTGAATGCCATCCTGCGGAATTCTTCACGGGATACCTGAGCGATCACCACGTCAAGCTGCACCTGCATGACGCCGCCGACGCGCATGGCATTGACCACCTTCTCGGGCGAGCCGACCACGCTGATCGCGGTACGCATGATCACGTCGACGTCTTCCGCACTGCCCACGCTCCCCGTGAGGACGACGGTCGAGTTCGCGCCAGGCAGCGGCTGCACGCTCGCAGTGGGAACCGCGCGCTGGATCAGGGTGCGGAGGTACTCCACGTCAAGCTGCACGATGACGTCGATGACCTCTTGCCCACCGGCTTCATCCGTCAAGGTGACCCGCGTAATGCCTGGCTCCAGGCCCGTGATGAAAACGGTAGTCGGGTCGCCCGGCTTGGCGGCCATTCGGGCAACGGTCTCCCCCTTGGGGTTGGACACCGACGCAATGCGCTTCTTGGAGGCCATCTGCAGCGCTTGCGTGCTGTTCACCGGGACGATCAGCGTGCTGGTCACGGCTCCGGGCAGGCCCGGCCGGGGAGGCGGCAGCGGCGCAGACGGCTGATCGACCCGCGCGGCGGGCTTGGAAGATGCCCCCGGCCCAGGCTCCTGGATGGGACCAGGCTGCTGGATAGGACCAGGCTGCTGGACAGGGGACTGCATGTAAGCTCTATTGGCGAGAGCCAGGCCGAAGACCAAGCTGCACAACGTGAATTGCGCGAAACGGTTCGTGGGGTGCATCCTTTCACCTCATTAAGAAGTGGCGGGTGGGTGCGATGCACCCACAGTGATTACTCTTTCTGATCGAATGTCGGAGAAGAGAACAGGGAAATCGGCTCATCCAAGCCATGCAGCTAAGAGTTGCGATTCCCCTGCGCTCCTTCTCCCTGGTTCTAGGTCACGGGTGCTGAGCGGAGAGCCTGAGTGTCTCCTGGAGAGAAGGAGCCACTGCCCGGCCGTTGTTCGGCACCCTCATTCGTCTACTTTCCCGGCACTGCTCGCGGAGGCGTCTTTGTCCCCGCAGGGCGATCGGGTTGGCTCTTCTCGATCTGCGTGTCGTTGTCTCCGTCCTTCTCGGTGAAAACCGCCTTGGTCACTGCCTCCCCGTTGAAGATCGTCATGGTGAACGTCTTGGGCGGCGGGGGAGGTTCGGGTGCTTTCGTCTCGGCGACAGGCGCTGTCACCGGGACATCGGGCACCTTCGGGGACAATGTCGGCGGCTTGGGCTTGCGATCGTCGTTCTCGTTGCTGCCCACTCCGTCTTCAGGGCGATCCCCGCTGGATTGCGTGACCCCCCTAGGCGTGACACCCGAGGTTGCCACCTTCTCTTCATCCCCGAAGGACCGCAGGATCAACCGCAGGCTGCCCATGTCCTGGGCCATCGACAGTTTTTCCGCCTCGTTCGGCGACACTTCCAGCGTCACCGTATTGGCGACCACGGCCTGCTTATCGTCCGGCCGAGTCGGCGTCTGATCCACGGCCAGCACCAGGACGTTTTGCAGGATGATCTTGGAATACGTTTCCTTTTCGTTGCGGTGGATCACTGCGACAATATCCACACGCGAGTGGGGAAGGACGAATCCTCCGACCGACGAATCCGCGTTGACCTTCAACGCCACGGCTCGCATGCCTGGCTTCATGAGTCCTGCCAGACCACCCTGAAACTTGTCATCCAGATCGTCGGGGGTGACGAACTGCTCCGCGCCCAGCGGCTTGTTCAGACGTTTACCGATGATCAGGTCGTAGGTCTGGATAGCCTTTTTGGGCTCCTCTCCCTTGGTAAACTGTTTCTCCACGAAGAGCTTTTCCGGCTCCTTGATAAGCTGGCCCATCGTGAGGTTTTGTCTCGCGACGAGTACGGTCACTTTTTCTTCTTCCGTATCCTTGGAGCCGCGATCCGCGATGACGCGGCTGGTCATGTAGCTCGCGACCAGGCCGCAGCCAATGGCCACTAACATCAGGATCATCGTTTTGGATTTCATGGATGCATTCCTCAAGGTGCAGAAAAATGATTGGCTGTTGCCGTATATTTCGACCAGCAGAGGCGAAGGACTTAAACTTTTGCGCCTGTAGCGACTTTATCAGGTTTATGGCCTAGGCATAATTTCTGCCCGGCCTGGCAAAGTCCGTCGGGAGCGGTAATTGGCCCCCGTTTCTGCAAGGTCGCCGAGTGACCTGTCGTTCACTGTCCGAATCAGCGGCCGACGACGGCCGCCTGAACCGGTATTCTTCCTGGGGCTTTTGTCGGTCGAGGAAATCATGCGCCGTGGAAGAAAACCAGGTAACCTACAAAGCCGAGGCAAAGCGGGATGCCGTAGGGCAGCAAATGCAAGCGCCGCTTTCGCTCCGCGGCCTTGTCCGCGACAGCTTCAAGACTGGTTGAAGTGAACCAATCGCCCACGATTTCGCGAGTGTTCTGGGCGTTCTTCCGGAACTGTCCTCGTAGAAGAATCATGGCAAGGGCCATCACGCCACCAATGATGGCCGCTGCACAAAATGCATAGAATATGATCGAACAGCCTCGCCAGAGGCCGAAATACGCACCAACCCAAGAGCCGAATCCCATCTGCATTTTGACATCGCCTGCGCCCATCCCGCCAATGGCATAGACCGGCAGAAGCAGGGCAAAACCCAAGGCGGTGCCCACCAGGCTCGCGCCGATTCCCCCTGTGCCTGTCTCGGGAAGCCAGCCGAGGTTGTGGACGAGGCCGAAGGCCCAGCCGCTCAGCACCAACGGAAACGTCAGCCAATTGGGGACTTTCAGTTTCCAGCCATCAATGACGGCCGCCACGATCATGGCAAGACTGAGAAACCAGAGCGGCCAGTTTGACGACGTCAATAGGGCCATGGCAGGTCGTCCTCACCGAGTAAGGGGAGTCGAACGTAACGAGTCGGGCGATCGG
>DATGZX010000185.1:0-3041 GCA_035296965.1 Gemmataceae bacterium
TTTGTGTTCATAGATGTTGTCCAAAGGCCTGGGAACTACCCTCTATTTCAAATGTGCGCATCGTGCGCCAGATCACTCCGCGCGGACTCGCCGCGCGAGTCCTTGAAAGCCTCTGCTCTGGTGTCTGGGTTGAATCTGTCGCTGCGTCGATAGGGGGCAAGCAAAGCCGATGCCGCAGAATCAAGTTAGTGCAAGTTATTCACAACCTCTTAGCTGGAAGTGCATTGGGTAACCAGCACGTGCGTCCCAATGCCGGCGATCTTCTGGAAACGCGCCCAGTTTCTTGCAGGTGCGTCGGATTTCTAGGCGGTCCTTATCGGATTGCGACCCTGGCCAGGCCCGCACGCAAGGCCGGCCGACGAACATCGCCGCCACCCGGCCATCCGCCCGATGTTTCCGAAAGGAAGCGCAGATCTGCAGGGCCTGTATCCCTTCCTTAACCCGAAGTTCCCCCGTGAGGTTTGACGTAAAGCGTTGCGAGATCAGGCTGGAGTCCTGTTTTTCGGCTTCCAAGTGTAGCCAGTAAATAGTGAATAGTACGCTTGACGTTCAGCTGCATCATGTTATTATTGTCTAAATGAATGCCGAACGCCGCAGCATGCATGTAGCCAGAATCACTCGCCGCTATAACGGCAAAACCTACGTCACCTATCTCCTCCGCCGTTCCTTTCGCGAAGGACCGCACGTCAAGCACCAAACTCTCGCCAATCTTTCGCACCTCCCCGAACGTCTTGTCGACCTTGTGCGCCGCTCCCTCCAAGGGGAAGAGTTCGCCTCCGTCACCGAACGCTTTCGTATTACCCGCTCCCTCCCGCATGGTCATGTCGAAGCCGTTCTCGGTTGTATGCGTCAACTGGGGCTCAATACCCTCCTCGCCGCCAAGCCTTCGCGGCAACGCGACCTGGTCCTGGCCATGATTGCCCAACGCATCCTCTTCCCCAGTTCCAAGCTGGCCGCCACGCGACAGTGGCACAGCACCACCTTGGCCGAAGAGCTTGGCGTGGTCGGTGCCGAGGTCGACGAACTTTACGAAGCCATGGACTGGCTTTTGCAGCGGCAGTCAGCCATCGAGAACAAACTGGCGCAAAGGCATCTCGCGGGACGCACCCTGGTCCTCTACGACGTCTCCAGCAGTTTCTACGAAGGCCACACCTGCCCGCTGGCGCGTTACGGCCACGATCGCGATGGCAAGAAGAACTTGCCGATCATCGTCTACGGCTTACTCACGGATAGCGCGGGCCGCCCCGTAGCCATCGAGGTGTATCCCGGCAACACGGCTGACCCCAAAACCGTGCCGGATCAGGTAGACAAGCTCCGCGAACGCTTCGGCCTCGAACGCGTCGTCTTGGTCGGGGATCGCGGCATGTTGACCGAAACACAACTGCAAGCTCTCCGCAAGCATCCGGGGCTCGGCTGGATTTCGGCGCTGCGTAGTCAGAGCATTAGCGATCTCCTGGTCGACGGACACTTACAGCGCTCGCTCTTCGACGAAGTGAACCTGGCCGAGATCACGGCTCCGGAATTTCCCGGCGAGCGCTTGATCGCGTGCTACAACCCGCTCTTGGCGGAGCAACGCCAGCGCAAACGTCAGGAACTCTTGGCGCAGACGGAGAAACAACTGCTAGCCCTGACGCAGGAAGTGGCTCGACGCACCAAGAAGCCGCTGTCGCAAACCACCATCGCTTTCAAAGCCGGCCGCCACATCCACCGCTGGAAAATGGCCAAGCACTTTCTCCTCACCATTGCCGACGGCGTCTTTGCCTGGGAACGCAACCAGGCCTCGATCACCCAAGAAGAACAATTGGACGGCATCTACGTGATTCGCACCAGCGAGCCCAAGCGCCGCCTGAGTGCGGCAGACACCGTACGCGGCTACAAACGCTTAGCTCACGTGGAACGGGCCTTCAGAACCATGAAGGGCATCGACCTTCTGGTCCGGCCCATCTTCCATCGCGTGGAACCACGCGTGCGTGCCCATCTGCTCTTGTGCATGCTGGCCTACTATGTGGAATGGCACATGCGCGCTGCCCTGGCGCCGCTGTTATTCGTCGATGAGGAACTGGACGAGAACACCGCCAAGCGCGATCCGGTGGCCAAGACCGAACCCTCCGACTCGGTCAAGAAGAAAAAAGAAACGCGCCGCACTGCCGACGGCCACGAGGTCCACAGCTTCCGCACTCTGCTGGCGGAGTTAGCCAGCCGTTGTCGCAATACCTGCACGATCACAGCGGCCGAACCCGACGCCACCTTCACGCAGGTGACCGAGTGCACTCCCCTCCAAGCAGAGGCCTTCCGCCTGCTAAAACTGTCGTAGCCAGAATCGGGAAATCCGCATCTGCCCTAACTAGGGTCTGCTTAGTAGAATGCGTCAAGGCGAATCAAGGAACTTCGGCTTAACAATGGGTGTCCGTCGGATTACCGATCCGTACAAATCATAAAGATTCCTTTCCGCAAGAGATAGGTGCTCAAGCATTTGCCACAATTCCGACAGATCTCTTCTTTTAGCGATTGCTAATGGTATAACCCTTGCACCAATGGCCTGTTGATACGTGCGTACAAGACGGCCTGAGCGGAGCGGGCTGCGAATCGCGTCCGGCTGCCGGCTGTCGTTCTCGAACCGGAGGTGTGAGCGATGCTACGGCGGGACCCGATGATGGCGGCGCTGGTGCTGGGCGCGCTGGCGCTGAGCTTGGGACGAGTCCAGGGCGGGACGATCAGCATCACGTTCGATCAGCCGCAACTCGTGAACAACG
The DNA here is from genome assembly GCA_035296965.1 of Gemmataceae bacterium. Classification (GTDB taxonomy): domain Bacteria; phylum Planctomycetota; class Planctomycetia; order Gemmatales; family Gemmataceae; genus DATGZX01. Next base: position 2,754 of record DATGZX010000185.1, read on the forward strand.
ACCCAATTCTGCAATTCTACAATGAGGGCCAGACCTACCGGGGAATTGGCCCCGGGCCTAGCCTGGGAGTCGTGTTTACGCTAAATGCCCGCGTATTCACGCAAACAAGTGGTCTGGCTGGGACGTTCACGACGCCCGGAATCATGGAGCTCTACAGCGACACGGCACGGGAGGGCGAACCGATCGCCGCCACGATGAACGTCCAGGGCGGATTCGGCGGGACTGTTACCTTCGATTACGCCGCCATCGATTCGGCCGGCATGCTTCTGGTCTACAGCGGCGCCGATG
>DATGZX010000186.1:0-19193 GCA_035296965.1 Gemmataceae bacterium
TTAAACAACCCCACGTGAGTAGTAGCAACCATGCGTTCCTCCGGGAAATAGGTGAAAGTCCGGAAGAATCGTAGGCCTGTACACTTGTCCCAATCAAGGCCCTCTCAATAATTGAGGTGGAGTTTGATGCGTTCGCCCTGTGGTCACTGGTGGCACCGAAAACGACCATATACTTAGCGGGACGACTCTGTGGAACATTGATACTGGCACAGACCGGCGCCTTACCTGTACAGCCATTACGCCTGCCTTCTGTTTTTCTCGTGATGCCGCAAGCCTCGTTGAGACAGAGGTTATAGATGGTCCGCTTCGTGTGATCGATTTGGCTACAGGAGAGAAGCGGGTCACTTTCGGTAGAGCATTGGGCCACAACTACAGCTGCCTGGATGGCTCGATCGCTTTCTCGCCTGACGGGCAGATCCTTGTTGCATGTTCTATGGATGATGGGCTCGTCATGGTTTGGAGTACGAGTAGTGGCCAAGTTCGCGCAGTTTATGAGGTTCCCGGAGCTGATGTCGTTTGCTTTTCGCCCGATAGTACGCTTCTGGTGGTGCGCCCTCTTTGCGATACCTCATTTCAACGCGTGCTTAGTTACGTTATCAAGGACCAGGTTTGGCTCAACAGGCTGTGTCCGCCCACAAGCCACACGGTGCTCCTTGATGCACATACCGGCCGCCGAAAGGCCCTCTTGCCCCATGCCGACTACCTTGCTTTTGCGCCCGACGGCAAAACCTTGGTCACGTACAGCGAAATAGATGATGCAATTCTGTTCTGGGATGTACTGCCGAAAACCGGACTGCGACGCCCGGGTCCATGGCTAGCGCTAGTAGCGGCGGTTTTCGTCTCCGTATGGTGGTGGCGCGCCCGGAGAAGCAATAGCTCCGTGAGTTAGGAAAACTCGTTTAGCCGCGAGCCCGCGGCGAGCGCGTGTACAGACGGGACGCTATTTCCCTTCTGTACACGCGCTCGCCGCTGGCTCGCGGTTAAACGAATATTTAGCTATTCCTCCACGCCCTTGCGTGCGATCGCGTTCAGGTGATCAACCGTGCGCAGGAACAGGGAGCCGCCGACCAGCGCCGAACGGTGCTCGCACACAGCGGTGGTGAAGGCGACTACCGGCTATGCTCCCGGGACGGACATTGGCGAACCCAATACTGGCGGACGAGGTTCTCGCGGGTCCTTCAAAAAAGATGGCAGCACTGGACTGCTCGGTGCACTATATAAGGTGATTCCATACCACTGGGAGAGCCAGAGGCATGCACCAGTCGTTGGGCGTCGTCGTCAGCCACATCCGGGCCCTTGCGGGCACATCGGCCGCTGCTGCAGATAGCGATCAAGACTTGCTGATCCGCTTCACCGAGGGGCGCGACCAGGCTGCATTGGCGGCGCTGGTCCAACGGCATGGGGCAATGGTCTGGGGCGTGTGCCGGCGCCTGCTGCGGCAGGAGGCTGATGCCGACGAGGCTTTCCAGGCCACATTCCTGGTGCTGCTGCGCAAGGCAACGTCGATCCGCCGGCGGCAGTCCCTGGCCTCGTGGCTTTACGGCGTGGCCTACCGCGTCGCGGATCGAGTGCGCAGCAGGGAAAGCCGGCAGACCCCCATGCCTCGGCAAAGCGTGGACCGGCGGCAGCAGGACCCAGCGTTGGCAGCGGCCTGGCGCGAGTTGTGCACCGTTCTGGATGAGGAAGTGCAAAGTTTATCCTACAAGCATCGGGCGCCCATCGTCCTGTGCTACCTCGAAGGGCGAACGCGCGATCAGGCGGCGCGGGAGCTGGGTTGGTCCTTGCGGACGCTGGACCGGCGCCTGGTTGACGGTCGCGCACTGCTGCGAACCCGGCTAACTCGGCGTGGCCTGACGCTGTCCGCAGCGTTGCTTGGTCTATTGCTGGCGGAAGAGGGAGCATCCGCGGTAGTGCCCGGCACCTTGGTCTCTGCCACCCTGGTCGCCGGTTGGTTGGCCAGGACGGCAGCGGGAGTGGCTAATCTGGCGGAGACGCCAGCCACGTTCCTCGCCAGGTCCACGCTCAGGGCCGTGCTCTTTAGCAAGCTGAGGATGTACGCCGCCCTGCTCTGCTGCTTGATGGGCGTTGCTGGGCTCGGCGCGGCACTGGTCCTGCCACATTCCCATGAGGAGGGCCCATCCGGGGTCCCCAGCGACCAAGCCACGCCACCGCCGGAAAAAGCAACTGCCGGCCCGCGACTTGATCGCTATGGCGATCCCCTTCCTCCCGAGGCTCTTTGGCGCCTGGGCACCGTGCGTCTACGCCATAAGTCCGACGTCGTGGGCGCAGTATTCGGTGCCGGGGGCAAAGTCCTGGCCACGCGTGGCTACGATTCGGAGATTCGTTTGTGGGACCCAGCAAGTGGGGTGCAACTGCGTACGCTCGACCACGGCTATTACGAGACCCTTGCGGTATCCCCGGACGGGAAAGCCTTGTCCACGGCTGGGATCTCGGCTGGGATCCTGTGGGAGGTGGAGACCGGCAAGAAACTTCGCGTGATCCGGCGGGAGACTATCCCCCAAAGCTTGAATGGGGGCTGGTTGATGCAGCAGGTGCCTCCGGTCTTCTCGCCGGATGGGAAGTACCTGGCCTGGATCGCTGGGGAGGCCTCCGTACGCTTGTGGGAAGTTTCCAGCGGCAGGGAAACCTGTCGTTTTCCTGGCGAATCGAATCCTATTCACTTTCTCGGCTTCGCGGCGGACGGCAAGTCCGTGCTCTCGGTAATCGGCCAGCCCAACGAGGATACGGTCGTCAGCTGGTGGGACCCGGCAACCGGCAAAGAATCTCGTAAGATCCAGATTCGCATGCCCGATTTCCATTACGGCAATTGCCCCAGGCCCCTCGCAGTCTCCCCCGACGGCAAAATGCTCGCCCTGGCAGGCTCAGAACGAGCGCGCCGGAAGATACCAGGCGGTATCATGGCCTTCACGGAGTATCGCATTCATCTCTGGGATCTGCTGTCGAATCGCGAGCGGCTACGCCTCGACGGGAGCGAGGATCCGGTGCGTTTTGCCTGCTTCACGCCGGACAGCATGAACGTCGCGGGCATGAGCAACGGCGGCAGTCTGACAATATGGAATGCCACGACGGGCCGACGAGTTTTCCAGCAAGCAGGCTATGCAAATGAACATCGGCTCACGGTCCAGGGGATGGCCTTTTCTCCCAGCGGCAACATGCTGGCTACCTTCGGCGACGGCGCCGCAATCCACCTGTGGGACACGGCCAGCGGACGCGAACTGCTCACCAAGCCGGAAGTTCACGAGAACAACGTTGCGCGCCTGGCTTACTCTCCCGACGGCCGCCTTTTGGCATCGGCGGGGAGCGACCACATGATTTGCCTTTGGGACGTGGCTACTGGTAAACCGCTGCGGAAGTTAGCAGGGCATGCTGGAGGGGTCTGGGCCCTGGCATTCTCCAGCGACGGCAAGCAGTTGGCGTCCTGCAGCGAGGACGATACCGCTCGTGTCTGGGATGTACGGACGGGGACCGCTCTTCACGTGTTCAATGAGGAGCGCAAGCCGCATTCCGAGTTCCATAACTTCTTGGTACGCGCGGTGCGGTTCACCCCGGATGGGAAAAAGCTTGTCGCCTGGGGCGAGGACAAGATACTGCGGATTTGGGATCTCGATACGGGCAAAGAAGTTCTGGTCCGGCAGGTCAAACTTACTAGCTTGCCGGAGAATACGGAAGATGAATTGCTCCGACCCGGGCAGGCCTTTCCCAACCATCGCCTGTACAACGCTGCCTTGATGCCGGACGCCCGAACTGCTGTTCTGGAGTCCGACTCCACGTTTCACCTGGTCGATGTGGCAACGGGGCGTGAAACCGCCAGCTTTGCGCGTCCGCAGACGCTTCCAGCGCTGGCGCTTTCTCCGGACGGCCAAGCCGCGGTGACTGGCGGCTGGGACAAAGCGATTCGCCTTTGGGAGCTTGCCACAGGCAAGGAAATACTCACGATCACCGGGCTGGGTCTCATAAGCGCCGTTGCTTATTCTCCCGATGGGCGAACCCTAGCGGCCGCCGAAGATTTGAGGCACGGCGAGCAAGCCAGCATACGCATTTTTGACGTGGCCACCGGCACCCAACTTACCGTCTTCAAAGGCCACGATTCTAGCGTACTTACCCTGGCGTTCGGATCGGACGGCATGACACTGGCTTCAGGGCAGATCGACACCACCGCGTTGATCTGGGATACCGCCGCCGTGGCGCGTCGCGTCGCGCGGGAAAGGCGCGACCTGGATGAGGCATCGCTTGCAAGACTTTGGGCTGAGCTCGCCGGAGGAGATGCGGCAAAGGCACATCAAGCGAGTTGGGCCCTGTCCGCCGATCCGGCACACACCCTGAAATTGATGAAGCAAAGATTGGAGCCAGCCCACGCCACAGACCCGCGGCAAATCGAGCAATGGATCGCCGATCTCGATAGCTCGAAGTTTGCCAAACGCGAAACAGCCGCCCAGCAACTCAAAAAACTCGGCGAAGAAGCCGAGCCTGCCGTTCGCAATGCCTCGAAAGGATCGCCTTCTCCCGAAGCATCCCGACGGCTGCAAGCACTCCTGGAAACCCCGGCGCGCTGGTTCGTGGATCAGCCGGAAACTTTACGCAGGCTGCGATCGATACCAATCCTGGAACGCAGCGCCTCACCGGACGCCCGGCTTTTATTGGAGCGCCTGGCCCAGGGGGCACCTGCCGCGCGCGAGACCAGACTCGCTAAGGCAGCCCTGGAACGCCTGACCATGCGCGCTTCCGTTAAGCCGTAACGGACGACGCAGACGGAAAGAGCCTTGTCGCCGTTCTGGCGGAGGGCCCTCTAGACCGCTTCCCAAACTCCGTCGTTTGGGAACCTCAGGCTGGAACAGCTACTCCTCCACGCCCTTGCGGGTGATCGCGTACAGGTGATCGACGGTGCGCAGGAACAGGGAGCCGCCGACCAGCGCCGGGGAAGACCAGCACATTTCGCTGATGGTGTTCTTGCCAAGGACCTTGAAGGTTGGGCCGGCCTGGATGATGTGCGTGGTGCCGGCGTCGTCCAGGCAGAAGACCTTGCCGTCCCCGGCCCACGGCGACGACGTGAAGCCACGCGCCCCAGGGATGCGCTCTTTGTAGACCTGATTGCCGGTGTGCGCGTCGTAGCAGCCAAGCAGGCCGCCGCGCTCCTCCGGTATGTAAATGTAGCCTTCGTACAGGAGCGGCGAGGCGGTTTGCGGACCGGCCTGGGGCAGCTGCCAGGCGACTCCCTCGTTAGACTTCGCGCCGGCCTTCAGCGTGATGTCACCCGACGCCCCGGCCTTGACGGCATAGAACGGCCTGCTCCCGCCCGCGCCGAAGCCGCCGCCGGCACCTCCCGGAGGGCCGCCGCCCGGACCGCCGGGCGGGCCAAAGTCGCCCCAGGCACCTCCCGGAGGACCACCGCCCGGGCCGCCGGGGCCACTGAAGCCGCCACGACCGCCGCCCCCGCCCGGGCCGCCGAAGCCGTCGGGGCCGCCGCCTGTGCCGACGTAGAGAAATTCGGGAGTGCTTACCGCTGAAGCCTTGGGCTGGCCGGCCATGCTGCCCAGTTCCCAGAGTTGCTTGCCCGTGGCCGGATCGTACGAGCGCACGTAGGGGCTGCCAATGCAGACCACCTCCGTGCGGACCTTGTTCTTCCAGACCAGCGGCGTGCTGTAGCCGGTCCGTTCCACGCGCGGCACGCGCCAATGTTCTTTGCCGGTCTTCGTGTCCAGCGCCACGAGGAACGACTTCTCTTCGTTGTCGCACTGAATGAAGAGTCGGCCGTCAGCGAGCGCCGGCGAGCTGCCGGTGCCAAAGCCCATTGCCATGGGATGAGAGCCCAGGTCGACTTTCCAAACCAAGTTGCCCGTGAAGTCGTAGCAATAGACGCCATGCATGCCGAAGTAAGCGAAGATCCGCGCGCCGTCGGTGACCGGCGTTTCGCTTGCGTAGGTATTGCTCGGCTGTGTGGGGATGCGCGGCTTGCCTTCGTAGGCGGTTTGTTTCCAGAGCACGTCGCCCGTGGCGGCATTCAGGCAGTAAACTTCCATCTTGTAGACAACATCCGGCGGCCGTTGGCCACCGAAGCCACCTGGGCCGCCGCGACCGCCACGACCGGCCATCTCGCGCATGCCTTTGAATTGCTTCTGCTGATCGGCGGTGAAGACCTTGGCGAGCCGGTCGTCGACCTCTTTTTGCAGCTCGTCCACTTGCTTCTTCTGGTCGGCCGTGAGTTTCAACCTGTCCTGTTGCGAAGTTGGCAAAATCTGCCCGGGAGGCGCCATACCGCCAAAGCCGCCGCGCACAGCAAGGCGTTGCTTTTGTTGCTCGTCCGTCAAGATTTTCCCGAGCTTGCCATCAACGTCTTTTTGCAGACTTTCGATCTCTTTTTTCTCTTCCGCCGTCAGCCTTAGCATTTCCTGAAGGAAGGGGGGCAGAATCTGGCCGGGCTGAGGAGGGCCGCCGCGAAATCCGCCAGGACCACCTCGGCCCGGACCGCCCGGGCCGCCGCGACCGCCGCCGAATTCACCGGGACCAAACATTCCGGAAGGTTTTTGCTGCTTATCGGTGACAGCCGTGGTCACGAAGACCTTGTCGCCCCAGACAATGGGCGACGACCAGCCATAGCCGGGCAGCTTCGCCTTCCAGGCGATGTTCTTGTCGCCGCTCCATTCCTCCGGCAGCTCCTTGTTCGTGCTGGTGGCGGAGCCGTTGGGACCGCGGAATTGCGGCCATGCGTCGTCACCCGCTGCGAAGGCCACAGACGTGGCCAGCAGGCCCAGAGCGATCAGAGCTGTTGCACGCATGAAAAATCCTTTCCTGCAAACCTCATGTCCGGGAAGTAGAGCAAGCTGATAGCTTGCTCTGTCGCAATCAGCAGCAAGCTTAATGATCGTGTGAAAATCGCCTCATACTAGCCCGAAGCGCTAGCGAAATCCTCGCTGACGCTTCGGGCTAGTATGAGCGGCAAGCTGCCAGCTTGCCCTACAAGAAGGTGACGGCAAGTTAAACAATTCCTCGGCTGTCCGGTCAAGACGGATGCGGACCACCGGGGCCGTCCGGCGGGGGACCACCGGGGCGCCCACCACCAGGCGGCGGACCACCGGGGCCGCCCTGTCCGGGAGGACCAAACCCGCCGCGACCACGCCGGGTCATGTTCTTGAGCTGCTTCTTCTGGTCGGAGGTCAGGATTTTGTCCAGCTTGGCATCCACTTCCTTTTGAACCTCCGCCAATTCTTTCTTCTGATCCGCGGTCAGCTTCAGTTGATCTTGCAGGAAGCTGGGTAGGATCTGGCCCGGTTGGGGCATGCCGCCTGGCCCACGACCGCCCGGGCCGCCAGGCCCACGTCCTCCAGGGGGGCCGCCCTGCCCTGGCCCGCCGGGGCCGTCATCGCCGCCGGGAGGTCCGAAGCCGCGCGAGCGCGGGGGTTCCTGCGCGAACAAGGCGACCAGCTCTTCCTTCGTGACCACGCCATCCTTATTGGCATCTGCCCGGTCGAACAGCCGATGCAGGCGTTTATCAGTCACTTCCTCCTTGGTCAGCTTGCCGTCGCCATTCTTGTCGAACGCCATCATGCGGGCCACGAAGCGGTCGGCAGCCGACTTCGAGTCCCCATTTCTACTGTCATCCGGCGGCTGCGCGGTCGCGAGCGAAGCCGCGCACAGGAGGCTACTGCTCAGTAGCATCCACATTCGCTTTCGCATGGTTCTGCTCCTTACTGGTAATGGATTGGCCATCGATGTACTTGATTTCGGCACGCTCTTCGTGGGAGGATGGATCAATTCAATCCCCAACAACGCTTATCAGGATTCGCATGTCACGCGGGACCAAGGGTCCGTCCGACAAGCCCCTCGCCCCCGTACTCGGGGGAGAGGGGAGAACTCCTCGGACAATCTATAATTGACCTTGGTTCAATCTCTTGCTGTTGACTCCGGAACGCTGAATTAACGGCCACGCCGCGGTCTGGCTTCCAGGGAGTCCTCGTCGGGGGTACGGCCGAGCACGATGTCGAAATTGGCTGCCAGCTCGCCGATCTTGGAATCCTTGACGGGCTTGAAGTCGATCAGCACCAGCTCCCGGTCGATCGGGTCGCGCAGGTCGCCGAAGACGCCGTCCCTGCGATTGCCCGGATGACCGTTGATGTACATCTGGGTGGTGAGCAGTTCCCTGTCGGCCTTCTTCACCTTGACGTGAATGTGCGGTGCGGGCCGGCCGGGATATGGCACCGGCTTGATCGTGCGGAAATAGTACTCGCCTTTCGAGCCGGTGAGGAAGCGGCCGAAGCCCTGGAAATTCTTGTCGCGCTGGTCCGCCTTGTTCACGCTGTCGGCGGTGTGGAGATAGACCTGGTTGGCATCGCACTGCCAGATCTCGACCACCACGTTGCGCATGGGGCTGCCGGAGGCGTCCAGCACGCGGCCCGTCAGATGGGTGATATCGCCCACGGCAGGCGTGATGCTGTTGTTGATGATGATCAGATCGTTGTCGGTGTCGAGCGGCAGCTTGTCGGGGTAGAACGGCCCCTCGGTCATGGGCGGTGTGCCGGCAAGAGCAAGCTGCTCGGCGAACACACCGGGCGTCGTGAAAGCCGCGGCGCCCAACGTTAGAGCGCCGAGAAAAACGCGCCGGCTAGTGTGCAGTATCGAGTGATCCATCGCAATAACTCCCGAGGGCGAGGTAACAGGTCATTTCCGCAGAATTCAGTTAAAACCCGCTTCCAGCTCACTTCTATCAGCGTGCCTGATTCGGGAGCTGCGTAACACAGATTTCCAATCTGTCCGGTCAGGTTGGAAACCTGACCTACAGCCGAATCCCGCATGGCCATTTAGGACATCACGGAGGAGCACAGAAGGGACCGGGCGGCACGTGGCCGGTGTACGTTGCGCCGGTCATCTCCTGCCAGCGCTGCATTTGCTGCGGCGTCAAGAGTTCCAGGATGCGAGCGCGCGCCGCCTGAAGGTCATGGTCATGGTCCTTGCGGAAGCCGTCCGGCGGTCCTCCCGGACCAGGGGGCCCGCCCGGCCGGCCGCCTGGGCCGCGCCGTTTCGGCGGACCGCCCATGAACGTCTCCGCAACAATCGCGCGGATGACCACGCTTTGCTCTGGAGTCAATTTCAACGCCGTGGCCACCTCCGGCTCGCGGAACACTCTTGGCCCCTGGAGCTGTAGGGCGATCTGATGGAGGCGCCTTAGCTGCTGCCCTGTCAGGATTTCCTTGACCTTTGCCTCGTTGTCGCGGGCCGCCCTGACGAAGCGCTGCTGCTGCTCCTGGCGTTCTTCCGGTGAGAGCTTGTGCAATTCATGCATTCCCTCGTCGAAGCGCTGGTCCATGCTGCCCAGCATCTGCTTGATCTTTCGGCCTGGCTCGTCGCCCACGTCGATGTCGTCCAGCACGTCTTGCTCTCTGAGGAGGCGCAGCTCCCCCGCACCCTGCAATACCTTGAGGTCCGCCAGGATGGTTTCGACGCGGTCCCTGGTATCTTTGAGCTCCTGCTGCAGAGCGGTACCGTTCTGATGTTGCTCGATGAATTCCTGATAATAGACCAGCGCGGATTCCAGGAGACGCTTGCGCAGCGCCTCGAACTGCGGCCCATCCGAGAGTTCCTGCTCGCTCACCTGGATCATCTCGTCGACCGCCTTCCGTGCGAGCCGGAAACGCGCCTCAGCCTCCTTTGTTCGCTTTACTTGCTCCGCCTTCTCGGCATTGAGGAGCGCGGCGCCAACCAAGGACCCTGCACAGGCCAATGCCAGAAACAGCACGCCGGCAAAGACGACGGAAGGGTGCCGGCGGGCCCACTTGCGAACCCGCTGGGCCGGGCTCGGCCGGCGCGCCAGGATCGGCCGATTGTCCAGGAAACGGCGCAGGTCGTCGGCAAACTCTTGCGCCGTCGCGTAGCGTTCCGCCGGGTTCTTGCTGACCGCCTTGAGAACGATCGTTTCCAGCTCCGCCGGCATCGATCGATCGACGGCCCGCGGCGGCCGGGGTTCGTCGTACAGGATCTGCCGGAGCAGGTGCTGATAGTCGTTGCCGTCGAACATCGGCTCCAGCGTCAGCATCTCGTAGAGGGTCGCGCCCAGGGAATAAACGTCCGTGCGGGCATCGACCGGTGTGCCCTGGCCGGCGGCCTGTTCAGGGCTCATGTAGCGCAGCGTGCCGAGCAGGTCGCCCGTGCGCGTGAGACCCACGGCATTATGGAACTGGGCCAGGCCGAAATCGGTGACCCAGACGTTTCCGCGGTCGTCCACCAGAAGGTTGGCCGGCTTCACGTCGCGGTGGATGACGCCGAGCTGATGGGCATGTTCCAGGGCTTCCGCCGCCTGCAGCGCCAGCCCGATCGCCGTGCGGTAGAAATTTCCCGAGCGCGAGGCCCGCTGCGTGGATAGCTTGGCCGCCGTCTCGGTCACCGTGGCGCTGGCTGCTCCGGGGACGGCCGGCTCGGAGTGGACTGCTTCCTGCTCCAGCGGGCGCAAATGGCGAATCACCTCGGCCAGATTCTGGCCTTCGATGAGCTGCATGGCATAGTAATGGACGCCACGTTCGGCCCCGACCGCGAACACCGGCACGATGTTGGTGTGATGCAGATGCGCTGCCGCCTGCGCTTCGTGTTTGAAGCGCTGTAATTGCTTGGCGTCGAGGGCCGCTGCGAACGGCAATACTTTGAGTGCCACGCGCCGGCCCAGAGACATCTGCATGGCCTCGTACACCGTGCCCATGCCGCCGCGGCCGATCTCGCGCAGGATGCGAAAATCACCGAGCGGCTCGGCCGGCAGCCCTTCCTCTGCCGCGGGGTGGGCCGCCGTCTGTAGCGTGGTGCCGGCCGAGTGGAAGAGATCGAGAGCATCGAGATACGGTTCCAGGTCGCGGGCCAGGTCGGGAAAGCGGGCGGCGAACTGGCGGCGGTCGGGCCGGCTGCCAGTCTCGAGCGCGGCCAGGTATTCCTGCGCGGCCCGCAGCAAGCGTGGATCGTCCTCCGGGAGTGCTTTCGAATGTTCCGGGGTTGCGTTCATGACACACCTCCCAGGACCTGCCGCAAGCGGACCAGCCCACGCATCCAGAGTTTCTCCACGCTGTCGACGCTGCGCCCCATCCGCTGAGCGACCTGCGGAAACGTCAAGCCTTCCAGGTTGCGGAGCACGAGCACTTCGCGGTAATCGCCGGGAAGCTCGTCGAGGGCGTCGGCCAGGAGCACCGCCTGCTCGCGCTGCGATGCCTGCTGACTCGGAGAAGACTGGACCGCCACCAACCCGCGATCGAGCATCACCGACGAGTGGTCGATGCCGGCTTCGATCTCGCGCTCCAGGCGAACGTCGCGCCCTTGCGTGCCGAGGTAGCGGCGAAACATGTCAGCCAGGTTGGCCGCCAGGATCTGCCGCAGCCAGCGGATCAACTCCGCCTCGCTGCCGCCGCGGAAGGTAGTAAAGTTTCGATGCGCTTCCAGGAAAGTCTCCTGCACAAGGTCGGAGGCGTCCACCTTGCCCTGGAGGCGCTGGCCAATCTGCACTCGGGCGAGGAGCGTAAGGTAGCGGCGATACAGCTCGAGAAGCCGGCCCAGGGTTGTACCATCCCCCGCGCGTGCCTCTTCCAGCAGTTGTTGGGGCTCTACCGTCATTTCCGTCGCCTGCGCGGTTGCTTCATAGTGAATTAGTCGCGGCGGCACGCAGATTACCGCCGGATAAGGCGAAGTTTTTCTTCGAGAAGCGGCAATGAATTGTACCTGATAGGTTGGAGCAGTAGGATCCGTCAAGCGTACTCGCGCCAACGCACCTTGCCAAGCAACGACCACCGCCCCGTTTGTGACTCTTCACGACGCACTTTCGATTACTCGAGGAGGACTGACGCGATACCCCGTCCGCGGACTGGTGCGTCGGCGCGAGTACACTTGACACACCCTACAGTCTTTGCTGGAAGACATCGCGCACGTTATCATGCTTTGGGTGGCATTCCCTCCCAAAATTGTCAGTTTCCTCATGAACGTTCATACCCTGTAGAATTCCCACTGGCTTGCGCAGGGAAACCGATCGAAAAAATGACAGGGCATTCACAAGCGAGCGATGGATGGAAAACACTAAATCAGTTTTTGTCAGCACTTTGGTGCTTATCCCTATCCTGGTTATCCTAATCGTCTACATCTGGAGCGTCGTGTGGGCGTATAATGATGCCGAAAGGCGTGGGAAATCTGGATGTCTGGTTGCCCTTCTCGTGTTCCTCCTGACTTGGCCGATGGGATTGATTATCTGGTTGATTTTTCGCCCAGAGAACAGAAATCCTGATGGAACATGAGCCTTCGTTGCACTGCCTGGCAGTAGGGTGTGTCAAGCGTACTCGCGTCGACGCACCTTGTCATGCAACGAGCTACAGACTTGGTATTCTTCTTGGCTTGGCCCAGCGGTAGGATGGAAACTGGCTGAGCGGAAATGGCTTGTTGCTTCTCACGTCTTGAAGGGTTCAATAAGAATGGCTCTGGAAAAGGAACTTGCGACTTATCAGCGGAAGCTGGCTGAATTGCTTCCCCACGAGGGCAAGTTCGTTCTTATTCACGGCGATGATGTTGCCGGAATCTGGGAGACTTATGAAGACGCTTTGCAGGCCGGCTACCAGAAGTTTCTGCTGGCACCGTTTCTGGTAAAGCGCATCCAATGGGCTGAGACGGTCCAGAATTTCACCAGGGACATTCGCCTATGCCCACCCTAGAGTTTCCCATCGCTCCAGAAGGTGCAATCATCACGGTCTGTATTCACATCAGTTCCCAAAGACTCCTGGCGCTTCAGGCCGCAGGCCAAGCGATACCGAACGCATTTTGGGGCGGGGTTTAATCGATACAGGAGCAAGCTCTAGTTGCATCGATAGCTCGATTGTCCATCAGTTAGGATTGAGTCCCACCGGTACAGCCCTAGTGCACACGCCATCAACCGGCACGACCCCGCATTCGTGCAATCAAGATGACGTGAGCGTTTGGTTTACGCAAATGTCGAGCCAGCCCGGCCAGGCCCAGCCGCAGATTCAGATTCATCCGATCCATTTTGTCTTGCCAGTCATCGAGGCAGATTTTTCGGCACAGGGCATTCATGCACTTATTGGCCGAGATGTTCTAAAAAAGTGCCACTTCACTTATGATGGACCTGGAGAAAACTTTTCACTCGTTTATTAGGTAGATTGCCCTCAAGAGAGTGTCAAACGGCCAACCCGGCCGACGGACGACGGGTCCGTTGCCTTCGGGCATGAGCAAGCGCAGATGGTCAGTCCCCCGCCATGAAGGTCATTGCCATGAGAATTTCCCGATGGACTGCAGTTCTCCTTGTTCCAACCATTTTCGCGACGGTCGGCCTGCCGCTTGCTTCAGCGCAGAAGGCGACGCCCCTGGCTGACTCCCTGAATTCTTTCGTCAGCCATGGCGTGCTGGCCGGGGCTGTCATGCTGGTCGCCTCGAAAGACCGCGTGCTCGCCGTGGAGACGATCGGCTGGGCGGACCTGTCGCGGGGTATGCCGATGGGGGAAAAGAAACTCTTCTGGATCGCCTCGATGTCGAAGCCAATCACAGCCACCGCGCTCATGATGCTCGTGGACGAGGGGAAGGTGAAGCTGGACGACCCGGTGGAGAAATATCTGCCCGAGTTCCATGACCAGTGGCTGGCAGTCGAACAGGACAAGCAGCATGTCCTGCTCCGCAAGCCGGCCCGGCCGATCACGGTGCGCGCTATCCTCAGCCATACCAGCGGCATGCCGTTCAAGTCGGCCCTCGAGCAGCCGACGCTCGATTTGTTGCCGCTCAAGGTCGCCGTGCGCAGCTACGCCATAACGCCGCTGGTGTTCGAGCCGGGCAGCAAGTACCAGTATTCCAACGCGGGCATCAACACCGTCGGCCGGATCATCGAGGTTGTGAGCGGCATGCCATACGAGCAGTTTCTCGACAAAAGGCTGTTCGAGCCGCTCGGCATGAAAGATACGACCTTCTGGCCGAATCAGGAACAGCAGCACCGGCTGGTGACATCGTACAAATCGAACGCCGACAAGACGGGTCTCGAAGTAATCACGGTCACGCAGCTCAAGTACCCGCTCGACGATCGCACGCGGCAGCCAATGCCGGCCGGCGGGCTGTTCTCGACCGCCCACGATCTTGGCCGCTTCTGCCAGATGATTTTGAACGGGGGAGTTTTTGAGGGCAAGCGCTTGCTCTCCACCGACGCCGTGAAGCAAATGACGCGCAAGCAAACCGGCCCGGCTGTCAAAGAAGGCTACGGCCTGGGCTGGTCTACAGGCGGCGACACGTTCGGCCACGGCGGCGCCTACAGCACGCAGATGTGGGTGGACACCAAGAACGGGCTGGTCATGGTGCTTCTCGTTCAGCATGCGGGCTTCTTGCCGGGCTACGGCGACCAGATCAACGATGCGTTCCTCAAAGCCGCCCGCAAGACCTTCGCCCGCTAACCCGTTCCTAATGGCTTCAACTCGTTTGACCGCGAGCCAGCGGCGAGCGCGTGTACAGAAGGGAAACAGCGTCCTGATTGTACACGCGCTCGCCGCTGGCTCGCGGTTAAACGAAAATCGCCTGCCAGGTCGGGCTCCGCGAATTGTTGAGCACGCATACAGCGGCCATTGCACCCCGGGCGTGCCAGCCTTGTGTCTGGGTGAGCGAACAGCCGATCGTCCCACAAGTGCGCCATCTTCGCACACTTGCTAGGAAGCATCCGAGACAAACTATTCACATGGAGACGGATCTTCCGATTAATCCGTATTTCATCCGGCCTGATTTGGATTCCTGGGCCATCATGATTTCAGCCGCATCCACAAAATCAGTGATAAATTACGTCGTGGGGGGCAATATCCTCAGCCTCGGGAAAGGATCCCGTCTTCCCAACCTGTAGGGAAACCCAGCGGGGCCTCATAGCCCGCCAGGGATGGCAAATAAGACTCGAAGCTCAAAGGAGTGAGCATGACGCTTCAATCCAGCAGTTCATGGATAGCGGCCACGATATTTTTCCTGGCGCCGATGGTTTACGGCGGAGAGCCAGACAAATTGCCCGCTGAAGCTGCTCGCGGGGAAGACTCCGTGCCAGTAACAGCACCCGCTGGCTCTACATTGCCCGCACTGGACCAGCCCGCGGCCGGCAACTTGCTGTCGGATACCGATAGCTGGCAAGGCTTCAAGCGCTTCGAGAGCGACCACGCGTTTGACAGGTTCATTGGTCCAATCACCAATCCGGTTCTCAGCAAGGATCCGCGCTCTCTGACTGAGGCGAGACTGCTGTTCATCCAGGATGAAATTGATCCCAAAGATGCTTTGGGGGGTGGTGATTTTCAAGTTTACGCGATGCAGCTCCGGTTGGCGTTAAGCGATCGCCTTACATTGATCGCCGACAAGGATGGCATCGCCAGCATTCACCCGAAAGACCTTCCCGGCCACACGGGCTTTATCAACCTGGCTGCGGGCCTGAAGTACGACTTTATTCGCGACGTGGAAGATCAATTCCTCCTGGCGGGCGGTCTCATGTTTGAGCCGCAAACCGGTGAAGGCGAGGTTTTCCAAAACCAGGGTGACGGCCTATTCACACTGTTCCTGTCGGCGGGCAAAGAATTTGCCTGTTACAACCACGTACTGGCCAATTTGGGGTACGAGTTTCCCGTCGACCGTTCGCAAAACAGCAGCTTCGTCTACACCAGTTTGCACATTGACCGGCAACTGTTTGGCTGGCTCTACCCGCTCGCCGAGTTGAACTGGTATCACTGGCTGAGCAGCGGCGATCGCGGCTTACCGCCATCCCTGGGAGAAGGCGACGGTCTCCTCAATCTCGGAACTTCAGGTGTAGCCGGCAACGACCTGGTGACCGCGGCTGTGGGCCTGAAGGCACGCCTGAACACCGCAACCGAATTGGGCACCGCCTGGGAGTTCCCGATTTCCAACCGGCACGATCTGATCAATAATCGGCTGACGGTGGAGCTTATCTTCCGGTACTAACGCGCAACTGCGCTGGGTCGCGGCGCTGCGTCCGCGCTGCCTCATGGTCTCCTGACCATGACGCTCCGATGACCGCAGGTCTCCTCAAGCGCGAGGAGACCTGCGCTCGTTCACATGGGATCAGGGTCTCCGGACTGTTGGAATCTGCACAAGGTTGAGTCAGTAGGGTGTGTCAAGCGTACTCGCGCCGACGCACCTTGCCGTGCAACGACCAGCGCCCCCTCAGGCCTTTCCATGATTCATTTTCGCCTGCTCGAAGGCACTCATCTTGGATTGTACGCGATGTGATTGCACTGTCCCCGCAATGGTGCGTTGGCGCGAGTACGCTTGACACACCCTACGGCCTGCGGGCTCGTGCTTGGGGAAACCGCCGACCATGGACATGGCTGTGGCCCCTTGCATGTCCACGATTGTCAATGGATGCCCGTTTATGTTACTCTCAAAGGTCGCCGAGAGTAGTGCTGCTGAGATGTCCCGGAAGTAGATTGGGCTTCTACGCAGACCCGTCATCGGCCGTTGCAGGAGGAGGTCACCATGAGAGCCTCGATCCTTCTTTCTGTCATTTGGATTCTCCTTTCGTTTTCTCCGGCCAATTCGCATGAGATGTGGAAGGCATGTGAAGTCTCGTATCAGGACCCGACAGAAGCGGAGAAAGATCACAATCCAATCAAGAAGGGCCTTCGACGCCCTGGCTGGAATGAATTTTGGGCAGCCGTCGATTGCTTGCATGCGCAAGGCGATCGGGCCAAAGCGGCACAGCTCTTCCGCGTCGTTGTCGAGAAATTCCCTGCTTCGGAATACGCTGCTGATTCAAAGGAATTGGCAGATCAACTGGAGAGGATGGTAGCGGAAGACAAGAAATGGACGGAACCTCCAGACGTTCGAAAAATGACAGTCGAAGAGAAAATCAGCTACAACGTTTACCACCTCCGCAACGTGAACTGTTCGCAGTGGTCGGACCCTGGAGAGTGCCAGTCATTGCACGAGCCGTTCGTCCAGAGAACGACCAATGCCGCCATTGCGCTACGGGATCTCGGCAAGCCTGCCATTCCGTCCTTGATCAAACTTCTTGACGACAGACGACCGACGCGGTCCATAGGCTGGCATCGCAGCTTTCTGCCCCAGCGTACCGTCCTTCGATACCAGGACGCAGCGATCCAAATCCTGAATGACCATCTTCCGGTACAATTCTACCGGTCCACCGGGACCGGAAAGTATTTGTCCAATGAGGATCCAGAACTGCGCGCGCATGTTGTTCTGTCGATTAAAGCGTTCTACGCAGAATCGCAGGGCAAGAATGACATCGAAGTGCAGTGGGTCGCGATCAAACAGAAGCCTGGCATTTTCCCAACGCTTCAGCTTCTAAAGTCGCTGGCAAAAGATCCGAAGGAAAAGAGTCGAGTTCTCAACGAGCTCCACCGGCTCTATGAGACCGATCATTGGGTCTACCAACCGCATTATGCTCTACTGCTCGCAGACCTTGGTGACACGTCGAAAGTGAACCAAGTACTCGATCAACATAAGAAGGGTAAGTATTCCAAGTCATACGTCCAACTACCTGACGATGGGGCAGCATCTGCGAATTCCCTGGACGCCGCGAAGGAGCTATTGGCTCGGTACGGATTCAAGGAGAGCAAAGAAGAGAACCGGAAGTAGCTGCAGATGTGTTGGCTGCGCACGCGTAGGGTGCAGTCAAGCGTACTTGCGCCGACGCACGTCGCCATGCAACAAGCAGCGCCCCCTCAGGCCTTTACACACTTCACTTTGGATTACTCGACGACGCTTACGTTGGATTGAATCCGCCGTGATTGCACTGTCCCCGGAATGGTGCGTCGGCGCGAGTACGCTTGACACACCCTACGACTTAATCAGCGCACAGAGCGCAACTTTCATTGATTTCTCACGATCTTTTAATCTTGGCCAACTTATCATAAACTACCTCTTTGGCCGTGCTGCCGGCAGTTCCAGGATAGGGAGTCTGCACCGGTAGTGTAGCCGTGGTCTTCCGTTGGACAGCTGATCTGCTGCCTGCGACTGGAGACTGGGCCGGCATAAATCCATAGCATCGTTACCGTCCTAACGAGCTTGCTGCTTTTGGCGCGCGCATTGTTGCGCACTCTCGGAGCAACACCGGGCAAGCTGCGTCCCTGCCCTGCGCCCATGAACAGTGACCGGCAGCAGCCCGGTGCCGGCTTCGGTGCGGCAGGGCGTTCGAGTCGAGTCGTTTGGTAACAACATTAAAGGAGCCTCTGATGTCTTTTGTCCGTTGGCTGCCCAGGTGCCTCGCGCAGCAGTCCGCAGTGCGGCGCTCCGAACGCCGACACAAGGCCGGTGCCCGGCGTCGTCCGTCCCAATTGACGGTCATGGTGCTGGAGGACCGGTTGGCACCGGCCGTCCTTACCGTCAATAGCCTCGCCGACGCTCCCATTTCGGGCGACAGCTCGACGCTGACCCTGCGGGAGGCGATCGCGCTGGTCAACACCGGCGGCACCGCCACCGACGCCTCGGGAGCCAGCTTGAGCGCCGCCAAGTCGAGCCAGATCGATACCACCCAGCCGTTCGGCACCAAGGACACAGTCCAGTTCGACGCACATTTGCTTGGGCCGACGCAGCAGGTGATCACCCTGACCGTCAGCGAATTGGAGGTGAGCCGGAGTGTCACCATCATCGGCCCGGGAGCGAGCGAACTGGCCCTGAGCGGCAACAGCGCCAACCGCGTGCTCGATATCGACGGCCAGGCCAGCGTCAGTATCACCGGCCTGACCGTGGAAGCCGGGGCGCTGGCGCAGCCGGACAATACCACGACCAACAACCTGGCCGACGACGGCGGCGGCATCCTCAACGCCGGCGCGTTGACGCTCACCGAGAGCGTCGTCTCCGGAAACTCGGCCCCCAACAGTGGCGGCATTCTCAACACGGGCACGCTTACACTCGCCGACAGCGTCGTTTCCGGAAACTCAGCCCAGCTCGAGAACGGCGGCATCGCGAACTATGGCGGCACGCTGACACTTACCGACAGCATCGTCACCGGAAACTCGGCAGGCACAGGCAACGGCGGCATCGCGAACTATGGCGGCTCGGTAAAGCTCACGAACAGCACCGTCTCCGGGAACTCGGCCGCGGGCGCGGGCGGCATTGGCAATTACGGCGGCACCTTGACGATCACCGACAGTACCATCGTCGGCAACTCGGCCATCGGCGACGGCGGCATCGTCAATACCGGCACGCTGACACTCACCGACAGCACGGTC
>DATGZX010000187.1:0-5930 GCA_035296965.1 Gemmataceae bacterium
CTGCAAATGACAGTGGGACAAAAGCGGCCGGGTGACACCATCCATCTGCTGGTGGTGCGTGACAGCAAACCGACGAACATTGCGGTAACGCTGGCCGCGCTGGGCAAGGGCAAAGGCACTGAGACCGCCGCCGGCGACCACGGGAAAGCCCGCTGGGGGCTGAGTCTCGCCGACTTGACCCCGGACGTCCGCAATGAACTGCAACCGCGAAAATCGGTTCAAGGCGCCATTGTCGAGGACGTCCAGCCCGGCAGTCCGGCCGATAACGCGGGCTTGCAGCGTGGGGACGTCATCATGGAAGTGAACCGGCGCGCGGTGAAATCCTCGGCCGAGGTGGCAGAGGCGTTGTCCAGCGTGCCGAGCGGTCAGGATGCGCTGGTGCTTGTATGGTCGAACGGGGGCAGCACCTTCCGCGTGTTACATCCGGCGCAAGGCTAGGCCAAGGCTAGCGCGTCCCGAGTTAGCGCGAATGGCTGCGCGCTGTGTTCGGCCCGGCGTTGAGCTGGGTTGGACGCAGCGCGCATTTTCCGCAACGCTTGGCAATCAACATGGCAATTAACATGTGATTATCGAGCGCTTACTAATATAGTGCCATCGTACCTTTTCTGTGCTAGAACAGGTCTCATAAATGGTTCGGAAGCCGTGCCCTACCCAACCCATTTAAGAGAACAGTTTTAGGCTCCCTGTGCCAACGTCAGGGAGGAGTGCGATGAAGACAGCCGTAAAGGTCACTCGGTCAGCATCAGCTGATGCCGAAAAGCAGCTCAAAAGCTTCGTCGACAAATTCGAGCCGAAGAACCGGGCTTTGATTCGCGCGGTGCGCAAGGCGATGTAGAAGCGTTTGCCTACTGCAAACGAACTGGTTTACGATAACTACAACTTCTTCGTTATAGGTTACTGTTCGACGGAACGCCCGTCCGATTGCATTGTTTCTGTCGCAGCCGCAGCAAACGGAGTGGGTCTGTCCTTCTACCGCGGTGCCAGCCTTCCCGATCCACACAAGATACTGCTCGGCTCGGGCAATCAAAATCGTTTCATCCGTTTGGGATCGGTTGAGGTATTGAGCCGTCCCGAGGTCGAGGCGCTCATCGAGGCTGCCGTTGCTCAGGCCAAAACGCCTCTGCCGGGGAGCGGCGGCGGAAAGCTCATCATCCGCTCAATTTCAGCGAAGCAGAGGCCCCGCCGATAGTCAGCGGAGTAGCCGTGCCTTGAGGTGGTGAAAGTCCGGGAGCATTACACGAGTGACGCCTTTGAAGAATTGTCATCCCGAACGAAGCCACTTCGTTCGGGATGACAATATCTGGGAAAATGAAGAGCGAGGCCGGACTTTGACCGCGGGCAAAATCGAGTTGAGCACTCAACGTTGAGCACTAAAAAACGAGCGCCAGGCGTTCAAGCGGGTCGTGGTTCTTGGAAAGTGCCGCCGGCACACACAACATAACAGGCTTACAGCGGAAACAAAGTTTGGGCCCGGCTCAATCTCATCTGGCGGTGATGAAAGCGCCGGTGGTCGCGTTAATCACACCGATGCCCTTCTTGTCCTTCTCGCTCGTGCCGTAAATGACATACCAGACGGGCACGTTCACCTTCCGATCCTTGAGCAACACGTACATGATGGACTGCTTCGGATCCTTCTTTAGGATGGCGTCGCCTCCATGTTGCTGCGCCGTGGCGAAGGCCTTATCCGTATCGGTTTTCAGCAGGTACTGTGAAAAGATGAGACTGGCGGATTGGGCGTTATAGGCATTGTCGGCCCCCTCGGTTGAAACTCCGAACGGCGGCGCATCCGGCCGACGGCTTCCCGAGCAAACGATGGTCTTGACGGACCGGCGAGCGGGCGAGGCAAAGTAGCCTCGCCAGATGGTTGATTTTCCATCCTGGCCGGTGGTTTCCGGGGTGACGACAGATTCCAAACGAGCCGGCTGAACATCTGGCGACCACTTCATGGCCAGACCCATCATTCGATTGAATGCCGCCTGACCGGTGTAAAGCACGGAGTCCTTACTCTCCGGCGGCGCGGCGGTGGCCGGCGTGGGCGTGCTCTCCTTCGCCTTATTCTCGTTTGAGCTACACCCTGCTGTCAGGATCGAAACGCTGATTACACTAAGGGCGAATGCCAGACGATGAAATTTCATACTCCGTTCCTCCAGGAATGTCTTGAGCCCATATCCTCTCTTACCACAAGGCAGATCACGTCCGCCGTGATCCGGCCCCGTTTAAATAGGGATCTACTTTTTCAGCTCTGAATTTGCCCGAATTGTACTGCTTGTGAGTGCTTTTGCAAGGCCAAAGCCGCATCCGCGAAAGAGCTAGGACGCGTTACCCTCCGGAGTTCAAGTGCTTCTGCCGCCTTCACGTCACGCTGATGCGTGACCGGCGATACAGCAAGTTGTAACCAGGGAGAGGAGAATAATTGCAGCATCCGAGCTGCGGTGGAGGTTTGAAATGCTCGGCAAATGCACCAACCCTTCGTGCTCCGCCTCCTTTCGCTATCTGCAAGAGGGGGTACTTTTTCGACTGGAAGTTGACCCTGCTCTCCGACTACCCAATCCCAAGCAGCCGGAATATTACTGGCTGTGCCATAGCTGCGCATCAGCCATGACGTTGCGTCTCAGCCGGGAGGGTAAAGTGATACCGGTTCCGCAATCAGCGCGGGTCGATAGTAGCCGCGATAGTCGGCGTCAGGGTGGGCGCCCAAGTGGCCGCCAGGGCCCTGATTTTATCCCGTCAAAGCCGCAGAATGGGCTATTGCTTACCGGCGTTCACTTCGCCACAGAAAGACATCACAGAAGTAGAAGCAAGGGAGCGGCGGCTGGTGAAGACGACACCATGTCGGCTGACTGGGACGACCACGCTGACGTAGTTGCAGCCGGGTCGAGTTGCCCTTCGCCCGAATGCGGCGAATTAGCGCTTGCCTGGGGTCCAGCAGACCGAAGCGGAAGCGACCATGCGGTACCGCGGGAGTTTACCTGCCTGCGCTCCGAAATCAACTTTGCCGTCCCTGAATTTGCCGCCCCTAATCAAAATGAGCTGATTTTTCAGGGCGCGCCCAGGAACTGGCCGAGGATTCAAGCCGCGTAGCCGCGTCAACCCTAGCCGTCAACCATTGCCCACAAAGGGGGTGACATCACCATGAAGCGCACACAGACAATACCGCCTGCGTTACCGACAGCCCCACCACCAACCGAATCTGCCAGTGCGGTTCAAGAGCAAATTCGCCGTCGTGCCTACGAACTGTACGAAGAACGCCGAAGAGCCGATGGGCGCGATCTAGAGGATTGGCTGCAAGCCGAGTCGGAGGTGACTCAGCAGAAGGCGAAGACGGCCGCCGCATAGAACCGGACCGCCGGGGCCTTTTGCTCCTGTCCGATGTCAGTTCTCCGTCTGATGGAGCGCGGGCGTCCCGGCCCGGCCAGTGGATGCCTGCGAGGGGCCGGGCCAGGACGCCCGGCGCTCCACTGTCCGTATTTCAGCAAAACCGGGTGCCCACCCTGGACGTTCGTCGTCCAGGTTGGGATTCCACGCCATTGTCAAAGGTTGGGATTTTCTTCGAGTCCTCTGAACTCCCCGCTCCCACAACCGCCCGGAAACCTCGCACCGCCGTAACCCCCAGCGCCCGTTTGCATCCAAATTTAAAGAGGCGCTTTCGCATGCTATACTGGCGTCAGATGGGGTGGCTGGGGCCCTCGACGTCCCTGCCCGAGGATGTCGAAACATGGCTGGTGGTTCTCGTCGTTCACTCTTCCTGATAGTTTTTGTCCTTGCTCTGTTCGGCTTGCTGGGAATGCTGTTCGCGCAGAAAGTCAGCCCCGCAACCACGCCCAGCAGCGACTCCGACGTCCGCGAAAGCTTGAAGCAGTTCACTGAGGTCTATAAAACGATCGAGGACAACTATGCCGACCCGGTGAATCCCGACAAAGTAATTTATGACGGCGCCATCCCGAGCATGTTGCACCAGCTCGATCCCCACTCGAATTTTTTCGATCCGAAGTCTTATTCCGCTCTAAGGGAAGAGCAGCGCGGCAAGTATTACGGCGTGGGCATGACGGTTGGTCCGCGCAACAATAAAGTTATTGTCATCGCTCCCTTCGTCGGCACACCGGCCTATCGCGCCGGCATCCGGCCGGGGGACATTATCGCCGCCATCGACGGCAAGCCCACCGATAACATGAGCACTTCCGACGTCGCCGATCTGCTCAAGGGACCGAAAGGCACCACCGTCCGCATCACGATGTTGCGCGAGGGCTCCGACCATCCGCTCGAATTCGCGGTCGTCCGCGATGAGATTCCGCGCTACAGCGTGGACCTGCACTTCATGATCAAGCCCGGCATCGGCTACATGCACGTCTCCGGGTTCCAGGAAACCACGGAGCATGAAGTGGCCGAAGCTCTCGAGCAGATGGGCGATCTGAAGGGCCTCGTCCTCGATCTGCGCCAGAATCCTGGAGGACTGCTGAGTGAAGGCGTAGGCGTCGCCGACAAGTTTCTCAAGAAGGGACAGTTGATCGTCTCGCACCACGGCCGGTCGTCGCCGGAAAAGCGGTACGTAGCGGCCCGCGGCAATGGCGGCAAGGATTATCCGCTGGTGGTGCTGGTAAATCGCGGCACCGCATCCGCCGCCGAAATTGTCGCCGGAGCCATTCAAGATCACGATCGCGGCCTGATCGTCGGCGAGGTGACGTTCGGCAAGGGCTTGGTGCAAACCGTGTATCCGCTGGCGGAAAATACCGGCCTGGCCCTCACCACCGCGAAGTACTACACCCCCAGCGGACGCCTGATCCAGCGCGATTACTCCAATCTCTCGCTCTACGATTATTACTACAATCGCGAGGGGGAGGAGAATAACGCCAACCACGAAGTCAAGCTCACGGACGGGGGACGCCCGGTGTATGGCGGCGGCGGCATCACTCCTGACGTGAAACTTACACCCTACAAATCCACCAAGTTCCAGGACTCGTTGCTGCAGCACTACGCGCTGTTTAATTTTGCCAAGCACTACGCGATCACTCACAAGATCACGCAGAGCCTCGAAGTGGACGAAGCGCTGCTGCAGGAGTTCCGCAAATTCCTCGACGAGGAAAAGATCCCCTATACCGAAGCCGAAATGATCGAGAGCAATGACTGGCTGCGCTCCAACCTCAAGAGCGAACTCTTCGTCGATGCCTTCGGCCAGGAAGAAGGCTTGAAGGTGCGGGCGGAGACCGATCCGGACGTAATGAAGGCTCTGGAGCTTATGCCGCAAGCGCGGGCTCTGGCGGACAATGCCAAGAAAGTGGTTGCGGAACGGAACTCGGCGGTTCCGGTCACACGCTAGGCTAGCTATATTTCGATTCCAATTGCAGGCCCGGGCAGCCGGGCCTTTTAATTTGCTTAAAAGGCAGCAGTTCTCAGTTCCCAGTTCTCAGTTCTCAGTGAAACACGGAGTCAAGAGACTGAGAACTGAGAACTGAGAACTGGGAACTGAGAACTTCGCTCTTGAGTGCGAGCCGCGAAAGCCCTAAAGTACTGGAAGAGCAATGACTCTCGCCCCTTGGATTCCGGCGGTGCTGGTGGCGATGGGCGCGGGGGTTCTCGACTGGCGCTACCGGCGGATTCCGAACTGGCTCACGGTCTCGGGCCTGGTTGCCGGCGTCGCAGTCAACACGATTCTTTTTCGCTGGCCGGGACTGAAAGCCGCGTTGCTGGGGACGGCGTTGGGCCTTGGACTCCTGCTGCCTTTCGTGCTGGTCCGCAGCCTGGGCGCCGGAGACTGGAAACTGGCCGGCGCTTTGGGAGCTTGTCTCGGCCCCCGGCAACTGTTCTCCGTGCTCATGGGCACGATTCTGGTGGCGGGAGTAATGGCGCTGGCCATGGTCATCTGGAAAGGACGGCTGAAAAGGACGCTCTTGAACATGGCGCATTTGCTGGATGCATTGCTCAGCCTGCGGATG
>DATGZX010000188.1:0-25036 GCA_035296965.1 Gemmataceae bacterium
ACAAGCAGCGCCGCATGTGGAAAGCACTGCAGCGAAACTTGGAGCTTTAGCCCCGGAATTGCAACCCCGCTCGTCGTAACGACGTCTGCCGCTCCCGCGGAAGCAGCCGGCCCCAGGTAGGCCGCTACAGCGCTCCGAGCCGCGTCGGCCCCGACGTTGAAGATTTGAATGACCCCCTTTTCGTCGGCCAACGGTTGGCTCGTCTAAAAACAGGACACGCGGGCGGTGCAACATCGCGGAGACGACTTCGAGCCGGCGAATCATGTCCCCCGAATAGGTGTTCCCCAAGTGGTGGGCCGCGTCGTGAAGGCCTGCCGAAGTCATCGCCTGGTCGATGCGGGCCGCACGCTCCTTGCGTGGCAGATCGTACAACTGGGCGAAGATCCGCAGGTTTTCATAACCAGTGAGCATGCCGTCGGCGGACAGCAATTGCGGAACATAGCCGATCGAACGCCGGACGAGCGCTGGCTGGCCGAGCAGATCGTAGCCGGCGAGTTTCGCGGTACCGCTCGTCGGCGGCAGCAAAGTCACCAGCATCTTCATCAGAGTGCTTTTGCCCGCTCCGTTGGGGCCGAGCAGGCCGAACACCTGGCCCTCGCTAACAGCGAGCGTCAGCCCGTCCACGGCAGTCAGACGACCGAATCGCTTCGTGAGCGAGTGCGTTTCGATAACCCACGCAGTTTCGGGCACAAGCGGAGTGTGCTTCTCGGCTCCGGCTGGCTTGGATTCGCTCGGCAAAATTTTGTCCGGGGTTAGCGGCTCATTCGTGCGGCCAATCTCCCGGGGACGACAACATGAGTGCAATCCGATCAGCCCTGTGTTATTGAGTAGGGACCACCATATACACCGTTTGCCCACCATAGAGGTACGGCTGGTAATACACGCCATCGCAAAGGGAATAGGTAATACCGCCGATCACGACCGTTTGGCAGTCGGGGGGCAGGTTGTCATAGTAGTAATATGACGCGTCGCCTATCAAAAAGGAGCGATACCCGGGACGGAAGTGCCTAAAATAGTCGTCTCTGTAGGGATTGCGGTATCCGCCCCTATGCTCCGCGACCGCGTAATGCTCGGACCGGACCGCGCCCGCCCGCACAGCGGGCGCGACATGAACAGGGGCGGCGCGGGCAGCGTAGTGAACCGACCCTACGTGAGCAGAGGCATGGCCGCCGCCGGCATGGCCGCCCCCGCCAGCATGGCCGCCGCCGCCACCGTGGCCACCGCGCTGGGCGCTGATAGGAGCCATCGCCCACATCAACGTTGCCAGAACCAGAAACAAGCTGCCCGCCCCAAAAAAGATATGCTTCATGATCGCTTCTCCCTTCATAACCGAATAAGGACCTCGCCGTAGCGGGCCGACCCCACTGGCGGCCGCGACCTGCTGTAGATCGAGCCGTATACCCAATTGGGCAGGACACCTGCCGCGTCCCACAAAAAGCCCGCCACCGTCCCTGCGACGGCGGCACGCGCCGCCTTACTTGCCGGCTGCTTTCTTCAAGGGTTGGAGCTCGGCGTGCCGATTCAGGAAATCGACCTTGCGGACACCTTCCGGCGCCTGGAACTGAAACAGGTCGTCGCTCAGCTTGGGGTTCACGTCCCAGTGCTGGAAGAGGGCAGTGTATTGAGGCTCGTCCACCTGCCGCTTGAAGGTGATTAAGAACTTGCGCGGCAGCGGCTGCTCGCCGGCGTCGATCCAGATTTGCCAATCCAAGAGCTTCTGCCGGAATGCCAGGTGATGACACTTCACCTTGCCCACGTTGTGCAGCCCGACATAGGCCCCGGTCTGCACGTGTTCCGTGAACACCTTGTAGGGGTCGGCAAACAGGAAGTCGGCCAGGGTCTGGTCCGTGTCGAATCGGTCGTGCAGATCGTCGAGCATCGCGTCGATGGTGCCGGGCACCTTCTCGATGGCGTAGGTCTTTTGTCCTCGGTCGTAGACGGTGGCTGTCTTGCCGTCGTAGTAAAATAAGGAGTTGGCCGTGTCCCCCTCGTCCTCTCCGAACACTTTGTTGGGCCGGCTCACGGACATATGGCGCTGATTGCTGACCTGAAGTTTCTGACCGTCGTCCTGCACTTCGTCAAAGAATTCCTCCACCTGGAACGAGTACGTCTTGAGGCCCGCCAGATAGCTCGACATGGCCTTGAGGTACTGTTCCGCCTGGGGTTCGATCTTGGGGGCCTCTTGCTGAGAACCGCCCGCGAGAGCTACGCCCCCGAGTACGGCCGCGACCGCCAATCCGACTGCCGACATTCGCTTTCTCATGATCAAATCCTCCGTTATCCATGGGAACCAGACTTGCCCCGACCTCCGGACACGCACCGGCGCGCGAGGTTATCGATTATTCGAAGTTGTCCTGACCTGCGGAGTTGCACCGAACCACTGAATCAGGCCGCAGCTGTCGCACATCAAATTCGTGACTTTCTTCTCCGTGGCCCAGTTCAGGTGAGCAAAGCTTATGCCCACGGTGCTCAGCAGGGCCGAACCCTCGATGAATTGCTCAGCCTTGCAGTGAGGGCAGCGCACTGGCAAGCCACCGGCGACGAACCGGCTCGGCCCTGGGTGGGCGACCGCCTTCACCCCCTGAGTGATCTCATGCCAGATGCTCATGGAATTGTTCTCTGTTTGTAAAAGCCCTGACCGGCATCCGGAGACTCCATGTCCCAGATGGGGTCACTGAGTGAGTCGATGCTTCTCAATTCAGAGCGGGGCAACATTGGGCACTGATCATGGCTCGGGCGACGGAGTTACTGCCACCACTTCCGGGGGTGAAGGGCTACATAGACCCAGAGGACGAGCGAAGCGCATCGACGAGGTGCTTCCCTGGAACATCAAGCTGTAATCCTGCGGTTGCGGCCAGACACTTACGTTGCAGCCGGGGATGTAGATGCTGTTTTCGTCGGGCGCAGGGATGGAGGGCCCCTCGTCGATCGACGGGGGCGGCGCGGGCAGATAGGTCACCGCATTCTGGTCCGCGGCCGCCCAAAAACCGGAAGTCCACTGCCAACCGTCCTCGACCTGTTGCCAGTTACCTGGTATCCACTGTCGGTCCGGCGGCGGCACACGCCACAAGCCGCTCACCCACAGGTAATCTCTTTGTTCGTCGTCCCATCCCCAATAGCCGGGAATCCACAGCACGTGATCGCCTGCCGGCTTCTGGTCCGGTGGCACTTCCTCGATCGGATCGGGCGGTTTCTTGGGTACGACGTTGGAGGGCAGCGGCCGTGCCTGGGACGGCGTTGCGAAAGCTTCATGGACCGGCCCACGTGCCAACACTTCGACGCCATCCGGCGTCGCCGGTTCGACTTTCTGGGCAGACGCTTTCGTGGCCACAAAGGCCGCCAAGCCCAATGTCACCATCATGAAGGTCCGGGCATGCAGTTTCATCGGATTGATCCCCCTCCGAGACGAGCCAGGAGAATTCACCGGTTCAGCGCACCCAAGAACTCGTGGAGTTCTTTTTCGGCCTGGTCCTTGGCGTAGCCGTATTTTTGCTGGAGCACGCCGGCCAATTGATCGCGCCTCCCGGCAATGGCTGTCAGGTCGTCGTCAGTCAGCTTGCCCCACTTCTCTTTCACTTTGCCCCGGAACTGCTTCCAATCGCCTGCGATCTGATCCCAGTTCATGATGTACCTCCTTTGAAAAGAATTCTCTGACACCAGGGCCCTTGTCAAACTCGAGCGCCGCTTCAGGTCTGCGGCGACGGGGATCTGGGCGACGCGCCGGACCCTGTCGATACGTCCACCGGCCCGGGGAGGTATGGTCCGCCAGAGGCGGACACGTCCACTTCCCATCAGAAGCCACGGGGGATGTACCCCACGAGCAGGAGGATAATGACGATCACCAGCACCAACCCCAGGAGACCGCTCGGGCCATAGCCCCAGTTCTGGTTGTAGCCCCAGCGCGGGAAGGCGCCCAGCAGCAGCAGGATCAGAATAATCAGCAAGATCAAACCCATATGTCACCCCTTTCGATGGTCTGAGACCCGGTAAAGGCCGCCGCCGTGAACGCCACGGCCAGCAGCAGTTGCAAACAAGTTCGACAGTCGCCCAGTCCGACGCCGGAGCGTCTGCCCGGGGGCCTACTTGTCTTTCGCCTTCTCCAGCTTTTTCGTCAATTCTTCAATCTTCTTCTCCACTTCCTCAAGGGTTTTCGAGAGGTCCTGTTTGATGCCCTCGAACCTGTCGTGGCCTGCATCGTCGAGTTCCTTGATCTGTTGCTCAAGGCGTTCGTGCTTCTTTTCCAGTTCAGCAAGCTCCTTCTCCACACGGGCCTTGTCGTCGCCCTTCAGTCCCTCAGTTTTTTTCCAGAGGCTGGCGACCTTGTTCTTCAACACCTTGGACTGCTCGCCGACCGTCTTGGTGAAGGCTGCCTTGTCTTGCTTGAACTTCGCCGGATCTACTTGAACGTCAACTTTGCCCTCCTTGGTCACGCTGAACCATCCCTGCCAGTAGCCCAGGGCGCCGACGGCCACGATCAGCACCAAAACAACGACCACCAATTTCCTCATGGCTGCGAACCTCCTTTCACCCGGCTTGACACGAAAAACTTCCGGTTACTGTTGACTAATGGAGCCGCTGCGGATCAGAGCCGCGTACACCAGCACCACTTGGGTCATGCCCCGAATCATAAGGCATCGTACCCGCTCCGTGGGCCTTGAGCTTTAAGTCGCCTTCTCCGAGTTGGTCGCCAAGATTTGTTGCACCTTGCCGAAGTCGGCGGGCTTGACCAAGTGAGCGTTGAACCCCACTTCCCGCGAACGATGACGGTCTGTCTCCTGTCCGTACCCCGTCATAGCGACCAGCACGACGTTTTGGAGAGCTGGTTGTTGACGTATCCGCTTTGCTACCTCATAACCATCCATCCCCGGCAAGCCGATGTCCAACAGCACCGCGTTCGGTCGGTAGTCGAGTGCCTCTTGCAGGGCGGTCGGCCCGGTATGAGCCATGCGAACCTGATGGCCGGAAACCTTCAACAACATGGCCAAACTCTGTGCCGCATCCACGTTGTCATCCACGACCAGCACCAGCAAAGAGGGTCCGGTCGGCTCGGCGGTTTCTTTGGGGGGCGATGGCGGCTGCGATGTGGGAGACACCATCATCGGCAGACGCACGACGAACTCACTGCCTTGCCCCAAAGCACTGTAAGCCACGACCGTTCCGCCGTGCATTTCCACGAGCCGATGCACCAAGCACAGGCCGATGCCCAACCCGCCTTGCGAGCGGGCCAATGACCGTGCCGCCTGCGTGAACAGGTCGAAGATGCGGGGCAGCAGTTCCGGGGCGATACCGATGCCCGTATCTCGCACCCGCAACACGCACGCATCGTCCTCTTGGTGGACGGCTAGCCAGATATGACCGCCTTCGTCGGTGTATTTGGCGGCGTTGTTGAGCAGGTTCACCACGACTTGTTCCAGCCGGGCGGCGTCGGCATACAGCCAGATCGGTTGAGGCGACAACGAAACGGTGAGTTCATGCTTGTGTTGGTCGATCAGCGGACGAACCGACTCCACAGCACATTGCACGATGCCGTTCACGGCGACCCGCTCTTGGCGAAGCTGAACGCTGCCGGTGGTGATGCGGGAGATTTCCAACAGGTCATCAACGAGATGTGACAGCTGCCCCACCTGACGCTCGATGATGTTTCTGGCTTGTTGCTGGATGGAGTTCTCGCGTTTTTGGAGACGGAGGAGATGGACGGCGTTGGAGATGGGAGCAAGAAGGTTGCGGAGTTCGTGGGACAGCATCGCCAAGAACTCGTCCTTGCGACGGTGCAGGTCCGACAAAGCAGCCGCCTGCTCCGTTATCTGCTTCTCCAAGAGCCTGCGTTCGCTGATGTCCCGAATGTTGCACTGAGCGACGGGCCGGTGGTCCACCTGATAGATGTTGCTGACGAACTCGACCTCGGCCCGCTCGCCGTTCTTGGTTTCGAGTGGCAGGTGGTCGTAGCGGATATAGCCTTTCTCTTGCAGGTCTTGGTAGGCGGCGCGACTCGCCTGTTCATCTCCGAATAGACCGATCTCCCAGAGTTCCTTGCCCAAGAACTCGTCGTGCGAGTAGCCCAACAACTCCGTCATGAACGGGTTGGCGTCGATGATTTTCAAGGTGTTGGCGTCGAGGATGAGGATGCCGTCTTTGGCGGTCTGGAACAGCCGCCGATACCGCACTTCGGAAGTCTGCACAGCGACTTCCGCCAGTTTGCGTTCGGTGATGTCCTCAATGGCGAGCAAGATCAGGTCTGGTTGGCTGTCCACCGACTCGAAGCGGCGGGCATTGAGCAGCATGATCTTCTTGCCAATCGCCGGAAAGTCGTGTTCCACGTCGCAGTCATGAATGGGATGGCTGTTCGACAGGACTCCCTCCAGCAGGGTCCGCAGTCGAGGAATGTTCCACTGGCCGTTGCCCAAGTCGTAGATGAAGCGGCCTTCCGTCTCCTTTTTCTCGGCGTGGAATGTCTGGTAGAAAGCCCGGTTCGCCGTCTGGACTCGCAGGGCCTTGTCGAGAACGAGGAACGGCTCTCGCAAGGTCGCAATGATGTCGTCGGCGTAGGTGAGGGCGTCTTGCACCTGCTGCTCTTGCCGCCTGCGTTCGCTGATGTCTCGGAACACCAGCACGACCCCGGCGACTTCCCCCTTCTCGTTGCGGATCGGGGCGGCACTGTCGTCAATGGGTCGTTTCGTGCCGTCTTTGGCGATGAGCAGGCTATGGTTCGCCAGCCCGACGATCGCGCCCTCCCGCAAAGCTCGGACGGTGGGACTCTCGACCGGCTGGCGGCTCTCTTCGTTGATGATGCGGAACACGCTGTCGAGGGGTTGGCCCGCCGCTTCTTCCAGCGTCCAGCCGGTCAAGGACTGAGCCACCGGGTTCAGAAAGGTGACGCCGCCGTTGATGTCGGTGGTAATCACGGCATCCCCAATGCTGGCGAGCGTGACACGACACCACTCCGGTTGGAAGTGCAACGCTTCCTTGCTTGCCGGTGAAGGATGGGTCATACCCCCCCCATCTGATGTTCAGTATTATTTGCCGCTTTTACTGCGTCGGAAAGCCGTTTCGTGAGCAGCAACCTGGCGAGCCAGCGGCTTCCGAGCGGCGCAGAAGGCAGTCGCTACGGCATGGATAATCCGTTGCCCTGCCGCGCTCACGTCTGACTTGCGGAACGATGGCAACACCAGGTTTCTCGTTCAGTCTGCTGGCTAAACTGGGTTTCTCGTTCTGTCTGCTAGCATACCATAACGTCTTTTCCTATAGCCAGCTTGCAAAGGCGTCTGTACGCTATCCGACAGACAGGGTATGCCTCGAAGGAATTCCGTTATTGGTCATGAGCCTTCCCTTCGTGTTCAACCGAACAAGCGCTCGAATTCTTCGTTGATCCTCCGGTAGCACTCGCAAGAACCGGCCTTCAGACGCTCCCGGTCGAGGACGGTGAATCTCCCCCGGCTGTAACGGATCAAACCTTGTTCTTTGAGGGGTTCGAGAACCTCGGATACAGTGGAACGCCGCACGCCGAGCATCTCGGCCAATAACTCGTGAGTCATCGGGAACACGTCCGAGTGCGCTCGGTCCTGGGTCATCAACAGCCAGCGGCAACAGCGCTGGTGAACCGAGTGAAGGCCGTTGCAAGCCACCGCCTGTGACACCTGAAAAAGAAAGGCGCTGTGGTAGAGGACTAGCGACCGGCGCAAGGGGCTGTCCCGGTTCGCCTCTCCCCTCAGCACGTCCGCCCCCATCCGTAGGGCCTCGCCCGGCGCTTGCACGATCATCCGGTTGGCCGCCGTCTTGGCTCCGACGAGGAGCGGCAGGCCTACCATACCCTCGTCCCCTACCGTCGCTACCTCGATGGCCCTGCCGTCTTCCATCACGGTCAGAGCAGAGACGACACCCCGGTTCGGGAAGTAGGCGTAGTCGATGGGCGACCCGGCCTCGTAGAGGACGTGTTTTAATTCCAGCGGGACGTGCTGCAGGCAGGGGAGGAGGCGCCGGTACTCCGCCGGGGGCAACCGGGCCAGGAGCTGGTTGCCGTACGGCGCAGCAGGCGGATTGGTCTTCGGCATGGCTCACCACCCTCCCAGCGCCCCCGCCAGTGTCCGCAGGGCGAAGGCAAAGTCGTACAGCGGGCGCCCGAACTGAACTCGTGGGGCCTGGAACACGGTTCCATCGGGCCTGACCAGCAGGTGTCGGTCGGGGACGGGCGTGAAGACGTTCGCCGGACGTAGCACGTCCCCGTCCGCAGTCTGCTTGACCATGAGCGCCGTGTGGCGGCTCAGGATGTCGGCGAGGAGGCTCGGCTCATCGGGGCAAAGGCCCTGGACGACAAGAACCGAAGCGGGGAAGTCCGTCGGCAATCCGGCCAGGATGCAATTCAGGGCCTTCGGCCCACCGGGAGACGCCGCCAGCGCCACCAGGCCGAAGGCGATGTTCTGGCGGTGCCGGGTGGGGCCCCATTGCCGTTAAGCTGCGTTTCCCCCGTCTGTCTGCCAGCAGACCATTCTATCCTTTTGTCGGATGGCAGACAAAAAGCGTCTGTACGGTTTCCGACATGACAGCAAGATTTTCTTTGTGATAATAGACGCAGAAGGACAAGGGCGGGGGGCCTCTCGCAGCGCACCATTCCCGGTCCCGACCGTAGTGAGGAGGCGTACAATGACTAAACTTCGCCGAATCCACGTTCCCGGCGAGAACCGTCTGTTGGTTGCTTTGCCGAGGGACGAGTACGACCGCTTGCTCCCCCATTTGGAGAAGGTGTCCTTACCCTTGAGGGACATCCTCTACGAGGCGAACGGGCCGATTGCGCACGTCTTTTTCCCGTTCAACAGCGTAGTTTCCCTGGTCATCATGGACAGCGGCTTCACGCTCGAAGTGGGCCTCATCGGCAACGAGGGCATGGTGGGAACTCCGGTCTTCCTGGGGTCCGACCGCAGCCCTACCAAGGCGATTGTGCAGATTCCGGGCGAGGCCCTGCGAATGGAGGCCAAAGTCTTTCAGAAGGAGATGGGGCGGCGTGGCCCGTTGCACGGCCTGGTCCAGCGCTACACCCAGTCGATGATTAACCAGATTTCGCAGTCCATCGTCTGCAACCACCGGCACTCCGTCGAGAAACGCATGTGCCGCTGGCTGCTGATGAGCCACAACAGGGTGGGGGCCGACGAGTTCCCGCTCACCCATGAGTTCCTGGCCCAGATGCTCGGCGTGTGCCGCCCCACCGTGACCGCCGTGGCGGGCACCCTCCAGAAGGCCGGGCTGATTAACTACCACCGGGGCAAAATCACCGTCACCGACCGGAAGGGGCTGGAAGCGGCTTGCTGCGAATGCTACGAAGTGGTCGCCAAGGAATTGGACCGCTTGCTCGGCTGACGCCGGGAGCCTGCCGACTTCGTGAGAGAGCCGCTTCGATTTTTCCACGAGAAGGAACTACAGGGCAGGTACGACACTCTTTGACGTGAGGCTTCGGAGGAAGCGTGGAACGGCCAAGAACAACCTGATCGGCGGCACAGGGAGCGTCAGACTTAGGTGGCCAGGGAAATCTCATTTCCGGCAATGCCAGTA
This sequence comes from Gemmataceae bacterium, assembly GCA_035296965.1. Taxonomy (GTDB): domain Bacteria; phylum Planctomycetota; class Planctomycetia; order Gemmatales; family Gemmataceae; genus DATGZX01. The sequence goes on from DATGZX010000188.1 coordinate 9,541, forward strand.
ACGGCGTGAAGATTGCGGGCAGCGGTCCGTGCTTCCGCCCTGGGAGTAGTGGATCGGAGGATGACGCCGGCGATTCGGAAGCGGACCGTGAGCCGTCCCGTCCATGCCAACGGACTGACGGAAATTGCCGCTAGCCATGCTAAGAGGCCGATGGACGCAGTAGTCCAGGACTTTGAACGACGGGTAGAGGAGATTTGCATCCATGTCGACAAGAGCGTTTCCCCAGCAGAGTCCATGCTTTTCAAACAAGCTGCTCCGCAGGTCGGGTGGGGCGCGCGTTACGGGTACGTCGATCTAGGCGGGACGATAGAAGCTGTGCTTCACGTTTTGGATGAACGCGCGCGAGCCTACTCGCAAAACATCCCCCAGGACGCCTGTGGAGAAGGCAATGTCAACGGATGAAGTGGATGACAAAACCGTAATCTGGCGTTCCATGAGCTTCGATAGGCTAGTCTCGACAGTCGAGCATCTAGTCTACCTCGTCGCCTGGCCCACTCTTGCCGGAGCAGTAGAGGTCCCCTGTCCTCACTTGCACCCTGCGGGCGTGGCAGGCCTTGATCTCGGCGATCCGTGTCCAGAACGACCAGCACTTCCAAGGTCGTCCATCCAGGGTGAGCGTTGCCGTGCGCCATGCCGAGATGATGCCCAGGAGCCGCTGGAGCTTCTCCCAGGTGGACTCATCCGCGAGCGTGGCGGACGTCGCTACGCGGTGCACGATGTTTCGGCCCTCGCCCACGGCCCGGTAGCCGGGGAGGGTCTGGGCCAGGGAGACGGCGTGGGGATACTGGGTGGATGCGGCCGACACGTCGAACACAGTGCCCTCATTGGACGCACCGCCAGAGTCGGTGGTGCAGAACAGATTGCCGTTGCTGTCCTCGACCAGGGCATCGGGGCCGCTACCGTTGGTGCTGTTGAAGGAGACAAGGGTGGTGATGCTGGGGTTGCCGGCCGCCACGCTTGCGGCCGACACCTCGAACACCGTGCCGTAGTTGAACGCGCCGCCAGCGCCGGTTACGCCAAAGAGATTGCCGAACCCGTCCTCGACTAGGCCGCCCACGGGGCCGTCCCCGTCGGAATGGCCGTTGAAGGAGGCAAGGGTGGGGATGCTGCCGCTGCCGGCCGCCACCTCGAACACCGTGCCGGCGTCGGGGCCAGCGCCGCCTTCCCCGGTCGTACCGAACAGATTGATCAACGAGTACATCTGCCATTTTCATGGCGAGAGAAATCACCAGGGGCTGAAGAATCGGCTCATTAAACCGGGGGCGGAAGTCGGCCGCCAAACGGGCGACATCCAGTGCCGAGAACGTCTCGGCGGGGTCCTGCGCTACTATTCCCGGCAAGCAGCGTAACACTGTTATGGATTCATTTGGAGACGCGCTTCCCCAGTGCCGCTGCGTTTGTCTGCCGAGAAGGACAATCCAACCACGACATTCGCAGCTCCTGCCAGACCAAGGAGATACCCACTACGGCCGAGATGCGACCAAGCGCCACTTTAAACGCCCAATTATGCTCGCTGCTGTTGCCCGTTTGAATTATTTGACCCTACGGGAATCTTCGTGTCCCCTTTTCATGAGGAAAAGCGTGCGAAGAACTCGTCGGAGGCAAGAAAGGAGACGGCCACCGACTCGAGGCTAGCTTGCCCACTGAGCAGAAGTTGAACCCACTGCGCCTCACCGGCGCTGTCCGGCTGTCGGCCCAGGTACTGCGTATAGAACGCTTCAACCAGCCTTTCGTCCGCCTCCGCCGAAGTCAAGAAAGCATTCACCACTACGTCACGATCAACGGTTTGCAATTGCTCGAGCCAATAGGCTTCACCGTCCGCGTCGGGCTGTCGTCCGAGGACTTGGGCGTACAAACCGGTTAGGAACGATGCATCGGTCGGGTGGTCCGCGTTGTATTCCGGAGAATCAAGGAAGGCTCTTTCCACGTCGAGTTCGGTGGCGCCGTTCAGGAACGCGCTTACCCAAAAGGCGCGGCCCGCGGGATCGGCGGCTCGCCCCAGAAAAGTCATGTAAAACTGGTCGACCTCGATCCCCCGGTGTTCGGGAGAATCCCAAATCATGGTCGCCACCTGCTGCCGAGATGCCCCGGCAAGAAGGAGCGTCACGAAATCGGCGTAGCCGGCGGGGTCGGGAGCGCGATCGAGGAGCGTTTGATAGAGGGTGCTGACATAAGACTCTATTCCGGCCAACGTCACTGTCGATCCGCCCGGAGGATTGGTTGCCGTCAAGATGCCGATGTTGGAGTTGAAGAACTCCAGTTTGCTGATAACGGGTGGAGTCGAGGTGCCGCCGCTCGCTGACAAGATGATGCCAGAGGCCTCGTAGTTACCGATCAAGATACCTGTCGTATCCGAACCGGCAGTTACCGTTACATCCGTAGGGCTGGCGGTCGTCTGCACCCAGCCGGTTTGTTGAACTTCCTGAATGCCATAAGTCCCCGGTACCAACCCGGTGAAAGCAAAGGCGCCGTTCGCGGCTGACACCGTTGTCATCAGCACCTGTCCATTGGTTGGATTTACGAGCTCGATGGTAAACCCGGCCAGCCCCGGCTCGTTGGCGTCGCGAATCCCGTTGGCATTCAGGTCATCAAATTTCACGCCCTGAATTTCGCCGGGAGGAACCGACGTTAAATGATTGCCGAACAGCAGTCCGGTGATGTCCGAGCCACGGGTCACGGTGATATCAGGCGGGTTGGGAGTTGTTTGGGAGTAGCCTGCCTGCTGCACTTCACGGACGCTGTAGGTACCGGAGGCGACGTTCATAAAGGTGAACTCGCCGTTGGTGCCGCTCGTGGTGGTACATTCGACCTGTCCGGTAGTCGGGCTGAGCAAGTCAACGACGAAACCCGCAAGGCCCGGCTCGCCTGGTTGGCGTATGCCGTCCCCATTGATATCCTCGAACTTCACTCCCTGGACTTCTCCCAGCGGGGCAAAATTCGTGTCAAAGGTTCCCGTGCCGGAAGCCGTGAATGATTTGAAGAAGCCATCCGCCGCGACCTGAAGGCCGCCGCTGCCATCGTTGGATAGCACCGAGCTGAAAGCCAGCGAAAACCCATGATTGATCGAGTTGCTGAAATCGAAGAAGTCTGAAGTGAAGGACACAATATCGGGAGGCACCACGGAATCCGAGGCCTGCGACGCTGCTTCCGGCAATCCCACCTGGCCTTCGAGCAAACCGGTGTAAGTCACGGACAAGAAATTCGTTTTGCCGTTCACCGGCGTATCGAGGGTGATCTGCAGCGTGTTCACCGGAGTTGGGAATTGCTCGGTTGTCTGATTACCTGGCGGAACCGGTCCAACTGTTTTGGCAGTTGTCGAAGCACTCAGGAATAGATGCGCGTGCACCGGAGTGGTGATTCCTGCGGCGAAGCTTGTATCGAAATTGACCAGGACAGGGTCTCCTCCTGGAATGGTCGTGAGCGTAGCGCTCGTTCCATTATTGTCATAGACGAACGCTTGCAGGGCCGGCATCAGCGGCTGAAACTGCGCGAAGGTGGTCGTGCTCGGCACCGTTCGCTCTTCGAGTTTTTCAATCTCTAATGGCGAATGACGAGTCCGCAGATTGGGGTGAAGGCGAAGTGTGGTGGGTTGGTCGCGGCGGAGAAAGCGCAAGAAATCAGCCAGCATCAGGAAAACCTCAGGTGACAAGTGTGGGGTGATTTAGATCTCAGGCGAAAATTGAGGCGCCATCTGATCAAATACGCGAGGATACGCAAACTCTGTGCCGAATCTATCAGTTACGAAACATGGGGCGTGTTGGATCGTCATCCGCTGGCCGGTCGCTTTGTGAAGACGGCGCGAGGAGAGTGCCACGCCGACTGGCTTGAATCCGAATCTTGTACTGCGTTTACCAGGATTGGAACGTCACAAAACCGCGTCGATTGCGAGGGCGCTTCAAGCTACGATCTTCTCGTGTCCGTTCATCCCGCGAAAGCCTCTCTCCCCTGGAAGCGGGTTGGAGAGTGAACCTTGAGTGGGCTAAAACGCTCAGGCCCGGCACCTCCCCGCACATGAAGATGGGAAAATGATCGAACAGCCTCTTAGCCTCGCGCACCGCTGGCGAACTCAGGCCAATCGTGATGGAGCCATCTGCATGCCCTCATAACAGCACAATTTGACGGTCGGACCGTTGTTATGCTTTGCCGCGGCCCCGCTCAGTCTGCACCAGAGCTGGCGTATCACGATTCTGCTCAAAAGCAGTTAAGTTGCGCCCTTTCTCCCTGATTTGGCAAGCCGTTTGCTCAATTAGTCCCAAACTGAAATTTACGTGGGGGGCTTAGACGATGGTCGGCAATCGATACCGTGGTTACTGGGTGATCGCACTGGCTGGAGTTTGGGGCTGGCTTGCTGCTCCTGATTTGCGCGCGGGTATCATCACCTTCGCTAGCGTCAATCAGGTCAACGTTAGCACGAACGACTATTCCTATACCAACAATGGAACCAGCGCGACTTTTAGTTCGACGATTTCAATCCCAGTGTCGCTGACCGTGGATCCTACTGTAGCTGCCAACTCTGGTCTGCCGACTACCCAGTTCGCAGCACATTTGACACTCACGTCTAGCACGGTTTCGCCGGCAGTGCCAGCGGGACCATCTTACGTCGAATCTTTCCCGACCACGACCAACCAGATTGTAATCACCCTCGACGCGCCGCCTGTTGCGGGCAAGAACGATTTCCTGACGGTCCAGTACTCGGATCTCTTGAGCGGTCAACTCGGCTCGGACCAGGTTTCCCTTTCTGCATCGGATCTGGTCAACGGACTGACGCCGCCCGACTTCGTGCAGTTCACTTCCGATTACATCAACTTCACGAATTCCACAGAGCACGGTCTCTCGTTCACGTTCAGCTCGGTCGATTCGGCTGATGGCGGCGGATTGGAGCTCAATTCCAACGGTTTCTTCAACTCGTTCACCGCATCAGGCGTTGGTTCGTTTGATACGGAGTTCAAGTCGGTGCCGGAACCTGCAACGATCATGCTCCTTGGAATCGGGGGCGTCGGACTGCTCTGGCGGCGTAGGATGCTCAGATCAAAGATGAGTTGAGGCTGCTGGCAAGGTTGCCCATCCGCTCGATTTTGACAGATCCCCCTGCCCATCTTCTCATACCGACAGCGCGTTGCCTTCCTTATCTATGGAGTTGGCCGGGTCCGCCAAACGATTAACTCCAATGACAACGGCGGCCAGCCTTGAACTCATTGGCTAACCGCTCACCGTGAAAAGTCGAAACGCTCGGCGCCTGCGCTGCACCAAAGGAGTATGCAATGAGAAAAGGATTTCTCATTACCTCGTTTGCGCTCATCGTAACGGGGAGTATCGGGCTCGCCCAGAATCCGGCAACTGATTCTCCTGGGCTCCCGGATACCAACCCGAATTCTTGCGTGAACGACTTCGCCTCTTGCCTCGCACCGGGGTGCGAACCGTGCGGACCTGCGGGGAGGTTCTGGGCGAGTGCGGACTATCTTCTATGGTGGATCAAGGACGGACATGTCCCGCCGCTCGTGACGGGAGGCACAACAGCTTCTGCAGGTGTCCTGGGTGCACCCGGCACCGTGGTGCTCTTTGGCGGCGGCCTCGACCAGAATCCGTATTCCGGCGGCCAATTCGATTTCGGCTTCTGGCTGGACGACTGTCACAAGATTGGCCTCGAGACGGATTTCTTCTTCCTTGGAACAAATAGCACGAGTTTTGTCGCTGGCGGGACCGGCGCCGCCGGGGGCAGTACGGTAGTGGCGCGCCCGGTCGTGAATGCCAACAATGGAGCCGAAGTTTCCGAGTTGGTTGTATCCCCAGGCACGCTGAGTGGATCGATAGCGGTCTCGGCTCCAAGCCGGCTGTGGGGCATCCAAGAAAACGTCCTGTGCAATCTCTATTGCTGCGGCAACTGTTGTTCGGGCCTCCGCATCGACCTGATCACCGGCTTCTGCTACTTGGAGCTTGACGAAAGCGTGTCTATCGTGGAGAACCTAGCGGTCAATCCGAGCGTTCCCGTTATCGGCGGCAGCACCATTGGCGTTTTCGACCAGTTTTCGACGCACAACGACTTCTATGGCGGTCAGGTAGGCGCTTGCGCCGAGTGGTGGCGGGGCCGGACCTTTTTCAATGTCACCGGCGAAGTGGCCCTCGGCGATACCCATGAGACGGTCAATATCAACGGCTACACGTCGTTCACGCCGCCCGGCGGTCCAACGACGTTTGCAAACGGGGGCCTCCTGGCCTTGCCCACCAACATCGGACACTACGAGCACGACGCCTTCGCCGTGGTTCCCGACATCTGTTTCAACATCGGCTACCAAGTGACGGAGCACTTGCGGGCCTTTGTTGGCTACTCCTTCTTCTACTGGAGCGACGTGGTCCGCCCGGGCGATCAGATCGATCGCACCGTGAACCCGACTCAGATTCCCTCAAACCTCGGGAGCAGCACCCTAGTGGGACCAGCCCGCCCCGCATTCGCATTCAACCAAAGCGACTTCTGGGCCCAGGGCATCAACTTCGGCATAGAGTTCCGCTATTAAGAAGGGAACGCGCTGGCGTCGGCGATGCCCACCTGACCCTGGTTCGCGCTCGCCCGGGTTGGCCCACGTCAGACCGGCCGCCGGAAGGAGTTGGGCCGAGCTTGCCCCGTCAATGATGTCGGTGTACTTCTCGGTGGAAGTCAAGATGGACGCCGTCACGTAAACGTCGCCTCGTGCCGCCAGGACGTATTCCCAGTCGATCTGCTCGGCCAGACTTGGCAATCGGCTCGGCAGAGTATGCGCGGAAGCACTAGCCTGGATTCCGGGTACATACAACTGTAGCACCCCTGAGCACGGCCAAGCGCAGTGGGAAACGCGGTACTTACGGCTTGGCGTTCGCCGCCGGCGAGCGCCAGGCCGCACGAGCGGTCCGCCAATAGAATTTGCTGACGAGCCATTGAACACATCGACTCCATCCTGCATGTTGGGGAGCGGATTCAGTCCGGCTGCGTCGCAACCGATGCTGTCCCCCTGAATGACGTTGGCACTGGCAGCGAGAAGGAGAACGCCCGGACCATCGTTCCCGGAGATGACGTTGCGGTCGCCTGCCGCCGGTCCGCCGATCGAATTGGAATGGGCCCCGGCGGAGAGTTCCAGTCCCGCGATGATGTTCGGCAAGGCCGCACTTCCCAGGGCATCGACGCCGACCAGGTTGCCGAGGATTTGGTTGCCAGACGCATGGCTGCCGCTGAGGACAATCCCAGCGCCCTGGTTGCCGGAGACCACATTGCCAGCGCCCGCGGCGGCGCCGCCGATTTGGTTGGCAGGCGAAAAGACAACGATGCCGTTCAGAAGGTTGGGCAACGCGGCCGCACCGTCCACGGTTGTTCCAATGAGATTGCCGAGAATTAGATTGCCCGTGGAGGTGCCGGTGATTTCGATGCCGTTGGCGTCGTTGCCGGAGAGGACATTGGGCAAACTCGCGCCGGCGCCGCCGATGGTGTTCGTGCTGGACGCGCCGGCGATCAGCACCCCTTGAGCGCCGTTGCCGAGGTTCGGGGTGTTGTTTTTGTCGGTGCCGATGACGTTGCCGGTCACCTGATTCAAGCTGGAGCCATCCATGATCGCCACGCCGTTCGTGCCGTTGGCGGCGATGACATTGCCGCCCACGATTTGATTGAGCGACGCCCCGCCGTGCACGAGCACGCCATCTTCGGAATTACCGAGTGCAGAGAAGCCCCCCTGGATCAACCCGATCGTGTTGTCTTGGATGACATTTTGCGTCGTGGCGTTTCCGGTCAGTGTCGTCTCTGCTCTGACCGTGAAAGTCGGCAGGGCCATCGAGGTAGCGACGGTAGGCCTGTATGCTCCATTCTCCGATGACACCGCTGGATGACTTCAGTTCGGTGGAACTGGCCAACGGTTGCCCCTGCCCAAGTGTCGTTCGCATGGGCATTTGCAATTCGGCTCAGTAACTTGACCATACAGGTCAAGTAACGCTCTGTGGCCGCCATCATCCACAAGATGAACGAAGCGATCCAGGGCACGGTTACCTGACGGGGGCGCGAGGCCGCAGCGGATTGGCTAGCTTCCTCGTCGGCGATTGAAGGATCGACCATGAGTTATCTGCATCTGCCTTCCAGTTCGCGGAGCACGGCGGCAGCGTGGAACTTCCCGCTGGGGATCGAGGGCTTTCGCTACGCCGACCTCAATCGCGTGCGCCGACTGATGGCCTTTTACCAGGTTTTTCGCGCTGAGCTTCGGTCGGCGGACCCGGCCCTCGCCGAGCGCTACGAACACAGTTGCGAACAGTATTCCCGCGGTGAGGGCCAGGAAGATGCGCCGCTCCTCATCGACGTTGCCAGGCACCTGGATCGCTTTATCGCCCGAGTTTTCCACATCGAAAAGGAAGTGACCGACCTGAATCGGCGCACCGCCGATGACCGGGCGGTGTACGAATTCAAGAAACGCTTCCTGGATCGCCTGGTGCTGAAAACGCCTTCTGCCCCGCGGGAACTGGCGGCCATGAACATCGCCGACGTCGAGTTTCGTTACCGGGAACGGGTGGCGGAAATCCTCACTCGGGGGGAATGGGCGAACGATCCCGAGCGGGAACTGGCCGAGGTTGTCCTCAAGCTGCTCGAGCGCCAGGCAACCGCCAAAACCATGGGTGACGCTGCGGAATCTGCACGATGCGAGGAAATATTGCGCGACGTTTCGGCCTGGGCGCGGGTACTGGCCTTTCACCCCCAGCTGAAACAGCGGCGTCACCAATTTGCCTCGTTCGTGCATCCCGAGAAGCTGGACATCGAAAACCTGGTAGCCCGCGATTTCAATAACCCGGAGTTGCCCACGCTCTTCGAGGGCCCTGCCGAGGGACGACGCCACCGCGACGGCTTCGGCCTGACCGACCTGCGCATGGATACCCGCGAAGCGCTCCGCGAGATGCACTACTGCATCATTTGTCATCCTCGCAACAAGGATTCCTGCTCGAAGGGAATGCTGGACAAAGATGGATCTGCCAAGAAAAATCCCCTGGGAATCGAACTGACGGGCTGTCCGCTGAAGGAGAAAATTTCCGAAGCGCACTTGCTCAAGCGGGAAGGCCATGGCATCGGGGCGCTGGGCATGATCATGGTGGACAATCCTCTGTGCGCAGGCACCGGCCACCGGATTTGCAACGACTGTATGAAGTCGTGCATCTACCAGAAGCAGACGCCGGTGAACATTCCCCAAATTGAAACCAGTATTCTGTCCGATGTGTTGCATTTGCCGCATGGCTTCGAAATCTTCTCGCTGCTGGCGCGCTGGAACCCCCTCAATCTCCGCCAGCCCTGTCCCCTCCCTTACAACGGCAAGAACATTCTGGTGATCGGCATGGGGCCGGCGGGCTACACCCTGGCCCACCACCTGCTCAACGAAGGCTTCGGCGTGGTTGGCATCGACGGTCTGCGCATCGAACCGCTCTCAGTGCGCATGCGCGGGGCCAAGCGGCGCGTGCCCCAACCGATCAGGGACATCGACGACGTCACCGGGCCTCTGGATCGCCGCACCATCCTCGGTTTCGGCGGGGTTTCCGAATACGGGATCACGGTGCGCTGGGACAAGAACTTCCTGGACATCAATTACTTGCTGCTCATGCGGCGCAAGAAGTTCCGTCTTTACGATGGCATCCGGTTTGGCGGGACCTTGACGCTGGACGATGCCTGGAACCTGGGGTTTGACCATGTGGCCATATGCACCGGCGCCGGCAAGCCGACTCTGGTGCCCATGAAAAACAACCTGCTGCGCGGCGTGCGGATGGCTTCCGATTTTCTCATGGGTCTTCAGGCCACCGGCGCTTACAAGGCCAATAGCTTGGCGAACCTTCAGATGCGGCTTCCCGCGATCGTGATTGGCGGCGGCCTGACCGCCATTGACACGGCCACCGAGATGCAAGCCTACTATGTGGTGCAGGCGGAAAAGGCGCTGGACCGGTACGACCGACTGGTTCCGAAAATCGGCGAAGACGCGATTTGGGCCATGCTGGATGACGAAGAACGGGGCATCGTCGAGACCTGGTTAAAGCACGGTCGGGCTATTCGCGCGGAACGCTCCGCCGCCACGGCCGCCGGGCGCAAGCCGGATTTCAATCGCCTGGTCCGGGCCTGGGGCGGCGTGACCATTGTGTATCGCAAACGCCTGCAGGATTCGCCTGCTTATCGCCTCAACCACGAGGAAGTCATCAAGTCGCTCGAAGAGGGCATCCGCTTTGCCGAACGTCTCAACCCGGTGGAATGCATTCCCGACGCCTACGGCGCCATCGCCGTACTGCGCTGCGAATATCAGGTGCAAAAGGATGGCCGCTGGAAATCTTCCGGCGAGTTCGTCACTCTTCCGGCCCGCGCCGTGATGATCGCCGCAGGAACGCACCCTAACACCACTTACAATCGCGAACATCCGGGCACCTTCCAGCTCGACGCCAAGGGGGAGTTTTATCGCGGCCACAGGCTCCAGACTTCCGGCGAGGTGAAGCAACTCGTGCCCGCGGGCCCTGGGGAAATCGGATTCTTCACCTCGTACGAGAAACAGGGCCGCTACGTCACCTTCTTCGGGGACAATCACCCCCAGTATGCGGGCAACGTGGTCAAGGCGATGGCCTCTGCCAAGGATGGCCATCCCGAAATCTCCCGCGTTTTCGAGGAAGAAATCGCGCGGCTGAAACCCGAGGACCAGCCGGAGCGCGAACGGAACTGGGTCATGTTCGCCGAATCGTTGGACGAGCAACTCGTCGCCGAGGTGGTCGACGCTCTGCGCCTGACCCATCAAATCGTCGAGGTGGTGGTGCGTGCCCCCCTCGCCGCACGGAATTTCCATCCTGGCGAGTTCTATCGCCTCCAGAACTATGAAACCTTCGCAGAGGAGGTCGACGGCATCAAGCTCACCATGGAAGGGATTGCTCTCACGGGAGCCTGGGTCGATCGCGAGCGCGGGTTAATCTCGCTCATCGTACTGGAAATGGGCGGCAGCAGCCGGCTGTGCTCTTTGCTGGAACCGGGCGAGAAGATCGTCCTCATGGGGCCCACGGGCAGCCCCACCGAGATCCCGCACAGCCAGACTGTCGTCCTTGCCGGTGGGGGCCTGGGCAACGCCGTCCTCTTTTCCATCGCCTTGGCTTTGAAGGAGAAGAACAACAAAGTGATTTACTTCGCGGGCTACCGAGCCCCCACCGACCTGTTCAAACGTCAGGCGATCGAAAAGGCTTGCGACGTGGTGGTCTGGAGCACCGATCGAGGGCCTTGCATCCAGCCCGGCCGCCCGCAAGATCGCACTTTCCTGGGCAATATTGTCGAGGCCATGGAAGCCTACGCCTCGGGCCTACTGGGCGCGCAAGTCATCCGCCTGGCCGACGCCCAGCGCATCATCGCCATTGGGTCCGACCGCATGATGGCCGCCGTCAAGCACGCCCTCGCCGACAAATTGCACAAGCACTTCCCTAACCAACCGACGGCCATCGGGTCGATCAACTCTCCGATGCAATGCATGATGAAAGAGATTTGCGCCCAATGTTTACAGCGCCACCTGGACCCCCAAACGAAAGAGGAATCTTATGTCTTTAGTTGCTTTAACCAGGATCAATTGTTGCAAGCGGTCGATTTCCCCAACCTAAACACGCGTCTCCGCCAAAACAGCGCCGCGGAGAAGCTGACTTCTCTGTGGATCGACCACCTTTTCTCAGCACGGTTGGTGCAAACTGTTTAGAGGCCGTTTCATAAACGGAAACAGGACCGTTCCAGCCCTTCATCGTGTACCAGTCCATCGAGTCTGGTTCGCAAGGAAGAGCAACTCGGCAGGACGGTACGCCTTCCAGAATTCCCGCAATACTTCCAAGAGCTTCGGCGACAGCAACACCTAGCGGTCCTTGCGGCCCTTGCCCTAGTCAACCCGGATCACCATCCGCTTGCTGTCGATGACAGCAACGCGCAGGGCGCTAACTTCCGACACGCGCATCCCGGCAGCATAGTTGGTCATGAACGGCGTTCCGTATTTCAGTCCACGGATGGGCGCAAAGAACTTAGTCACTTCAGCCCGGCTAAGGATACAAAAGATGGTGAGTAAAACGCCAAACCCTCATCGTGACTGAGCGACGAACAGAGAGCTGTCAGCACATGGAAATAGCGGAACAGAAGAGCGCACGGTCCCGCAGACGACGCTCACTTATGGTGGAAGTAGGGACCGGGTGTAGAACTCGGCCGCGTACGTCCAGAATTACTGACCGCCGGAGCCCCACGGGGCCCCGCCTGGCAGGATCGGTTGCCTCGACCCCAAACGCTGGCGACAATACCCGAGTCCCGAAGCAGGCCGGCCTGCCAGTTCTTGCCTGCCGGCCATCGGCTTTCCTTCCAATCAACCTCTGCACAGGGACGGTCGTCTTTTCATCACTCAGGAATAGCCATCTCCGAGTTCACTGACGGCACATCTAATCACCATCGCCATCGTTGAAGCGGGCGAAGCAGTGCCATGGACCAAACCGGCAGACTTGGCCTACGACGCAGAGAAGCCCCTGTTTTCCATTCGCCTGGCCGCGCGGATCACGCCCCGGTGAGACCGTCGAGGACCCGGCCGTCGGGGAAGATCGTAGTGTCGCGGAGAGTGGCCAGGCGGTGGGCGGGGGGGAAGCCAAGCAGTTGAAAAACCGTTGCCAATTTCACTTGCCAATTGCCGCCTACAGACGCGTTAGTTTGCTGGGAATGAGCGGCACGAGCCAGACCTGCCGACTCGGACACAGATTATTGAGTAGTTACTGGCCAAGCATATTACTTCTGACTGGAGCGGTGCCGCGCCAGCAACAACAATCAAAGGAGAGACATTGGCTGTCGCATTCGTGGCAGACCACTAGAGCGCTTGCGCGTCCTCAAAGTATTCCGCCGACGCTAGCCTCGTGGCCAGTATTAGATCGTTGGGGTAGCCTCCGGGACGGGGGGCGGTGAAAGCAGCTAGACCGGTCGGGTCGGCCTCGCGCCCGAGGAATTCCAAATAGAAGCTCTCGACCTGGTCCTGCCGCGCCTCGATGCTGTGGACGACGAAAAAAGCGACGACCGATCTCGAAAATCCCCGGTCGAGGATTGACGTGAAGGCAGCCTGGCCAACAGGATCAACCTGACGATTGAGCACAGTCTGATAGAGGGCGCTCAGGAAGCCGTCGGATGTCGCGCCGGCCAAAGCATAATACTCGGATGAGCCGAGCATGGCAGCCTCGATGTTTTCGAACGATTGACCTGCCTCCATGGCAGCAACGAAATATTGCAATCCGACCGGGTCAGCCTGGCGTTTCAGCACGGTCGTATAAAGCCCTTCCACTTGGTCCGTGCAGTACTCTGGAGAGTGCTCGATCTCAAGCACAACCTGGGCGCGGGGGACTCCTTGATCGAGCTGACTGCTGAAGGCGGCCAGCCCACCCGCATCAGGGGCTCAAGGCGTACTTAAGCTGCTCCAAGGCTCAAGAGGTGCACTTCAAACCGCCTTGCCCCATCGTCAGAAGATGGCAGAGGCGGACCTGCAACGTCGGCCGAAAGGGACACCTCGCCTAAAATGAATTCTCGCTGCCAGCATGGCCAATCCGATGCAGTTGCGATCAGCACGCCCCTGCGCGCTGCTGAGAAGCTCAAGGATCTGCGATCCCAAGGCTCCGCTTTGATGGGACGTTTGGTCCTGAACGTCCTACGACGGTGACCTGCGTGATGTCAGTCAAGAAGCAGAGACTCTCCTCCAACTGCGGACACAACCGTAGCCAACTGGCAAAATGTTTCTCCGTGTTTCTGCTTCGCCGGCTGCTTCAAGCACAGCACCAGAACCGGCTTCTCTGGTTCTCCTGGGCATTGGTGGAATCGGTACTGCTGGCATCTTTGGGTGGAAACGGTGGCGCCGGCGGCGAGCGCAGTCTTAAGAGATCCTCAGCCTGCGGCCTGAGCCAGGCCGCGGAAAAACACGAATCCGGCGGACGAATGCAGCTTACTACTGCGTTTTCTCGCCGGATTCGCGTTTTGCGGAAGAAGCGTTCGCCACGTCGGGGGAAGAGCCGGCTGGCGCAGGCACTGCGGATGGCGGCGCAGGCCGCGAGTCAGACCAAAACTCCGCTGGCAATGTTTTACCACCGGATCAAGGGGCGAATTGGCGGGAAAGGCGCCATCACGGCAACGGCGCATAAACTGGCGGTGCTGGTGTATCGGCTGTTGAAATACGGCGTGGAATATGTGCGGCAATCCATGGAGGAATACGCGGCGAACCGTCTTGCGTCGATCTCGCCGCAAACCAGAATCAGTCGTGATGTCGGACATGGTGCAGCCGATGCCCAGGATGAAGTCGGCGCGCCGCATAGCTTCGTCGGCAACGGCATTGCCTCCGCCATAGCCAGCGCGGCCGAGTGCCAGGGGGTGTCGCTCCGAGAGGGCCCCGCGGCCGTTGCCGGTCGTAACGACAGGCACGTGGAGGTGCTCAACCACCTGCTTGAGGAACTTCTCGGCATGGGTGTAGGATACCCCCGCCCCGGCGAGGATGAGAGGGCGAGCGGCCTGGTGAAGTCGTTCCAGAATGTGCCGAATCTTGTCGGCGGCGACCGGCACCGGCGGCGGGACCGTGGGGTTGAACGAAGCGACGTCGATGTCGTCACGGTCGGCCCAGACGTCCTCGGGCACTTCGATCAGCACCGGCCCGCCGGGGCCTGACATGGCCGCATTCCAGGCCTCCGTGAATATCGTGGGGATGTTTCGCACATCGTCGACGCGAAAAGCAGCACGGCAGATCGGACGGAAGACGCGCACATGATCCAGCTCCAGCATGCCGTCGCAGCCTTGCAAGCGGCGCTTGATAGAGCCGGTGATCGCGATAACCGGCGAACAGTCCTTGGCGGCGTTGGCCAGGCTGATCATGGCATTGAGCGAACCCGGCCCGGAGTGCAAGGCGACGATTCCAGGTCGGCGCGTGAGCCGGCCCTCGGCGTCGGCCATACTGCCGGCCACTTGTTCGTGGCGACAACTGATATAGCGGATGGTATCACGAGCTTCGTAGAGCCCGTCCAGAAACCCGACGATCGAAGTGCCGATGAGTCCATAGACGCGCTTCACGCTCATTGCCTTGAGACAATGAGTGATGGCATCAGTTCCACGGAGTACGGCCATAGCTGGAGCCTCCCATATCGCAGCGATCCACTTCTCGTTCCAAGGCTCAGCCCGCGTTCAGCACATGCTGCGGCGGCCGGCCTTGCAGAAACTGCACCAGATTAGCCACCGCCATGCGCACGACGCGCTCGCGCACTTCATTGGTCGCGCCGGCGATGTGCGGCGTCAAGATGGCGTTGTCCAGCGCAAGGAGCGGGTGATCGCGTGGAATCGGCTCTTGAGAAAAGACGTCGATGCCGGCGCCGCCGAGCATCTTCGTGCGCAGCCGGTCCGCAAGCGCATGCTCATCCACGCATTCGCCACGGGCCACGTTGATCAGGATGGCCTGGAACTTCATCAAGCCGAGTTCGCGGGCGCCGATGAGGCCGCGCGTCTGCTCCGTGAGCG